>NZ_JAAVXC010000064.1:0-19890 GCF_013416725.1 Pseudomonas sp. SbOxS1
GGGCAAGAGCCCTTGGTTACTTGGGGCTTTTCCAAGTGACTCGCTGTAAGAGCGAAACCATAAGCGGCCGTTACCGCAGGAATGGATATGTACACCTGAAAGACAATCATCGAATGTCAGGGCGCCTTCGCCGGCAAGCCGGGCTCCTACAGTAAAACGGGTACAGCCGCGAGCGATCGGTCGGCTGTCAGGCCGCCATCGCTGCAATGCGGAGCCCAGACAAATAAGCCCCCCGCCTTGCCGCTCGTCCGCCACTACGCACCTTCCCATGAGTCGGCCTTCCAATGCAGTACATCCCCTCGCACGGAAGACTCAAACGATGAACATAACCCTCGCCACTCTCATGCTCACGGGCCTGCTGTCGACCTCGCCGCTGTTCGTGCAGGCCAGCGAGAAAACCACCGAGGACGCAACGATTCCACCTTCGGCACTTCCCGGGCTCAACCAGCCTGAATCCAACGAAGAAAAGGCCGATAAAAAGGGCGAGGAAGCGGCGGGTTCAAACGCCGGTGCCGACGCGCACGCCATAAAGAAAGACGCAGCATCGGAGGATGACGGGGAGAATCAAAGGGGTAGCAAGTCGGGAAGCTGACCAACCCCTACCCCTACCCCTCTTTCAAAAGACCCCGGATGTATCAGTCGTCCCGGTCGTCACGATCGCGATAACGACGGTTGTCGCGATCATCGTCACGACGATCGTATCGATGGTCATAGCCTCGATCATCATCCCGGTCATAGCCACGGCGATGATCATGATCTTGATATCGGCCGTACCTTTCTCCGTCTTCCCAGTGAGGTCCGCAGCCTCCCAGCAAGAGCAGGCTGGAAAGGGCCAGGGTCATCATTACTGCGCGATTCATTTGAGCATCCTGAAGGTCGGGGGTAAGAGGGTTTCAGCCGTGGAAAATCCCGAACGACGTTGAAACCCTGTCTATGACCATTCAGTAACTCAATGATTCCGTTGGCAAATACAACTAGTTGGCATGCGCGTGGCGCGGGCTTTTTCGGCCCTGAAAAAATTGCCCCTGGAGCGTTTACTCAATTTTGCAGGCAACAGCCTGCGCAACAAAAATTCTTACAATCCAATCATGTACTAAAGTCTAAGGTTGGGTGTTCTAATGGGCCTTGAAATGCCAAAGGCTCAATAATGCGCATCAAATTTCCCGGCATTCCTGCATTCGGCATCTACCTTGCCCTGGTTTGCCTGTTCGCGGCTGCATGGATCACCCACCCGGCCCCCGAGCATTCGCCCTTTGCCCTGATCAATCCGGTCACGACCGTGGCGGACAAGGAAGCCAGACCCATCTATTCCAGCCGTTTCGCCTCCTCAGGGCTGGTGGACTTCGTGCATTCCGCGGCAGTCACTGCCCTGCCCGATGGTAGCCTGATGGCGGTCTGGTTCGCTGGCACACGCGAAGGCGCAGCCGATGTGCAGGTGCGCTCCGCCCGTTTCGACCCGGGCACCGGTGAGTGGGGAGAGGAACAGGTCATGGCGACCCGGGACTCGACCCAGCAAAGCACGCGAAAGTACATCCGCAAACTGGGCAACCCGGTGATTGCCCTCGCGCCGGACAACCGCCTATGGCTGTTCTACGTTTCCGTCTCCATGGGCGGCTGGGCCGGTAGCGCAGTCAATGTGATGGTTTCAGACGACTTTGGCGGGCATTGGTCGGCACCGCGCCAATTGATCACTTCACCTTTCCTGAATATCAGCACCCTGGTCCGGTCGGCACCGGTGTTTCATGCCGACGGCTCCATAGGCTTGCCAGTTTATCACGAATTCCTCGGCAAGTTTGCCGAGTACCTGTACTTGAGCGCAGACGGTGTGGTGATCGACAAATTCCGCATCAGCCACGGTAATAATTCGCTGCAACCGGCGATTGTTCCGCTGGATGGCCAACGCGGCATCGCCTTGTTGCGTTATGCCGGTGACACCCACCATCGGGTCCTGGCGAGCCGCACCGAAGATGCCGGGCAAAACTGGAGCGAACCTTATCCGCTGGTTCCTTCGAACCCCAATTCCTCGCTGGCCGCCGTTGCGACGCCCGAACACGGGTTGCTGGTAGCACTCAATGACCTGAAAGAGGGGCGCTTCAAGCTGAGCCTGTATGTCACCAATGCGAAAATGGACGATTGGCGCCTGCTGCACGACCTGGACAAATCACCGGACCCAGAGGGCGATCCGTATACCCCCCTGGTCTACAAGGAAATCATCGGCAAACAATTCCGTGGCTCCAGTGGCAAGTTGCGCCAGGCGCTGGAGGGGCAATTTCTCGCCAACCTCGACAAACGTGTGTGTAAAAGCCAGGAATGCGAGTTTGAATATGAATACCCCTACTTCATCCGCAGTCCCGACGGGATGTATCACTTGGTTTATTCCTGGAACAACACCTTCATTAAACACGTCACCTTCAACGATGCCTGGCTGGCCGAGCGTCTCCAATGATTAACCTGTGGCAGGCCCATGCCAGCTTCGCGATGATCATCTTCCTGTTGCTGCCATCTTTCGGCCTGGACAGGACCTGGCGCATCGCGCTGCTGCTTGCCTTGCTGGCCGCCAGCTTCATACCGCTGGGCGGGTTGTCGCTGGCCGCTTACCTGCGCAGCCATATCGACGACCTTGCGATCACCTCAATGGTGTTCATGGCGTGGGGGTGTTTGCGCAGGCTAGATCTGCTGCCGCCTGAGCGGCAGGGTCAAACCAGCGTATTGATCCTCTTCGCCACCCTGGCCCTGGTGCTGTACCCGGCAACCCTGGGCCTGAGCGACCTGGACCCTTACCGGCGGGGCTACAGCCCGCGGCCACTGTTGTTGCTCGTGGCACTGATGACGCTGGGCCTGTTCTATCTGCGTCATTACCTGGCCGTGGTGATCTTGACCTGCGCGACCCTGGCTTTCATCGCCGGGATCAAACCTTCCCACAACTATTGGGATTACCTGGTCGATCCGCTGCTGGGCCTGTATTGCTGCCTGGCGTTGCTGATACTAGGGGCGCGTTGGGCGTATCGCCGACTCATCACCCTGTGCGGCACTTGAAACTCAAAAAAATCTTAATTAAGGAAACGGGCATGGGCTGGCTGAAATCGAGACGTCTGCATTACTGGCTGGGCGCAACAGCGATCGCCTTCGTCCTGTTTGCCCTGCTGCGGGTGGTGTTCTTTTTCGGCTTTTCCGGTTTCGACGCCAAAGCCCTGGGTGACGATCATGTGCTGACAACCCTGGGCATCGGCTTTCGGTTCGACTTGCGCCTGGCCATCCTGATGATGCTGCCGCTGGCGTTGCTGGCCTGGATCCCGCGCTGGAACCTTGTCGGCAGCCGCCTCCTGCGTGGCATCGCCCGCCTGTACCTGGTCGCCGTCCTCAGCGCTGTGCTGCTGATCTACATCATCGATTTTGGCCATTACGCCTACCTCGGCGTGAGGATCAACGCCACGGTGCTGCGCTTCATCGAGGATGCGCAAATATCCCGTGACATGATCTGGCAAACCTACCCGGTCATCTGGATCTCACTGGGCTGGCTGGCAACCGTCGCGTTGGTGACACTGGCCCTGGTGCGTCTGGAGCGCATCACGCTGGACCGTCCGCGCAAAACCATTCACCCGCTCTCCGCGACATGGGGCGGTGCGGTGATGGTGGTGCTGGTGTTGCTGGGTATCCTGGGTCGTGTCGAACACCTGAACCTCGAAAACCCCGTGCCGCTGCGCTGGAGCGATGCGTTCTTCTCGGGCAACAACCAGATCGCCGCGCTGGGCCTGAACCCGGTGATTTTCTTCTACGACACCGTCAAGGTCGGCCAGTCGCGCTATGACGAAGCACAGGTGCGCGAACATTACGCGGTCATGGCCCACTATCTGGGCGTCGACAAACCTGATCCGCAGACCCTCGACTTCGTCCGCCACCAGGCGCCACAACCCTACAAAATCCCGGGTTCGCGGCCACCGAACGTGATGTTCGTCATGCTCGAGTCGCTGGGCACCAGCGCTGTCGGGGCCTATGGCAACCCGATCAATCCAACGCCGAATATCGATCGCCTGGCCACGCAGAGCTGGTTCTTCAAGCATTTCTATGTGCCGGTCACGGGTACGGCCAAAACCGTCTGGGCCAGCATTACCGGGGTGCCTGACGTCACTCGACAGGAAACCGCGACGCGTAACCCACTGATCACCCGGCAAAACACCCTGATCAACGCCTTCACCGGCTACGACAAGATCTACACCATCGGCGGCAACTCCGGCTGGGCCAACATGAATGCCCTGATCCGGCAAAGCATCGATGGCGTTCGCCTGTTCGACGAGCGCGACTGGAAATCCCCGGTGGTGGATGTGTGGGGCATCTCGGATCTGGACTTGTTCAAGGAAACCGACCAGATCCTGCAAGCGTTGCCCAAGGACAAACCGTTCTTCGCCTATGTGCAAACGGCCGGCAACCATCGCCCCTTCACGATTCCAAAGAGCAATGACGGATTCGAGGTCAAGCACCCTACCCTGGAACAGGTCCAGGCCGCAGGCTCGCGCAGTGTCGAGCAATACAACGCCGTGCGCCTGCTGGACTTCAACATCGGACGCCTGATGGAAATCGCCAAGGCCGGCGGCTGGTACGAAAGCACCATCTTCGTGCTGTTCGGCGACCACAACACCCGTATTGCCCAGATCCCCTTCCTGGCCCCGGCCTACGAGCAACTGGGCCTGGAAAGCAACGCGGTGCCGATGATCATCCACGCGCCAGGCATGATCGGGACGCGCAAGGTCGAGGAAGCCGTCGGCCTGGTGGACCTGCTGCCAACCGTGGCGGGCATGGCTGGCCTGGAGTTTCGCAACAGCGGCATGGGCCGCGATATCCAGCAGCCCGCGCCCGAAGGCGAACGCGTGGTGCCATTGGTGTTGCGTGAAGGCACCTTCCCGCTGATTGCCGGCGTGACGCAACACTACATGGTGCAGATGGAGCACGATGGCAGCTCGCCAACCCTGCATGACCTGGCCTCACCGACGCCGCTGGACAACGTCGCCGGGCAAAACCCCGAGGAGTTCAAGCGGCTGTCACGGTTGACCCGCGCCATGCATGAAACCTCGCGGTTGATGCTGTACCAGAACGTGCGCGACTAACCACTTAACAGTTACGGTTTTACGGCGTGCCCCGCGTCAGTGTGAGGGGCGACGGATGGCTCTTTCGGCGGTACTGTAAAACTCACTGTCGCATGGGTGAGGATCCTGTGCGTCGGGTCGGCCACTTCAAGCAGAACCTTGTGGGTGCCGGGGGTCAGTCCGACCAGGATGATCGGGTCTTCACTGGTGTGCGCCCATGTACCTTTCCAGTCGTCGACGGTCACGTGAAGGTGACCCAGGCGTGGGGATACATCGGCAGCCGCCTTGCCGAATACCGGCATGATCCTGGCCTGCTCCGTTCGATACTGGATAATGACGACGCCGCGGGCGAGCGGCTCGGGAAGCGGCGGATAGGCAATGAGCCTTGGGGCCGTCTCGGATTCCAATGGCAGAATTGCCGGTGGGTGATCGGTGTCTGCCGCCCCTTGACCGAACGCTGCCGTGCAAAACAACACACCCCAGGCAATGGCCAACAGATTTGCGCAAGCCATGGTGGATTTCTCCTAAAGACCGACTTTGCTCTTGAGTTCGGCTTCGTTCCAAAGGCCGCTGAGCGGGCCGCCAGGCAAACCTTCATTGGCTCGCGCCAGCGGGAAAATGACCGGTAAAAACCCGGCGTCGCGCACCAACCGGGCGCCCATGTCCCGGGCCTGGGCGTCGTCGGCGAAAATCGCAATCGCCTTGTCTTTGCCGGACTGGTCTTTCATCGATGCATAGCCTATGGCGTTGAACGCCCGCACCAGGCGTATTCCAGGCAGGTATTGCTGGTCCGCCGAGGCGACACCCATCTCCAGCGCCTTGCGCCCGACCTCTGCGTCACGGCCGCTGAACGGGTTGCTGGTGCTCAACACCACCTTGCCGCCCAGCTTGCCCTGGAGCTGTTCGGACAGCTCTGGCATCGCGCCATAGGGAACACTCAACACGATCACATCGCCCCAGGTCGCGGCATCGCTCACCGAGCCCGCCTGGGCGTTGGGGCCGGCGCTATTGACCAGATCGGTCAGCTCCTCGGGGTGGCGTGAGGAGAACATGACCGAGTACCCGGCCTTTACCCAGAGCGTACCCAGCGTACCGCCGACGTTACCGGAACCGATGATGCCGATCTTCAGGGGGTCGGCCATGGCTTGGCTGGCGCACATGACCATGCCGGCGAACATCAAAAAGAGGATTCTGGACATACGCTGTGCTCCTGCGCTGGAAAGCAGTCTCCTGCCCACACGGCAAGAGCCTGCAACACCAAGGTGAAGACTAGCTGCTTATTGCTGATCCTCGAGAGCACTGGGTAAAACGTTTACCGACCTGCGTTACAAAAAAAATCCCGGAAACAGACGTCTCCGGGATTTTTTTGTAAACGCCTGGCCGCTAAAAAGTCGCTTGCCTGGCAGTTTCTGCTCAATGGGATTTTTTTGGCGCGCCGGCTTTACTCAGTCCCTTCGCGTTGTGATCGCCCGGCGTCGACGCCGAAATAGCCCTGGCCTTATCCAGGCCGCGGGTATCTTTGGAGTGGGCAATGCCTGAAGTCGTGGTGCCGTGGCCATTGTCACTATTACGATCACTGCCGTAATGGTTGCCACTTATGCCGTGGTCGCGAACCGACTTGCCGGCATGATCACTGCTCAAACCCTCGCCGCGGCCGTTACTGCCGGAGTGACCCGAACCACTGTGGCCGCCGCCATTGCCGCCGCTGTGACCACCGCCGTTTCCGCCGCCATGCCCACCGCCATTTCCGCCGCCGTGGCCACCACCACCACCACCACCACCACCACCACCACCACCACCACCACCCTCTTTCGCATAGGCGGCATTCATGATGGACAGGTCAGCAGGGAGTAACGGGGCGGCTGCAAGCATCAGGGCGCATGACATTACAGCAACGAGACTCTTGTTTTTAAAAAGCATGATTGCTTCCGTGAGGGTTGATTACGCGTACCTTATGACGCGTAATCCCCAAGACAGTTCAAGTCCCGCGACGGACGGAATGCGCCAGCAGGAATCAATCGAAAGCGCCGTTGAGCACTTCATAGATAAGACCGGTAGCGATTGCCACCAGAATCAAGTCAGTGCCCGCCTGCTGCCATTCATACCCGTCATAATGCGGCAGACTGCCGATCAGCCGGCCATCGAGTTTTTTGGCAATCCCAGGCGGAAGCGGTTTACCGCGGGCGAGGTTCTTTTGAATGCCGGGTGGTAACGCAGGTCCGGGGCTCCAGTAGTCCCGATGCCCATCGACAATACCGATAATGCTTCCCCGATTGATGCTTGGGCCATTGTCCCAATCACCGCCTCCTGAATGCTTCCCTTTGTTGCCCTGGCTGCCATGCTCCTGGCTGTTTTGCGAATTGCCCTTTGCGTTTCCCTGCCCCTTGCCATTACCTGGATCGGCCAATGCCGGCGTCGAGGCGCCAACCAATGCAACACAGGCAATAGCGGCAATCAACGAGCGATGTCTGAACATATCCGTTCTCTCAGTAAGGGAATACTCCCTCGAATGTAGACCCTTCGAAGCGAAGCCATGCCAAATTTTAAACAAACGACTGTGACACGGACCACAACCCTGGCGCATGCTTAAGCGGTGATCGACGAGTAACAAAAGCAACGCCTTCTGCCGTACCGGAGTGCCCCATGATCGCAACCATCGAGGTGCCGCGCATCCAGCGCTTCGCTGCAAACACCGCTGGCCGGGATTTCGCGGCAGGTGACATTCACGGGCACTTCACCCGGTTGCAGGCTGCGCTGGATACGGTCGGTTTCGATCCCGTTGTCGACCGCCTGTTCAGCGTCGGAGACCTGATCGATCGCGGCCCTGAGTGCCGAGACGTCCTGGACTGGCTGGCCAAGCCATGGTTTCACCCGGTGTGCGGCAACCATGACGACTTCGTGGTGCACTTCGACACGTGCGACGTCTTCAGCTGGATCTGCAACGGCGGGTCATGGTTCACCGAGCTGTCGCCGTTGGAGCAGCAAACGTTCGCGCTGCAGTTCGCCAAGCTGCCGATTGCCATCGAGATCGAGACGCCTGGTGGATGGGTCGCGATCATTCACGCCGATTGCCCCGTGCCATCATGGGATCAACTGCGCACCGAACTCGAATCCCCTGAAAGCGACAAGCAGCTGCGACTCGTGCAGCTGCGCTGCATGTGGTCACGCACCCGGATCCAGGCCGGCGATACCGGGGGCGTCGAAGGACTTCGCGCCCTGGTGGTCGGCCATACACCACTCAAGCAAGCTGTAGTGCTGGGCAACGTGTACCACATCGACACAGGCGGCTGGATGGACGGTCATTTCACATTGCTGGATCTTGCAAACCTGCGGTGCTACCCGCCGATTGATCCTGAACCGGGTTTCGACTGGGCGTAACCCTCTTCTACCGCCATGATGTACGGCATGCAGCATGCCAAACCCAAAGAAGATCTTGTCGACCTAATCCTCTTGATCAATCGAATCAAGGTAGTCCAAGTCATCTTCTTCGTCATCATCATCGTCAAGAATGCCTTGGGCGTCTTCTTCAACCCAGGGTTCTTCATCGTGAAATTCATGATCGAGCAGATGGTCGTGCTCGGGCTCAGGAATATCAATCTCATCGCTCATTTACGTTTCCTGCGTTGACTGAACTGTGCATTGGGCACCTATATAGGCGTGCCCTGCCCTTCAGTCAATGCTGTAGTGATTCAATGACATCGGCTGCGCCCGTGACACACGCGTGAAAATCGGCAGCACGGTCAAGACCGTCGGTTAATATGCGCTTTTCACCAATTTCTCTACTGAGATGAGCGCCGAAGAATGTCCGATCGTCGGCGTTTTCGCTCGAGCACTTGAGCAACTTTGACCATGCCTAAAAAGCCACAGACAGACACCCCAACAGCAACCGCTGCGGACATTGAAAGAGCTATCCAGGCCCTGAACAAAATGGCTGAACGACTATGGGGGGATGACCGGGAAGCAGAGGCCAAAGCCCTCCTCGATGCCTTGGACGCATTGAACCGGGCGCTTGACCGGATCAGGATTGGCGAGAGTCGCAAGACTCTCCATTGAGAGAAAAATCCGGCCTGCACGTGATGTGCGCACTCCCGTCACGACTTCGTCACACTGGCCGGGCACACTGCAATCAGCCAAAGGGAGTTGGCTACGTGATTGGAAAGCCCGACCCAGTGTCGGGCTTTTTCATTTGCGCTCAGCGCCCCCCATGCACAGGTCTCACTTGGCAATCGTTCCAGACCCCACGCATCAGCTCCTTCAACATCAATGCCTCCGCCCAGCGATCCGTAATGTCATGCCCATCAGCCCCAGTGATCGCATAAGGCGGCGGACCCAGTTCGCAGGTGAAGGACAGGCTGTCGGGTGTGTCCGGGCGGGCCAGCCAATCCTCGATCCCGTAGCGCCACCAGCCCAGGAACCGGTCCAGCCAGGGTCGATGCCGGGCGAAGCTCAAGGGCACCTGGACCTGTTCGCCGTTGGCGACCCGGCCGTGAAAACCCCAACTGTGGCGCAGGATGGCATGGATCTGTTCCTCGTCTTCAGCGGTAGCCGCCTCAGGCAATTCCCGGCCCACGACGTAGTGGGACAAGTCGGCCAACAGTTTGAGGTCGGGCATTTGCGCGAGAATGTCGAGGGTGAACAACAGGTCGCTGGTGAGGCGATAACGGTGGGTCTCCAGCAGGATTGGAAAGTCCACCTGCTCGGCCAGGCGCTGCCAACCTTCGATCAGCTCGATGGCTTGCGCCAGCGTACGCGGCCGCACGTCTGCCTGTAGCGTGAGGTGGTGGCAGCCGTAGCGGGAGACGACATCGAGCGCGGCCGCCAGGTCATCCACGGTCCGGGGGAACAATTGACCTTCGATTTGCAGGCCTTGCGCCTTGGCCGCGGCGCTCAGGCGTGCCGCCTGTGGCGCTACCCAGAAATGGTCGGTGATCCCGTCGAAACCGGCGGCGGCGATTTTCTCCAGTTGCGCTTCAAGGGGAAGGTCGCATTGGCCACGGTGATCCTGCATGGCCCACAAGGACTGAAACACCAGGAATTCGCGCATGTCAGTTCCTCAACAATTGCTTGAGCGATACATCGGCATCGGCTAAAGCGACCACCGAGAGCGCGTTTTGGCTGGCGATCAACCGCTCGCACAACTTGATGTCCTTGGCCACGCTATTGCCCTGGCCCCAGCCGCAAGCCCCTAGCAGACGTTGTTCGGCATCGAGGTAGAACAACAGGAAACCACCGCCCGGGGGTTCCCGGCTCGCCGTCGGTTCGGTGGTCGCGAAGACGCCCACGGTTTGCAGCCCCCAGTCGTACTGATCGGACCAAAAGCCGGGAATGACCTCAAACGGTCGCTCGCCCCCCAGCAGGTTCAGCGCGGCGTGACGGCCCTGGGTTTCGGCGTTGCGCCAGGTTTCCTGGCGCTGGAACCCTCCTTGCGGGTGCAGAGGAAATTCACAGACATCGCCTGCTGCAAAGATGTCCGGCGCACTGGTGCGCAGCTGCGCATCGACACGAATGCCTTGACCCACTTGCAATCCGGCGGCCAC
The DNA here is from genome assembly GCF_013416725.1 of Pseudomonas sp. SbOxS1. Taxonomy (NCBI): domain Bacteria; kingdom Pseudomonadati; phylum Pseudomonadota; class Gammaproteobacteria; order Pseudomonadales; family Pseudomonadaceae; genus Pseudomonas; species Pseudomonas sp. SbOxS1. Next base: position 10,619 of record NZ_JAAVXC010000064.1, read on the forward strand.
GGCCAACCCGGTGTTGGGTTGCATGCCGATGCCCACCACGACCAGGTCGCAGGGCAACACCTGGCCGTCGACCAGCTGCACCGCTTCAGCGCGGGTTGCGCCCTGCACTGTTTCTATCGCCACGTTCAGCCGGACATCCACGCCCTGAAGGCGATGCAGTTCCAGCAGGACACTGGACAATCGCTCCGGCAGGACGCGACCTGCCAGGCGCGGCCCGGCTTCGAGCAAGGTCACCATACAACCCAGGGCACGGGCCGTCGCGGCGACCTCGAGGCCGATAAAGCCACCACCGATGATCACCAATCGGGCGCCGGGTTGCAGCGAATCGCGTAGTGCGACTGCTTCGTCATGGGTGCGCAGATAAAGTACGTTGGGCAGATGCCCGGGCACCGAGGGCAACAGCCGCGCCCTGCCCCCGGTCGCGAGCAACAGGCGGGCGTAATGCAACCAACTGCCGTCGGCCAACTGCAATCGATGCTGCGGCGGGTCGAGTTTTTGCACCGGGTTGCCGGCCAGGTGCTCGATGTCCAGTTCGGCGAGTTGGGCGCTATCGCACAAACTGCAACCCGCCAGTTCAACGGTGCCCTGTAACAAGCCTTTGGACAGCGGCGGACGTTCGTAGGGCGGGTGGGATTCGTCGCCGATCAGGATCAGGCGACCGCGATAACCTTCAGCCCGCAGGGTCAGCGCCGCGCGGCCTCCCGCATGCCCGGCGCCGACGATGACCAGTGGAGCATTGATGGAACTCATGGCACAGACTCCCTGCAATTAAACGGTGATTGCGAGCAGGACACGCCCCGCCTCGACCCGCACCGGATAGGTCTTGAGGTTGACGCACACCGGCGCCCCCAGGGCTTTGCCGGAGCGGTAGTCGAAGCGCCCGTTGTGCTTGGGGCACTCGATGACATGTTCCATCACCAGGCCATCGGCGAGGTGGATGGACTCGTGGGTGCACAGGCCTGCGGTGGCGAAGAACTCGTCGTCTGCGCTGCGGTAGACGGCATAGGTGTGCGGGCCATGGTCGAAACGAATGACGTCCTCTTCATTTATTTCGCCCACGGCACAGACATCGATCCATTGATCGGTCATGGCGTTTTCTCTTGTAGTGGTACAGCCAGGAAGGTGTCAGGCCGGTGTTGTTTCAGCGGGTGCCTGGACGGTCGCGGCAGCTTCTGCACGCGGTGGTAAAGGCCGGCGAATGTGATAATTCGGGTCTTTGCGCTGTTTCAGGATCGTCGGGATGATCTCCCGGAAGGCCTCGTACAGGTTGTCGTAAGGCGGCGGACAGTCGTGGCGGATTTCTTCGTGAAGTTGTGCCAGGGCATGAAAAGGCACCATCGGATACATGTGGTGCTCCAGGTGATAGTTCATGTCGAGGTACATGAAACGCAGTACCGGGTTCATGTAGATCGTGCGGCAGTTGCTGCGGTGATCGAGTACGTCTTCGGCCAGGCCGACATGCTGCGTAAGGCCGAACAGGTAGGAGAGCCAGCCGCCATACAGGGTTGGAAGGCCGATGAACATCAGCGGCAACCAGCTCTGCAAATACAGCGCCGCGCCCACGACAAGCCCATAGATCACCAGCCAGACGCGCGCGTCCCTTTGCACCTTGGGCCACTCGGATTCGGGGATGAAGGTCTGCTCTTCTTCAGCCATTCGCCCGGTCGCATGCCGGCACACCGACCACATCGTCTTGATTGCATAAGGCATTCTGAAGAGGCTCAGCACCATCATGATCAGGCTCGGCGGACGCGGCTCGACGATCTCGGGGTCGCGACCGACGATGATGGTGTCGGTGTGGTGCCGTGCGTGGCTCCAGCGCCAGACCTGGGGTTCGAACATGAACATGAAGCTCGACAGCTGGTAGACCGCATCATTCATCCAGCGGGTTTTGAACGCCGTCCCGTGACCAGCTTCGTGCCAACGGGCATTGGACGCGGTGCCATAGAGCAGGCCATAGACGAAGAAGAACGGAACACAGGCCCATGAGCCCCAGAACCAGTAACCGCCGAACCCGGTCGCGACCATCGCCAGCAACCAGATCGCGGTATCGCGCAAAGCCGGGCCGTCGCGGCGCTGCATTAACTCCTTCATGCGTTTACGGGGAATGGGGGATTGATACCAGTTGGCCGAGACCAGGCCTTTTTGCGCGGCTTTAGCCGCTTCGGGCCCCGTCAACCGATAATCCCGAGGCACGGGTTTAGCGGATTTTCCAGATGCTGCGTGTTGTTCAGGCATTTTATTGTTCTCCGCAAGCTTGATGGTTTAAGGCACTTGCCTGGATGCGCTATCACATCGCTTGGGAAACGATAGAGAGCCCAAAGATTGCCCTCAAGCCCTTGAATACATTCCCTATCAAGCTATCATCCAGGCCCATTGAAGCTTGATAGTTTTCTATCAAGGCGCTTGCGGGGGCCGCCATGAACAACACTAAACGCCCAACCATCGCCACGGTCGCCGAGCGTGCCGGCTTGAGTGTCGCCACCGTCGACCGGGTGCTCAATGCCAGGGCTGCGGTGAACCCGGCTACCGCCGAGCAGGTATTCCAGGCCGCCGAGGCGGTCGGCTATTTCGCGGCCAGGCTGATCGGCCAGCGGATCCGCGAACGGCGCCCCAGTTATCGTTTCGGCATCCTGCTACTCGGCACCGCCCAGGCGTTCTATGCCAACGTTGCCGCTGCCATCACCGAAGCGGCGCAGCGTCAGGCCGGCGCCAACTTAAGCTGTCAATTCGAGTACGTTTTCGATCGCACCCCCGGCGCCATCATTGCCCAGATCGAACAACTGGCAGTGCAGTGCGATGGCCTGGCGGTGGTCAGCTTCGCGCACCCGTTGATCAATGCCGCCATCGCGCAGATCAGGGCCGCGGGTGTGCCAGTGATCGCCCTGCTGTCCGATATCCACGAGGCGGCAAATGAGCCGTACGTCGGTCAGGATAATCATGTCGTCGGACGCACCATGGGATGGTTGCTGGCGCATACCTGCGGTGGCCAGAAAGGCAGCGTCGGAGTACTGCTGGGTGGCCACCGTTTTCTCGGCCATCAGGCGCGGGTGGAGGGGCTGCACAGTTACCTGGCGGAGCACGCCCCCGGGTTGAAGCCACTCGAAGCGGTGATCAACCTGGACAACTGTGACGTCACCGAAGAAGCCACGCTGGAACTGTTGGCGCGCCATGACGACTTGCGGGGATTGTGCGTGGTCGGCGGGGGCGGCGACGGCATCATCAGTGCCTTGTCGCAGTTGCCGAAGCGGCCGAATCTCTGTTGCATCCTGCAGGAATCCACCGAGCTGTCGCGCCAGGCCCTGGCTCAGGGCTTGATCAGCGTGGTCATCGACTCCCAGCCGCGATTGCTGGCGGCGGCGCTGGTGGATTTGCTGGTGGAACTGCAGACCACGCCGGACTTCGATCCGGTTCGGCATCGGGTTCATATTCCGTTGCAGATCATGACCTCGGAAAACGCTCGAGGATGAAGGGGGAGCGGCTCTGTCACGCCCTGAGCCATCGGCGCCTCTACCACCGTTGATCCATGCCGCGTCAAAGCCTCTGGGAGATTGTTGTCTGAGTACATATCCATTGCTGCGGTAACGACCACTTATGGTTCCGCTTTTACAGCGGGTGACTTTGAAAAACGGAACGCCGCCCGGCGCAAAGTAACCAAACGCTCTTGCCCCACCACTCGGTGCCTCGCTGTGGCTCGGCATGCCCTCAGTCCGGCATTGCTCCGTGGGTCGCCCAGATCCAAAGCAAAAGCGAGGCGGCCTTAAAGCCGACCTGACTTTTACGGGGGTACCTAATCCCCTGTAGGAGCCAGGCTTGCCGGCGAACCAGGCGCTGCGGTGTGTTTGTTGTACCGCGTTATCGTTCTTCGCCGGCAAGTCGGATCGCCGCACCGCTGGCTCCTACAGGGAATTGCGTACGGCTCCCGATCAGGTCGGTTTTAAGGCCGCCTCGCCTCGTTTTGGCTTTTGATTTTCTTGCCCCGTCACAGGCTGGGGCCCGAACGAAAAACCTCGGCGTTCAGGCCGAACCGATTCATCTTGTTGTACAACCCGCCACGGGACACATTCAGCTGCCTGGCGGCCAGTCGAATGTTGCCGCGGGTATCCTTCAGGGCCGCGATGATCGCATTCATTTCATGGGAACCAAGGTCCAGTGCGGCCCGGGGTTCGGGCAGGCTTCCCGGCGCAGACGGCCGCGGCCTTTGCTTGATTTCAAGCGGTAGATCAGCCGGCTGGATCAGTTCGGTCACGGCCAGGTTGGTCGCCCGTTCAAGGGTGTTTTCCAGCTCGCGAACATTACCCGGCCAGTGGTAGGCCGAGAGAATATCCAGCGCCTCTGGCGAGATGCCCTGCACCGATTTGCGCAGTGAACGTGCGCAACGACCCAGAAAATGTTGCGCCAGCAAGGGCACGTCCTCGCGACGCATCCTCAGTGGCGGAACTGTCAGATTCAACACATTCAGCCGGTAATAAAGATCCTCACGAAAAGCCCCCTCGGCCACTGCCTGACTCAAGTTGCGGTGAGTGGCGGCGATGATGCGCACGTTCACCTGCTGCGATTTTTTCGCGCCCACCCGCGTCACCTCGCCTTCCTGCAAGACGCGCAGCAGGCTGACCTGGGCATCAAACGACATGTCACCGATTTCATCGAGGAAGATCGTTCCGCCATCGGCCAATTCGAACTTGCCGGCCGAACCACCACGGGCCGATCCGGTGAAGGCGCCCTCGACATGCCCGAACAATTCGCTCTGCACCAGATCTCGCGGAATGGCCCCGCAATTGACCGCCACGAACGGACCACCGCAGCGGTCACTGCCGTTATGAATCGCCTGGGCGAACAACTCCTTGCCAGTGCCGCTTTCGCCCAGGATCAGCGTGGTCGAGTCACTGCGACTGGCGATCCTTCCCAAGTGCAACGCATCCTGAATCGCTCTCGAATTGCCCTGAATGGTTTCGAAGGTGTAGCTGGCCTGAGTGCCGATGATCCGCCGGGTAATTTCCCGGATGCGTCGGTTCTCGCGCAGCGAAACGATGCGCCCGCCCTGCTCCAGTGGGCACACGGACACCAGGCAGGCCAGGAGGCTGCGATCATGCAGCTCGAAAGTGCAATCGAGGTCCCGTATCCCTTCTTGCTGCTGCCCTGCCCCGCCACGCAGCAGAATTTCGCTGGTCAGATCGCTACGGCCCAGGCGCTGGAACGGACTACCGAGCAACTCCAGGCCCACGCGAAACAATTGCCGGGCATAGCGATTGAGCGCCTTGATGCAGCCGCGCTCATCCAGCACCACCAGCCCCTCGTTCAGCACTTCAAGCACGGTTTGTTGTTCTTCCAGCAAAGCCTGCAGCGCCATCTGCCGCGAAACCGCTTCGGCGGCGGCCTGGACGGTGCCCAGGGTATGGAAATGGAACCAGCCGGGCTCTGCGGTCAGGGTCAGCATGGCCAGTGTCCTGCCCTGGGCATCGCGGATCGGCGCGGCGGCACAATGCATGCGCCGTCGACGCAGGCCGACACCGAAGTTCTCTTCGGCCAGCACATACATCAAGCGGTCTTCGGCAAGCGCCAGCCCTGTGCAGTTGGTGCCCTGTACCGACTCCAGCAGCCAGCTGCCCACCGGCGTGAGGTCCAGGCCGCAGAAATACAGCGTCGTCCCGTCGGCATCGGTCAGATTGATATGGCCCCGGGGGTTGTAGGCGAGCAACCCGCGCATGACCTCCGCCGCCGCGGTGATCAACACACGATTGGCCGCCAGCGTTGCTGCCAGCACGTCGGGGGCGACAAAACGGTATTGGCCATCATCGGGATCGAGGCCGGCACGGACGCTGCGCAACCAGGAATCCCAAATAGCCTGCCTGACCCCGGCCGGTCGGTCGGTGCGCCCACCCAGGCACGCCAGCCAGGCTTGCTCCAGCGCAGCGATGGGGCCTTCGCTTAACGACGCCGGACCGAGCGCCGTAATGTAATCGAGGTCTTGCTCGCTGAAGGCCATTGGCTGCGGGATCACCATTCGCTCCTATGTTCACGTTTTTGACATGTCAGTATAGACATGTCATCAGACTGAACACGCATTTCCAGAACTGTTTATTAACTCCTTAAATATCAAACACTTAAGTCTTGGCACAGCGCTTGCTCCCCGACTCTGTACCAGCAAGGACATTCCTGCTGTCGAGTCATTGCACAACAATAAAAGGGAGTCATTTCATGAGTACATCCAAGATCATCCGCCTGGGTCTGATCGGCGCCGGCCGCATGGGCAGCTTTCACGGCCTGACGGCCGCCCGGCACATTCCCGGTGCCTGCCTGGCTGCCATCGCCGACCCGACACCAGGCCAGGCCGCTCGCCTCGCCGCAGAGCTGGGTGTGGAGCGGATCTACACCGATCCTCAGCAATTGCTCGATGACCCGCAAATCGACGGCGTACTGATCGCCGCCCCGGCCCGCAGCCATGCCGAACTGGTGATCAGTGCGGCCCGCGCCGGCAAAGGCGTGTTCTGTGAAAAACCCATGGCCATTACCCTGGACGAAGCCGACCGTGCCATCGCTGCGGCCGCCGATGCGCGAGTGACATTGCAGGTCGGCTTCAACCGCCGCTTTGCCAAGAGCTTCCGCACCGCCCACCTGGATGTGGTCGCCGGCCGGATCGGTACGCCGCAGTTGCTGCGCTCGCTGACCCGCGATCCGGCCCTGAACAATCCCTCCGCCTCACCACAGTGGGTGATCTTCCTTGAAACCCTGATCCATGACTTCGATACCCTGCGCTACCTCAATCCCGGTGCCGAAGCGGTCGAGGTGTTTGTCATGGCCGATGCCCTGATCGCTCCAGAGTTCAAGGACAAGGGGTTGCTCGACACCGCTGTGGTCACGATCCGTTTCGACAACGGCGCCATCGCCACCGCCGAGGCAAATTTCCAGGCGGTGTATGGCTACGACGTTCGGGGCGAAGTGTTCGGCAGCGCCGGCATGCTGAGCATGGGCAGCGTCAATGACTCTGACCTGGTTCGCTACCTGGCCAATGGCATCCAGGCCGACACCCTGCGCCTGGACACCGACCTGCTGCGTGATGCCTACGTGGCCGAGCTCAACCATTTCGTCGACTGCCTGCGCAGCGGCGAAAAACCACTCGCCAGCGGTGAAGATGCCCGCGCGGCACTGGCCATTGCCCGGGCGTGTATCGAGTCCTTCCAGCAAGGCAAGGCGGTGCGCGTACAAGGAGCCCACTCATGAGCTTCATTCCATTCAAACTGGCGATCAGTGCCGAAATGGTGTTCCTCGACCTGCCGTTCACCGAACGGGTCAAACGCATTCACGCGCTGGGCTTCAGCGCCGAAATCTGGGACTGGACGCACAAAGACATCCCGGCGCTTGTCGCCACCGGCGCTGATTTCACCTCCATGACGGGTTACATCTCGGGCAACCTGACCGATCCCGACGACATCCAGCACCTGCTCGACAGCGCACGTGAATCCCTGGCCGTTGCCGCCCAACTGAATTGCCCGAGTCTCAACCTGCATGGCACGGGCCTGGGCGATAAAGGTTTGCCAGTAAAACCCGTGGCTCACACCACCGGGCGCATGTGGTTGAGCGCCTGCAAGACCCTGGAAAAAATCGCTCGCCTGGGCGAAGACGCCGGCCGGGTGTTCCTGCTGGAAAACCTCAATACCGAGGTGGACCACCCCGGCACGCCGTTCGCCCGCGCCGACGATACCCTGGCGTTGATCGAGGCCGTGGGCAGCCCGCATTTGAAGATGAACCTGGACCTTTACCATGCGCAGATTGGCGAAGGGAACCTGATCGAACTGATCCAGCGCGCCGGTAGCGCCATCGGCGAAATCCAGGTCGCTGACGTGCCCGGGCGCATGGAACCGGGCACCGGCGAAATCCATTACCCGGCCATTGCCAAAGCCTTGTTCGGCATGGGATACACCGGTGTCGTCGGGCTGGAGGGCTGGGCCAGCGGCGACAGCGAAGCGGCACTCGAACGTTTCCGGCAAGCGTTCACGCTGGAGTGAGGAACCTGCGGCGCGCTCAGACGTTGATTCCGAGCGCGCCAGCAACTTGAACTTGATGAATGTCGACTGATAACAACAAAAGGAAAACCATCATGCGTCGCTGCTCACTTCTTTTTGCCACGCTGCTACTCGTCTTCAGCCAATGGGCCGCCGCCAGTTATCGCGTCGGTGTCAGCATCGCCAGGGTCGACGACAACTTCATGACCTATGTCCGTAGCGGCCTGGAGGAAGCCGCGAAAAAGGACGGCATCCAGATTCAGTTCGAGGACGCCCAAGGCGATGTGGTTCGCCAGCTCAACCAGGTCCAGGGCTTTCTCAACCAGAAAGTCGATGCGGTGATCGTCTTGCCGGTAGACACCGCCGCCACCGCCAACATGACCCGCGCCGCCGTCGAAGCGCAGACGCCACTGGTCTACGTCAACCGCCACCCGGACGAACGCGTGCTGCCCAAAGGCGTTGTCACCGTGGCGTCGAACGACATCGAGGCCGGTCAACTGCAAATGCGCTACCTGGCAGAAAAACTGGGGGGCAAAGGCACCCTCGCGATCATCATGGGCGACCTCGCGCAAAACGCCACGCACGACCGCACCGAAGGCGTCAAGCAGGTGCTCAAGGACTATCCCGGAATCAAGATTGTCGAACAGCAAAGCGCCGAATGGCAGCGCAACAAAGGCATGGACCTGACCAGTAACTGGCTGCTGGCCGGTACCAGTTTTGATGCCATCGTCGCCAACAATGACGAGATGGCCATCGGCGCCGCCATGGCACTGCAGCAGGCCGGTAAAACCAGGGGCGAGATTGCGATTGTCGGCATCGACGGCCTGCCCGACGGACTGGCGGCGATCAAGCGCGGGATGCTGGTTGCCTCGGTTTTCCAGGACCCCAAGGCCCAGGCGGCCAGCGCATTGCAAGCGGCGATCAAGATGGTCAAGGGTGAGCCGGTCGAGACGGATGTCTGGGTGCCCTTTCAGTTGATCACGCCGGAGCAGGTTGCCGTCTACGAGCAACATTATAAATAGCGCTACACGCTTACCATTGACGCCGCTGATTCCAGGTTCGGAGCAGCGGCGTTTTTTGTTGAGTGGATAGTGTTGTGCGGCATACCGACTAAACACACTGGATTGGGGGGGACGGAGTACATATCCATTGCTGCGGTAACGGCCACCTAGGGTTTCGCCCTTACGGCGACTCACTTTTCCAAACGCCGAAAAGTAAGCAAAAGGCTTTGCCCCACCACTCGGTGCCTCGCTAGGGCTCGGCATGCCC
>NZ_JAAVXC010000065.1:0-6169 GCF_013416725.1 Pseudomonas sp. SbOxS1
CGCATCAAAAACAGTATTGCAGAAAAGGGGGTAACCATAGATGTAAGAGCGAAACCATAGGAGGCCGTTACCGCAGCAACGGATATGTACTCAAACAACAATCGCCCACAGACATTGACCTTGACGTTGACGGACAGGCTCAGGGTGTAAGGCAGCAAGAAGATCAAACCTCAGTTCGCAGACACCACTTTAAGCCCTACGACCCCCGCCAAAATCACCCCGATGCAAACCAGGCGCAGGGGTGCCGTGGAGTCTCCGAGCACCACCATGCCGACAATCGCAGTGCCTGCCGCGCCAATGCCGGTCCATACCGCATAGGCCGTGCCCACCGGCAAAGTGCGCAGCGAAAGTGAAAGCAGGAAGACGCTCGACAGCCCGGTGACGACCGTCAAGACACCGGGAACCCATCGTGTGAAACCTTCGGAGCCCTTCATGTAGAAGGCGAAGGCGATTTCCAGAATGCCGGCGATACCCAATAGTGCCCAGGCCATGTGTCACAACTCCTTCAGAGGGTCTCGCCGGACCTCGAAGCCAGGCGAGAGATTGTGTCGATCAGGCTTTTTCAGCCGCCGCCGGTGTCGAGCGGAATGCCACGCCGAGTCGGTTGAACGCGTTCATCAAGGCAATGGCGTAAGTGAGATCCGCCAGTTCCTTCTCGTTGAAGATGGCCGCCGCGGCCTGATAAATGGCATCGGGAACAGCGGTTTCGGCGACCCGCGTGACGCTTTCGGCCCAGGCCAGCGCCACGCGTTCACGCTGGGTGAAGAGATTCCCGGCGTCGTGCCACACCGGCACCAGCACCAGCTTCTCTGCCGCGACACCCAGGTTGAGCAAATCGCGCGAATGCATGTCGATGCAAAACGCGCAGCCATTGATTTGCGACACCCGCAGGTAGACCAGGTCTATGAGCTCGGTGGGCAGAACGCTCTTTTGCAGATAGCCGTAGACGTTGCCGAAGGCCTTGAAACCTTCAGGGGAAGCGCTGGCGTAGTTGATTCGCGAAGTCATGATGAGTCCTTGAGTTGGCTGTGTGAAGGACTGCATCCTGAGGCTGCTTGGTCTATGGTTGAAGATCCATGTTTTGGCTTCTGTGCTGGGCCATGTTTGCTCAGGCGCGGTGCCTTCATGGCCTGGTCCTCAAGATGATTCATGGATCTAGGAGGCAGGTCATGATGGCTTGTAGGATCATTGTTCATGCCGGCAACCAAGGTGTTTGCCCCAGAGTGCGTCCATGACCAGCCCCATCAACAAGCTGTCTCCCCTCGACCCCGCCTCGAAGGAGCCGATCTACCGGCAAATCTACTGGCGGTTTCGCGCGGCGATCAGCGACGGCGTACTCGCGCCCGGCGCGCGCATTCCCGCGGCCCGGGCGCTGGCAAAAGAGCTGGGGCTGGCCCGGGGCACCATCGATACCGCGTATTCGTTGCTGGCGGCTGAGGGTTATATCCAGTCCCGTGGTCAGGCCGGCACGGTGGTGGCGGCAGGGCTCACGCTCAGGACAGACTCGCGCCGTGACGAACACGCCTTCAACCCGCTCGCCGGCACCTCGGTCCGGCATAAGGCGCCAATGCTACCCTTTCAAATGGCCTTGCCGGCGCTGGATGCGTTTCCACGCAAGATCTGGGCGCAGATCGGCGCTCGATGCGTGCGCGCCACCGGGGTCGCGGACATGGCGAATCCATCGGCCTACGGCCTGGAATCCTTGCGCAGTGCGATCGCCAGCTACCTGCAAATGGCGCGTGGCATCGATTGCCAACCTTCGCAGGTGTTCGTCACCTCGGGTTATCGCAACACCCTGACGCTGATCGTCCACGCCCTGCTGAAACCAGGCGATTGCGTGCTAGTCGAAAACCCCGGTTACACCCCTACCCGGCAATTGCTCGAGTATCTGCAGATCGCGGTGCAACCCGTTGCGGTGGACCAGGACGGCATGCAGGTCGCGCAAGGCGTGAGCGGTTCACTTGACGCCCGCGCGGCGGTGGTTACTCCGGCCCATCAAAGCCCCTTGTGCATGTCATTGTCGTTGCCGCGGCGCCTGCAACTGCTGGAGTGGGCTGGTCGGGAGCGATCCTGGATCATCGAGGACGACTACGACGGCGAGTACCGTTACGTCAGCCGTCCGCTGCCCGCACTCAAGAGCCTGGATCGCGACGGACGCGTGTTGTACGCCGGCACCTTCAGCAAAGTGCTGTTTCCCGGCATCCGCCTGGCTTACCTGGTGGTGCCGCTGGCGCAGGTGGAACGCTTCGAACACGTCAGCCAGACCTTCCTCGGCGGGTGTCCGGAGCTCACCCAGGCCATCGTCACCACCTTTGTCACCGAGGGCCATTTCGCGCGGCATATCCAGCGCATGCGCAAACTCTACGGCGAGCGCCGGGAGGCGGCGGTCAGAGGTCTGAAAAATGCCTTGGGTGATCACATTCACATCGACGCCCAACCGGGCGGCATGCACCTGATTCTGCGATTGACCCGGCCTCAATCCGACCGCGCACTGGTTGAGCGCCTGCTGCATGCAGGCATTTACGCCGAAGCCTTGAGCGAATGTTGCATCGGCCCGCCTACCCATTGCGGCTTGCTGCTCGGCTTCGCCAACATTGCCTCGCAAGCCAGTGCCGAACAGCTTGGACAACACATCCTGGCGCTGCTCTGAACCCAGCTCCATGGCCCACACACGCAAGCCATTCTTGGCTCTTTGTCGCGGGGCCAAGCGACTCCATCATGTAGACCTGGTCTTCAACGAACATCAAAGGGTCCCATGAAAATACTGCGCGTGATCTGCAGCCCGCGAGGGACAGCCTCCGAGAGTTATCGGCTCTCGCAAACCCTCATCAACCAATTGATCGATAGCCATCAAGGCTGTGATTTCATCATCACCGAGCGCGGGGTCACAGGGCTTGCGCATGTCGATGCCGACTATGCCGAAGCCGTGGGCAAACGCCGCGATCCGTCCCATGCTCCCGCCGCCAAAGGCGCCCTGTTGCAGTCCGAACAATTGATCCGCGAGCTGGAAAGCGCCGACTGTGTGGTGATCGCCACCCCCATGCATAACCTGATGGTGCCTTCGGCGCTGAAGGCCTGGCTCGACCATGTGATCCAGACCGATCGAACCTTTCGTATCACCCCTGAGGGCAAGGTCGGCACCTTGCGCGACCGGCCAGTGTTCATCGCCGTCGCCTCAGGCAGCACCTTCACCGGCGTCAACGCCCGGCAACCGGACTTTCTGCGGCCGTGGCTGGAGGCCGTACTGGCGAGTATCGGCTTGCTCGACGTGAAGTTTTTCTCAGTAGAAGGCACCGGGCAAGAACCCCATGCGTTGAGCGCAACCCGAGAAAAAACCGCGCAGGAAAGCGCGCTGTATTTTTCCAGCCGCGCGCCAATGCCCGCCTGAATCACACCCAGGAAAACACCATGACGATCGCTTCTCCCCTGCGCAGCATTGCCGTGTTCTGCGGCTCCAACTACGGCCTCAACCCCGACTATGTCGAAGGCGCCCAGGCCCTCGGCCGGGAAATCGCCAGGCGCGGCTTGCGCCTGGTGTATGGCGGTACCGACAAGGGCTTGATGGGCGTGATGGCCGACGCCGTACTCGCCGAGGGCGGCGAGGTGGTTGGCATCATCCCCCGCCATTTGTTCGATCTCGGGCATCTGCATCAAGGACTGACCCGGCATGAAGTGACGCAGGACATGCGCAGCCGCAAGTCGCGCATGAGCGAATACGCCGATGCCTTCATTGCATTGCCCGGCGGTCTGGGGACCTTTGAAGAGTTGTTTGAAGTGGCGACGCTGACGCAACTGGGCGAACACCAAAAAGGCGTCGCCTGCCTGAACATCGGCGGCTTTTTCAATCCGCTGCGCAGCCTTCTGGACCACGCCGTGGCTGAAGCCTTCATGAAGACCGAGCACAGCGAGATGCTGTTGTTCGATACTGATCCGGTAGCACTGATTGATGCGCTTGAGCAGTGGCAGGCACCGACCGTGACGAAGTGGATCGGTCCTGCCCCGTTACCCGTTACAGCGCAATGACAGGAACGCTTTTCAGGTCCTGGCGACGTTGCTCCCGAAAATCTGCCGCCAGGACCTTTTTACTTCAGCGCTCGCGCATCACTGAGTCAGTGCGCGCCAGCCGTCGTCCATTGCGGCGTGATAGCCGTGTTGTGGCGCTTGGCTCGCTCAGTCAATACCAGCATCGTCAAGAAGCCGAGCACGATCAGAACCGGGTACGCCATCAACAGTTCGGAGAGGGAGTATTTCCAGGCCAACGGACGGCCGACGCCGAGCATGGCGGCATACATCCACGATACCGCCGACAGCGAACCACAAAACAGGGCCAGCATCCGGGCGCTGAATCCGAGTTCTAGCAAGGAGCCTGCCTTTTGCAGGGCCGGCAACACCAGTCGGTGCAGCAGGATGCCGTTATAGGTCAGCAGCACGACAATGATCACCTTGGCGTGAAGCTTCGGATTCATGAAGTACTCCGTGCCTTTGCCGAGGTAGTCGATGCCGATGATGGCAGCGCCCGTCACCCATAGACCGATCAATGCCATCACGACAGATTTCTGAAGACTTTCCATGTGTGCATTGTCATGTTGAGTCAGCACTTTGCGTTTCAACATATCCCTGACCATTGCAATATCACTGGTCAGCACTAGACCAATCGCCACGCAACAGGCGAGCAAATGAATGTAAACAACGCCCAGCCGCAATAACTCCATAAATTCTTTATGTTCGATCAGGCTCATAATTGTGTTTATCGCCACGGGTATCTCTCCACCTTGTTAGATAGTTCAGATCGGCCAATCAGCAGAATGTTTTTCTGCACGACCTTGCTCATACAAGAAAACTGACCAATAGGTTTATTATCGAAATCCTATCCAGTCAGTTAGGGAATTGATGACAGCTTAGTGACTACCTCTCAATTTTCGGGTAAAAAAATCCCCATCTGCATTCACTGCATTTGAGGTTCTATTTCCACTTCTTGTTTTCGATTGCGAGTGCAGGCCATGGATGACGTGCTGCAGAATCTGAGGCCCGCAGGCCGCAAATGTTCATTTTTTAACCAGCGCACCGACAAGCGGTAGCGCCCACGGGGATCCTCGGCACAGGTAATCAGCCAGCAACTAGCGCGTTGAGGCCCATTCCAACTGAGCTGGTTGATTTACATGAACATCGACGTAGACAATTGGATCCACTAGTTGCCATATGAGCAATAGGCCAGATCGATAGCAGGCTCTCATTTATTTCCTGCTCGATTGAACAGTCAGACTATTCAGTGGATCCGATTATTGATTACTGAATATTTTGCAAGTCTTGGCGACATTGCCAAAAACTGTCGCCAAGACCGTTTGTTATTTCAACTCAGACCAACTTCAGCGTGACGTTTATGTTGTTGCGGGTGGCCTTGGAATACGGGCAGTACTTGTGACCGGTGTCGACCAGTTTCTGTGCGGTTTCGCGATCCAGTCCCGGCAGGCTCACATTCAGCCGCGCCTGCAGCAGATAGCCGCCTTCATTGGTACCCAGGTCCACCTCGGTGTCGACGGCCACATCCTTGGGCAGTGCAACCTTTAGTTCCTTGGCAGCCACGCCCATCGCGCCGATGAAACAGGCTGACCAACCGGCGGCGAACAACTGCTCGGGATTGGTACCACCGCCGCCTGCGCCCGGGGACGACAGCTTGATATCCAGGATGCCGTCGGAGCTGCGCGAGGCGCCGTCCCGCCCGCCGGTGGTGTGGGTTTTTGCGGTGTACAGGACTTTGTCGAGCTGGTTCATGATGATCTCCTGATTGAATTGAGGTTCAGTGCAATGTCAGGTGAATCAGAAAAACGGCCTTCAGGCTTGATGCCAGGCAATCAATGATAGACGGCGCGACTCAACCGGGTGCCTGATCCGACAAAGGCCATCCTGCACTGCGCAGACCTTGCAGGAGCCAGCGGTGCGGCGATCCGACTTGCCGGCGAAGACGGCCTGATAGCCAACCAATCTCTCACGGCAGTACTCGCTCCTACTGTAGGAGCCAGGCTTGCCGGCGAAGGCGTCCTGACAGCCGACCATTCTCTTTCAGGTGTACATATCCATTCCTGCGGTAACGGCCGCTTATGGTTTCGCTCTTACAGCGAGTCACTTGGAAAAGCCCCAAGTAACCAAGGGCTCTTGCCCCTGGCGTTCG
>NZ_JAAVXC010000066.1:0-10734 GCF_013416725.1 Pseudomonas sp. SbOxS1
GGAGCAATGCCGGAGTGAGGGCATGCCGAGCCCTAGCGAGGCACCGAGTGGTGGGGCAAGAGCCTTTTGCTTACTTTTGGGCTCTTTCAAAAGTGAGCCGCTGTAAAAGCGGAACCATAAGTAGCCGTTACCGCAGCAACGGATATACACCCCAGTGCTTCAGCCTGGCATGTCGCACAAGACCGCCACCATGACGCCCCCAGACTGCCTCAACCGCCGAGCACCCAGAATCGACACGAAAAAAGCGTTCAATTCACGACAACAAACATTCCTGTTAGCGACCATAAAAACTGACAGAAAAATCACAAGTCATTGTTTCAAAACGAATATTTAATAATTCTATGTGAATATCAACAGTATTCTGTCTGTATACATAGAGAATACTAAGCGTTGACGGTGCGCTCAACGCGTGCGAATCTGGACTCCACACCAAGCCGGAGGCGCTGTAAAGGCGACCTTGGGAGAGCGTAGTGAAGAACAACCAGAACACTCAAAACGACCTGAAGCGTCGTTTCCTCACCCCGGAACCGGGTACTGAAAAGACACCCCGCAACCGCCCCGGTGATCAGGCATTTTCAGCTTTCTCGCGAAAGCACGCAAAAGCCAACATTTCCTGCAATGAGCGCAGAGCCGCCTATCTAGTCTTTAATTATATTGATCCCGGCCAAACTCACGCCAAGGCTCAATAAAAGTGAAGTCGAAATAGCTGAAGGCAATAAGTTTAAATCAGTCAGGGAATGACAGGAATTACCTGTAATAGAGGGTGGACTTACTGTTGTACACCACGGACTTCTGTTTCTGGAAGTTAATATAACAAGTTCCAATCGTAGATCGAGGAAGGCCATGAAGAAGATTTGGAAGGCAATCTGCGCAGTCGCTGTGGCGGGCATGATGTGTTTGCCTGTTCATGCAGAAGAAAAAACCATCACCATGGGCACATTATCCTGGGAAGACTTGACGCCTATTACCGGAATCACCAAAAAAGTACTTGAAGATTCTGGTTACACGGTGAAAGTCATTGAGTTTTCCGAGTGGGGCATTGCTTACGCTGCACTGAGCAAAGGCGACATTCAGATCCTCACTTCCCAAACCGACTATGCGGCGCAGGACTACTGGAACAAGAACAAGAACCGCCTGGAAAAACTGTCCCCGGTGTCCTTCGGGCTTTACCAGGGGTTTGCCGTTCCCAAGTATGTTGATATCGACTCGATCGACCAGCTGAACGACAACGCCGACAAGCTGGGCGGCAAGATCGTCGGCATCGAGCCCGGGTCTGGCCTGATGAGCGATGCGACCAACGCCGTCAGCGGCTACGGCCTCAAGCTCAAACTGCTGGAAGGCAGTACCGCTGCGATGACCGCCGCCCTGAAATCGGCAGTCGATCGTAAAGAACCGGTTGTTGTAACGATTTGGGAACCGTCGTGGATGGTGCAAAAGTTTGACCTGAAGTTCCTCAAGGATCCAAAAGCCATTTTCCCTCCAGCACAGGGTTACTACTGGATTGGTCATAAAGGCTTCTCGGCAGAGTACCCGAAAGCGCGCGAAGTGATCGCAAGCGTATACGTGCCCCTGGGCGATATCACGGCGATCAACAGCGAAGTGAAGGATGGCAAGACCATGGATCAGGCCATTCAAGACTGGACAGTTAAAAACGCTGAGCTGTTGAAGCGTTGGGAAAACATAAAGAAATAAACAGCGTCTCTTTTCTTCGCCACTGCCGCCCTTTGATTCAATAGAGAAACCAGAAAACTGGTTCACGGGTTATAAAAATGACAACGGCCAAAATTGACACCAACGAAGTGCTGATAGATTGCCAGTCAGTCTGGAAAATCTTCGGTAAAGCCGCGCCTGCAGCGATGAATGCCGTCGTTCAGCAGGGGCTGACCAAGACTCAGATCCTGCAAAACTACGGTTGCGTGGTCGGCGTCTCCGACGTCAGTCTCCAGGTTCGCCGAGGAGAAATCTTCTGCATCATGGGCTTGTCCGGCAGTGGCAAATCTACCCTCATCAGGCTGTTGAACAAGCTCATCACCCCCAGTGCCGGCAAGATCGTGGTCAAGGGCAAAGAACTCTCTTCCTTGAATGCGGCGCAGCTGCGAGAGGTGAGGGCGCGTCATATCGGCATGGTCTTTCAAAGCGTGGCACTGCTGCCTAACCGCACGGTCCTGGAAAACACCGCGTTTGGCCTGGAAGTGCAGGGCGTCGGCAAGGCCGAGCGTTACAAGGTGGCCGAGCAGGCCTTGGCCAAGGTTGGCCTGAGTGACTGGATGTCGCGATATCCCACCGAGTTGTCCGGCGGTATGCAACAACGTGTCGGCCTTGCGCGGGCGATCACGGCGGACCCTGAAGTGATCCTGATGGACGAGCCGTTCAGTGCGCTTGACCCCCTGATTCGTCGACAGCTGCAGGATGAGTTCCGCCAGCTGACCAAGGAGCTGGGCAAGTCGGCGGTGTTCATCACCCACGACCTGGATGAAGCGATTCGCATCGGCGACCGCATCGCGATCATGAAGGACGGCGCGATCATTCAAGTCGGTACGGCCGAGGAGATCGTGCTCAATCCGGCTGACGATTACGTCGCGGAGTTTGTGGCGGGCATTTCCAGGTTGCATCTGGTGCGGGCGCATTCGGTCATGACACCGGTCGAGCCGTTCAAAGTGGCCAACCCGGGCTGTGACATCGCCCGACTCCCGAAAACCACACCCGACGCCGACATCAACGAGCTCATCGGATTGACCATGAAGTCCGAGCGCGATGCCCTTGCCGTGGTGGATAACGGCGCGGTAGTCGGCATCATCACGCCACGGGACCTGCTGCGCGGCGTTCAAGGCATTCCGAACGAATTCGCGCAAGCACCTGCAGGCACGGTTCTGGAGGCCTCGACATGAGCATCCCTGACTTTTCCAATCAATTCGACGCGGTCATCGACTCGAGCCTTGAATGGCTGATGGACAACGGCGAGTTTGTGTTCGACACGGCCAATACGGCGCTGAAGGGAATTTTTGAAGGCGTGCAATGGTGCATTGCCTATCCACCGTATTACGTCATCGCGATCGTCATGGCCCTGATTGGCTGGCGGGCCGTTGGCGTGCGGTTCGCGATTCTTACAGGCCTGGCGTTGTTGTTCTGTGACGTCATTGGCTTGTGGCCGGAAACCGTCAGTACCCTTGCCTTGGTGCTGACCGCCACCGTGCTCGCGTTGGTGGTCGCCATACCATTGGGCGTGCTGGCCGGGCTCACTCCGTCCTTTGATCGAGTGGTGGATCCGTTCCTGGATCTGGTGCAAACCATGCCGCCCTACATCTACCTGCTTCCGGCCATCGCGCTGCTGGGCTATGGCACGGCCACCGCCCTGTTGGCGACCTTTATCGTTGCCGTGCCACCCGCCATGCGCCTGACCTCCCTGGGGATTCGAATGACGCCCAAGGAGTTTATCGAGCTAGGGGAGGCCAGCGGCGTCACCGGGTGGCAGATGTTCTTCAAGATCCGCTTGCCGTTCGCCATGCCCAGCATCATGGCAGGGGTGAACCAAAGCCTGATGATGGCCTTCGGCATGGTGGTGATCGCCGGCATTGTCGGTTCAGGTGGCCTGGGTGAATCGATCTACGGCGCCGTTCGCACACTGGATATCGCCAAGTCGATCAACGCGGCCATTGCCATCGTGATCCTGACCATGATCCTCGATCGATTGGCGCAGAGCGCTGCGCGGTCCCGGATGGGAGACTCCCAATGAGTACTGCAGAAATCCATTTCTCTCCTGGTGAATTCCTCGCGCCTGCGGTCGATTGGCTGAACGCTAATCTGCATGGCTTGTTCAAGGTCATCAGCCAGGTCATCGAAGCCGTACTCGGCGGCGTTGAAGGGGCGCTGCTGGCGCCGCATCCCTACGCCATGATCGGCGGTGTGGCGTTGCTGGCGTTCTTTTTCGCCAACAAGAAAGTCGCGGTGTTTTCTGCCTTGATGTTGGCATTTTGCTTGTTCTCCGGGCTTTGGGTGGCGTCGATGCAAACCATCGCGCTGGTCTCGGTGGCCGTGCTGATCTCGGTTGCCATCGCGTTTCCGCTCGGTGTGCTTGCCGCGCGTGTAAAGAAGGTGGATGACGCATTCCTGCCGATCCTCAACATCATGCAGACCGTTCCGCCTTGGGTTTACCTGATTCCCGCGGTGATGCTGTTCAGCCTGGGTCGCGTACCGGCAATCATCGCCACCATCGTCTATGGCATCCCGCCGATGCTCAGGCTGACGACCCTGGCCTTCAAGCAACTGCCCAAGGAGTTCCTTGAGCTGGGGCAGGCCATCGGTGCTTCGCCCAGGGCAATCCTGTTCAAGATCGAGTTGCCGACTGCAGCGCCGACGCTGCTGGTGGGGCTCAACCAATGCATTTTGCTGTCTTTGGCGATGGTGGTTTTGGCGGGCCTGGTGGGTGCTGGCGGCCTTGGCGCCGAAGTGACTCGCGGCCTCACCCGGATGGAAATGGGCTTGGGTCTTCGTGCGGGCCTGGCGATTGTCGCGGTGGCGCTGCTGCTGGATCGACTGTCGCGCGGCGCGTTGCAGCGTCATTCCCCACGCAAACTGGTTTAGGGATTTTCAGAATGAGACGTAGCTTTTTTTGTGTGGACTCCCATGCGTGCGGGAACCCGGTGCGGGTAGTGACAGGCGGCGGGCCGCTGTTGCCCTCCGTTTCGATGGCCGAACGCCGCGACATCTTCGTGCGTGATCATGACTGGATTCGCACCGCGTTGATGTTCGAGCCCCGGGGCCATGACGTGATGTCGGGGGCGATCATCTATCCCTCCACCCGTGATGACTGCGATTTCGGCGCATTGTTCATCGAAGTCAGTGGCTGCCTGCCCATGTGTGGCGCCGGCACCATCGGCATGTCCACCGTGGTGATCGAGGAAGGCCTGGTCACACCGCGCGAACCTGGCACGCTGGCCATCGAGACGCCTGCCGGGCGAGTCGATGTGGCCTACACCATGAACGGCGAATACGTTGATTCGATTCGCCTGTTCAACGTCGCCAGTTACCTGCACAGCGCCGATGTGGTGGTAGAGGTGCCCGGTGTCGGTGAACTGGTCGTGGACATCGCTTACGGCGGCAATTTCTACGCAGTGGTCGAGCCGCAGGAAAACTGGGCCGGCCTGCAAGGCTTGAGCAGCGCCGACATCGTTGTCCTGAGCCAGAAACTGCGCGCGGCCCTGGTTGAAGTCAGTGACCCGGTGCATCCCGAGAACAGCAGGATCAGCGGCGTTCACCACGTCATCTGGTGCGACGAGGGGCACACGCTGGCGGCCGATGGTCGTGGCGCAGTGTTCTACGGCGACAAGGCCATTGACCGGTCTCCCGGTGGCACCGGTACGTCTGCGCGAATGGCGCAGTTGTTCGGCAAGGGCCGGCTAAAGGTGGGGGAGACGTACCGCAACGAAAGCCTGATCGGAACCATCTTCGAAGGCAAAGTCGAGGCGGCGGTCAAGGTCGGGGCCTTCGAGGGTATTCGACCAAGCATTGGTGGCTGGGCGCAGATCACCGGGCACAACACCATTTTTGTCGACGACCGCGATCCCCTGCGCCATGGCTTTCAGCTTGCTTGATGTGTTCTCGAACGTAACAGAGTAGATCGACCCGTGATCGAACGACGCCAATTTAGCGGAGGCATGAAGGGGAAAAATCTTCGCTATCTCAATGACAACCCCAACGCCATGGCGCGAACGGTGCGAGCAGGCTTCCTGCTGCTCGAACACTTTTCGCTCCCGGCATTCACGCAAGTGCTGGATACGCTGGTCACGGCCAATCTTCTGCGCCCCCAGCTGTTCACCTCCCGCACGTTCGGCATGAGCGACGGTGAGGTGGTCAGCGACCTGGGCCTGGTCATCCGGCCAGATAGCCAGATCGATTGCGCAGCGATCAAGGACCTCGATCTGCTGGTTATCTGCGGTGGCTACCGCACGGAACTGAAGGCGTCGGAGGAGCTGACCGGCCTGCTCGCAAAAGCCGCCGAGCTGGGTGTGAACCTGGCCGGCTTGTGGAATGGCGCCTGGTTCCTGGGGCGCGCGGGATTGCTCGAGGGTTATCGCTGCGCCGTGCACCCCGAACATCGCCCGGCGCTGGCGGAGTTCTGCAAGGCGACCCAGGTCAGCAGCGAGCCCTACGTGATCGATCGGGACCGGCTCACCGCGTCCAGCCCGTCGGGGGCCTTCCACATGGCGCTGGACTGGATCAAGGGCCTGCATGACAAAGCGCTGGTCGAGGGTATCGAGGACATCCTCGCGTTTGAGGAATCTCGCTACCGACGCATAAAACCAGCGGAAAACATTTGTGTGAGCGCACCGTTGCGTGAGGTGGTGAAGCTGATGGACGCCAACCTGGAGGAGCCCCTGGAGCTGGAGCAACTGGCGGTTTACGCCGGGCGATCGCGCCGACAACTCGAGCGGTTGTTCAGGGAGCAACTGGGCACCACGCCTCAGCGTTACTACATGGAATTGCGCATTACCGAGGCACGCCGGCTGCTCCAGCACACGGAGTTGTCCCAGGTCGAGGTGCTGGTGGCCTGTGGCTTCGTTTCGCCCAGCCACTTCAGCAAGTGCTACAGCTCGTATTTTGGCTATCGGCCCTCCAAGGAAGTCAGGCTGGTGAAATAACCAGCGCTCAAGGTTAGTATATTAATTGTAGACACAAAGAATAATGCTGTTTTATAGTGATAATACAGGTAGTAGACAACGCTCACTTACCCGTAAGGTTTCCATCATGGCAACGAAAGATCTCGAATCCCAAGCTTCCTCCGAACTGCCTGTTGACCGTAAGGCCGTACTGGGAGAGACGCTGCGGCGCCGTATCCTGAGCATGGAGCTGGCGCCCGGTGCCGTCGTTGACGAGCTGGCCTTGTGTGACGAGTTCGGGCTTTCCCGTCCACCGGTGCGCGAGCTGATGCGCCAAATGGCAGCTGAAGGCTACATCGACCTCGAGGCGAATCGGGCCGCCCGCGTGTCGTCGATGAACTATCAATCGCTGCGCAGCTTTTTCCTGGCGGCCCCCTTGATCTACATCGCGACAACCCAACTGGCCGCGACGCATGCAAGGCCCTCGGAGATTGCCGAACTCAAGCGCATCCAGGAATGTTTCCGCGAAGCCATCGAGGAAAAGGATGTCGAAAAACGCGTGCTGTACAACGATGAATTCCATTTGCAGATCGGCAAGATGGCGCATAACGCTTATTTGATGCCGAGCCTGCAGCGGTTGTTGATCGACCATGCGCGACTGGGAAAGATTTTTTATCGCCACCCAACGACCGTTGATATGCAGGAAGACCTGAAGTTGGCGACCCAGCAGCATGACGAAATGATCGCCGCAATTGAAAACCATGACCCGGCCCTGGCGGGCGATATCGTGCGGGCGCACCTTGAACTGTCGCGTCGCCGGATGTCCGAATACGCCGCACCGGAAGGGTTGGAAGTCGCCATTAATTTTTGATAGGCCGCCGGTTCTACTTGCATGAACGCTTCACATGAAGTGATTTGATCGATGCAGACGGGCGGCTTATAGCACTATAAAAAACCCGGGTCTCGACAATGGCAAAGATCAAATACACACCGGCAGATGATTCAACTTGCGGCTGGTTTCACCTTAGCCAGCCCAGGGTTGCCCGTGCGTCCCACTCTGGCAACCGCTCGGCCCGCTGGGTCGTGGTGGGTGCCGGTTTCACCGGACTTGCGGCGGCGCGTCAGCTGGCGCTGAATTTTCCTGATGACGAGATTGTGCTGATCGAGGCCCAGGAAGTGGGTTATGGCGCATCCGGCAGAAACGCCGGCTTCGCCATTGACCTGCCACACGATATCGGCGCCGACGACTATATCGGTGATATCAAGACCGCCAAAATCAGCATGGAATTGAACCTGATGGGTCAATCCATCCTGAAAGATCTTGTTGAAAAACACCGCATCGACTGCCAGTTCCGCCTGTGTGGAAAGTACCAGGCCGCCATCGAGAACAGAGGCATAGCGGTGCTGGATGCCTACCGTCGTGGCCTGGACAAGCTGGGCCAGGAATACCAGGTGATCGAAGAGCAGGACTTGCCGAATCACATCGGCACGCACTTTTATCGCAAGGCCCTGTTTACCCCGGGCACGGCCCTGATCCAGCCCGCGGCACTGGTCAAGGGCCTGGCCGACAGCTTGCCCGCCAACGTCACGCTTTACGAAAACACCCCGATTACGAGCGTCGAGTACGGCGAAAAAACCATTCTGACCCACAGCAACGGTCGTATCGTCGCGGACAAACTGCTCCTGACCAACAACGCGTTCGCCATGAGCTTCGGCTTTTTGAAAGGGCGCATGCTGCCGATTTTCACCTACGCGAGCCTGACCCGGCCGCTGACGGAACAAGAGCAGGCGCGATTGGGTGGCTTGCCTTACTGGGGCGTGATTCCCGCCGATCCTTTTGGCACGACCTTGCGCCGCACAACCGACAATCGCCTGCTGGTGCGCAACAGCTTCAGTTTCAATGCCGATGGCCGCAGTCATCAGAAGTACCTGCAGCGGTTCAAACATCGCCACATAGAGTCTTTCGAACGCCGCTTCCCGATGCTCCCCGAGGTCAATTTCGAATACACCTGGGGCGGGTCGCTGGCGTTGTCCAGAAACCACATGGCGCACTTCGGCCAGTTGGCCAATAACGTCTATGGCGCCCTGTGTTGCAACGGACTGGGTGTTACCCGGGGAACGGTGACGGGCACATTGCTGGCCGATTGGCTGGCGGGCAAGAACAGTCATCTTACGGACTTTCTCCTGTCCTCCCCGGGGCCGAACAGAAACCCGCCTGAGCCGATCCTTTCAGCGGGCGTCAATATGAACTTGCTGTGGGGTCAGTGCCGGGCAGGAAAGGAAAGCTGATCAAGTAACAACTTATAGATAACCCAGTAATTAAAACCATTGATTGGAAGTTTTTAGTTCTATTGGCGCGTCCATGGAGGCTGATTGTTTCTGATCGAGACGGTTTTCGTTCACCTGGATTTTGGGTTTTCGTTAGCCGCTGAGTTGAAAACATCCCTGACAGTTGGAGAGCAAATCATGAAATTCGAAGGCATCTATACCCCGG
Organism: Pseudomonas sp. SbOxS1; assembly: GCF_013416725.1. Lineage (NCBI taxonomy): Bacteria > Pseudomonadati > Pseudomonadota > Gammaproteobacteria > Pseudomonadales > Pseudomonadaceae > Pseudomonas > Pseudomonas sp. SbOxS1. Next base: position 9,091 of record NZ_JAAVXC010000066.1, read on the forward strand.
CAATCACGCCCCTGACCGCCAGCGGTGACATCGACAAAGCGGCATTCGCTGAAGTGCTCGAGTACCTGATCGAATCCAAGGTGCACGGCATCATCATCGGTGGTTCGACCGGTGAGTATTACGCCCATACCTCGCAAGAGCGCATCGAGCTGGCGACCCAGGCCAAGGACGTCATCGGTACACGCTTGCCCCTGGTGATCGGCACCGGCGCCATCCGCACCGAAGACTCGGTCGAATACGCCAAGGCCGCCCGCGCCATCAAGGCCGATGCCATCCTGGTGGGTTCGCCGCCGTACGCGCTGCCGACCGAGAAAGAAAACGCCATCCACGCGTTGACCGTCGACCGTGCCGCCGACCTGCCGATCATGCTCTACAACTACCCGGCGCGCATGGGCGTGAGCATGGGCCCGGAGTATTTCGCGGCGGTGGCCGAGAGCAAGAACATCGTCGCCATCAAGGAAAGCTCCGGCGACATGGCCCAGGTGCATCGCCTGGCGCGGGAATACCCGAACATCAGCCTGTCCTGCGGCTGGGATGACCAGGCCCTGGAGTTCTTCGCCTGGGGCGCGCGCAGTTGGGTGTGCGCCGGCTCGAACTTCATCCCGCGCGAACACGTGGCCTTGTATGAAGCCTGCGTGGTGGAAAAGGACTTCGATAAAGGCCGCAAGATCATGAGCGCCTTCATGCCCCTGATGGACTTCCTGGAAAGCGGCAAGTTTGTCCAGTCGATCAAGGTCGGTTGCGAGTTGAACGGCCTGCGCACCGGCAGTGTGCGTTCGCCGCTGCAACCGATGTACGAGCACGAGAAACAGGCCCTGCAAGACATCATCACCACGCTGAAACGTGAGGTCGCCCAGGTGACCGGGAGCGCAAAATGACTGGCCTTCTCAGCGCGGCTGAATACGCCGCCATTGCCCGGGAATTGAAGTTCCCGACTCGCTCCTTCGTCAACGGCGAGTCCTACACCTCGTTGTCGGGCAAAACCTTCACCACGACCAATCCGGCAACCGATGAAGTGCTGGCCGAGATCACGGCCTGCAATGCCCAGGACGTGGACTTCGCCGTGGCCAAGGCCAAGGCGGCCTTCGAAGACGGTCGCTGGCACAAGCTGAGCCCCGGCGAGCGCAAGAAAGTGCTGTTGCGCTTTGCCGACCTGGTGGAGCAGAACGCCCACGAACTGGCGGTGCTGGAAAGCCTGGACAGCGGCAAGCCGGTGCGCGAGTGCCAACTCACAGATGTGCCGGAAACCATTCACACCCTGCGTTGGCACGCCGAGCTGATCGACAAGATCTACGACAACACGGCACCGGTCGGCAACGGCGCCTTGACCCTGGTGGTGCGTGAAGCCATCGGTGTGGTCGGCCTGGTGCTGCCATGGAACTTCCCGCTGCTGATGCTGGCCTGGAAGATCGGCCCGTCCCTGGCCGCCGGTTGCTCGATCATCGTCAAGCCGGCCAAGGAAACCACCCTGACCGCGTTGCGTGTCGCCGAACTGGCGTTTGAAGCCGGTGTACCGGCCGGTGTGTTCAACGTGCTGTCCGGCGGTGGCGGTGAAGTCGGGGAGCCGCTGGGTCGGCACATGGATGTGTCGATGGTCAGCTTCACCGGTTCCACGGCGACCGGGCGGCGCTTCCTCAACTATGC
>NZ_JAAVXC010000067.1:0-372 GCF_013416725.1 Pseudomonas sp. SbOxS1
CCCACTGCGCAATGCCTGCGTTCGGCCAGCGTGGTTAACGGGGCACCCAGATCAAAAACCAAAGCGAGGCGGCCTGACAGCCGACCTGACTTTTACGGCTGCACCCGATTCCCTGTGGGAGCCAGCCTGCTGGCGATGGACTTCCAGACAGCGCGATCATTCAGACAGGGCGCGTTATCGTTGACGACCATCGCCAGCAGGCTGGCTCCCACAATGGGATCGCGGACAGAGCCGCAATCAGGTCGGCTATAAGGCCGCCTCGCCTTGGCTTTGGCTTTGGCTCTGGCTCTGGCTCTGGCTCTGGCTTTTGATCTTGATCTTGATCTGGCTTTTGATTTTCTTGCCCCCTCGAGAGGCCGAGTGGAGGTTCTG
>NZ_JAAVXC010000067.1:419-10537 GCF_013416725.1 Pseudomonas sp. SbOxS1
GCCCTTGGTTACTTGGGGCTTTTCCAAGTGACTCGCCGTAAGGGCGAAACCATAGGTGGCCGTTACCGCAGGAATGGATATGTACGCCTGAAAGACAATCAGCGCCAGGAGTGGACGACCGATTCAGCGCAGGCTAAAAAGTAACTCAGCGGGGCACGGCCCCAATAATCCAGTAAAAAAGGAGTTTTGAACGTGACTGAAGAGACACAAACAAAAGGACCCGCCTCGTACTTCCCTTCAATCGAAAAAAAGTACGGGCACCCGGTCACCCACTGGCTTGACCTGCTCAAGACCGTCAGCACCAAGAAGCACATGGAAATGGTCGCCTGGCTCAAAACCGAGCACGGCTTGGGTCATGGCCACGCCAACGCGCTGGTTGCCTATTACCTGGCCAGCGCGAAAAACCAGTGACAGGGCCTGGATCGGGCGCCCCTCACGCCAACTTGATCCCACCCCCCTGAATCTCATCCCGCGCAATCCGCAAATCGATGGCGTCCTGGTTGAGCCGATGAATCAGGTTGAGCAAGCGTTGGCGCAACACTTCGTCCTTGAGCTGTTCAGCGGCGCGCATCACGTCCAGCGCCGCGCTTTCATTGTTGGCGGCGACGGAGTCGAGCAGTTTGCGCAGGCTTCTTGATGGCCGATTCATGGGTCGTTCCCTGAGTTTTGGTTGAGGCGGATCATAGGCGCGCATTGTTGCGGCCATGTTGCAGCCACAAAAGGTTTGAACGGCTTTTCAACAGGGTTGCGATGGCATGGGCTAATCTGCCTTCACGCTCGACAGACGCCACCGTCCCTCATCAGCTCAAGGCATCGGCAATATGATCATTTCGTCCGCATCCGATTATCGCGAGGCAGCGCGTCGCAAGCTCCCGCGTTTTTTGTTCGACTACATAGATGGCGGAGCCTATGCCGAGCATACGCTGAGGGCCAACAGCGCCGACTTGACGCAGGTCAGTCTGCGCCAGCGCATCCTCAAGAACGTCGAAGCCTTGAGCCTGCAAACCACCCTGTTTGATCAACGCTTGTCGATGCCCGTCGTGTTGGCGCCGGTAGGCCTGACGGGCATGTTCGCCCGCCGCGGTGAGGTGCAGGCGGTCAAGGCCGCCGAAAACAAGGGTATCCCGCTGTGCCTGTCCACCGTGTCGGTGTGCTCGATCGAAGAAGTCTGCGCCAATACCCAGCAACCCATCTGGTTTCAGCTGTATGTGCTCAAGGACCGGGGCTTCATGAAAAACGCCCTGGAACGCGCCAAGGCCGCCGGCGTGCAGAACCTGGTGTTCACGGTGGATATGCCCACCCCCGGCGCCCGCTACCGCGATGCCCATTCGGGCATGTCCGGTCCCTATGCATCGACGCGGCGCATGTTGCAGGCCATCACCAGACCCGACTGGGCCTTAAACGTCGGCCTGCTGGGCCGTCCCCATGACCTGGGCAATGTCTCGAAGTATCTCGGCAAGGCCGTTACCCTCGAAGACTACATCGGCTGGCTGGCCAACAACTTCGACCCCTCGATCAGCTGGAGCGACCTGGAGTGGATTCGCGATTTCTGGAAGGGCCCGATGATCATCAAGGGTATTCTCGACCCCGAGGACGCCAGGGATGCGGTCAGTTTTGGCGCCGACGGCATTGTCGTCTCCAACCACGGCGGCCGCCAGCTGGACGGCGTGCTCTCCACGGCCCAGGCCTTGCCGCCGATCATGCAAGCGGTCGGCAATGACCTCAAGGTGCTGGTCGATTCGGGGATCCGCTCGGGACTGGACGTGGTGCGCATGTTGGCCCTGGGAGCGAAAGGCGTGCTCCTGGGACGCTCCATGGCCTATGCACTGGCGGCCGATGGTCAACGCGGGGTGGAAAACATGCTGGATATTTTCGCCAAGGAAATGCGCGTGGCCATGACCTTGACCGGGGTCACCTCTATCGATCAGATCAACGAATCGATTCTGGTGCGTCATCCGCTCAGGTAATTGACCACCAACATTAATGACTGCCAGGAACCGTTCCATGCGCATCGCCTTGCTATCCGATATCCACTTGTCCGTCGATGCCCTGCCTTTCCCGGCTGTGGACGCCGATATCCTGGTCCTGGCCGGCGACATTTCCCGACCGGCCGCGGCCATCGAGTGGGCCAGCGCATGCCCGATACCGGTGCTGTACGTGGCGGGCAATCACGAGTTCTATGGCGGTGACCTGATCTCGACCTACGAGCAGTTGCACAGGTTGTCGCAAGGCACACCGATCCGCGTGCTGGAACGCACATCCCACATTCACGACGGCGTGCGGTTCCTCGGTTGTACCCTGTGGTCCGACTATCGCCTGTTTGATCAGGCAGAAGAGCGGGCGCAGGGGATCGACATGGCCACCCGGCTCATTCGCGACTTCAGCCGCATCAGGGTCTCGCCGGACTTTCCAGATCTGTTCACGCCGGCCATTTCCCAGATGCTGTTCATGCAGACGGTCGCCTGGCTGGAAGACTGTTTTGCCGCCGACCCCGGCATCCCCACGGTGGTGATCTCGCATTTCGCGCCGACCCGCTTGAGCATCAGCCCGGCTTTCGCTGATTCGCCGATCAACGCGAGTTTCGTGTCAGACCTCCGGGAACGGATCGAGGCGTGGCAGCCCGCGCTCTGGCTGCATGGGCACACCCATGGCAGCTTCGATTACCGGATCGGCAAGACCCGGGTCATGTGCAACGCCCGGGGCTATGCCAAGGGGGGTGTCAATGAAAACGCTCAATTCAACGCCGCCCATGTGATTGAGCTGAATCCATGATCCCTGCCCTCATACCAAAGCGTTAACCTGCCACACCCTTGTCTGGTGGCTGGCGACAGGGTTTGCCTCTACATTGCCCGCGCCCAACGGGAACAGCCCTTCGGGCCTTGCCCAGGGCCTCAGCGCAAAAAGCGTATCGCACGGCCCTTTGCTGGATTTAGTATCTGTCATGGCCAACCAGATCGCCCCTTTCGGCAACTCCGCCAACGGACATTGACCCATGGACATCGCCCCCCGTTTCATCATTCATGAAACCGCCCACTGGATCCTCAACCACCATATGTCTTCGGCGCTGCCCGGCTACCTGGTCCTGGGCACCCGGCACAACGCCAATTCGCTGTCCGACCTCCCCGAGCAGGCCCTGGCCGAGATGGGCGTGCTGCTCGCCAGAGTCCAGAAAACCCTGCAAACGGAGTTGCAGCCCAAGTGGCTCTACATCAGCCGATTCGGCCATGATCCGCGCTTCCCCATCCATTTTCATTACATACCGGTGTATCCGTGGGTCGAAGACCTGTTCTGGCAGGATGAGCGCTACCGACTGCTGGAAAACTTCGGCGCCAGTGCCGCTGCGCATACGCTGACCGATGGCGCGGAAATGACCCTGTTCATCTGGCGTGAATTTGGCGAGAGCCCACAACCACCGGCCATTGAAGGGCCGTCGATCGACCAGGTCATCGACCGTCTGCGCACAGCCTTCAGTCCGGCGAGCCAGCGTCTGCGAGTTCAAGTCGACAGCTGACTTCGGCGATCGCGGTGCTAACATGACGGGCGTACCCGGATGCCTCATTCAGCGCATCCCCCATCAACAGCCGGCAGTCATCGCATGATCGAAGTCACCGAAGTTTCCATTGCCCAACTGCGCGCTGCGCTCGAATCCGGCCAGACCACCGCCGTTGCGCTGGTCCAGGCTTATCTGGCCAGGATCGATGCCTACGACACGCCCCAGTCGCCCACCGCGCTCAACGCGGTGGTGGTGCGCAACCCCGATGCGTTGCAAGAGGCACAGGCCAGCGATGCCCGTCGCGCCAAGGGCCAGGTGTTGGGCCCGCTCGACGGCATCCCCTATACGGCCAAGGACAGTTACCTGGTCAAGGGCCTCACTGCCGCCTCCGGCAGCCCCGCCTTCAAGGACCTGGTCGCCTATCGCGATGCCTTCACCATCGAGCGCTTGCGCGCCGGCGGTGCCATCTGCCTGGGCAAGACCAACATGCCGCCAATGGCCAACGGCGGCATGCAGCGTGGCGTCTACGGCCGCGCAGAAAGCCCGTACAACGCCGACTATCTCACCGCCCCCTTCGCCTCGGGCTCTTCGAACGGTGCAGGGACGGCCACGGCCGCCAGTTTTGCCGCCTTCGGCCTGGCTGAAGAAACCTGGTCGAGCGGTCGCGGCCCGGCGTCCAACAATGGCTTGTGTGCCTACACGCCGTCACGCGGCGTGATCTCGGTGCGCGGCAACTGGCCGTTGACGCCGACCATGGACGTGGTCGTGCCGTTCGCCAGGACCATGGCCGACCTGTTCGAAGTGCTGGACGTGGTGGTGGCCGAGGACGACGACACCCGCGGCGACCTGTGGCGCCTGCAACCCTGGGTGCCGATTCCGGCTGTCGCTGCGGTACGTCCCGCTTCTTACCAGGACCTGGCGGTCAACGCCGCGACACTGGCCGGCAAGCGCCTGGGCGTTCCGCGCATGTACATCAACGCCGATCCCGAAGCCGGTACCAGCGAGTCCCCTGGCATCGGTGGCCCGACCGGGCAGCGCATCCACACCCGGCCGTCGGTGATCGGCCTGTGGGAACAGGCACGCCAGGCCCTGCAAGCCGCCGGCGCCGAGGTCATCGAGGTGGATTTCCCCCTCGTCTCCAACTGCGAGGGCGATCGCCCCGGTGCGCCAACCGTGTTCAATCGCGGGATCGTGTCCAAGGAGTTCCTGCATCACGAATTGTGGGACCTGACAGCCTGGGCGTTCGACGACTTCCTGCAGGCCAACGGCGATCCGAAATTGAATCGCCTGGTCGATGTCGACGGGCCGCTGATTTTCCCCCACGACCCGGGCACCCTGCCCAACCGCGAGGGCGACCTTGCCGCCGGCATGGACGAGTACGTGCGCATGGCCGAGCGCGGCATTACCCCGTGGGACCAGATCCCGACGGTGCCGGACGGCCTGCGCGGCCTTGAACACACCCGCAAGATCGATCTTGAACAGTGGATGGATGGGCTGGGGCTCGATGCGGTGATTTTCCCGACGGTCGCCGACGTCGGCCCGGCCAATGCCGACGTCGATCCGGCCGCGGCGGACATCGCCTGGAGCAACGGTGTCTGGGTGGCCAACGGCAACCTCGCGATACGCCATCTGGGTGTACCGACGGTTACCGTGCCGATGGGGATAATGCCGGACATCGGCATGCCTGTGGGGCTGACCTTCGCCGGTCGCGCCTATGACGACTCGAGCCTGCTGCGCTTGGCGTCGGCGTTCGAAGCCACAGGTTCCAAGCGCTTGATCCCGCCGCGTACCCCACCGCTGGGCAAGTGATCGTGCGGGCGGGACTGGGGCGTTTCAGGCACCAGTCCCGCCACCGCCACCGACTGGTGCACCCGGGTGCACCTGGCGCTTTATAAAAGTGCAGGCAGCGGATACAGCGCCGTTCTTTGGCACCGACGTTCGATAATTTCCCCCTCACCCCAGAGCCGCACAAGACGGCGGTTTTCACCCGGTAAAGCCGTGCCCCCACCTGTGTATTGGCTTCGATCACGACCTCCAGGGCATTTCTGGCGCGTGACTTGCTAGTAACACCTCAACCCTGCAGTCAACGCTGATTGCATGCATACGACAAAGGCGCCGTGTGTCCCCCGTTTTTTTACTGACGGTGGGCCGCATGGCGCCTTTTTTGTTTCCGGCTTCGGCAACGGCCGGCAAGAGATTCGAGGGGCGAGGATGGCAAGCAAAACCGTACGCAGTGTATGTCCCTATTGTGGTGTGGGCTGCGGCATCGTCATGCAGGTCGAAAACAACCGGGTCGTCAAGGTCAGCGGCGACAAGGCCCACCCGACCAACGCCGGCAGGCTCTGCACCAAAGGCACCACCTGCGGCCAGGCCATCGCCGAGTCGGGCCGGATGGAGCATGCCTACCTGCGCCACGAACGCCGCCGCGACCCGGTGCGCATCGCCATGGACAAGGCCATCAGCGAGACGGCCAGCCGGCTGCGCGACACTCTCGATCGCCACGGCCCCGATGCATTGTCGTTCTACGTGTCCGGGCAAATGTCGTTGGAAGCCCAATACCTGATCAACAAACTGGCCAAGGGTTTTGTCGGGACCCACAACATCGAGTCCAATTCGCGCCTGTGCATGGCCAGCGCCGGCAGCGGCTACAAGCTCTCCCTCGGTTCTGACGGCCCCCCGGGTTCGTATCAGGACTTCGATCATGCCGACCTGTTTTTCGTCATCGGCGCCAACATGGCCGACTGTCACCCGATCCTGTTCCTGCGCATGATGGACCGGGTCAAGGCCGGGGCGAAGCTGATCGTGGTCGACCCACGGCGCAGCGCCACCGCGGACAAGGCTGACCTGTTCCTGCCGATCCTGCCTGGGACCGACCTGGCATTGCTCAATGGCTTGCTGCACCTGCTGGTGAAAAACGGTCACACCGACCCGGCGTTCATCGCGGCGTTCACCGAAGGCTGGGATGCCATGCCGGAATTTCTCGAGGACTATCCGCCAGCCAAGGTCGCGCACCTCACCGGCCTGCCCGAGGCGGACATTCGCCAGGCCGCACAATGGATCGGCGAGGCCGCGCAGTGGATGAGCTGCTGGACCATGGGGCTGAACCAGAGCACCCACGGCACCTGGAACACCAACGCCCTGTGTAACCTGCACCTGGCCACCGGGGCGATCTGCCGGCCCGGCAGCGGGCCGTTTTCCCTGACCGGCCAACCGAACGCCATGGGCGGTCGCGAGATGGGTTACATGGGGCCGGGCCTGCCCGGCCAGCGTTCGATGCTGGTGGAGGCGGACCGCGCATTCATCGAGGCATTGTGGGGCATCCCGCGCGACCGCCTGCCGCGCAACGCCGGTGGCGGCACCGTGGCGATGTTCGAAGACATGAGCGCAGGACGGATCAAGGCCTGCTGGATCATCTGCACCAACCCGGTGGCGTCGGGCCCCAACCGCCAGAAAGTAATCGACGGCCTGCAGGCGGCCGAACTGGTCATCACCCAGGACGCCTACCTCGACACCGAGACCAACCGTTACGCCGACATCCTCCTGCCCGGCGCGCTCTGGGCCGAGGCCGAGGGCGTGATGATCAACTCCGAGCGCAACCTGACGCTGATGCAAAAAGCCGTGGAGCCCCCGGGCGAAACGCTGCCCGACTGGCAAATTATTGCCCGGGTGGCCTGCGAGATGGGCTTCGCCGCGGCGTTCACCTACAGCACTGCCGATGAAGTGTTCGAAGAGATCAAGCGCGCCTGGAACCCCAAGACCGGTTATGACATTCGTGGCGCCAGCTACCCGCGTCTGCGCGACAAACCCATGCAATGGCCCTGCGCCAGCGATACCGCGGCGGATCGCAATCCGATTCGCTACCTCAACAATGGCCTGAGCCAGACGCTCAGGATCGATGCCGATGGCAGCCAGCCGGCGATCGTCTTTGCCACCGAGCGCGGCAAAGGCATCTTCCTCCCCCGGCCGCACATGGCACCCGCCGAAATGCCGGACGAAGCCTTTCCCTTCGTGCTCAACACCGGGCGCCTGCAGCACCAGTGGCACACCCTGACCAAGACCGGCAAGGTAGCGACCCTGAACAAGCTCAACCCGGGGCCCTTCGTCGAGATCCATCCCGAGGACGCCAGCGCCTTGGGCATCAAGGACAAGGACCCGGTCGAGGTGCGTTCGGTGCGAGGTCGGGCGGTGTTGCCAGCGGTGGTGAGCGACCGCGTGCGCCAGGGCAACTGCTTTGCACCCTTTCACTGGAACGATGTGTTCGGCGAGAACCTGGCGATCAATGCCGTGACCAACGATGCCGTCGACCCGATCTCGCAGCAGCCCGAATTCAAATTCTGTGCGGTCGCCCTGCAACGTGTCGAACTGATCGACCATCAGTTCCTGCAAACACCAGCGCCTGCCACCGTCGACTCATCCCCCTTACCAGAGGAACTCGCCATGTCGAGCATCGAGACCTTCGCCGATCTCGCGGGCATCCGTCGCCTGCCCTCCCCGCAATTGAACGACAGTGAACGCACCTACCTCGCCGGTTTCCTCAGCGGCCTGCAATCCCCGGCCGGTCGCCAGGCCGCCGGCGTGCCGGTGCTGCCGGCCAGCGCGCCCCTGGCCAACGAGACGCGGTTGTGGCTGGATGGGCTCCTGGGCGGGTTGTTCAGCCGGGTCGATGCGGGTGTAGCTGACCAGGCTGGAACCCTGTCCCCCGCCACCGCAGAAAACGCCCCCGCCGTGACCTTGCTCTGGGCATCGCAAACCGGCAATGCCGAGACCCTGGCCGAGCGTATGGCCGCGCGCCTGCGTGACGGCGGTTTCGCCGTGGAGCTGAGCGCGATGGCCGACTTCCCCGCCAGCAAGTTGGCCAGCACGCAGAACCTGGCCCTGATCAGCAGCACCTTCGGCGATGGCGATCCGCCGGACAATGGCGAAGGTTTCTGGCACACCCTGAGCACCGCCCAGACGCGTCTGGAATCGCTGCGTTTTGCCGTGCTGGCCCTGGGTGACCCGGCCTACGACAGGTTCTGCCAGCACGGCAAACAACTCGATCAGCGCCTGCAGGAACTGGGCGCCACCCGCCTGCTGGAACGGGTCGATTGCGACACCGAATTCGAAGAGCGCGCCGATACCTGGCTGGCGCAATTGCAGAAGACCCTCAAGCCTGAGGCTGTGGTCGCCGCCCCGGCGCATGACAACAGTGCCGCCGAGACACTCGGCAAAGCCAAGCCCCATGCTTCGCGGCTGCTGGCCAATCTTCACCTGAACCGCCAGAGCCCGCACAAGGAAACCCGCATGTTTGCCCTGGACCTGGCGGATTCCGGACTGGGCTATGAAGCGGGTGACGCGCTGGGCGTCCATCCGCGCAACTGCCCGGAGCTGGTCGACGAGCTGCTCGACCTGACCCGGTTGAACGCCGAGACGCCAGTGAGCGTCGATAAATACGGCGAGGTGTCGTTGCGTCAGGCGCTGACCGAACACTTCGAAATCGCCCGGCCCAGCAGCGACACCCTGGCCTTCATCGCCGAGCGCAGCGCCAACCCCGGCTTGAAACAGCTGCTGGGCAATGAGCACAAGGCTCAATTGAAAGACTGGTTGTGGGGGCGGCAACTGGCGGACGTGCTGCAGGAGTATCCGCTGGACTGCTCGGCGAGCGAGCTCCTGGGCACCTTCAAGCGCCTGCAACCGCGCCTGTATTCAATCGCTTCGAGCGCCAAGGCGCATCCACGGGAAGTCCATCTCACCGTGGCCGCGGTGCGCTACGGCAAACGCAAGGGCGTGTCCTCGACCTTCCTCGCCGACCGCGCCCAGGACGCCGAGGTACCGGTTTTCGTCCAGCCGTCGAAACACTTTCGCGTGCCGAACGACGGTGACGTGCCGATGATCATGATCGGCCCCGGCACCGGGGTCGCGCCCTTCCGCGCCTTCCTGCAGGAACGCCGGGCACGGGGCGACCAGGGCAAGAACTGGCTGTTCTTCGGTGAACAACACGCCGCCAGCGACTTCTACTACCGCGACGAACTGCAAGGCATGCAACACGATGGCCTGCTGACGCAACTGAGCCTGGCCTTTTCCCGCGACCAGGCCGAGAAAATCTACGTGCAGGACCGCATTCGCGAACAAGGCGCCGAACTCTGGCGCTGGCTGCAGGATGGCGCCCGGTTGTACATCTGTGGCGATGCCAGCTGCATGGCCAAGGATGTCGACCAGGCCTTGCGCCAGGTCGCGCAGCAGCACGGCGGACTGGACCCGCAAGGTGCGGCTGGTTACTGGCGGCAGATGAGTGAGCAGAAGCGTTATTTGCGGGATGTTTATTGAGTGGTTGGTGAGTGTCGGTGACAGCCGAGTTGCCAGCGAAGGTGGCCTTGAGCGTTGCGTTGGTTGATCCATGCCGCGTCGAAGCTTGTGGGAGATTGTTGTCTGAGTACATATCCATTGCTGCGGTAACGGCCACCTAGGGTTTCGCTCTTACAGCGACTCACTTTTTCAAACGCCGGAGTGCCGGCCCAGCAAAAAGTAAGCAAAAGGCTTTGCCCCACCACTTGGTGCCTCGCTTAGGCTCGGCATGCCGTAACGAAGGCATTGCTCCGTGGGTCGCCGCGATGGGCCCTCCCTGGCCCAGCGCGGCTAAACCGGC
>NZ_JAAVXC010000068.1:0-23585 GCF_013416725.1 Pseudomonas sp. SbOxS1
TGATTTTCTTGCCCCATCGAGAGGCCGAGTGGAGGTTCTGCGCAGTGGGTAAACCGGCAGGACGCCGGTTTAGCCGCGCTGGGCCAAGGATGGCCCATCGCGGCGACCCACGGAGCAGGACCGGAGCGAGGGTATGGCGAGCCTTAGCGAGCCACCGAACGCCAGGGGCAAGAGCCCTTGGTTACTTGGGGCTTTTCCAAGTGACTCGCCGTAAGGGCGAAACCCTAGGTGGCCGTTACCGCAGCAATGGATATACACCCAATCCTGCTGAACGGGGCCCTCACGTGGCTTGCTGATTACGAGGCTTGCCTTGACGAGCTTTGTAACCGGGCAACGCCGCCGCAAAAGCCAACGCCTCTTCGCGACTGGCAAATGAGCCAAGCCGGTCACCTTGGGTGCAGACCCGCCACGGGCCGTTGTTCACACTGAGTACGTCATAACCGTTCATGTGCATCTTGTTCAACATCGGAACGCTCATAGTCACCTCCATCTTGGCAGTGATCACAGGGTTGACTTGCCTACCTTACACCCCTCTGCCTTGAAGAAGCCGACCAGACGTCGAGTCGGGCTGGCGCAGCGGGATTGCACTTTTAGACACCTGTGCTGTTCAAAATGTCCAGGAAACCTGCAATGGGTTGCGGCCCGAATATTGCATTTTTGTTACCGCTATGTGACAGACCGGACTGAAAGACCCATGAAAGTACGCGCAACCGTCATCTGCGAGCACGACCGGCACATTCTCCTGGTGCGCAAGACCAGGAGTCGCTGGATGTTGCCCGGCGGCAAGGTGGAACGCGGCGAGACCGCGCAGGATGCCGCCCTGCGCGAGCTTCAGGAGGAAACCGGGCTGGGCGCCGACGACATGCTGTACCTGATGGAACTGGAAACACGGGGGACCCGGCACCATGTCTACGAAGCATCGTTGCCGGATCCCGATCAGGCGCGGCCGCAGAACGAGATTTTCGATTGCCTCTGGTACCCGCTGGACGCGGTGCACAACCTGAACCCCAGCGACGCCACGCTACGAATCCTCAGAGCGTTCCAGCGTCGCCTGTAGTCAGCGCATTTCAGCCCTGGTCGCCACCGCCCACCGGCATCACCATGCCAGTAATGTAGGACGCCTCGTCGCTGGCCAGGAACAAGATGGCGCCGGCCTGCTCATCCAATGTGCCGTAGCGCTTCATCAAACTGCTGTCGAGGGTCTGATCGACGATCTGCTGGTACCAGGCCTTCTCTTGCTCACTCTGCTCGGCACTGTTGCGCGGAATGACCCGTGGCGGCGCTTCGGTGCCACCGGGCGCCGTGGCGTTGACCCGGACACCGCGACCGGCGGTTTCGAACGCCAGGCAGGCGGTCAGCGCATTCACCCCGCCCTTCGCTGCGCCGTAGGGCACACGGTTGACGCTGCGGGTGGCGATCGACGAAACGTTGACGATCGCGCCACTGCCCTGCTCCAGCATGAACGGCAATGCGGCATGGCAGCACCACAAGGTCGGAAACAGCGAACGGCGAACCTCGGCCTCGATCTGCGATGCCTCGTAATGCTCGAACGGCTTGGCCCAGATGGTCCCGCCGACGTTATTGACCAGCACATCGAGTCGACCGAAACGCTCGACGGCGGTTTGCATGACCCGGTTGCATTCCTCGTACTGCTCAAGGTCGGCGGTCAGGGCCAGGACCTGGCTGTGCTGCGCCAACTCCCTCTGCACCTCGAACACCAGCTCGGAACGATCGACCAGAATCAGCTTCGCCCCTTCCGCCGCCATACGCTCTGCAACGCGGCGACCGATGCCCTGGGCAGCCCCGGTGATCAGCGCGACTTTTTCGTGAAATCTGTTCATGTGTACCTCATGCGTTTTCTGGGTCTCAGGCAGACGAATCGCTTTTGTAGGAGACCGGCTTGCCGGCGAAGGCGTAATCAAGGACGCCTTCGCCGGCAAGCCGGGCTCCTACAGGTCATCAACAGCCGTGAGATCACGCCGCGCTGGCAGCAAATTTTTCGTAGTAGAAATTCGCGGGCTTGATGCCTTGCTCGCCGATGTACTTGCTGACAGCCTCGACCATCGGCGGTGGGCCGCACAGGTACACGTCGACGTCGCCATCGTTCAGATGCTTGGGTGCGATGTGCTGGGTCACGTAGCCCTTGAGCGGGTGCTGGCTGTCGGGGCTGGCCACGCACGCGCTGTAGGTGAAGTTGGGGATGCGTGCGGCAAAGGCTTCCAGGCGGTCGAGTTCCACCAGGTCGAAGTCGTTGGTCACACCGTAGATCAGGTGCAGCGGGTGTTCACTGCCCTGCTCGGCGATCTTCTCCAGCATCGCGGTGAACGGTGCCAGCCCGGTGCCGCCCGCCAGCAGCAACAGCGGCCGACGGATATCGCGCAGATAGAAACTGCCCAGGGGACCTGCCAGGCTCATGCTGTCGCCAGCCTTGGCCATGCCGGTGAGGAAGCTGCTCATCAGGCCGCCAGGCACGTTGCGGATCAGGAAGCTCACTTCACCGTCGCGCTGCAACGAGCTGAAGGAATAGGCGCGGGTCTGCTCGCTGCCGGGAATGCCCAGGTTCACATACTGGCCCGGGAGGAACGCCAGTTTGCTCAAGGCCTCGCCCTTGATCGACAGGGCGATGGTGCTGTCGGACAACTGGCGCACCGCGCTGATGGTGGCGTCGTAGCTGGCCTGACGGGTGCGGCAAACTTCCGAAGATGTCGGCACCCGCACCACGCAATCGCTCTTGGCGCGCATCTGGCAGGTCAGGACAAAACCCTGCGCGGCCTCTTCGGGGCTGAGGGCATCTTCGATGTATTCCTCGCCCAGGTCGTAGCTGCCGGCCTCGGCGAAACACTTGCAGGTGCCGCAAGCTCCGTCACGGCAGTCCAGCGGAATATTGATGCCCTGGCGGTACGCGGCATCGGCCACGGTCTCGCCGGCATTGGCGTCGATGAACCGGGTGACGCCGTCTTCGAAATTGAACGCAATGGAATGGGTCATGACGGCTGCCTCACAAGTGGTAAACATCGATGACCTGGCGAACGTAGTCGTTCTTCAGGATCACTTTCTTGGCCTTGATCAGCGGGTTTTCACCACGCACATCGAGGGTGTAGAAACTGCTGCCGAAATAGCTGTCGACGGTCTTGTAGCGAAAGCTCAGGGTGTGCCAGTTGAAGCGCACCTTGCACAGGCCGTCGGCTTGCTCGAGCAGCTCGATGTTGCTGATGTTGTGGGAGGTGCGGGTGTCCGGCACGCTGGCGCTGGAACGCTCGGTCTTGATGCGGAAGATGCGGTCTTCAAGGCCGGTGCGATTGCCGTACCAGATCAGCGAGATTTCCCGCTGCGGGTCCTCGGTCAGCTCATCGTTGTCGTCCCAGGACGGCATCCAGTACGACGCGTCGGGGGCGTACAGTTCCAGCCACTCGTCCCACTGGCGGTCGTCGAGGTAGCGCGCTTCGCGGTAGAGGAAATCGCGCACGGCATCGTAAGAAATGGTCATTGCACGTCCTCCACGGCGATCATTTTCGACTGCTCGGCCGCCAGGGCCTTGAGCATGGTCTGCTGCCAGTACTTGTGTTGCAGCACGAACAGGCCTTCGTCTTCGGTGCGCACGCCACTGAGCAGCGGATGCAGGTCGATTTCCTTTGCCGCCTCGTCGGCGCCTTCAATCCAGTGCTCGGCGCCACGGGACATGTCGTTCCAGGTGGTGACGCTACCCTGGTAGCTGGTCTGGCAGGAGCGGAACTCTTCCAGATCGTCCGGCGTGGCCATGCCGCTAACGTTGAAGAAGTCTTCGTACTGACGAATCCGGCTCGAACGCGCGTGGTCGCTTTCGCCTTTGGGGGCGATGCAATAGATGGTGATTTCCGTGCGGTTGACCGAGATCGGCCGGGCGATACGGATCTGCGAGCTGAACTGGTCCATCAGGTACACGTTGGGGTACAGGCACAGGTTGCGCGAGTTCTCGATCATCCAGTCGGCGCGGGCCTTGCCGAAGTCCTGGGCGAGTTCGTCGCGACGTTCGTACAGCGGACGGTCCTCGGGGTTGGCCCAGCGGGTCCAGAGCAACATGTGGCCCTTGTCGAACGAATAGAAACCACCGCCCTGCTTGGCCCAGCTGCCGGCGCTCATGGTCGGGTTCTCGTCACCGGCTTCACGCTGTTTGCGCTGGTTCTGGGTGGCGGCGTAGTTCCAGTGCACGGAGCTGACGTGGTAACCGTCGGCACCGTTTTCGGCGGTGAGTTTCCAGTTGCCTTCGTAGATGTAGCTGGAGGAACCGCGCAGCACTTCCAGGCCATCGGTGGACTGGTCGACGATCATGTCGATGATCTTCGCCGACTCGCCCAGGTGCTCGACCAGCGGCACGACATCCGCCTTGAGGCTGCCGAACAGGAAACCGCGATAGGACTCGAAGCGCGCCACTTTGGTCAGGTCGTGGGAGCCTTCGCAGTTGAAGCTCGACGGGTAGCCGGCGTTGGCCGGGTCCTTGACCTTGAGCAGCTTGCCGGAGTTGTTGAAGGTCCAGCCGTGGAACGGGCAGGTGTACGAGCTTTTGTTGCCGGACTTGTGCCGGCACAGGGTCGCGCCGCGATGACTGCAGGCGTTGATGAAGGCGTTGAGCACACCCTCCTTGTTGCGCGCGATGAAGATCGACTGGCGCCCCATGGTGGTGGTGTAGAAATCGTTGATGTTGGGGATCTGGCTTTCGTGCGCCAGATACAGCCAGTTGCCTTCGAAGATGTGTTCCATCTCCAGATCGAACAGGCGCGGATCGGTAAACATCTCGCGCTTGCAGCGATAGATGCCCTGCTCTGGATCGTCTTCAAGCAGGGACTCAAGGTATTCAGGTCGCAGGGTCATGGCCGCCGCCTCCATTGTTATTGTTCAGGCAAGGCTCATGCTAGGACGGGGCAATGGGACGGACTATCCGCGGGGTGCAGAGGTTTATCCGTTTTGTGCAATGCGTTTTTTGCGGGCGACATACACCTTGTAGGAGCCCGGCTTGCCGGCGAAGGCATCCTTGAATATTGCGCTGGTCTTTCGGGCGCTTTCGCTGGCAAGCCAGCTCCTACAGGGGGCAGCAGGTATCGAGGCAGGTTTCAGTGCCGGCGCTTGAGGGTATCCGATGGCAACTCGCCGAACTGCTTGCGGTAGCTGTCGGAGAAGCGTCCCAGGTGCAGGAAGCCGTAGTCCATGGCGATCTCCGTGACGTTGCGCACGTTGCAGGTAGGGTCGCTGAGGCAGGCGTTGACGCGTTCCAGGCGTTTCTGGCGGATGTAGTTTTTCGGCGTGGTGCTCGCATTGCGTTCGAACAGGCCGTACAGCGAGCGCAGGCTCATGCTGGCCTGGCGCGCCAGCTCTTCGCTGTCGATGTCCTGCTTGAGGTTCCTGGCGATGTATTCGGCAATCGCCTCGAACGTGGCGGCCTGGGAGCCGAGTTCGAGGCGGCTGACGTTGGTCTTCATCAGGCTGAGCATCTTGCTGACGATGATCTGCGCGTAATGCTCCTGCACCCGGGGAATCTGCTCGGTGGCCTCGGCCTCCTGGCAAATCATCGCCAGCAGGTTGACGAAGCCTTCCAGCTCATTGAGCTGGTAGCGGTTCTCGAGAAAACGCACGCCTTGCCCCGGATAGCGCCAGCGCTGCTCGTTGCAGACGGACTCGAACAGGGACGTGGGGACCTTGAGGATGAATTTTTCGCAATCGTCGGAGTAGGTCAAGTCGACCGGATCGTCGGGATTGATCAGCAGCAGCTCACCGGGGGCAAAGTAGTGTTCCTGGCCATGGCCGCGCCACAGGCAATTGCCGCGCAACAAGACTTGCAGGTGATAGATGGTTTCCAGCGCGCCCGAGGTGACGCGAACGCTGCCGCCGTAGCTGATACGGCACAGGTCCAGGCTGGCGAATTTGCGATGATTGAGGCTGGCCAGGGGGTGCCCGGCGCGAGGCATCAGGATGCAATGATTCCCGACATGCTGATTGACGTAGCCCGACACCGCGTAGGGGTCGGCATGGTCGAATACGGTGCTGCGCTGACTCAACAGTTGCGCTTGCATCATCGGGTCACTCTCGTTGTTGTTATAAGTTGCGTCGTCTCATTCTAGGCCTGATCCCTTGTAGGAGCGAGCCTGCTCGCGATGGACTTGAGGACGCCGCGGGGCATCAGGCACCCAGCGTCATCGTTGACGACCATCGCGAGCAGGCTCGCTCCTACAGGGGGCTGACGCGATCAGTCCTCCAGCGCACGAACCCGCTCGTGGCGCTGCTGTTCTTCAGGCTGGGCGGACGACTGCAGGGTGAAGTCGAACTCGATTTCCGCAAAGCGACCGCTGACACCGTACTGTGCTGCACGCGCCTGGTCATCGCTGAAGGTGATCTTGGCGATCAGCTCGTCGCGGGTGGCGTAGGCGAAATCGTCGTGCAGGTACTTCTCGCCATCCAGGTTGATCTGGGTGGTCAGGTGACGATGGTCCGGTGCGGAGATGAAGAAGTGCACGTGCGCCGGACGCTGGCCGTGACGGCCCAGTTGATCGAGCAGTTGCTGGGTCGGACCGTCCGGTGGGCAGCCGTAGCCCGACGGCACGATGCTGCGGAAACGGTAGCGGCCTTCGGCGTCGGTGACGATGCGGCGACGCAGGTTGAATTCCGACTGGGAAGCATCGAAGTACGAGTAGGTGCCGCCCGTGTTGGCGTGCCACACGTCCACGATGGCGCCAGCCAGAGGTTCGCCAGCGGTGTTGAACACACGGCCTTGCATGAACAGGGTCACACCTGGGTCGACGCCGTCATCCAGGCGCGCTTCGCCTTGGGACAGCGGTGCACCGGCCACGTACAGCGGGCCTTCGATGGTGCGCGGGGTGCCACCGGATTTGCCGGCCTGCTCGTCTTCGGCGTCCATCAGCAGGTCGAGGTAGTGCTCCAGGCCCAGGCCGGCCACCACCAGCCCGGCTTCCTGGCGTGCACCCAGCACGTTCAGGTAGTTGACCGCTTTCCAGAACTCTTCCGGGGTGACGGCGAGGTCTTCGATGATGTTCACTGAATCGCGCAGGATGCGGTAGATCAGGGCTTTGGTGCGTGCATCACCGGCATCGTTATGCAGGCCGCTGGCTTCTTCGAGAAATTTCTGGACTTCGGCAGTGTGGGAAATCTTGACGTTCATTTTACAGGTTCCTCATCTTGTAATTATTGGCATGGCGAACTGAACAGGCTGGGTTCAGCGGTCATCCTCGCGAATCGACGAAGGATGCCGGCACATCGCGGTGACCTCGATCGCCATGTACGGATACAGCGGCAATTGCATGAGCAAATCGTGCAGTTCCTGGACGCTGTCGACATCGAACACGCTGTAGTTGGCGTAGAGTCCGGCGATTCGCCACAGGTGACGCCACTTGCCCTGGTCCTGCAGGCGCTGGGCCAGGGCCTTTTCGTCGGCCTTGAGCTGCGCGGCGCGTTCGGGGTTCATGTCGACCGGCAAATTCACGGTCATCTTTACGTGGAACAGCATAATGCTCTCCTCAGGCTTGATGAATGGTGGATGTCTTGTCGCGACGGAAAAACGCCAGGCGCTCTTCGTCCAGGCTCAGGCCCAGACCCGGGGTCTTGGGCACGTGCAACTCGAAATCGCGGTAAACCAGCGGTTCGCTGAGAATGTCTTCGGTCAGCAGCAGCGGGCCGAACAGCTCGGTGTCCCATGCCAGTTTGTTCAGGGTGACAAAGGCATGGGCCGAAGCCATGGTGCCGATTCCACCTTCGAGCATGGTGCCGCCGTACAGGGCGATACCGGCCGCTTCGGCAATGGAGGCGGTGCGCAGCACAGCGCGCGGGCCACCATTCTTGGCGATCTTCAGGGCAAACACCGTGGCTGCACCTTCGCGCGCCAGGTTGAAGGCATCTTCCACGCACTCGATGGACTCGTCGGCCATGATCGGTGCCGGGCTCATGGCATTCAGGCGGGTCATGCCGGCGCGGTTGTTGCGCGAGATCGGCTGTTCGATCAGGTCGATGCCGTTGGTGCCGAGGATGCGGCAGGCGCGCAAGGCGACGGCTTCGTCCCAGGCCTGGTTGACGTCGACCCTGACGCTGGCGCGATCGCCCAAGGCTTTCTTGATCGCAATCACGTGGGCCAGGTCGCGATTGACCTCGCCGGCACCGATTTTCAGCTTGAAGATGCGGTGGCGGCGCAGGTCGAGCATTTTTTCCGCTTCGGCGATGTCCTTTTCGGTGTCGCCGCTGGCCAGGGTCCAGGCCACGGGCAGCGAGTCACGCACGCGACCGCCCAGCAATTCACTGACCGGCAGGCCAAGACGCTTGCCCTGGGCATCGAGCAAAGCGGTTTCGATGCCGGACTTGGCAAAGGTATTGCCACGGATACTGCGCTCCAGGCGCAACATCGCGGCATTGACATTGCCGCTGTCCTGGCCGATCAACAGCGGTGCGAAGTGCTTGTCTATGTTGGTCTTGATGCTGTCAGGGCTTTCGTTGCCATAGGCCAGGCCACCGATGGTGGTGGCTTCGCCGATGCCTTCGATGCCATCGGCGCAGCGCACGCGAATGACCACCAGGGTCTGGTTCTGCATGGTGTGCATCGCCAGCTTGTGCGGGCGGATGGTCGGCAGATCGACGATGATCGTCTCGATCGATTCAATGGCTGTAGCAAGCATTTCGATACCCGTCAGGTTCTTGAAGTTCTGGACCTGATTCTCATACGGCTTTTTCCGGGCGGCCAATATAGAATTGGTCTGGCTTGATACCCTGAAGGTATGCAAGCGCTCGATATCCGGAGGCTCCATGGAACTGCGTCACCTGCGATACTTTCAGGTGTTGGCTCAAACCCTCAATTTCACCCGCGCCGCCGAACGGCTGCACATCGCCCAGCCGCCCTTGAGCCGGCAAATCCAGCAACTGGAAGATGAACTGGGGGTGATGCTGCTCGAGCGAGGCCGTCCGTTGAAGCTGACCGACGCCGGGCGTTTTTTCCATGAGCACTCCACCGCCCTGCTCGACCAGTTGCACAAGGTCTGCGACAACACGCGGCGCATCGGCCTGGGGGAAAAGACCTGGCTGGGCATCGGCTTCGCGCCCTCGACGCTCTACGGCGTGTTGCCGCAACTGATCCGCCGCTTGCGTAGCGGCGAGCCCCTGGAACTGGAACTCGGGTTGTCGGAGATGACCACGCTGCAGCAGGTTCAGGCGCTCAAGGCCGGGCGTATCGACGTCGGCTTCGGCCGCATCCGCATCGACGACCCGGCCATCGTCCAGACGGTACTCACCGAAGACCGCCTGGTCGCCGCCCTGCCCGCCGGCCACCCGCTGCTGGCCGGCCCCGTCAGCCTGCGCGACCTGGCCAGGGAGCCCTTCGTGCTGTACCCCGGCAATCCGCGCCCCAGCTATGCCGACCACGTGATCGCGCTGTTCGAATCCTATGGGGTGAGCATCCATATTGCGCAATGGACCAACGAGTTGCAGACGGCGATCGGGCTGGTGGGTGCCGGGATAGGGATCACGCTGGTGCCGGCCTCGGTGCAGTTGCTGCACCGCGACGACATCGGTTTCACCCCGCTGCTGGAGGACAACGCCACCTCACCGATCATTCTCAGTCGGCGGGTGGGCGATGTGTCACCGGGGTTGAATCATTGTTTGCGGATGATCGATGAACTGCTGCCACAGGCGATCACGCCCGTGTAGAAGCTTAAGCGTTCAACCAGCGAATGCCCGGCGTCCGGCGCTCATCTCGGTGCGCAATTCACCGATGAAGTCGGAGATGGCACGCACACTGGTCAACTGCTCGGTCGATACACCGGCGATCAGCAGCTTGACTTGCCCGCTGGCAGGTTCGTATACCTCGATCCGCAGCAGCCCGCCCTGCTCGGTGCATTCGCAGGCCAAGGGCTCAAAACCGGACTCTACAATGTTGCAAAGGACTGAAATGGGAACCATGACCGGTGCCTCCGTGGCAGTGAAACGGAATGGATCCGGTGAGAATAGACGCCATTTGCCGATTCTGCGCCAGTCCATGTTGTTAACTGCCTCGCAGTTTCAGCCTTTGTTCAATGGCTATTGTCTTTCCAGATCCAGTTCCAGATCCCCGGCAACTGCGCCGGCTGTGAACTGTCACGCAGCGTACGGGCCATGGCCGCCCGTTGCAGCGCGGCGGTATCGTCATAAAACGCCATTGGCGCGGTCCTGACCCCCGTCGCCTGGGCACTGTCGAGAAGGATCTGCAGGTATTCACGAGTGTGCCGCGCGGTGTAGCGATTGAGGTCGTGAAAGGTCACCACCACCGGAATCACCCCGTCCACCACCGGCAGCTCGCCCCGGGCAATGCGCTCGCGCACTTCGGACATCGAACGCAGCATATGGGCGCGCCGCCGGGGGCTGGCGTTGAAGCCCCATATCTTGCCGTCATTGGCGCTCAGGTCGGTGAGCAGCACATGCAGGCCATGCTGCTGGTAAGCGGCGAAGGTGCGTTTGTCGTAGCTCCAGAATGGCGGGCGCAGCAGGGTCGGCGGCGCACCGGTGATCGCGGCGATGTCGGCACAACCATCGGTGAGCGCCTGCTCCAGCTCCTGCGCATCCAGCGAGCGATGATTGGTGTGCGAAGGCGTGGCCGTGTGGAAGGCCAGGATGTGCCCGGCGTCGCGCTCGCGGTGCATGACCGCCCGCCCGATTTCACTGTTGCCGGCCCGCGGGGCACGGGTCTGCACGAAAAACACCGCCTTGATGCCGGGTTGCACAGGATTGATCGCCAGACTGTCGAGCACGGTCTCGGTCGGGTTCCAGAAACTCGAGGCGCTGGGGCCATCGTCGAACGTCAGCAAAAAGCGGATCGGTGGTTGCGTGCGCAAAGCCTGTTCGGTTTGCGGCGTCATTTCAATGGGTGCGGCGATACAGCCCAGCAGACCGACTGCCATGGCGAACACCGATAGAACCTTGAACAACTGTTTCATGTTTTGCCTTGCACCAGACCGTGACCCGCGCAGCCGCGGGCCGAGGTTGGATAAGGTACACAGTGTTTGGTTCCGCCGCTCGCCAAGGCGGCGGATCAGTTCGCCAGTGCCTGTTGGAACGAATGATCGATGATTGGTGCGGTGGCAAGCTCGGCCGGCAGTGCCTTGACCTTGAACAGGAAGTCGGCGGTGTGCTGCAGATCCCCGGCAGCCTGGGCGTCCACGGGGCCGACGGTCAAGTGGGCCTGGCGCAACCAGTGGCGGGACACGTTCTGGTCGAGATTGGCCTTCTTCGCCCACAGGTCAGCGTATTCGTCAGTGTGGTTATCGACCCAGGCCCGGGCCTTTTTCAGACGCCCGAGGAAGTCGGCAATGGCTTCGCGCTTGCTGTCGATCGAAGGGGTGGACGCGGCGATGGCACTCAGGCCGGGCATCAGGTTCTTCGCGGTGAGGATGGGCCGCGCGCCGGAGAACAGGATCTGCTGGGAAATGTACGGTTCCCAGACCGGGAAAGCGTCGATACTGCCCTGGGGCAACGCAGCGGCCGCATCGATCGGCATCAGCTTGATGAAGTCGACATAGTCCTGCGGCAGGTTGGCCTGTTCCAGGGCGCGCAAGGTCAGTTGCTGGCTCCAGGCACCCGGCCAGTAGGCGACTTTCTTGCCCTTGAGATCAGCGATGGTTTTCACCGGCGAGTCCTTGGGCACCAGCAAGGCGATGGTGTCCGGGTTCTGCCGCGACACCCCGATCAGCTTGACCGGCGCCTGTTTGGCGGCCAGGAACAGAAAGCCCGAATCGCCCAGAAAGCCCAGGTCCAATGCACCGGTACTCAAGGCTTCGGCCAGCGGCGCGGCCGCCTGGAAGTGTTTCCAGTCGACGGTATAGGGCGCGCCTTTCAACACGCCGGACGCTTCGACCGAGGCACGAATGTTGTAGTAGTTCTGATCGCCAACATGCAGGACGACAGGTTCGCTGGCGTAGGCCAGTGGCGCGGCAAACAGGGCGCTGGTCAACAGACCGCGCAGCAATCGGGACAGGTTCATCCGGGGCTCCTTGAGGTTTAATGCTTTAGACCATAAAAGACTTAGAAGAAACTTTTAAATACTCTTTACGCATAAACTAATAACCCCACCATGCACAGTGTTGGCCTAGCAACAGCAAACCAACAGACTGTTTATGCTGCACACCCAATGGCCAAGAGGTTCTGAATACTGAAATCGACCACTTCATTTTGAAAATAAGCTTTTTCCGTTGAACTCCCCCCTGAGTAGTCCAAGCCCAGAAAAACTACCAGTTCTGCTAGTTTTCAATCGTTCCACTTTAGTGAATACTTTATCTTACACATGGGACTTACCGAGTACCTTTGTATGACACCCACTAAAGCCCTGCTCAGCGCGTATCGCTACGACCCACTCGACCGACTAATTGGTCATGCTAACTCTAACACTCCAGAACATCAGCTCTTCTACTGCAAGAACCGCTTGGCATCTGAAATCAAAGGTGCAATGCAGTGCTCTATTATGCAACACAAAGACTTGCTTTTGGCGGAACACCAAACAAGCGAGTGCGCAATTACGCTACTGTTCACTGATCAACAGCGCTCGGTGCTAAGCGCACTAACGTCTGACAAATTAAAACACACAGCTTATACACCCTACGGTCACAGTTGTGATGAAAACATATTGAATAGGCTGCTTGGCTTTAACGGTGAGCGGACTGACCCTACCACGGGGAATTACTTACTAGGAAATGGCTATCGGGCTTTCAATCCCGTACTCATGCGCTTCAACAGCCCGGACGTCTTAAGCCCCTTTCTTGAAGGCGGAATAAATGCCTACGCATACTGCCTTGGTGACCCTGTAAATCGCAGTGACCGTAGTGGCGCCAGTTCCTTATTTGGAACAATCCAAGATACTTTTAATCTAGTCTGGAATCACGCAGCCAGATTATATTATAAAAACCATGGGAAACTTCGAGCTAGAGCCGTTTCCTCACTCAACAACGTCGCCTCCAATACGCGAGTGATCCAAGGTGAAGACGTCATACTAAAATGGAATATCAAGCACAACAAAACCAAAATCAGAACCATAAAAAGCATAAAAGATCTTGACATCCTGGAGCAACCCAACACAGTAAACAAATACATATTAAATAAAAATAACAAGTTAATCATAGGCACCATCGCCGACAACATGGATGAAAGCATAGTCCCATCGCATGCCAGCATAGCAAGGCACGCATCCAACACTGACAAAATCAGCAGCGAGGTCATCAGCGCAGGTTATTTAATCAGGACAGACAATGGATATACAGTGACCAATCACTCCGGCCATTACCTTCCAACACCAGAGCGGACAACAATTACAAAATTCAAGTTGAGAGGCATGGGCGCAAAGGTAAACTCACAAAACATAGACTTCTCTTAGCAATCAGAAGTTTATTTTCAGAGTATCGTACCGCGGTATCCATTTCGAAAACCAGACACTGACGATATATTCAGGTGCTGGTGATGGGCAACCGCCCAACAGCATTCGTCAGGGTGGTGCCGCTGACGAACTGCAGGACTGCCGCGCCCTGATGCTGGCGCAGCTAACCATGCGCCTGCAATCAAACCCTGTTTTCTAAGGGGCTATGCTGAAATTTATAACCGGAGAATTCGGCAATGTGCGGACGCTTGTCGCAATACCGGGGCATTCACGATTTCGTGGCGGTGCTTAGCATTCCCGACGCCTTGCTCAACCACGTCGGCGATCAGCCACTGGCCCGCTATAACGCCGCGCCCACCACCCAGCTCGCGCTGTTGCACCTGGAGAGCGATGGCCTGCACGCCGACTCGCAGCGCTGGGGCTGGCGACCGCACTGGGCGAAGGATCGCGCGGCGCCGATCAATGCGCGCGTCGAGAAAGTCGCCCACGGCCCGTTCTTTCGGGCAATCTGGCCCCATCGCGCCATCTGCCCGGTCGACAACTGGTTCGAATGGGTCGATGCCGGGGACGGCACACGACAACCCTGGCTGATTCGCCGACGTGACCAGGGGCCGGTGTTCTGCGCGGCAATCGGGCAATTCCCGATGGGCGGTGCAGTTTCCAGGGACGATGACGGCTTTGTCATCATCACCGCCGATAGCGCGGGCGGCATGCTGGACATTCATGATCGCCGACCGGTGGTGTTCAGCGCAGAACTGGCACGCGAATGGCTGGACCCGGCGACGCCCAGGGAGCGTGCCGAACAGATGGTGCTGCTACAGGGGGAAGGCAGTGACGCTTTCGAGTGGTACCGGGTCGACAAGGCTGTGGGCAATGTCAGAAATCAGGGGGCCGGTTTGATTGACGCGCTCAAGGCCTGAACACGCCTAAAAACATGGCACTTTGATGCTTCCCACCGCTTGTCAGAGGACGTCAGGCACTTACATACATTTGCCAGTGCCGAGGCTAGGATTCGCGCCGTATTTTCCAGTGACCAGTTGACCAAAGAGTCAGCAACCAAGGAACTTCCATACAACAAGCCTTGCAGAGAACTCAATTGCGCGACGATTTCACAAATAATCAAGTCGCGAGTCTGGCGTGCATATATCTTACAAAGACAGAGCACTACCAACTCGACCATTTCATCAAGCAGTACATACAAACCCGTAACCTGCTTTCAATCCCC
The DNA here is from genome assembly GCF_013416725.1 of Pseudomonas sp. SbOxS1. Lineage (NCBI taxonomy): Bacteria > Pseudomonadati > Pseudomonadota > Gammaproteobacteria > Pseudomonadales > Pseudomonadaceae > Pseudomonas > Pseudomonas sp. SbOxS1. Next base: position 14,586 of record NZ_JAAVXC010000068.1, read on the forward strand.
GATATCAAACAGGTGCTGGGTTCAATCCTCGAACGCTACCCGGGTAAAGCTCCGGTCATGGTTAATGAGTTGAACGCGTGGATCGACAGGAACCTGGGTTATCGGGCCACTCATCCCGACTTTTCGCAGTTGCTGGAATAAGCACGAAGCCCCCGCTCGATGCGTAATGCTGTTCACTTAAGCATGGGGGTTGAATAGGGATTGGAAGGGGGGGGCATATCCATTGCTGCGGTAACGGCCACCTAGGGTTTCGCCCTTACGGCGACTCACTTTTCCAAACGCCGAAAAGTAAGCAAAAGGCTTTGCCCCACCACTCGGTGCCTCGCTTAGGCTCGGCATGCCGTAACGAAGGCATTGCTCCGTGGGTCGCCGCGATGGGCCATCCCTGGCCCAGCGCGGCTAAACCGGGGTCCTGCCGGTTTACCCACTGCGCAATGCCTGCGTTCGGCCATCGTGGTTAACGGGGCACCCAAATCTACAGCCAAAGCGAGGCGGCCTTAAAGCCGACCTGATCGGGAGCCGTACGCATTCCCTTTGTAGGAGCCAGCGGTGCGGCGATCCGACTTGCCGGCGAACCAGGCGCTGCGGTGTGTCTGTTGTACCGCGTTATCGTTCTTCGCCGGCAAGCCTGGCTCCTACAGGAAGGAACGCGTACGGCTCCCGATCAGGCCGCCTCGCTTGCGCGTTTGATCTTGATCTGGCTTTTGATTTTCTTGCCCCATCGAGAGGCTTCGTTCCGGTTCTGCGCAGTGGGTAAACCGGCATGGATGCCGGTTTAGCCGCGCTGGGCCAAGGATGGCCCATCGCGGCGACCCACGGAGCAGGACCGGAGCGAGGGTATGCCGAGCATTAGCGAGGCACCGAACGTCAGGGGCAAGAGCCCTTGGTTACTTGGGGCCGGGCGGCGTTCCGTTCTTCCAAGTGACTCGCCGTAAGGGCGAAACCCTAGGTGGCCGTTACCGCAGGAATGGATATACACCCATTCCAAACATACACCTTCAGCCAACAACCTAAAATGAACAGCATTACGCTCATCCGGGGCTTCGTCGTTCGCAGGTCACTCAGAACTTGCGGTCAGGCTCCGACAACTCTCTGCTGTCGTCATGCTTCCACGTCTGCTCCGAATGTTTTTGCTCTTCGATTTCTTCTTCCGTCGGTTCATCCTCATCTTCTTCGAGATCCGGCGGCTTTTGCTCTGTGGCCATGGGTTCACCTCTCTTCCTGAAGGGATCGGTCATCAACTTTAAGCGTAGAACAGTTTCCCGTCCCTGGCTCACAGCCACCAACGCAGCAAAAAGAAAAAGCCCATGCTCAACAGCATGCTGAGCAAGGTGTTGCGGGTGTACAGCACCAGCCCAACGGCCACCAGCGAACTGATCAGATAGGGATTGTCCCATTGCAGGTTCAGTTGCTTGTCCGGCATGAACACGATCGGCCCGCAGATCGCCGTCAACATGCCCGGCACCGCAAAACCGAGGAACTGCCGGGCATTGCTGCTCAACCGCAGCGGCAGGCGCGGTTCCAGGAACACATAGCGGTTGAGAAACACCAGGACACCCATGCCGATAATCACTGCCCAGACCATCATGTGCGCGCTCCCTGGAATTTGTTGCAGATAAACCCGGCGGTCATGCCGGCAAGTCCCGACAGCACCAGGGCCGAGCCCCATTGCCAGTAGCTGAACAGCACCGAGCAGAACAATGAGACCGCGACACAGACCACTGTCGGCACGTTGCGCACCACCGGGGTGATCAGGGCGATGAAGGTGGCCGCGATGGAGAAGTCCAGCCCTAGGTGTTCCAGGCCCGGAATGCTGCTGCCCAGCACGATGCCCGCGAGGGTGAAGAGGTTCCAGGCAATGTAGAACGTCAGGCCGACCCCCAGGGCGTACCAGCGATCGAACTGCTGCTTGTCGTGCTGGCTGGTCAGGGCGAACAGTTCATCGGTGAGCAAAAAGCCCAGCCCCGCACGCCAGCGACCCGGCAACGGCGAGATCACCGAACGCATGCTCATCCCGTAGAGCAGATGCTGGGAGGTCAGCAACAAGGTGGTCAGCAGGATCGAAAAGATCCCGGCCCCGCCCTTGAGCATGCCAATGGCCACCAGCTGCGCGGCGCCGGCGAACACGATGCTCGACAAGCCCTGGCCTTGCAGGGGCGTGAGGTTGGCTTCGATGGCCATGGAACCGGCCAGCAGGCCCCAGGGTGCCGTCGCCAGGGATAACGGCATGATCGCCACGGCGCCACGCAAGAATGCGCTGCGCGGCAAGAGTGAGTTGGACATAACGCTCTGCAACCAGGGAAAGACCTGAGACTGTGCCAGCAGTCGCGACCAATGGCTTGAACAATCTTGCGCACTTGGGCCGTTCGCAGGCTGGCGTGGCATTTTTCCTGATGTTCGTGATTGACAAACAGCGCGCCGGCTTTTAAAACTGGGCGCCTCATTCAGGGTGTAAGCAAAGATGTCCGCAACCTTCAATCTCGACGCTTGTGTCATTGGCTTGACTGCCAAGGCCCAGGGTTGCGTTGCGCACGCCCTCAAATCGAAGAAACAGTCGCTCATGTGATCGGGGCGCGCTGTCCCGTCAGATGAGCTGACAGGACATTGAGCGCGACGGACCACCCTCCCCTTGCTTACTTCCTTCTACGCTTCTGACGGTGACGAAATCGGTCAACCATCAGGAGAAAGTGCATGTCATCGTTTCAAGGTATCTGGGTTCCCCTCGTCACGCCGTTCCACAATGGCGCCATCGATTTCGTCGGGTTGCGCCGGCTGGTCAGCCATCTGCTGGAACAGGGCGTCGACGGCCTGATTGTCTGTGGCACCACCGGCGAACCGGCGGCCATGGGCAAGCACGAACAGCTGGCGGTGCTCGATGCGGTGCTGGAGCAAGTACCGGCCCGGCAGGTCGTGATGGGCCTGGCCGGCAACAACCTGATCGAGCTGCTGCACTTTCAGCAGGAGATCCTCAAGCGCCCGGTGGCCGGCCTGCTGGTGCCGCCGCCGTATTACATCCGGCCGTCCCAGGCCGGGCTCGAAGGGTTTTTCCAGACGGTGGCCGACGCGTCCAGTGTGCCGCTGATCCTGTACGACATCCCCTACCGCACCGGCGTGACCTTCGAGCAGGCGACCTTGCTGAACATCGTCGCCCATGAGCGGATCGTCGCGATCAAGGACTGTGGCGGTAACCTGGGCAACACTTTGGCATTGCTGGCCAGCGGCAAGGTCGATGTGCTGTGCGGTGAAGACAACCAGATCTTCAATGCCCTGTGCCTGGGCGCCAAAGGCGCGATTGCCGCGTCGGCCCATGTCCATCCGCAACGGTTCGTGGCGCTGTACCGGCAGATTCGTGACAACCAGCTGGCGGCCGGCCGGGCAACCTTCTTCCAGCTGCTGCCGCTGATCCAGAGCCTGTTCATCGAGCCCAACCCGGCACCGGTGAAAACCGCGCTGGCCCTGCAAGGCTTGATCACTGATGAGCTGCGCGCACCGATGCAACGCAGTAGCGATGCCATGGTGGGACGTTTAAAGGCGGTGCTCGGCGCGCTGGGCAGTGACAATCGATAGAGCGCCAGGCACTCGCCCGAGTACCATGGGGCGATTCGACTGACGCGCCAGGGGGTCGACATGCTCTACCGAATCGCCGCCGATGGGCTGGTGCTGTTTCACCTGGCGTTCATTGTGTTCGTCGTGTTCGGCGGGCTGCTGGTGCTCAAATGGCCGCGCCTGATCCTGTGGCACCTGCCCGCCGCCGCCTGGGGCGTGGCGGTGGAGGTGTTCCACCTGCCTTGCCCGCTGACGCACTGGGAAAACCTGATGCGCCAGGGGGCGGGGCAAACCGGTTACGGCGGTGGCTTTATCGAACATTACGTGTGGCCGATCATCTACCCGGCCGGGCTGACTCCGGCCATTCAGCTGGGGTTGGGCAGTGCGGTATTGCTGGTGAACGTACTGGTCTATCTTCGATTGTTCTGGCACAGGAAACGGCGGCGGCTATCGTAACCGTCAAACACGAGGGTTGCGCCCATGCTGTCGACTGAAGACCTGACGCTGCTGCAAGCGATCCGCGAGACCGGCAGCCTGTCGCGGGCCGCGGCCTACCTCGGCAAGGCGCCCTCCACGGTGTCCTACGCCGCGCGGCAACTGGAAGAACGCTTCGATGCCTTGCTGTTCGATCGCCGGCGCTACCGCCTGCAACTCACCCCGGCCGGTGAATTGCTGGTCAACGAAGCGGCGCGACTGATGCAGGACGTCTCGCGCCTGACCCAACGGGTGCAGCAAGTGGCCAACGGCTGGGAAAGTCGCCTGTGGATCGTCACCGACGAACTGCTGGAATTCGAAACCCTGATCCCGGTGATCCACGAGTTCGATGCGCTGGGTTCCGGCGTACCGCTGCGCATCACCCAGGAAGTGCTCCGGGGTGTCTGGGAGGCCCTGCGTGAAGGCCGCGCGGACCTGATCATTGGCGCCACCAACGAGCCACCGGCCATCGCGTCCCTGCGCTGGATGCAATTGGGGGAAATGCAGTGGGTGTTCGCCGTCTCGCCCAGGCACCCGCTGGCCAAGGCCCGCGAACCGATCGCCCGCGCCATGTTGGCGCAGCACCGGGCGATTGTCGTGGCGGATTCCTCCCGGGCCAGCGAAGGCAGTACCTACGGTGTCTCCGGTGGCCAATCGGTGCTGGCGGTGCCGACCATGCGCGCGAAAATCCTCGCCCAGTGCGACGGCCTCGGCGTGGGCTGGCTGCCCAGGCACCGAGTCGCCTCGTTACTGGACAATGGCACGCTGGTGGAAAAGCAGATGGCCGACCCCCGCGAGCCGAACATCCTGTATGCCGGCTGGCGCGGCGATCACGACGGGCGGGCGTTGGGCTGGTGGCTGGAGAAGCTCAAGCAACCCTACCTCTGCACCCGGCTGGTACAGGGCAGCGACCGGTTTGCCTGAGCCTCAGTTGGCAATCACGCTCATGTTGCGCCCGCTGGCCTTGGCCACGTACAGCGCCTTGTCGGCCGCCCCGATCAGCTCGCTGGTCTGGGCCTTCGATGCCGGATCATAACCGCACACCCCCACGCTGACCGTCACCTTGCCATCAGGGCTTTCAGTGTGCGGCAGGCTGGCCGCCTGGACCGCATGGCGGATTTTTTCCGCCAGCAGGAATGCCCCGACGTAGTCAGTCCCCGGCAGCACCACGGCGAACTCCTCGCCGCCAAAACGCGCGGCCAGGTCGCCAGGACGCCTGATGTGGTCGGTGATGAGCGCCGCGATCTTGCGCAGGCACTCATCGCCGGCCAGATGGCCGTAGCGATCGTTGAACGGTTTGAAGTGATCGACATCGATCATCAACAGGGCCAGGCCCGTCGAGTTGTGCCGGGCGCGGCCCATTTCCGCCTGGATGAACAGGTCGAATTGACGCCGGTTGGCCAGGCCCGTGAGCGCGTCTTCCAGCGCCAGCAACTCAAGGTTGCGATTGAGTTCGAGCAGCCGCTCCTGGGTGCCAAGCAACTCGCCCTGGATGCGATCCTGCTTCTTCATCAACTTGATCAGGCGATAGCCGAGCACTCCCAGCACCCCGAGCAACAGCGCGACGATGCCCGCACTGAGCAAGGACTCCTGGCGCCAGCCAGCCAGCACCTCGTCCTTGTTGAGCGCGGCAAAGACGATCAGCGGATAACCCTCGACCCGGCGATAACCCACGACCCGCTCCACGCCATCCAGGATGGACCGGATAGTCGCCGTGCCCGAACTGGCCTGTGGCAGGAGCTTGGTGAACAACGGACTCTTGGCCAGGCTGGTGCCGATCTCCGCCTCGTGAAACGGCCGACGCACGATAATGCTGGCATCGTCGGCGATCAGGTTGATCACACCGTTGCGGCCCATGTCGATGCCATCGTACAGCTGCAGGAAATGGCTGAGGTAGAGGGTGGCCAGCGCCACGCCGGCGAAACGGCCATCGGGGTGGTTGATCCGGCGCGACACCGTCATGATCCATTCGCCGCTGGAACGGCTCTTGATCGACGGGCCGATGTGCGGTCCACGGTCGGGATGATCGCGGTGATAGATGAAGTATTCGCGGTCGGAGTTATTGGCAACCCCCACCTCGGCGCCGTTGGAATTGGCGATCCATTTGCCGGTTTCGTCATAGACGAACAGCCCATGCACCTGGCTCAACTCACCGCGCTGGGCACCGAGCAGGCGTTGCAGGCGATTGAGCCGGCCCGGCTCGATACCGTCGTTCTCCAGGCGATCGACCAGGGTGAACAGCAGCGTGTCGGCTTGCTTGATCGCCGCCTGGGCCTGCGAGGCCAGGGTCTGCGCAAGGTTGGACATGGCCACTTCCTTGTCATGCAGATGGTATTGGCGTGAGCTCCAGGTTTCCCAGATCACGATCACCGCCATCGACAGGCACACGGCAATCAACAGGGTCACGGCAGAGCGGGTCTTGAGCCGGACGATACCCTGTCGGTGTTGTTCCACAGGCTCGTGAATGGATGGCTGTCCCATGACGTTCGCTCCTTGAATCGAATGAAAAGGCCCTTGCTGCTCCATGGGTCTAGCGTGCTGCCTGCTTCAGCGCGTCCAGCCAGGCCGGGTCCAGTCGCGTCTGCCGGATGTCGATGCCCAGTGCTTGCATCCGCGCCTGATGTTGCTCCATTTCCCGGTGCAATTGCGCATCATCGCTGGAGTTACCGTCCAGTTGATGCATCTGGCTCAATCCCAGGTGATAGAAGCGCAACAGCTTCATCGCGTCCGGATCTCCCGTCTCCACGGCCGCCTTGAGGTGATGCATGACGTTGGTGATGCTCATCAGGCTGCGCTTGAGTTGCCAGCTGTAGACCGCCGGCGCCATCCATTCCTGGTGCCAGAACAGCTTGCGCATCAACGCGGCCATGACCAGGACGGCGGCAAACACCCCGCCGATGTTGAAGCGTAGATTGTCCCCTCCAGGCTCGCCGAACAACGTCACCGCCGCGGTGGACAGGGCCATCGCCAGCGCGAGGAAGATCAGCGCGATCATCACCGTGCTGCGCCGCGTCCGTTGCCGATAGTCGTCGGCGTTCATCGGCTGGATTTCGAACATGACGTCTGGATTCCTTGGCTTCAATGGCAAAAAAAGGGTCTCAGGGTAAAAAGACCGCGGGCCATTATCGCCTCTGCGACGGATTTAGCTATGCTGGGGCTCCTTTTCATCTATACATCATCAAAAGGAGGACATGGCGAGACCGCGCCGTTCGTGCCATCTTCTTTCATGGATACTCTCTATTCGGATGCCATTCGTTGTTTGCGCGTGAATGACATCGTTTTAAGGATCATTGAATGACCCAACGACAAGTAATCAATGCTTCGGTCAGCCCGAAAGGCAGCCTGGAAACACTCTCTCAACGGGAAGTCCAGCAACTGAGCGAAGCCGGATCCGGCAGTACCTACGACATCTTCCGCCAGTGCGCCCTGGCCATCCTCAACACCGGCGCCCACGTCGATAACGCCAAGACCATCCTCGAAGCCTACAAGGACTTCGAAATCCGCATCCACCAGCAAGACCGCGGCGTACGCCTGGAACTGCTGAACGCCCCGGCCGACGCTTTCGTCGACGGCGAAATGATTGCCAGCACCCGTGAAATGCTGTTCAGCGCCCTGCGCGACATCGTCTACACCGAAAACGAACTCGACAGCCAACGCATCGACCTGAGCACCTCCCAGGGTATCAGCGACTATGTCTTCCACCTGCTGCGCAACGCCCGCACCCTGCGCCCCGGCGTCGAGCCGAAGATCGTGGTGTGCTGGGGCGGTCACTCGATCAATACCGAAGAATACAAATACACCAAGAAAGTCGGCCACGAACTGGGCCTGCGCAGCCTGGACGTGTGCACCGGTTGCGGCCCCGGCGTGATGAAAGGCCCGATGAAAGGCGCCACCATCGCCCATGCCAAGCAGCGCATCCACGGCGGTCGCTACCTGGGCCTGACCGAACCCGGAATCATCGCCGCCGAGGCGCCGAACCCGATCGTCAACGAACTGGTGATCCTGCCGGACATCGAGAAGCGCCTGGAAGCCTTCGTCCGCGTCGGCCACGGCATCATCATATTCCCGGGCGGTGCCGGTACCGCCGAAGAGTTCCTGTACCTGCTCGGCATCCTGATGCACCCGGACAACGCAGGCCTGCCCTTCCCGGTCGTCCTCACCGGCCCGAAACATGCCGCGCCCTACCTGGAGCAGCTGGACGCGTTCGTCGGCGCCACCCTGGGCGCAGATGCCAAGAAGCACTACGAGATCATCATCGACGACCCGGCTGAGGTCGCCCGACACATGACCCAGGGCCTCAAGGCGGTCAAGCAGTTTCGTCGCGAACGCAACGACGCATTCCATTTCAACTGGCTGCTGAAGATCGACGAAGGCTTCCAACGCCCGTTCGACCCGACCCACGAAAACATGGCCAACCTCAAGCTGAGCCGCGACCTGCCACCCCACGAACTGGCCGCCAACCTGCGCCGTGCGTTCTCCGGCATCGTCGCCGGCAACGTCAAGGACAAGGGCATCCGCCTGATCGAAAAACACGGGCCGTACCAGATCCGTGGCGATGCGGCCGTCATGCAGCCGCTGGATCAACTGCTCAAGGCCTTCGTTGCCCAGCACCGGATGAAACTGCCGGGTGGCGCGGCTTATGTGCCGTGTTATCAAGTGGTTGCGTGATTAAGTTAACATAAATTGTTAAATGCGAGCCGAAGCCAATGCTTCGGCTTGCTGCTTTCTGGGGATCAGATCGCACTATCGGCGCCTCTACCAACGTTGAACTATGCCACGTCGAAGCTTGTGGGAGATTGTTGTCTGAGTACATATCCATTGCTGCGGTAACGGCGGCTTATGGTTTCGCCCTTACGGCGAGTCCCTTTTTCAAACGCCAAAAAGGAACCAAAAGGCTTTGCCCCACCACTCGGTGCCTCGCTGTGGCTCGGCATGCCCTCTCTCCGGCATTGCTCCGTGGGTCGCCGCGATGGGCCATCC
>NZ_JAAVXC010000069.1:0-13897 GCF_013416725.1 Pseudomonas sp. SbOxS1
CCTCCACTCGGCCTCTCGATGGGGCAAGAAAATCAAAAGCCAGATCAAGATCAAACGCGAGGCGGCCTGACAGCCGACCTGATTTTGCGGGTGTACCCGACCCCCGTAGGAGCCAGGCTTGCCGGCGAAGAACGATAACGCGATACAACAGACACACCGCAGCGCCTGCTTCGCCGGCAAGCCTGGCTCCTACAAGGGATAGGGGTGTCTGGAAAAGTCAGGTCGGCTTTAAGGCCGCCTCGCTTTTGATTTTGATCTGGGTGCCCCGTTAACCACGATGGCCGAACGCAGGCATTGCGCAGTGGGTAAACCGGCAGGACGCCGGTTTAGCCGCGCTGGGCCAAGGATGGCCCATCGCGGCGACCCACGGAGCAATGCCGGAGTGAGGGCATGCCGAGCCTAGCCGAGGCACCGAGTGGTGGGGCAAAGCCTTTTGCTTCCTTTTTGGCGTTTGAAAAAGGGAGTCGCTGTAAGAGCGAAACCATTAGTAGCCGTGACCGCAGAAATGGATATGTACTCAAACAACAATTGCCTACAGGCTTTGACGCGGCATGGATCAACGTTGCGCCAACTTGTACTTCACACAATCGTCATAAAAACTCTGCCGAACCGCCGCTGGCTTGAGCCGTGTCGGGCTGTCGTAAGTTTGTTCGGTAATGCCCATTGCCATCATCCGCATCCACGACTTGGCAAACTTGTACGCCTGGATTTTTTGTCGCGCCGCATACAGCGAAACCCCGGACAACTTGAGTTCCTGTGCTCTTGCCGCCGTGCCCGCACCCCAACTGCACATATAAGTATCACCGGGCTTCAGTTCCCTGGCCTGGGCAGAAACTGTAAGACCCGCGACGCTGAAAAAGGTCAGCACGACCCAGACATTGCGCATTTGCATTCCACCTAACCGCCTGAAAATAAAGCGATTCTGGCGCCAGACGGGAAATCTGGGGGCCAGCATAATGCCTTCTTTGCAATACATTGATTTGCATCAGTAAACGAAAGTCATTTTCTTGCGACATTTCCAAACTTTGCTATAGCTAAGCTCTCACCGCCAACTTATGAGGCAACGGAATGTCAGTCGCAAAAAAAATGAGTGTGGGGCAGCTGACGATGTTGACTGCGGTCAACATGTTGGGCTCAGGCATTGTGCTACTACCGTCGAAACTAGCGGAAGTTGGGGGGATTTCGATTCTTTCCTGGCTGATCACAGCCACCGGTTCCCTCGCATTGGCCTATGCCTTTGCGCGATGCGGGATGCTCAGCCGCAAGACGGGCGGCATGGGGGGATATGCGGAGTACACCTTCGGCAAGGCCGGTAACTACATCACCAACTACACCTACGGCCTCTCGCTGCTGATTGCCAACGTGGCCATCAGCATCACTGCGGTCGGCTATATCCAGGAACTGTTCCACATTGAGCTGAACTCACTGCAAGTGGGCCTGGCGACCATCGCGCTGTTGTGGATCACCACGTTCGCCAACTTTGGCGGTGCGCGGATTACCGGTCGCATTGGTTCGGTCACGGTCTGGGGCGTGATTGCGCCCGTAGTGCTGGTGTCCACCGTTGGCTGGTTCTGGTTCGACAGCAGCGTGTATGCCGCCGGCTGGAACCCGCACAACATGGCCTGGTACGACGCCGCAGGGGCCTCGGTGGCGATCACCTTGTGGGCCTTCCTCGGCCTTGAGTCAGCGTGCGCCAACACCGATGCGGTGGAAAACCCCGAGAAGAACGTACCGATTGCGGTACTCGGCGGCACCCTCGGTGCGGCGGTGATCTACATCGTTTCCACCAACGTGATCGCCGGCATCGTCGACAACCCGGAACTGGCCGCCTCTACCGCACCGTTCGGCCTGGTCTTCGCCAAGATGTTCACCCCGCTGGTGGGCGACATCGTGATGGCCGCGATGGTACTGGCCTGCATCGGCTCGCTGCTGGGTTGGCAGTTCACCATTGCCCAGGTCTACAAGAGCTCGGCAGACACCGGTTACTTCCTGTCGATCTTCGCCAAGGCCAACAAGGCCGGGACGCCCATCGTCGGCATGCTGGTGCTGCTGGCGGCGCAGACGGCCCTGGGGTTCCTCACCATCAGCCCGGACCTCAGCAAGCAGTTCGACACCCTGGTCAACCTCGCGGTGGTGACCAACCTGGTGCCGTACATCCTCTCCATGGCCGCGCTGATGACCATGCAGAAAGTCTCCAACGTACCGCCAGGCAAGGCGCTGGCCACTAACATCATTGCCTGGGTGGCAGCGGCCTACAGCTACCTGGCGCTCTACAGTTCCGGCGAACAGGCGCTGATGCTCGGCGGCGTGGCGACCATCTTCGGCTACACGCTGTTCGGCTTCGTCAACAACCGCCTGATTCGCCTTGAAGCACTCAACAACAGCGTGCCGACACAGACCGTCAGCGCGCAGCACATCACGGGCCAACCGGTGCCGGTCAATAACCTGAAATCAGTCGTACTGGAGACCCAATCATGACGGAATATAGACACTCACTCGGGATGCTCGCGCTGGTGGTCAGCAACCCGGCGGACAAGCGCACGGTGTTTGGTCGCGCCCTGGATCAATTGGTCAGTGACGTAGAGGGACGAGGCGTCAGCGTGCTGGCCTCGGAAAACCTCAGCGATGCCGCGTCGATCCTGCGTTCAGACCCGGCCGTCCAATGCGTGCTGATCAGCTGGGAAATGGACACCAGCGAAGGTCACGAAGACTGCATCAAGTTGCTGGTCAAGCTGCGCGAACGCAACACGCGGGTGCCGGTGTTCCTGATCAGCGACCGGACCACCGCGTCGAGCATTCCGTTACTGGTCATGCAACACGCCGACGACTTCATCTGGCTACCGGAAGACACCAGCCGCTTCCTCAGCGGACGTATCCTGGCGGCCATCGAACGCTATCGCCAGGCCGCCCTGCCCCCCATGTTCGGGGCGCTGGTGAAGTTTGCCAGGTCCTATGAGTATTCCTGGCACACCCCCGGTCATGCCGGTGGCACGGCATTCCTGAAAAGCACCGCGGGCCGGGCGTTCTACGAGTTTTTCGGGGAAAACCTGCTGCGTTCCGACCTGTCGATTTCGGTCGGTGAACTGGGCTCGCTGCTCGATCACAGCGGCCCCATCGGCCAGGGCGAGCGCTACGCGGCCAAGGTGTTCGGCGCCCATCGCACGTACTACGTGACCAACGGTTCGTCGATGTCCAACCGCGTGATCCTCATGGCCAGCGTCACGCGCAACCAGATCGCCCTGTGCGACCGCAATTGCCACAAGTCCGCCGAGCATGCGATGACCCTCTCGGGGGCGCTGCCGACCTACCTGGTACCGACGCGCAACCGCTACGGCATCATCGGCCCGATCCTCCCGCAAACCCTGAGCGCCGAAGGCGTGAAAGCGGCCATCGCCAGCAACCCGATGGTCAAGGACGGCATCGACCCGACGCCGGTCCACGCGATCATCACCAACTCCACCTACGACGGCCTGACCTACAACGTCACCCGCGTCGAAGAACTGCTGGGCCAGAGTGTCGACCGCCTGCATTTCGACGAAGCCTGGTACGGTTATGCGCGCTTCAACCCGCTGTACCGCGACCGCCACGCCATGCACGGCAGCCCGGACGATCACGATGCGTCGAAGCCGACCGTGTTCGCCACCCAGTCGACCCACAAGTTGCTGGCGGCCCTGTCCCAGGCCTCGATGATCCACGTGCGCAACGGCCGTAATCCGATCGAACACGCCCGCTTCAACGAGTCGTACATGATGCACGCCTCGACCTCGCCCAACTACGCGATCATGGCCTCCTGCGACGTCAGCTCGGCGATGATGGAAGCGCCCAGCGGGCAGATCCTCACCAGCGAATCCATCGAAGAAGCGGTGTCGTTCCGCCAGGTCATCTCGCGCATGCATCACGAGATGTTGAGCAACGATGACTGGTTCTTCACCTGCTGGCAGCCGCCGACCGTGCAAGTGGGCAATGCCACGGTGCCGTTCCACGAAGTCGATCCGCAGCTGCTCAAGACCGAGCCCAAATGCTGGGTCCTGCACCCCAACGAGGTGTGGCACGGTTTTGGCGACATCGAGGAAGGCTACTGCATGCTGGACCCGATCAAGGTCTCGGTGCTCAGCCCCGGCATGGGCGACGACGGCAACCTGCTCCCCTCGGGTATCCCGGCCTGTGTGCTGACGGCGTACCTCGGACGCCAGGGCATCGTTGTCGAGAAAACCACCGACTTCACCATCCTGTTCCTATTCTCCATCGGTATTACCAAGGGCAAATGGGGCACGCTGGTCAACGCGCTGCTGGACTTCAAGCGCGACTATGACGACAACGCCGAGCTGGAGCTGTGCCTGCCGGACCTGCTGGCCGGCAACCAGACCCGCTACGCCGGCATGGGCCTCAAGGACCTGGCTGACGAAATCTTCGCCGCCATGAAGCAGCACAAGACCACCTCGGCCATGGCCCAGGCATTCGGCACGCTGCCACAAGCGGTCTTCAGCCCGGTGGAGGCCTACGAGAAACTGGTGCGCAACGACATCGAACTGGTCACCCTGGAACAAGCCGCCGGGCGCATTGCCGCCACCGGCATTGTGCCGTATCCGCCGGGCATTCCCTTGCTGATGCCGGGCGAGAACGCCGGGGCTGCCGACGGTCCGCTGCTGGCTTATCTCAAGGCGCTGGAAGCCTTCGACAGATCCTTCCCGGGGTTCACCCATGACACCCACGGGATCGAAGTCGAGGCCGGGGTTTATCGGATGCTGGTGTTGAAGTAACAGAGCCACGCAATACCCCCTGTAGGAGCGAGCTTGCTCGCGAAGGCATTTTTCCAGTCAACGTTGATGTTGCCTGGCACGACGCCTTCGCGAGCAAGCTCGCTCCTACAAGGATTTTCCCTTCCACATTTGGATCAAGCCTATGGGCAAATTCAATCACAGCGCTCTATGATTGAACCCCATGACCCCCTCCACTCCGATCCGCCAACCCTGCCCGCCCGGCGCCTGCGACTGCGGGCGTGACCCGCTGCTGGAAACGCCCGGTGCGGACCTGCGCATCCTGTTCCTGACTCGCGCAGAAGAAAAACGCCTGGTCGAACGCCTGGAAAACCTGCAAAGCCTGCAGGACCTCGAGCACCTGCAACGGCGGATGTTCGAGCAGTTGGGCATTCGCGTGGACATCGCCCCCGGTTTCAATGAAGTGCGCACCATGCGCGGTATCGGCATTCACATCGGCGAACTGCCTGGGCTGTGCCGCAAGACCCGGGCAGCGATCCCGGCGGCGATTCGCCGGGCCATGGAAAAGCGTCCGCAAATCGCCTATGAACTGCTCAACGCCAACGACCTGTTGCGCGACGCCTGATCATCCCCCACCGCTGTTTCGCCGCTGAAACAGGCGCCCCACACACCCCCTGTAAAAGAGGATCGGCGGTCGTACGTGAAGTGCGCGGCGCTGCTATGCCTTCTGCAGGGAGCAGTCGTTTCAGGCCAGACAGGATGACGCTGGCAAGGCAAACGTGACCGAGGTCCCGGCGCCAACCCGGTGCGCGAAGACAGACAGGTGCCGATCCCTGGAAGGAGGTGGCAGATGTTGTTCATCGTCAGCTGGAAAATCAGTTCGGCCAATCGCAACAGCGCGATCGAACGCTTTCTCAAGACCGGTGGCGCGCCACCGGAAGGCGTGAAGATGCTCGGACGCTGGCACGCCGTCGGTGGCGCAGCCGGCTTTGGCGTGGCCGAGGCCAATGATCCGGTACCGATCCAGAAGTGGGTACTGCAATGGAGCGACCTGATGACCATGGAGGTCCAGGCGGCACTGACTGACGATCAGATAGCGCCGCTGCTGGCAGCCGCTGCCGGCAGGTAATGGCATCGAGGCGGCGGGACAGGCTCGCCGCCTCGATTCGTGAAGATGAGGCAACCCGTTCAACATCGACGGCCGTTACCGCTTCGCCGAACACTGGACATGCAGCCTCGACGGCCTGTTCTGACCTTGGGCCTGAACTATCGGTTTTAACTCGCTAATTACTGGATATTTCACGAGACCTACCTACGCTCTTTCGCGAAGGGAGACAAATTTTATGGCAGTCAGGAGACTGCCCCGAGGAAATTCACGCAGGGGGCCAGCGATGGCCGCCGGTGTTTGTAATGGGCTGGCATAAAGGTAACCCGATGCAGCTGAAAAATTGCACCCTACCCGCCGTCTCACTGCTCGCCCTGTGCTGCCAGCAGGTACACGCCGGCGGCATCATGCTTTACGAAGTCGGCACCGATAACGTCGGCCTGGCCAACGCCGGTGCCGCCGCCCGGGCCCAGGGCCCCTCCACCATCGCCAGTAACCCGGCGGGCATGAGCTACCTGCCGGGCACGCAAATCACTGCCGGTTTGCAGGTGCTTTACGGCGATATCACATTCGATCGCGACGATGGCACCAACGTGTCGGGCAGTGGCAGCGGCAACGCCCTTGATCCGATGCCCGGCGCCAGTTTTTTCGTCAGCCATGAACTCGACGACCACTGGAGCGTCGGCTTCGGTCAGTACGGCGATTTCGGGCTGGCGGTCAATTACGACAACGACTGGTCGGGGCGCTACTTTGCGCAGAACTCCAGCCTGCTAGGCCTGTCGATGGTGCCCAGCGTGGCGTACCGCTTCAACGAGGAGTGGTCGGTGGGCGTCGGCGTCAAGGCCATGTACGGCATGTTGCAGGCCCAGACCGCCATCGACCGTTCGCCGTTCGGCTTCACCGACCGCGGCGACGGCCAGTTCAAATACAAGGACAAGGATTGGGGATTCGGCGCCAACGTCGGAGTGATCTACGCCCCGCAACCCGGGACCCGCGTAGGCCTGACCTACACCAGCAAGGTCGATCTGGAGTTCGAGGACGGCCTGGACATAAAGGGCAACGGACCGCTGTTGCAACGCCTCGACGGCACCACCACCAAGCTCGACATCACTGTGCCGCAAACCGTTACCCTGAGCCTGTTCCAACAACTGGACCGGCAATGGGCGCTGCTGGCCTCGGTCAACTGGCAGGACTGGTCGGAATTCGGCGATATCGGCATACAGGTCGACACCTCGGCAAACGATGCCCGCTCAACAAACATCGACGCCGGCTTCAAGGACACCTGGCACCTGTCACTCGGCGCGCAATACCAGGCCACCGAGCAACTGCTGTGGAACGTCGGCATGGCGTACGACAGTAGTGCCGTGTCCGACGGCAAGCGCTCGGTGATCGTGCCCATGGCCGAATCATGGCGCATTGCGACGGGCGCCACCTATGCTCTGAACAAGGACACCGACGTCAATCTCAGCTGGGCAATGATCTGGATGGGCGACATGCCGGTAGACCAGAGCAAGGACCTGTCGGGAAATCGAATTTCCGGTCAGTTCGACAGCGCCTGGATTCAAACGGTGACGGGAAACATGACCTGGCGTTTCTGATTCACTGCCAACGAAAAAACGACTTTATCCAAGGAGCACACAGCACTATGAACCTGACCCGTAGATTACTTGTCGGTACTGCCCTGGCCGGGCTCCTGCTCGGCGGTTGTACGTCGAAAGTCACCGAGAAGGAGCAGTACTCAGGCTACCTGTCCAACTACAACAACCTGCAGGAAGTCGAAACGCCCAGCGGTGGCACGGCGATGCGTTGGGTGAGCCCGTCGTGGAACCCGAATGCCTATGACACCGTGGCCTTTACCCGTCTGGAAATGTACCCGGCGCCCAAGCCTGATGAGCGGGTCAACAAGCAGACGCTCAGCGACATTCAGAACTACATGACCAACAAGGCCAAGGCCACGCTCGGCCAGAAATATCGCGTGGTCTCCAGCCCGAGCGCAGCGCCGGCCGGTTCGAAAGTCCTGGTCATGCGTGCCGCCATCACTGGCGTGAGTGCCTCCAACGAAGGCATGAAATGGTATGAAGTGGTGCCCATCGCTGCCGTCGTCGGGGCCACGCAAGCAGCCACCGGGCACAGGGATCAGGACACTGAACTGTTTATCGAAGCCGAGTTCATCGACGCGAAAAGCAACCAGACCGTGGCCAAGGTTGTACGCAAGGTATTTGGCAAGCAGCTGTCAAACGAAAGCCAGAAAGTCACCGCGCAGGATTTCAAGGCGGCGATCGACAAGCTCGGATCTGACTTCCAGGCGTTCCTCAAATAACACGATGGCTGGCGCTTCTGTAGGAGCCAGGCTTGCCGGCGAACCATACGCCGCGGTGTAACAGGTACACCGCGTTATCGTTCTTCGCGGGCAAGCCTCGCTCCTACGGGCGAACCAGACATCGCGGTGTATCGGTTGCACCGCGTTCTTCATCAGGTCTTTTTCATCCCCACCCGCCGCCGCATCTCGGCCGTAATCGTCTGCCGGGTTTTTTTCATGTCCGCCCAGGGCCCGTCGCCCACTTCGGCCAGGCGTTCGAGAACAGTGTGGATGTTCCACTGGTTGCCACCCTTGAGCTCGGCAATCTCCTCACGGTAGATCGGCACCGACACCGGCAGCCCTTCGCGGGTACGCACGGCGTAGGCGCAGATGGTGGTCGCGCCCAAGCCGTTGCGCAGATAATCGATGAAGATCCGCCCCACCCGGTTCTTCGGCCCCGACACCGCGGAAAAACGCTCCGGCAGCATCTTGGCCATGTGGCTGACAATGGCGTGGCTGAAATCCTTGACCTCGTCCCAACCGAGCTTGCGGGTCAGCGGCACCACCAGGTGGATGCCCTTGCCGCCGCTGGTCTTGAGGAACGCCTTGAGCCCCAGCTCATCGAGCACCGTCAGGGTCAACTGGGTGGCCTCGACCATGCGCTTCCACGGCAGCGCCGGGTCGGGGTCGAGGTCGAGGACGAAGCGGTCGGGTTTGTCGAGGTTGTCCGAGGTGGCATTCCAGGTGTGTAGCTCGACGGTGCTCATCTGCACCGCGCCGATCAAGGCTTCGGCATTGTTGATGAGCATCATCGGCTGGCCCGTGAGTTGCGGGTCGAGGGTAGTGATGCCGGGGATCGCCAGGCGCTCGGCGTTTTTCTGGAAAAACAGTTCGCCGGCGATCCCATCCGGCGCACGCACCAGCGCCACAGGCCGGTCCTTGAGCTGTGGCAAAATCCACTCGGCGACGCTGGCGTAATACTGCGCCAGCTGCACTTTGGTGGTGCCACTGCCGGGGTCGATCACCCGGTCCGGGTGGGTGATGCGCACCTTGCCCTGGTCCAGGCCGATTTGCGACGGCGCAGGTTCGGCTTTCTTCTTCGCAGCGGAAGGTGTGGCCGCGGCGGTTTTTTTCGCGGAGGCGGTTTTCACGGCAGTCGCACGCTCCTCGGTGATGTCTTTGGCAGGTTTGTCGTCACGCAGGCCATGGAACACCGCATGGCGTACCGAACCGTCCCTGGTCATTTCGGCAAAGGCCACCTCCGCCAGCAGGCGTGGTTTGAGCCAATGCACAGCCTTGAACTCGGCACCGTCGGGCGGGTTGACCACCGAGGGTTTCTTCGTCTTCAGGGGCTTGAGTTGTTGATGAATGCTGTTGAGGGTTGCCTCGGTAAACCCGGTGCCGACCTTGCCGGCGTAGCGCAACTCACCGCTGTCGCGGTCATGCAGGCCCAGGAGTAATGCACCGAAGGCGTTGCGTGAACCTTTGGGGTCGGTGAAGCCGACGATGACGAATTCCTGTCGATGCTTGCACTTGAGCTTGACCCAGTCACTGCTGCGCCGCGATACGTAGGGCGAGCCCAGGCGCTTGCCGATAAGGCCTTCCATCTGCATTTGGCAGGCGCTGTTGAGCAAGGCCTCCGGGTCTTCGCCGAAGGCATCGGAGAAGCGCAGCAGCGGGTCTTTGCAGGTTGTGAGCACCGTCGAAAGCGCCGCCCTGCGTTCCTCGACAGGCACCTCGCGCAGGTCCACACCATTGAGGTAGGGCATATCGAACAGGTAGTAGAGAATATTGCCGCTGCGGCCGGCCTCGAAGGCGTTTTGCAGGGCCTGGAAGTCCGGTACGCCTTGCTCGTCGGCCACTACCATTTCGCCGTCCAGCCAGGCCGATTCCAGGCCCAGGGACACCAGCGCCTTGGCCTGGTCGGGCAACTTGTGGGTCCAGTCGTGGCCGTTGCGGGTGAAGAGCCTGACCTCGTCGTGGTCGATGCGCGCCATGATCCGGTAGCCGTCGAACTTGACCTCATAGCTCCACTGCCCGCTCGGGGCCTTTTCCACCAGCGTTGCCAGTTCCGGTTTGATCTGGTCCGGCAGTTCGGCCTTGCGCGCGCCGGTGAGTGGCGCGGACTGTTCCTTGCGCGGCTCTTTACGAGTTGGGGCCGCCGGCTGCTTGATGGCCCGGGCTTTGGCGGCCTTGGGTGTCCTTGCTACGAGGGTGCGTTCGCTGAGCACGCTGTCGGGCTCGGCGGCAACCACGTCGTACTCACTTTCAGGCCGGGCGGCACCGTCCTGGTGCTTGATCAGGAACCACTGCTCCTGCTTGCCCGGCATGTGCGTGCGCACAAGGTTCCACAGGCCGCCGAGCTTCTCGCCTTGCAGTTCGAACTTGAGCCGGCCCTTGGCGTAGGCCTTGGCCGGATCTTCCTGGGGAATCCACACGCCACGGTCCCAGACAATGACATCGCCGGCACCGTAGTGACCTTCGGGGATGCTGCCTTCAAAGGTCGCGTAATCAAGCGGGTGATCTTCAACATGCACCGCCAGGCGCTTGACCTTGGGGTCCAGCGACGGTCCCTTGGGCACCGCCCAACTCTTGAGCGCACCGTCGAACTCCAGGCGAAAGTCGTAGTGCAGGCGCGAGGCATCGTGCTTCTGGATGCAGAACTGCAAGGCATGATCCCGGGCTTTTTTTCTGCCCGAGGGCTTGACGGCGACCGGTTCCGACGTCGCTGAAAAGTCGCGCATGCGGTTGTAGTCATCGAGGTTCTTGTTCATGGCTCACCTGCGAGGTGCTGCAGGGCGCTGGATCAGCACTTCCCTCTCTCAGCAGAGCGAGTCATGGCGAGAAAAATTCCATCGCCGTCGAAACTGCCCGGACGGACGGCCCCGTGCCGCAGCTGTCGGCGGGCGCTCAAGCGCCTACAATCGGTGGGTGCCGCCTCATCCCCGGAGAGCAATCATGCGCACGGTTCACGTCCTCCAGGCCCCACCGGCATCGGTCAATGTCGTTGGCGAAACGATCACTGTCCTGGCCGGCGGCGATCTGAGCAAACCCTTTGAAATGCATATCCAGGAAGGCGTGCAAGGTGGCGGCCCGCCCCCGCACTTCCACCCGTGGGACGAAGCGTTCTACGTGGTGGATGGCCAGGTCGAAGTGACCGTCGAAGGCACCTGCACCACCGTCTCGGCCGGGGGCTATGTGCACATTCCCGCCGGGGCGATCCATGCCTACAGGAACGTCAGCCCCACTGCCAGGATGATCGGCGTGGTGTCCGATCCACGGGGCGGGCAGTTTTTTACGGCGATGGATCAGTTCAAGGTACCCGAGGATCTGCCGCGGATATTCGAGGTGGCCGAGCGCTTTGGCGTGACGTTCCTGGTGCCCGAACCACCGGTTTCCTGATCGCCCCAACCACCTTGTAGGAGCTGCCGCAGGCTGCGATTTTTTGATTTTTTGCGCCTGAAAAATCGCTGAAGATCAAAAGATCGCAGCCTGCGGCAGCTCCTACAGGGGCCGTCAGGCGGTGCCCCGGGCCTGCTGTTCCAGGTGTACCTGCAAATCCGGCTCGATGCCCAGCGCCGCGGCCAGTTCATCCAGATAACTGCGCTCGGCATCCTGTTGATCATCCACCAGCATCACACTGGCCAGGTACATCTCGGCGGCCATGCCGGGGTCGGTGGCCGACTGTGCCACCTCGGCAGGGTCAAGCGGTTTCGCGGCTTCCTCATCCAGCCACTGCTGCAACTGCGGATCATCAGTGTGCCGGGCGATTTCGGCATTGATCATCCGCGTCTCGGCGTCGTCGAAGCGGCCATCGGCCTTGGCCGCCGCGATCATTGCCCGCAGGATCGCATGGCTGTGCTCCTCGACTTCCGGGCCGGCCAACATGTCCACCGTACGCATCGCCTGTTGTGGCGCCTGCTGTGGCTGTGTGGCCTGGTTGCGTTGCCAGGCCTGATAGGCCTGGAATGCCATCATCCCCAGCGAAGCCAGCGCTGCATAATTGGTACCACCGCCGGAACGCGATTGGGTTGAACCGCCCATCGACGAGCCTCCGCCCAGCAAGCCACCAAGCAAGCCGCCCAGCCCACCCATGCCGCCCGCGCCCGCGCTGGCACTGCTGGCGCCGCCACCGCCCAACAGGCCGCCAAGCAAACCGCCCAGGTCACCCAGGCCCCCTTGAGCCGACGCCCCACCGCCGCTCTGTTGCGCCATCGAGCCCTGGCCGGCCCGCAGTAATTGTTCGAGCAGATCGCTGGTGTTCATGACGACGTCCTCATCGATGGGAGTGATCCAGTCAGACAACGATAGTCCTCGCGCGTAAATGTGCTACCACCGTCCGGCTGACGCCCTGCCGATTTATCCAGAGTATTTTTTGCCGACGCAGCTAAGATTCATAGGGGGTGAACCTTATTCCCGGATACCCGGTCGATACCTGCAACCCCACCCCGGTTTGCCGCCGCCCGCCCGATGAGGGCGATACTGGCTTGCTTCACTTCCTGGAGAGCGCCCCCGTGATATCGACCCTACACATCGCCAGGCTCAAAGCCTGGGGTGCCCATGGTTTTACCGCCACCGGCGTAGTCACCGCCTTCCTCGCGACCCTTGCCCTGCTCGATAACCAGCCGACCAATTGCCTGCTGTGGCTGGGCGTGGCCCTGATCGTCGATGGCCTGGACGGCGCGCTGGCGCGCAAGGTCAACGTGCAGTCGGTGTTGCCGAGTTTCGACGGCTCGATTCTCGACCTGGTGATCGACTACCTGACCTATGTGTTCATCCCGGCACTGTTCATCTATCGCTACGTCCCGTTGCCGGACTACACACTGCTGCTGACCGTGTCGCTGATCCTGGTGTCGTCGCTGTTCTGCTTCTGCAACGTCAACATGAAAAGCAAGGACAACTATTTCCAGGGCTTCCCCGCCGCCTGGAACGTGGTCGCCCTGTGCCTGTACATCATCGCGCCGTCACCCTGGATCACCTTCCTCACCGTGATCGGCCTGGCCCTGTTGACCCTTACCCGCATGAAATTCCTGCACCCGTTCCGCGTGCGCCGCTTCATGCCGATCAACATTGCCGTGACGGCGATCTGGCTGCTGTGCAGCCTGTCGCTGGTGATCAACCACCCGGTGATCAATCCCATGGTCATGGGGCTTTGGCTGCTGATGTCGGCGTACTTCCTGGGGATCTGCTTCTGGCGCACGGCGCTTGAGTGGTTCGACGAATCGCGGCTCAAGTAGCGCCATGCCGATACATATTGTGCGCCTGGGCACCCCGCGAAAACCCGACGAAGGCCTGCGCCTGGGCACTGTGCGCCGCCCACCCCGTGGCGTACCGAAGGCCGAGTTTGCCCGCCGGGATTTCTACGACGTCTGGCAGCCGCTGCTTTCCCCCAGCCCGGAGCTGGTACAGCAGGCCCAGGCCGCTGAAGACGACAAGGCCTGGAATGCGTTCAGGCGCAAGTTCAAGGCCGAAATGAACCACCCGGCCCCCAGTCAGTTGCTCGATCTGCTCGCCGCCCTTTCGCATCACACCTCACTGGCGGTGGGCTGTTATTGCGAGGACGAAGCGCATTGTCATCGCTCGGTGTTGCGCGAGTTGCTTGAGGCGCGGGGGGCGGAGGTTCTGTAGGAGCCCGGCTTGCCGGCGAAGGCGTCCTGAAGGCCAATGGGGATTTTGTTGACTGTGTACATATCCATTCCTGCGGTAACGGCCACTCAGGGTTTCGCTCTTACAGCGAGTCACTTGGAAGAGCCCCAAGTAACCAAGGGCTCTTGC
>NZ_JAAVXC010000007.1:0-405596 GCF_013416725.1 Pseudomonas sp. SbOxS1
AGGTTCTGCGCAGTGGGTAAACCGGCATGGATGCCGGTTTAGCCGCGCTGGGCCAGGGATGGCCCATCGCGGCGACCCACGGAGCAGGACCGGAGCGAGGGCATGCCGAGCCTTAGCGAGGCACCGAACGCCAGGGGCAAGAGCCCTTGGTTACTTAGGGCCGGGCGGCGTTCCGTTTTTCCAAGTGACTCGCCGTAAGGGCGAAACCCTAGGTGGCCGTTACCGCAGGAATGGATATGTACACCTGGAAGACAATCATCGTCTGTTAGGACGCCTTCGCCGGCAAGCCTGGCTCCTACAGTAGATCGAGTACATCCGCGAACGACTAGTCGGCCTAAAATCCACCATCGCTGCGTTGCGAAAATCCAGTTATATCACCCGTCATAATCGGACGAACGCCCCCGCAATCAATCGTTAGGCAGCGGCATCTGGTCATCATCGGGAATGCCATCACCTTTGCTGGGGTCGCGCCAGCCCTGGGGATGTTCGGTCGGCGCCACCGTCGGCCGCGCCAGCGGATCGCGCAGCGGACTGTCCGGATCCATCACCGGATCCATATCCTGCTCGGGCGTGGTCGGTACAGTTTCCGGACGTTTGTCGTTGAAACTCGAATCGGTAGACATACGCACCTCCAATAGACCTAGGGTTTCAGATTACCCAGTGGATCGTAGGGTTTGGCCGGCGCCCTGGGGTTGTCACCCGGTTTCACATCCCTCGGCGCCTTGGCCGGTCCGATTGGGTCGACCGCCGGATCAGCGAGGTCCGGGGAGTCGGGATCGAACCCCAATTCATCGCCAGACGAATGCTCGGACGAGTGAGGGCCCTCGGGGGAATTGGAATGCGCCATGGCACCTCCTCAAAGCCCGGGAAAATCCGGGCCTTTAGCATTAGAGGCTGGCAATGGGCGCAGGTGCCCGGCGGGTGACGAACGGGCCTACTGCGCGCCCAGCGCCTGCTTGGCCTTCGTTGCCGCCTGCTCCTGGCCTGCCTGGGCGAGGTCGTTGGCTGCCTTGAGCCAGCGTTGCTGATCGACCTGAGCAGGCAGCTGGGTCGGATTCTGGATCAATACCGCCCAGCCACCGGCGTCCTTGAACGCCGATTCGAATGAACCGAAACTCATCATCAATCGCTGATCCATGCCTGCACGCAGCAAGACGGTCTGCTTCTGCCGATTGTATCCGCTCAAGATCGCGTAACGCGGTTCGGCCCAGAGCACCGAGCCTTCAGTGAAGCGCACCATCACCGGGTAACCGGCCGCGACCTGGGTCAGCAAGGCCGGCAGATTACTGTCGAGGGGATAGACCACCATCCCGTACTCGCGGGCAAGGTTCTGCATGTTCTGTTGCAATTGCGCCTCGCCGCCCGGCAGATGCAAGGGTTTATCGAGCAAGCCAGGGGTGATCACGATGCCCTGCTGCGACAACATGCTCGCCAGCACTTGCGGCCCGCTTTGATTCGCCACGCCCTTGTAGAAACGGCCGCTGAGCTCCACGCGCTCCGGCAGACGCTTGATCTGCGGCGAAACGCTCCCGGCGCAGCCCGCCAGACTGGCAACACACCCCACAATCAGTACCGCCGACAGCATTCGAGAAATTACTCGCACCATCATCACTCTCTTAATCGACGCCAGGCAATCGCATTCCCGGCTTGGCCGTCGATCATAGGGCGCCGGATCGCAGCGGTATAGCCTTAACCGGCAGTTGAGGGCATCCGATAGAGCAAACTGGTTGGTGACAGGCGACCTTTGGTCAATAGCCTGAAACACGCCAGCGACTAAACTGTCACTTGCGTAGCGTGTGCGCCCGCTGCAGGGCAAAGAGGAGGCCTCGATGAGCCTGGCAATGACGATCGTAATGTTGATTTCTGGCTGGCTGGCCGTGGCCGCCGCCATGTTATGGGGCGTTCTGCGCATTACCCGCCGGCACCATCACCCTGTCCAGCCGAAACCTCTGGCGAAAACCGACGAAACCAGTACATCGCACGCCACTGTCCACTGAACGACAGCTTTTGGTCAAAAAAAAGGCCGCCTGGATTCCAGGCGGCCTTTTCATTTCAGCAAGGATCAAGCCTCAGCGGTAACCCGCTTCGCCCGGGCCCGCCGGGACATCATGTTCAACACCTCGATCGCTGCCGAGAACGCCATCGCGGCGTAAACGTAGCCCTTCGGTACGTGGGCGCCGAAACCTTCGGCGATCAGCGTCATGCCGATCATGATCAGGAAGCCCAGCGCCAACATCACGACCGTCGGGTTGTCATTGATGAACTTGGCCAACGGATCAGCCGCCAGCAACATCACCAGCACCGACACCACTACCGCAATGATCATGATCGGCAAATGCTCGGTCATGCCGACAGCGGTAATGATGCTGTCGATGGAGAACACCATGTCCAGCATCAGGATCTGACCGATCGCTGCGGCAAAGCCCAAGGTCACGGTCGAGGTGGCCGACTTCGGATCTTCCGGTGCCGGGTCCATGCTGTGATGAATCTCGGTGGTGGCTTTCCACAACAGGAACAGGCCGCCGGCGATCAGGATCATGTCCTTCCAGGACAACGCATGACCGAAGATTTCGATGACCGGCGCAGTCAGCTGGACGATAAACGCAATGGTACTCAGCAAGCCCAGTCGCAGGATCAGCGCCATGCCGATACCGATGCGCCGCGCCTTCTGCCGATGCTGCTCGGGCAGTTTGTTGGTCAGGATCGAAATGAAGATCAGGTTATCGATGCCGAGCACGATTTCCATCACCACCAGGGTGGCCAGGGCGACCCAGGCAGTGGGGCTGGCGGCTAACTGTAAAAGGTATTCCATGGGTCAGTCCTGACTCGCTGTAAGACGGTTTAGATTTCCTGGGAAGACGACGCGGATTTTTCCGCCTCTTTTTCCGATGATTCTTTTTTGCTGATCAGCCCGCCGGTGGCTTCGCTGAGCGCTTGCTCGGCGGCCTTGTGGGTGTCGTCGATTGCCTGTTTCGCACTTTCGGCAGCCTTGCCCATCAACTGCTGGGCGCTTTTTTCGGCCTGGTCGCAACCGGCCAGAACCAGTAATGATGTGATCAGCAGTGCCGTGGCTTTGATTTTCATGGTGATGTCCTCGATATAACGAACGCAGCCGAAACGATGGCCCGTTGATAGCGAGGGATTCTAGGGAATTGAATACTTCAGGAAAATTCGTATTTTCAGCGGTTATACTTCGATTTTTACGAACTGTTGGTTCCCATGCTCAACTATCGGCAATTGCATTACTTCTGGGTGGTGGCCAAGACGGGCAGCATCGTGCGCGCTTGCGAGCAGCTGAACCTGACGCCACAAACCATCAGCGGGCAGATTTCGCTGCTCGAACAAACCTATGGCATCGAGTTGTTCCGCCGGGTGGGTCGGCAGCTTGAGCTGACGGAGGCAGGCCGACAAACCTTGCCTTACGCCGAGCAGATGTTTCAGCTGGGCGGCGAACTGGAATTGATGTTGCGGGCGCAGCCCAACGAGCAGCAGATCCTGTTTCGCGTGGGCGTGGCCGACGTGGTGCCCAAGTCCATCGTCTATCGCCTGATCGCGCCGACCATGGAATTGAGTGAGCCGCTGCGCATCACCTGCCGCGAAGACAAGCTCGAACGGCTGCTGGCCGATCTGGCCATCCAGCGCCTGGACCTGGTGATTTCCGACAGCCCCATGCCATCACACCTCGATATCAAGGGCTACAGCCAGAAACTCGGCGAATGCGGGATCAGTTTCTTCGCCACCGCCGAATTGGCGGCGCAGTATGGCCAGGACTTCCCCCGCAGCCTGCACGGTGCGCCCCTGCTGATTCCAGGGCCGGAAACCGTGGTGCGCAGCCGCTTGCAACGCTGGTTCGCCGAACAGCAGATCCAGCCGCAGATCGTCGGCGAGTTCGACGACAGTGCCTTGATGCAGGCGTTCGGCCAATCCGGTAGTGGAATTTTCATAGGCCCGAGCGTGATCGCCGATGAAGTGCAACGCCAGTACGGCGTACAGGTGATTGGCCAGACCGACGCGGTCAGCGAGTCGTTCTACGCCATTTCGGTAGAACGCAAGGTCAAGCACCCCGGCATTGTCGCCATTACCGAGGGTGCCCGGCGCGAGTTGTTTACCGAACTGTGAAGCCTCAGGCGCAGACTACCCGGGGCTTGAACGTCATCAGGGCAATCGCCAGCAGGATCGAGGCGAGGATAAACGCGGCCGCCGCGAAGCCAAGGCCTTGCAACCCAACGCTGTCGATTACCCGCCCGCCGATCATCGCGCCCAGGCCAATGCCCAGGTTGCCGCCGGCGATGTTCAGCGACGCGGCGAACGCGGGCGCTTCAGGCGCGGCTTTCATCAAGCGCACGTGACTGACCAGGAACATCGCCGCCTGGGTCACGCCCCAGATGCCCATCGCCGCCGCCAGGCCGAGGGGCGAATGAATGTTCGGCACCAGGGCCACCAGGCCGGCAATCATGAACGCACAGAACATCATCGACGCCATCAACGGGTGACGATCCACCGCACGGCCACCCAGCGAGTTGCCGATCAACCCGACCGCGCCGAAGCCCATCAGGCACCAGCCAACCACGGTGCCGTTGAACCCGGCCAGGCGTTCAAGGATGTCGGCCAGATAGGTGTAGGCGGTGAACATCCCACTGAACACAATCACCGACAGCAACACGTGACCGATCATCAACGGGCTACGCAGAATCTTGAATTGCGACAGCAAGCTCACCTGATGCTGGTGCAGGTTGGTTTTCGGCAGGTAGATAAACAGCAGCAGCGCCTTGGCAAAGGCAATGACCGCCAGGATGGCGAACGCACTGCGCCAGCCGAACGCATCGGAAATCAACGTGCCCACGGGAATGCCGAACACCGTGGCACAGACAATGCCGAAGCCGATCTTGGCGATGGCGCGGCCGGCGTAGTCCGGCCCGACGATGTCCACCGCGGTCTCACTCGCCAGTGCCCAGAACACTGGTAAGCCCAGCGCCGGGATCAACCGGGCAAACGCCATCACCCAGATGTTCGGCGCCAACGCCGCCAGCGTGTTGGCCAGACCAAACATGATCAACACCGAGATAAACAGCTTGCGCCGCTCGAAACGGGCGAAGTACGCCGTGAGAAACGGTCCGAACGCAGCAACGGTAAAGGCGAACAGAGTCACCAGCAGCCCCGCTTGCGGGATGCTGACCTCCAGGTCCCGGGCGATGGCCGGCAACAGGCCGACGATGACGAATTCCGTGGTCAGCACCGTGAAGCCGGCGGCAGACAACAGAAGAATGGGCAACAGCATGCACAACTCCAGGAAAAACGACGACACCAGCGATAGCCCGAAGGCCCACTGGCAGACATGAAAATGAGGATCGCGAATATTAACAGAGTGATAACACACGCGGTTGCACGAACCTGCAAATCGCGTTGCGTAGCCCGGCGGCAGTTCGTCACAGGCCTGAAGGATTGTGCCTGCGCTGTGATAAAGTCCGCGCCCTGCAAAACGTACACCCAATTAATCGACAATACCTGTGGGAGCGAGCCTGCTCGCGATGGCGGACGGTCAGGCAACGCAAGTGTTGACTGTGCCACCGTCATCGCGAACCGGCTCGCTCCCATGAGGATTGCGGCGTTACACCCCATGTTGCCCCTCCCGGCTTCCCGCCTGCAGCCTGCCTCGCTTGTTGCTGCAACCGGGAATCCATGCACTTATAAAAAATCCGAGATGCCGTTTTATGACTGCTTCATCCCCTTCCCTATTTCAACGCCTGAAACGCCTGAGCCTGGTCACGCAGATCGTGATCGGCCTGATCGCCGGCATTGCCCTGGCCTTGCTCGCGCCTGAAACGGCGAAGTCCACGGCGTTCATTGGCAAAGTCTTCGTCAGCGCGCTCAAGGCGGTCGCGCCGATCCTGGTATTCGTGCTGGTCATGGCGTCGATCGCCAACCACAAGCACGGCCAGGAAACCCATATCCGGCCGATCCTGTTCCTGTATCTGCTGGGGACTTTCGCCGCCGCCGTGGTCGCGGTGGTTGCCAGCATGATGTTCCCGTCCAGCCTGGTGCTGTCGACCCATGACGTTGCGGTGACCGCGCCGGGCGGAATTGGTGAAGTGCTGCAAAGCCTGCTGCTGAGCGTGGTCGATAATCCGGTCAGCGCGCTGATGAACGCCAACTTCATCGGCATCCTGGCATGGGCCATCGGCATGGGCATCGCCATTCGCCATGCTGGCGACACCACCCGTGAAGTGCTCGGCGACCTGTCCAATGGCGTGACCGTGATCGTGCGCCTGGTGATCTGCTTCGCGCCGCTGGGGATCTTTGGCCTGGTGGCCTCGACCCTGGCCACCTCCGGTTTCGGCGCCTTGATCGGCTATGCACAACTGCTGGCCGTGTTGCTCGGCTGCATGCTGTTCGTGGCGCTGGTGATGAACCCGCTCATCGTGTTCTGGAAACTGCGCCGCAATCCCTATCCGCTGGTGCTGATGTGCCTGCGCGAGAGCGGCATTACCGCGTTCTTCACCCGCAGCTCGGCGGCGAACATTCCGGTCAATCTGGAACTGAGCAAGCGCCTGGGCCTGCATGAAGACACCTATTCTGTGTCGATCCCGCTGGGCGCCACCATCAACATGGCCGGCGCGGCGATCACCATCACCGTGCTGACCCTGGCGGCCGTGCACACCCTAGGCATCGCAGTGGACATCCCGACCGCCATCCTGCTGAGCGTCGTTGCGGCGATCTGCGCCTGTGGCGCTTCGGGCGTGGCAGGTGGTTCGTTGCTGCTGATCCCGCTGGCGTGCAGCCTGTTTGGCATCCCGAGCGAAATCGCGATGCAGGTGGTGGCGGTCGGTTTCATCATCGGCGTGCTGCAGGACTCGGCTGAAACTGCGCTGAATTCGTCCACCGATGTGCTGTTCACCGCGGCCGCTTGCCTGGGTGAAGAGCAGAAAGCCCAAAGATTGGCGTAACGCCGCAGACTCTGTGGGAGCGAGCCTGCTCGCGATGGCGGCGTTACATTCAATATCAATGTCGAATGACCCACCGCTATCGCGAGCAGGCTCGCTACCACAAGGGTCTGCGATGTAAATGAAAAATGCGTACACATTAAAAAGCCCGCCAGGGCGCAAACCTGGGCGGGCTTTTTTGTACCTGGGCGGTTTAGAACGCGCCCATGTAATCGCGCTTGCCCACTTCCACGCCGTTATGACGCAGCAGTGCGTAAGTGGTGGTGACGTGGAAGAAGAACTGCGGCAGGCCATAGGTCAGCAGGTAAGCCTGGCCGGAGAAACGCTTCTCTTTCGGCGTGCCTGGACGGGTCACGATCTCGATGCCTTCCTTACCGTTGATCTGCTCGGGCGTGAACTCGCCGATGTAGGCCAGGACCTTGGCGATCAGCGCTTGCAGGTCGGCGAAGGTGGTTTCGCTGTCGTCGTACTTCGGCAGTTCGACTTCAGCCAGGCGGGAAGAAACGCCCTTGGCGAAATCAACGGCGATCTGCACCTGGCGCACCAGCGGGAACATGTCCGGGTACAGGCGCGCTTGCAGGAAAGCATTCGGGTCGATGTTCTTGGCGGTAGCGTGGGCCTCGGCCTTTTTCAGTACATCGCTCAGGGCGTTGAGCATTTGCTGGAAAACAGGCACGGAAGCGTCGTACAGGGAAATGGTCATGGCAGTCTCGTGTGATGACAGGAGGAAAACGTCGGCCGATTATAGCCGCGCGCGGCCCTCCCGAGACGGCTCTTTTTCATTTGCCCGCACGCGGTTCCCTGGGCATGCCCAAGGCGCGCTCGGCAATGATGTTGCGCTGGATCTCGTTACTACCGCCGTAGAGCGTGTCGGCGCGGCTGAACAGATACAGCGACTGCAGGCGGGTCAGTTGATAAGGCGCAGCTTCGAGCAGTTCCGCCTCGGCGCCGAGCACGTCCATCGCCAGCTTGCCGAGGCTGGCATGCCAGGTCGACCAGAACAGCTTGTAGATGGTCGCCTCCTTGCGCAGCGATCCGTCCTGGCTACCCGAGAGCATGCGCAGCGAGTTGTAGCGCATGATCCGCAGCCCGCTCCAGGCCTCGGCCAGGCGCTGGCGCAGGATCGGATCGCGGGCAGCGCCGTTGCTCCTGGCGATGGCGATGATTTCGTTGAGTTCGTTCTGGAACTGCATCTGCTGGCCGAGGGTCGACACACCTCGCTCGAACCCGAGCAACGCCATGGCGATCTTCCAGCCGTCGCCCGGTGCGCCGATGATGTTGGCGGCGTCGGTACGGGCATCATCGAAGAACACTTCATTGAACTCCGAGGTGCCGGTCAGTTGCTCGATCGGGCGCACGGTGATTGACGCCTGGGCCATCGGCACCAGCAGGAAAGACAAACCACGATGGCCGATGCTGCCCGGCTCGGTGCGGGCGATCACGAAGCACCAGTCTGATTCATGGGCCAGGGAGGTCCAGACTTTCTGCCCGTTGATCACCCAACTGCCGGTCGCTTCATCCAGCGTCGCGCGGGTCTTGACGTTGGCCAGGTCGGACCCGGCCCCTGGCTCGGAATAGCCTTGGCACCAGAAGCTCGTGCCGCTGACGATCCCTGGCAGGAAACGCTGTTGCTGCTCGGCCGTGCCGAATGCGGCGATGGTCGGCCCGGCCAGGCCTTCGCCGATATGCCCCATGCGCCCGGGGCCGCCAGCACGGGCGTACTCTTCGTGAAAAATCACCTGTCGGGTGATCGACAGCCCGCGTCCGCCATGCTCCGGCGCCCAGCCGACACAGGTCCAGCCGCCCTCGGCAAGTTTGCGTTCCCAGGCTTTGCGCTCCTGGGGAAACATATGCTCATCGCCCGGGCCGCCGCGAAACCGCAGGGGCTCGAATTCGCCACAGAGGTTGGCGCTCATCCAGTCGGCGACTTCCTGGCGAAAGCGCTCGTCTTGCTCGCTGAAACTGATTTTCATGGTTGCTCTCCAAGAATCACCGCAGCGATCCGCTCGCGATGCCAGGCCGGCAGCCCGAGGAAGCTCTCGCTGGCGCGGGCGCGCTTGAAGTAGAGGTGCGGGTCGTATTCCCAGGTGAAACCGACGCCGCCATGCAATTGGATCGACTCGGACGCGCAGTGGAAAAAGGTTTCCGAGCACTGCGCCTTGGCCAGCGCCGCTGCCAGCGGCAGTTCGCCCGCCACGACGGCATCACCTCGCGGATCAAGGGCTTCCTGAGCCACGCACGCCGCGTAGTAGCTGGCCGAACGCGCGCATTCGACTTGCAGCATCATGTCGGCGGCACGGTGTTTGAGGGCCTGGAAGCTGGCGATGGGGCGACCGAATTGCTGGCGTTCCTGCATGTAGGCCACGCTGAGGTCGAGCACCTGCTGCGCGCCGCCGGTCTGCTCGGCAGCCAGGCCGATGCAGGCCAGTTGCAGGACCCGCTCCAGGTGCGACCAGCCGCTGCCGAACGCACCCAGCAGGCAGTCGGCTTCGAGGTGCAGGCCCTTGAGCTCGATGCGTGCCTGGCGCCGGGTCTGGTCCATGGTCGGCAGCAGGTACCGCTCGATGCCGGCCCGCTCGGCGTCAACGGCGAACAGGCTGATACCCGCCTCGCCGGTCGAACCGGGTTGCCGTGCGGCGATGATCAACAGGTCGGCGCCATGGCCGTCCAGTACGTGCTTGAGCGTGCCGTCGAGGATAAAGCCATCGCCCTCAGCCACCGCCGTGGCCTGGATATCGTCGGCCGACCAGCCATTGGCACTGCTGAACCCCAGCGTCGCGGTCAGGCTGCCGTCGGCGATCGACGGCAACCAGCGTTGCTTTTGCTGGTCATTGGCGGCCAGCAACAGCGCGGGGGTGGCCAGGCAGGCGGTGGCGAAAAACGGCGAACACAGCAGGCGCCGGCCCATCTGCTCCAGCAGGATGGCCAACTCGACGAAGCCCAGGCCGAGACCGCCATAGGCTTCGGGAATATGAATCGCCGGCCAGCACATCTCCTGGCATAAGCGCTGCCAGAGGGCCTCGTCGAAACCCCGTTCGCTGACCATTGCCGCGCGCACGGCGGCGGAATCCGAGACATCGGCGAGCAAGCCCTCGGCCGATGCGCGGATCATTTCCTGTTCGTCGCTGAATGCAAACTCCATCGCGGCGCCTTCTGCTCGTCTGACGGGGCGCGCGTGGCGCAACACCCCTTTGAACATGAAGTCTGACGCCGTCCGGGCGCGCTGAAATCGTCAGCCTTGCCTAGTCCGAATGAGCGATGCCGTGGACAATGAAGCGCTGCACGCCGGCAAGGCTCGACTAACCTCCATCAACGAGGTCTTATAAGCCGAGAAATTCCAGACCAACCGTTAGCGAGGTTCCAGACACTGTGAGTACTGAGCAAGAAACGACGTTCGATGAACCACGCCTGAACAGCACGGAAATCCGCATCCTGGGTTCCCTGATCGAAAAACAGGCCACCAGCCCGGAAACCTACCCGCTGACCCTCAATGCCCTGGTGATTGCCTGCAATCAGAAAACCAGCCGCGAGCCGGTGATGAACCTCACCCAGGGCCAGGTTGGCCAGAGCCTGCGCGCCCTCGAAGGACGCGGCTTCGCCAGGCTGGTGATGGGCAGCCGTGCCGATCGCTATGAACACAAGGTCGACAAGGCACTGGAACTGGTGCCAGCGCAGGTGATCCTGACGGGGCTGATGTTTTTAAGGGGGCCGCAGACGGTCAACGAACTGCTGACCCGCAGCGGGCGCATGCATGATTTCGAGGATGCCGAGCAGGTCGTGCATCAACTCGAACGCCTGATTGCCCGCGGCCTGGCGGTGTTGATCCCGCGTCAGGCCGGCCAGCGCGAAGATCGTTATACCCACGCGCTGGGTGATCCGGCGGATATCGAAGTGATTCTCGCTGCGCGCCAAAATGCGCCGGAGCGTGGGGCTGGCGGCGCGGTGTCGGTTGAGCGAATCGAGGAGCTGGAAGCACGAATCGCCGCGCTGGAAGAGCGCTTGGCACGCCTTGAATAAAGGAGGCGAGCGGCGTTTTCGGCTGCCCGTCAATCAATAGGCAAGGCTGCTGCGGGCAAACTCCACGGCTTTCTGGAACTGCTCATCGGTAGGGCGCACACCGGTATAGAGCACAAATTGCTCCACTGCCTGGATCGCAATCACTTCGAGTCCGGTGATGACATGTTTGCCCTCGGCCCGAGCGCGCACGATCAGCGGAGTTTCCGAGGGAACCGCGACGACATCGAAGACGATATCCGCAGCCGCAATGGCTTGGGCATCGAACGCCAACTGCTCGGCTTGCGGGCCGGTCATGCCGATGGGCGTGACGTTGATAAGCATGTGCGGGCGTTGCTCACCCAGTTCGGGCTGCCAAGGGTAGCCCAGCGACTTGGCCAGCGCCTGGCCCGCACGCTCGTTACGGGCCACGATCAGGCCATTGTGGTAACCGCCATCGCGCAAGGCGCTGGCCACCGCCTTGGCCATGCCACCGCTGCCAAGCAAGGCGAACGTGATGTCCTTGGGCACCTGGTGAGTCTGCAGCAACTGGGCAATGGCGATGTAGTCGGTGTTGAAGGCCTTGAGGTGGCCGTCGGTATTGACGATGGTATTGATCGACTGGATGGCCGTGGCAGATGGGTCCAGTTCATCGACCAAGGGAATGCAGGCTTCCTTGAACGGCATCGAGACGCCGCAACCGCGAATACCCAGGGCGCGGATACCGCCGATGGCCCCCGGCAGGTCCTGGCTGGAAAACGCCTTGTAGTAGAAATTCAGTCCCAATTGTTCATACAGATGGTTGTGGAATCGCAGGCCAAAGTTCCCGGGACGCCCGGAGAGCGACATGCACAGCTGGGTGTCTCTGTTGGGGTTCATCTGCATGTGAATCTCCTTGTGCTGCACTTTCGGATGGACGGGATTAGCCGGTCCATCGGGTTCTGATCAATCATATTCGCGTGCCCTGATCGATGCCGCGCGACCGTAAGGACGGCGACACAGACCTTACACAAAATTTACCCGGCGGCTGTGCTGATTTTCAAAAAAAAGCTGTCTTAGAAGTATCCCCGCGACATTCCTTGAGTCTATGGCAGACACAAGCGCCGGGTTGAAGAACCGAGGAATCATCATGATCCGTAAAATCCCCACAGTGGCTTTGCTGATCGGCGCCCTGGCTGTAGCTGGCCAGGCAGAGGCGCATGGCGGTGGCGGTTGGGAAGGTCCGGCGGTATTTGGCGCAATCGTCGGCTCGGCCATCGTCGGCTCGGCAATCATCAACAGCAACCGGCCTGTATACGTGACCCCGCAACCGGTCTACGCCCAACCGGTTTACGCCCAGCCACAGCCGGTGTACATGGCACCGCCTCCACCGGTCTACTACCAGCCCGCACCAGTGTACGTGGGACAACCGATCTACTACCGCCCGGCGCCGGTCTATTACGGCCCACCCCGTGGTTACTACGGCCCGCCTCGCGGCTACTACGGCCCGCCCCACGGCTACGGCCGCTGGTAATCCCGCGCCCGCAAAGCCGCCGTTCGTCGTCGCAGGTCTGGAAAGATCCTGTCGGTGTCGCTATCGGGACAGTGCCGACCGTTGAAGTTGGCAAGATTGACTCGCCCTTCCCTTTGCGCCAGCCAAGGTCAATAACAACAAGGACGAGCTCATGCCCACGCAAAACCCGCACCGCATCAATGGCCTGTGCACTTGCAGCAAGGTCTACAACGCCCTGACCGAACTCAAGCAGCTCGAAGGCCATCGCAGCGCCAAGTTCCTTTCGCTGCTGACGCAGAACCTGGTGCGCAAGGGTCTGCTGAACGAGCAGGAAGTGGTTCAAATGCTCGACCAGGTGGTCGCCTGAGCATCAGCCGCTGAGCTGACCTCACTGGCATCAATGACCACTATTGAAAACGTTGATTTTCCCTCGACGCACCCGGGCCGTAAGGTGACTCCACAGATTGATGGAGGTCCCTATGATGTCTCAGATTCAGATCATGTCCGTTATCGGCAGCGCCGTTCCCGCACCGCTCAGAGCGCTTGGCTTGCTCGCCTGCTGGTACCTGGTCCAGGACGGCGAACAAATCAGCGGCCCGCTCACCTCGCTGCCGGACGCCCAGGCGTTGTCCCTGCAAATCGGCACGGGACAGCCAGGCAAGCTCAGTGCCTAAGGCAACTGAACCCGCGGCTTGGTTTCGAGGAAAATGTCCCAGCTCGACATGAACAGGGCCGCGATCAACGGACCGATGACAAACCCGTTGAGCCCGAACAGCGCCAGGCCGCCCAGGGTCGAGATCAGGATCATGTAGTCCGGCATCTTCGTGTCCTTGCCCACCAGGATCGGTCGTAGCACGTTATCCACCAGGCCGATCACGAACACCCCGAACAACCCCAGCACCACGCCTTGCCAGACCGCACCGGTCAACAGGAAAAACGCCGCCACCGGCGCCCAGACTATCCCTGCCCCGACCGCCGGCAACAATGACAGAAGCGCCATCAACACCGCCCAGACCAGCGCGCTGGGAATGTCCAGGAACCAGAAAATCATTCCGCCCAAGGCGCCCTGGGTTATTGCCACCAGCAGGTTGCCCTTCACGGTGGCCCGCACCACGCGATTGAACTTGAGCTGCAAACGGCGTTTCTGGTGCTCCTCCAATGGCACGGCCATGCGCACCTTGCGTGCGAGTTCAGCGCCGTCGCGCAGGAAGAAAAACAGCAGGTAGAGCATGATGAAAAAGCTGACGATGAACTCGAACGTACCCTGGCCAAGATTGAACACCTGATTCGTTACCTCACCGCCCGCCATCGCACTCTTGACGATTTTCTCCCGCAGCCCGTTCAATTCGCCCACGCCGAACCGATCGAGCAAATGCTGAAAATACGCCGGCAGATGGTGTTTGAACTGGGTCACATAGCCGGCAATGTCGAGCTCACCGCTTTCGATACTCTTGTACAGCGCCGTGCCCTCCTGAACCAGCAGGAAGCTGATGATGATCACCGGCAGGATCGCAATCACCAGGCAGATGCTTAAAGTACAGAACGAAGTCAGGTTGCGCTCCCAGCCGAACTTGAGCTGCAGCCGTCGCTGCATGGGTGCAAAGACAATTCCCAGGATCACCGCCCAGAACACCGCACCGTAGAACGGCAACAGGATCCAGATAAACGCGATGCTCACCAACACCAGCAAAACCGCCAGCGATTTATCTTTTAGCGTGTCTTCGTTCATGTCCGATCCTGGCCAGTCACCGAGACGCAACGTTGCGCCTTGATGCTTAGGCCATCACAGCCGGCGCGAGTGCCGTACTTTGCTCAAAAAGCCTGGAGGGAAGGTGTCCAGGGGACCAATGGTGAAAATCCGCGCAAAAAAAAGGGGAGCACATGCCCCCCCGAGGTTTAAAGCGTTGTATCGAGGCTGTTAACTCAGCCTTCGATCTCGATCAGGATCTCGCCCGGATTCACCCGGTCGCCCTTGGCCACGTGAATGGCGGTGACTTTGCCGGCGATGGCGGCCTGCACTTCGGTTTCCATCTTCATCGCTTCGGTGATCAGCACAGCCTGGCCCGCCTTGACGGTGTCGCCTTCCTTGACCAGCACATCGACGATGTTACCTGGCATGGTGGTGCTGACGTGACCCGGGGCCGACGCCTGCTTGCGCTTGCTGCTGCCACCGCCGACGAATTCGTTGAGCGGTTCGAACACCACTTCTTCCGGCATGCCGTCGATGGACAGGTAGAAGTGACGCTTGCCTTCAGACTTGACGCCCACACCGGTGATATCCACGCGGTAGGTTTCGCCGTGGACGTCGATGACGAACTCGGTCGGCACGCCTTCACCGCCGGCCGAGGCGACGCCACCGGCTTCTGGAATCGGCAACAGCACTTCAGGGGTCAGGGTGCCCGCTGCACGCTCTTCGAGGAACTTGCGCCCGATGTCCGGGAACATGGCATAGGTCAGCACGTCTTCTTCAGACTTGGCCAGGGCACCGATGTCGGCGCGCAGTTTGGCCATTTCCGGCTTGAGCAGGTCCGCCGGACGCACGTCGATCACTTCTTCGCTGCCAATGGCCTGGCGACGCAGTTGCTCGTTCACCGGGGCCGGCGCCTTGCCGTAGCCGCCTTGCAGGTACAGCTTCACTTCGTTGGTGATGGTCTTGTAGCGCTCGCCAGCCAGTACGTTGAAAAACGCCTGGGTGCCGACGATCTGCGAAGTCGGGGTCACCAGTGGCGGGAATCCGAGGTCTTCGCGAACCCGCGGAATCTCTGCCAGCACTTCGCCCATGCGGTTCAGGGCGCCCTGCTCTTTCAACTGGTTGGCCAGGTTGGAAATCATCCCGCCCGGAACCTGGTTGACTTGAACCCGGGTGTCGACCGCGGTGAATTCGCTTTCGAACTGGTGGTACTTCTTGCGCACGGCGTAGAAGTACAGGCCGATTTCCTGCAGCAACTCCAGGTCCAGGCCGGTATCGAACTCGCTGCCTTTAAGGGCGGCAACCATCGATTCGGTACCCGGGTGGCTGGTGCCCGAGGCGAAGCTGGAGATCGCGGTGTCGATGTGGTCGGCGCCGTTTTCAATGGCCTTGAGCTGGCACATGGTGGCCAGGCCGGCGGTGTCGTGCGAGTGGATGAACACGGGCAGCGACTGCTCGGCTTTCAACGCCCGGACCAGTTCGCCGGTGGCGTACGGGGTCAGCAGGCCGGCCATGTCCTTGATCGCCACCGAGTCGCAACCCATGGCTTCCATTTGCTTGGCCTGTGCCACGAACGCGTCGATGGTGTGCACCGGGCTGGTGGTGTAGGCGATGGTGCCCTGGGCGTGCTTGCCGGCGGCTTTTACCGCTTCGATGGCCACGCGCAGGTTACGTACGTCGTTCATGGCGTCGAAGATGCGGAACACGTCGATGCCGTTGACCGCGGCCTTGGCGACGAAGGCCTTGACCACGTCGTCGCTGTAGTGGCGATAGCCCAGCAGGTTCTGGCCGCGCAGGAGCATTTGCAGGCGCGTGTTAGGCAAAGCGGCGCGCAGCTGGCGCAGACGCTCCCACGGATCTTCCTTGAGGAAACGTACGCAGGCGTCAAACGTTGCGCCACCCCAGCACTCCAGCGACCAGTAGCCGACCTTGTCGAGCTTGTCGCAGATCGGCAGCATGTCTTCGGTGCGCATGCGGGTCG
The DNA here is from genome assembly GCF_013416725.1 of Pseudomonas sp. SbOxS1. Classification (NCBI taxonomy): domain Bacteria; kingdom Pseudomonadati; phylum Pseudomonadota; class Gammaproteobacteria; order Pseudomonadales; family Pseudomonadaceae; genus Pseudomonas; species Pseudomonas sp. SbOxS1. The sequence continues at coordinate 16,098 of NZ_JAAVXC010000007.1, forward strand.
CGAGCAGCGATTGGTGGGCGTCGCGCAGGATGGTGTCGGTTACATGAATCTTCTTGCTCATTATTCTATTCCTCACAGGCCTGCGTGGGCGGCGATGGCGGCAGCGATGGCCAGGGCCAGCTCTTCGGGTTTGCGCTTGATCGAGTAGTTGGTCAGTTCAGGGTGGCTTTCAACGAAGCTGGTGTTGAACTGGCCGCTACGGAATTCCGGGTTACGCAGGATTTCCTGGTAGTACGCCGCGGTGGTCTTGACCCCTTGCACACGCATGTCGTCCAGCGCGCGCAGGCCACGGTCCATCGCTTCTTCCCAGGTCAGCGCCCACACCACCAGTTTCAAGCACATGGAGTCGTAGAACGGTGGAATGGTGTAGCCGGTGTAGATCGCCGTGTCGGTCCGTACGCCCGGACCGCCCGGTGCGTAGTAACGGGTGATCTTGCCGAAGCTGGGCAGGAAGTTGTTTTTCGGGTCTTCGGCGTTGATCCGGAATTGCAGCGCGAAACCGCGGTGCTGGATGTCTTCCTGTTTCACCGAGAGCGGCAGGCCGGACGCAATGCGGATCTGCTCGCGGACGATGTCGATGCCGGTGATTTCTTCGGTGATGGTGTGTTCCACCTGCACCCGGGTGTTCATTTCCATGAAGTACACCTCGCCCTCGGCGAGCAGGAACTCCACGGTACCGGCGTTCTCGTAACCCACGGCCTTGGCTGCACGCACCGACAGGTCGCCGATATAGGCGCGTTGTTCCGGGGTCAGTTGCGGGCTCGGTGCGATTTCGATCAGCTTCTGGTTGCGGCGCTGGATCGAGCAATCACGCTCGAACAGGTGCACCACGTTGCCAAAGCTGTCGCCGAGGATCTGTGCTTCGATGTGCTTGGGGTTGACGATGCACTTTTCCAGGAACACTTCCGCGGAACCAAACGCCTTGGTGGCTTCGGAAATGACGCGCGGGAACGCCTGTTCAAGTTCTTCACGGCTGTTGCAGCGACGGATACCGCGACCGCCACCACCGGAAGTGGCCTTGAGCATCACCGGGTAACCGATACGGTCGCCTTCGGTGAGGGCCTCTTCGATACCGGAGACGTTGCCTTCGGTACCCGGTGTGACCGGAACGCCCGCCTTGATCATGCTGCGGCGTGCTTCGGTCTTGTCACCCATGCGGCGAATGACTTCAGCCGATGGACCGATGAATTTGATCCCGCGTTCGGCGCAGATGTCTGCCAGCTCGGCGTTTTCCGAGAGGAAACCGTAGCCAGGGTGCAAGGCATCGCAACCGGTTTCCACGGCCAGGTTCACCAGCTTGCGCGGGTTCAGGTAACCGGCCAGTGGCTCGGCACCGATACTGTGGGCCTCATCCGCACGCTTGACATGCAAGGCATGGCGATCGGCGTCGGAATAGATCGCGACCGAGCGAATGCCCATTTCGGCACAAGCGCGTACGATTCGTACGGCAATCTCACCGCGGTTGGCGATCAGGATCTTTTTTATCACTTGGAGTTTCCCTTGATCCGGTGGTACCCACGACCTGCTAGACCAGGTCGACGCGTGACCAAATGTTTCAATTTGGTCGCAACGCCACACTAGCGCTCACAAGGGATTAACAAAAATGAATAATTATTGGGTCACGCATAAGTAAAGACTTATAGTTGACACACCAGCCTGTGGCCAGAGTGTTCAAATAATGCGTAAGTCCTTGATGCGTATGACATTACGTCAATTGCAGATCTTCAACGAAGTCTGTGACCTGAGGTCCTACAGCCGCGCGGCCGACGAAATGTCCCTCACGCAACCGGCCGTCAGCCTGCAGATTCGGCAGCTTGAGGAGCTGGTGGGCCAGCCCCTCTTCGATTATGTCGGCAAAAAGCTCTACATGACCGAAGCCGCGGAAGCCCTGCAACGGGCGAGCCGGGATATTTTCGGGCGCCTGGAAAACCTCGACATGCAGCTGTCGGACATGCAGGGATCCTTGCAAGGCCAACTGAAACTGGCGGTGGAATCGAGCGCCAAGTATTTCGTGCCGCACCTGTTTGCCGCCTTCAAGCGCCAGCATCCGGAGGTGAACCTGCAACTGACGGTGGTCAATCGCGCCCAGGTGATCCGGCGCCTGTCGGACAACCGCGACGACCTGGTGATCATGTCCATGGTGCCGCAGGACATGGGGCTGGAGTTCCTGCCGTTCCTGAACAATCCGATCGTTGCGGTGGCACCGCCCGACCACCCGCTGTGCCACCAGGGGCCTTTGCGCCTGCAGGATCTTGAGCCTTACACCTTGCTGATGCGCGAGGTGGGCTCGGGAACGCGACTGGCCTGCGAAGAATACTTCAAGGAGAAGCGCGTGCACTTCAACCAGACCCAGGAGGTCTCTTCGGCCGAAGCCCAGCGCGAATGCGTGCTGGCGGGTCTGGGCGTGGCGCTGTTGACGCGCCACGCCCTGAACCTTGAGTTGGCCACCGGCGGCTTGATCGAGTTGCCGATCGAAGAACTGCCGCTCTACCGCAGCTGGTGCCTGGTACAGGCCAAGGCCAAGCGCCTGTCACCGGTGGCTCACGCCTTCCTTGCGTTCATTCGTAGCGAAAGAATTCAGATCAGCGCGCTGGTTGAGCGCTTCGACGGGAAGTTGGCGCTGCCGCCTGCCAGTAATTGAGCTCCAGGTCGCCAGTAAAATCCGCGATCTCGGCCTGAAGCTGACGCTGCTCACAGCGATCTTCGATGGCACGGCGAAACGCCATGCGGCGCTGGTCTTCCTGCTGACGACGGGTTTTGACGGCGCTGTTGCGTTCTTCGTAGGGCTGGCCCATTTCGGTTCTCCCAAGTCGAGTACGGGAGTTTCAAGATAGGCGCGAGGAGTGACGGTTTGGCGGCGGGCGGGTTACAGGGATGTGAATGTTCGGCGCCTTCGAAGACGCCTTCGCGAGCAGGCTCGCTCCCACATTTGATCGGCAGTGGCCATAGGACCTGTGGGAGCGAGCCTGCTCGCGATAAGGTCGGAACGACCTTCCAGCGGATCCAGATCAGAATCAGTCGTCCAGCGCTTTCACCGACTTGGGCGAGAGGCGCAAGCTGCGCAGGCTGCGTTTGACGCTCTTGAGGTGGTTGACCAGGCTCGGCCCGCGGGCCATGGCCACGCCCATGGCCAGCACGTCGATCACCACCAGGTGGGCAATACGCGAGGTCAGCGGCGTGTAGATTTCGGTGTCTTCGTGAACGTCGATGGCCAGGTTGACGGTCGACAGTTCGGCCAAAGGCGTCTGGCTCGGGCACAAGGTAATCAACGAGGCGCCGCTCTCACGCACCAGGTTGGCGGTGATCAGCAAATCCTTGGAGCGGCCGGACTGCGAAATGCAGATCGCCACGTCGCTGGGTTTCAGGGTGACCGCCGACATCGCCTGCATGTGCGGATCGGAATAAGCCGCCGCCGTGAGCAGCAAGCGAAAGAACTTGTGCTGCGCATCTGCCGCCACCGCACCGGAGGCGCCGAAACCATAGAACTCGACGCGCTGGGCCTGGGACATGAGCGTCACCGCGCGCTGCAACTCCAGCGGATCGAGTTTCTCGCGAACCTCCATCAGCGTGTGCAGGGTGGTGTCGAAAATCTTCAGGCTGTAGTCCGCTACCGAATCGTCCTCATGGATCGCGAACTGCCCGAAACTCGCGCCTGCCGCCAGGCTCTGGGCCAGCTTCAGCTTCAAGTCCTGGAAACCCGAGCAACCGATGGCGCGGCAAAAGCGCACGATGGTCGGCTCACTGATCCCCACGCTGTGGGCCAGGTCAGCCATGGAACTGTGCATCACGGCCGCAGGATCAAGCAAAACGTGATCGGCGACCTTGAGCTCCGACTTGCGTAACAGGTGGCGTGACTGGGCGATGTGTTGCAGCAGATTCAAAGGGCTGGACTCTTTTTTATTTGGCAGGCGCCGGGGATGTAGCACGCTTGTAGTTATACTACATGAATCGTCTTTTTGCCTGCTGAATAAGTAACTGAATTGTCTTCGCCACACCCTGTTTAGGCGGGATGGGCTGTATGTAGCAGTAAATCCGGCCTTTGCCGCCAAGGATTTTTTGCGAAAAAAAGCCCGCAGTGTGAGCGGGCGAAAGACCAAAGAAGCTATATGCGCAGTCGCTTCTATGAGGAGGAAGCTACTTGGGGGATCAGCTTCCTCGGTACGTTGAATAGCTGTAGGGCGAAATGAGCAGCGGCACGTGGTAGTGATCCTGCTCGGCAGAGATGCCAAAACGCAGCACCACCACATCCAGGAATGCCGGCTCCGGCAACTGGACGCCACGGGCGCGGTAGTAGTCGCCTGCATGGAACTGAACCTGATAGACCCCGGTCCGGTAGTCATCGCCCTGCAGCAGCGGTGCATCGACACGGCCATCGCTGTTGGTTATCGCGCTGGCGACCAATTCCAGCTGCGAACCTTCAACACGGTACAACTCGACCTTGATCGAGCTGCCCGGGCAACCATGTGCAGCGTCCAAAACGTGTGTAGTCAAACGTCCCATTGATTCTGCGCGCCTGCCTGCATGGAGCAGCCAGACTTCGCGCCTCCCGAAGTCAGATGAAAAGGAGACCGCACCGATTCGGAGCACGAAAAGCTGCGGCGAGCGATTGATTAAGACACTTTTCAAAAAAATTGTACACAATAAAAACGACATTTTTGCGACTGACGGCGCCAACGATGAAAATCTCGCCGATTTCCCGGGAAACCCTACCTCCTCTGAAGCCCACAATCAGTAACTGACCAGTCAGGCAGATTTCTTGCAGGTGCATGCCAATAGCACGCAAAGATGACCGTTAACGAAAAATGCAAAAAATCAGGCTTACAAAGTGAATATAAAGTTGTATACAATCAACCCATCGCTGTGACGCCAGCCAGTGATCCAACCTTTAGTCGCGTCACACCAACTGTCACCACGAATACAAGAAGGAAGACTGCAGTGAGCGCTGACTACCCTCGCGACCTGATCGGTTACGGCAGTAACCCTCCGCACCCACACTGGCCGGGCAATGCCCGCATCGCCCTGTCATTCGTACTCAATTACGAAGAAGGCGGCGAGCGCAACATCCTGCACGGCGATAAAGAGTCCGAAGCGTTTCTTTCGGAAATGGTCTCCGCCCAGCCGCTGCAGGGCGCGCGCAACATGAGCATGGAATCGCTTTACGAGTATGGCAGCCGCGCCGGCGTCTGGCGGATTCTGAAGCTGTTCAAGGAATTCGACATTCCGCTGACCGTCTTCGCCGTGGCCATGGCCGCCCAGCGTCACCCGGATGTGATCCGCGCGATGGTCGATGCCGGCCACGAGATCTGCAGTCACGGCTACCGCTGGATCGACTACCAGTACATGGACGAGAATCAGGAACGCGAGCACATGCTCGAGGCGATCCGCATCCTCACCGAAATCACCGGCGAGCGTCCGCTGGGCTGGTACACCGGTCGCACCGGCCCCAACACCCGCAAGCTGGTGATGGAAGAAGGCGGTTTCCTCTACGACTGCGACACCTACGACGACGACCTGCCCTACTGGGAACCAAACAACCCGACTGGCAAGCCGCACCTGGTGATCCCGTACACCCTAGACACCAACGACATGCGCTTCACCCAGGTCCAGGGTTTCAACAAGGGCGACGATTTCTTCGAATACCTCAAGGATGCGTTCGACGTGCTCTACGCCGAAGGCGCAGAAGCCCCGAAAATGCTGTCGATCGGCCTGCACTGCCGCCTGATCGGCCGTCCGGCGCGTCTGGCTTCGCTCAAGCGCTTTATCGAATACGCTAAAAGTCATGAACAGGTGTGGTTCAGCCGCCGCGTCGACATCGCACGCCACTGGCAGGAAACCCACCCGTACCAAGGGGCCGCGAAATGAGCGCCTTTCAAACATTGAAACCCTCGACCTTGAGCCGCGACGCCTTCGTCAAAGCCTTCGCCGACATCTACGAACATTCGCCATGGGTGGCCGAGAAGGCCTTCGACCTGGGCCAGGACGCTTCGATCGACGAGATCGAAACCCTGCACCAGCGCATGAGCGACATCCTGTTGAGCGCCGATCATGCCAGTCAGCTGGCCCTGATCAACGCTCACCCGGACCTGGCCGGCAAAGCCGCCGTCCAGGGCCAGTTGACCGAAGCCAGCACCAATGAACAGGCTGGCGCCGGTATTCACCAATGCACGGCCGAAGAGTTTTCTCGCTTCACCGAGCTGAACGACGCCTACAAGGCCAAGTTCAAGTTTCCCTTCATCATGGCGGTAAAAGGCAGCAACCGGCATCAGATCCTCGCGGCGTTCGAAACGCGCATTCACAACCCGGAAGACACCGAGTTCAAGTGCGCGCTGGCGGAGATCAACAAGATCGCCCTGTTCCGATTACTGACCCTATAGCGAGCCTTGCCCGAGTACTCTCAAACGCAAAAAGTACCCAGGGCACTGCAAGCATCCCAAGCCACTTATTTAAAGGCAGACAAGAAGAATGAAAGCTTACGCCGTACCTTTCGAGAAGTTCGTCAACCTGGCCGACGCCCGCCTGGGCACCAAGATCATCTCGGTCACCGATGACTGGTTCGCAGACGCCAACCGTCTGTTCCAACCGACCCCGGCCGTGTGGAAGGAGGGCGTGTTCGATGACAACGGCAAGTGGATGGACGGCTGGGAGTCGCGCCGCAAGCGCTTCGAAGGCTTCGACAGCGCAGTGATCCGCCTGGGCGTACCAGGTTCGATCAAGGGCGTGGACATCGACACTTCATTCTTCACCGGCAACTTCCCGCCGTCGGCTTCCCTGGAAGCCTGCTTCCTGGCCGAAGGCGAGCCGAACGAAAACACCCAGTGGACTGAAGTGCTGTCGGCCGTCGAGCTGCAAGGCAACAGCCACCACTACCACGAAATCAGCAACGACCAGGCGTTCAGCCACCTGCGCTTCAACATCTACCCGGATGGCGGCGTGGCACGTCTGCGCGTGTACGGCATCCCGTTCCGCGACTGGTCCGCTGTGGGTGACAACGAGCAAGTCGACCTGGCCGCAGCCCTTAACGGTGGCCGCGCCCTCGCCTGCTCCGACGAACACTTCGGCCGCATGAGCAACATCCTCAACCCGGGCCGTGGCATCAACATGGGCGACGGCTGGGAAACCGCACGTCGTCGCACGCCTGGCAATGACTGGGTGATCGTCGCCCTGGGCCACCCGGGTGAGATCGAAAAAATCATCGTCGACACCCTGCACTTCAAGGGCAACTACCCGGACAGCTGCTCGATCCAGGGCGCGTTCGTGAAGGGCGGTACCGACAGCCAGATCGAAACCCAGTCGCTGTTCTGGCGCGAACTGCTGCCAAGCCAGAAGCTGGAAATGCACGCCGAACACACCTTCGCCGAGCAGATCAAGGCACTGGGCCCGATCACCCACATCCGCCTGAACGTGTTCCCGGATGGTGGTGTGAGCCGCCTGCGCGTCCTGGGCAAGGTCGCGAAGTAATGCTGAGCCTGTAGGAGTCGGCTTGCCGGCGAAGGCGTCAGTGAGGGCGCCTTCGCTGGCAAGCCAGCTCCTACAAAAGCAGCACCCCAACATATTTGAGATTAAGAAGACCAGCATGCGCACACTGACGATTGAACCGCTGACCAAAGAAGCCTTCGCCCCTTTCGGTGACGTGATCGAAACCGACGGCAGCGATCACTTCATGATCAACAACGGTTCGACCATGCGCTTCCATAAACTGGCTGTGGTCGAAACCGCAAAGCCAGAAGACAACGCGATCATCAGCATTTTCCGCGCCGACGCGCAGGACATGCCGCTGACCGTCAGCATGCTGGAGCGTCATCCGCTGGGCAGCCAGGCTTTCATTCCGCTGCTCGGCAACCCCTTTCTGATCGTGGTCGCGCCACTTGGCGATGAACCTGTATCAGGCTTGGTCCGCGCCTTCGTCACCAACGGCAGGCAGGGCATTAATTACCATCGCGGCGTCTGGCACCACCCGGTGCTGACGATCGAAAAGCGGGATGACTTCCTGGTGGTTGATCGCAGTGGCACAGGCAATAACTGCGATGAGCATTTTTTCAAAGAGGATGAGCGTTTGATCCTCGCCCCCCACCAATAAGAGAAGGTCCGATCACTCGACAACAAGAGTGACGGGCGAGAGGTAAAGACTGTGGAAGCACATCTGTTGGAATGGCTGAACCTGAGCGTGCGCTGGGTTCACATGATTACTGGCGTGGCCTGGATCGGTGCGTCGTTCTACTTCGTCTGGCTGGAGAACAACCTCAATCGGGTCAACCCGAAAAGCGGTCTGGCCGGTGACTTGTGGGCGATCCACGGCGGCGGTATCTACCACCTGGAAAAATACAAGCTGGCCCCACCGACCATGCCGGACAACCTGCACTGGTTCAAATGGGAAGCCTACTTCACCTGGATGTCGGGGATCGCGCTGCTATGCGTGGTGTTCTACTCCAACCCAACGCTCTACCTGCTGGCTCCGGGCAGCACCCTGAGCGGCCCTGAAGGCGTGGCCATCGGTATCGGCTCGCTGTTCATCGGCTGGTTCATCTACTCCTTCCTCTGCGACTCGGCCCTGGGCAAACGCCCTGCCCTGCTGGGTTTCATCCTGTTCGTGCTGATCATCGGCGCCGCCTATGGCTTCAGCAAGGTGTTCAGCGGTCGTGGTGCGTACCTGCACGTCGGCGCGATCATCGGCACCATCATGGTCGGCAACGTGTTCCGCATCATCATGCCGGCGCAACGCGCACTGGTAGCGGCCATCGCCGAGAACCGCACGCCTGATCCGGCGCTGCCGGCCAAAGGCCTGCTGCGTTCGCGTCACAACAACTACTTCACCTTGCCAGTGCTGTTCATCATGATCAGCAACCACTTCCCGAGCACCTACGGCAGCCAGTACAACTGGTTGATCCTGGCCGGGATCGCGGTGCTGGCGGTGTTGGTGCGTCACTACTTCAACACCCGTCACGACAGCCACAAGTTTGCCTGGACCCTGCCGGTGGCAGCGGTGGGCATGATCTGCCTGGCCTATGTGTCGGGTCCGAAACCGATGTCCAGCGCGCCTGAAGTGGCCAAGGCACCTGCCGCGATCGAGTACCAGCCTCTGCCGGAAACAGCAGTGGGTGGTGGTTTGAAACCGGCTGAAGCAAAACCTGCCGAAGCCCCTGCAGCCGCGCCAGCCCAGGCGTCCAATGCCGGTCCTGGTTTCGACAAGGTGCACAGCGTGATCCAGGAACGTTGCGCGGTTTGCCATTCGGCCAAACCGACCAGCCCGCTGTTCAGCGCCGCTCCCGCCGGCGTGATGTTCGACACCCCCGAGCAGATCCGCCAGAACGCGGCGCGCATCCAGGCTCAAGCCGTCGCCACCCAGATCATGCCGTTGGGCAACATCACCCAGATGACCCAGCAGGAACGTGACCTGATTGGCGCCTGGATTGTTCAGGGTGCTCCGACCAATTAATCGTTGAAAAGCTTCGCTGGCAAGCCAGCTCCTACAGGATTTCGCATGACCTGTAGGAGCTGGCTTGCCAGCGAACGGCCGCGCCGCGGTCAACCCTGATGCACAAAATCACAAGAATAAAAATGATCCGAGGTGTTGCATGTCCGAGCTCTCCCAAGCGCGCATCCCCGACGCACCCGCCATTCAGCGTTTGCCCCTTTTGCAACTGATCCTGGTCGGTCTGCAACATGTTCTGCTGATGTACGGCGGCGCCATCGCGGTGCCGCTGATCATCGGACAGGCCGCTGGCCTGAATCGTGAAGAAATCGCCTTCTTGATCAACGCCGACCTGCTGGTCGCTGGCGTCGCCACCATCGTCCAGTCTCTCGGTATCGGCCCCATGGGCATTCGCATGCCGGTGATGATGGGCGCCAGTTTCGCCGCCGTCGGCAGCATGGTCGCCATGGCTGGCATGCCGGGCATCGGCCTGCAGGGGATCTTCGGCGCGACCATCGCCGCCGGGTTCTTCGGCATGCTCATCGCGCCGTTCATGTCCAAAGTCGTACGCTTCTTTCCGCCCCTGGTCACCGGCACGGTGATCACCTCGATCGGTTTGTCGCTGTTCCCCGTGGCCGTGAACTGGGCCGGGGGCGGTGCTGGCGCCGCTCAATTCGGTTCACCGATCTACCTGACCATTGCCGCGCTGGTGCTGGGCACCATCCTGCTGGTGCATCGCTTCATGCGCGGTTTCTGGGTCAATATTTCCGTGCTGATCGGCATGTGCCTGGGCTACGTGCTCTGCGGTCTGCTGGGCATGGTCGACCTCAGCGGCATGGCCCAGGCGCCATGGCTGCAATTTGTCACCCCGCTGCACTTCGGCATGCCGAAATTCGAGCTCGCGCCAATCCTCTCGATGTGCCTGGTGGTGGTGATCATTTTCGTCGAATCCACCGGGATGTTCCTGGCCCTGGGGAAGATCACCGGCCAGGAAGTCTGCCCACGGATGCTGCGTCGCGGCTTGCTGTGTGATGCCGGCGCCTCGTTCTTCGCCGGCTTCTTCAACACCTTCACCCACTCCTCCTTCGCGCAGAACATCGGCCTGGTGCAAATGACCGGCGTGCGTTGCCGCTCGGTAACCATCGTGGCCGGCGGCTTGCTGATCGTGCTGAGCCTGCTGCCCAAGGCCGCGTTCCTCGTGGCCTCGATTCCACCGGCAGTGCTGGGTGGCGCGGCGATCGCGATGTTCGGCATGGTCGCCGCCACCGGGATCAAGATCCTGCAGGAAGCCGACATCGGCGACCGACGCAACCAATTGCTGGTGGCGGTCAGCATCGGCATGGGCCTGATCCCGGTGGTACGTCCGGAATTTTTCGCCCACCTGCCGGTGTGGATGAGCCCGATCACCCACAGCGGTATCGCCATGGCCACGCTCAGTGCCCTGACCTTGAACCTGCTGTTCAACATCCTCGGCGGCGCCGAACGCGCGGCCATCAACGACTGCCACGCCCACTAAGACAGAAACGCACAACCCCTGTAGGAGCGAGCCTGCTCGCGATGACGGTATGACATTCAACACTTGAGTTGACTGATTCAACGCTATCGCGAGCAGGCTCGCTCCTACAGGGGCAGGGGTTTTCTGCGCCTTGAAAAATAAAAACAAGAGGGAGCAACAGATGATTCGTACACAGAAAAACATGCTGTTGGGTGCCGGCCTCCTGGCCGCGAGCCAAGCCATGGCCGGCGATTTGCTGTTATGGCAAACCAACAGCCTGAGCTATCTGTACGGCAAGGATTTCGCGGTCAACCCGTCAATCCAGCAGACGATCACCTTCGAGCACGCCGATCGCTGGAAGTACGGTGACAACTTCATGTTCGTCGACAGCACCTACTACAACGGCGAGAAGGACCGCAACAAAGGCTCTCACGCCTACTACGGCGAGTTCAGCCCGCGCCTGTCCTTCGGCAAGATCCTCGACCGCCGTTTCGAATTCGGCCCGATCAAGGACGTGTTGCTCGCCATGACCTACGAGAATGGCGAAGACGACAGCGAGGCCTATCTCATTGGTCCTGGCTTCGACATCGCGATACCGGGCTTCAACTTTTTCACCTTGAACTTCTACTATCGCCAGACCGAAGGCTCGCGTCCCGGCGACGATGTCTGGCAGATCTCGCCGGCCTGGTCCTACACCGTGCCACTGGGCAATTCGAGCCTGTTGATCGACGGCTACCTCGACTGGGTCGTCGACAACGACCAGAACTCGCGCGGCACCTATCACGCCAACGTGCACTTCAACCCGCAGATCAAGTACGACCTGGGCAAAACCCTCGGCTGGCGGGAGAAACAGGTGTACGTCGGCGTCGAGTACAGCTACTGGAAAGACAAATACGGCATCGAAAACACCGGCAACTTCGACACCAATGAAAACACCACCAGCCTGCTGGTGAAGGTGCATTTCTAAGATGATCCGCAACCGTGCCCCAAACCTGTCGTCGGTGCGCTGTTGCGGGGCACTTGAGACCTGGCCGAGGAGTCAGTATTCTCCGCGGCCGCCTGAATCCGCTTTAAAAAAAAGCCCGGATTTAATTCCTGACCAGAAAGCCAACTTATCCCGGCCCTGGACGGTACCAAGGCATCCCCAAACCACTCTCAATCGACTGTTTTTGAGCAGCCGAGCGGGAGTTTTTTTGTTTTCTGAAAGCCTTGGCGCAGCTCTTGCTAACAGCACAAAGCTGACCGAATGGATGATTTTTTTGCAGCTACGGAAAAAGGCGCCACACCAGAGCGTCGACCTTAAAAAAATAACGTGAAACCACTACTTTTTGGGAGCAACCGAATGAAACGTACGTGCACTAGCCTGATGCTGGCAGGATCGTTGCTGGCAGGGGGTCAGGCCATGGCCGGCGACTTGCTGCAATGGCAGAACAACAGCCTGACCTACCTGTATGGCAAGGACTTCCAGGTCAACCCGCGCATCCAGCAGACGGTGACCTTCGAACACGCCGACGGCTGGAAATACGGCGACAACTTCTTCTTCATCGACAAAATCTTCTACAACGGCAAGGAAGACGCCTTCGCGGGCAAGAACACCCACTACGGCGAATTCAGCCCGCGCTTGTCGTTCAACAAGATTTTCGACCAGAAGCTGGAGTTCGGCCCGATCAAGGACGTGCTGCTGGCCATGACCTATGAGTTCGGCGAAGACGACACCGAGTCGTACCTGATCGGCCCGGGTTTCGACCTGGCCATCCCCGGCTTCGACTACTTCCAGCTGAACTTCTACAACCGCCACACCGAAGGCGATCGCCCGGGTGACAACATCTGGCAAGTCACCCCGGCCTGGTCCTACACCATTCCGGTGGGCGACTCGAGCATCCTGATCGACGGTTTCATGGACTGGGTGGTCGACAACGACGTCAACAAGAAAGGCGAATACCACGCCAACCTGCACTTCAACCCACAGATCAAATATGACCTGGGCAAGGCGCTGAGCCTGGGCGAAAAGCAGTTGTACGTGGGTGTCGAGTATGACTACTGGAAAAACAAGTACGGTATCGAAGACAGCCAGGGCTTCAAGACGGATCAGAGCGTGACCAGCTTCCTGGTCAAGGTTCACTTCTGATCATTGATTGATTCGGCGTCTGCAAGGACGCCATCGCGAGCAGGCTCGCTCCCACAGTTGATCTTTGTCGCTCTGAAGATCCCCTGTGGGAGCGAGCCTGCTCGCGAATGCCACACCGCCAATCTCAAGCCGAAACCACAGGCTCCGCCAACCCGAGAAACCGGCAAATCTCCCCACGCTTGGCCAGCGCATCCCGCCGCCCCAGGTCAATCAACTCGCTGCAATACCCCGCCTCGAACAGCAGATAACTCAACACCCCTGCCCCACTGGTCCTGGTCGCCCCCGGCCCGCGCAAGAACAGGCGCAGCGCCGCTGGCAGTTCCTGGCGATGGCGTGCGGCGATCTCGTCGATCGGCTGGCTCGGTGAAATCACCAACACCTCCACCGGCGCCACCCCCAGCGTACGGATCGGCGTGCCATCGGGCATGAGGCGACTGAACTGATTCAAGCGCTGCAAGAGCTCGATATCGCTTTCCAGGCTATCGATGAACGTACTGTTGAGCATGTGCCCACCGATCTGTGCCAGGGTTGGCTGCTGACCGGTGTAGGCGCGTTGCAGCGGTTGCTCCGGGTCGAACCCACGCGGGTTGCCGCTGACGCCCACCACCAGCACCCGGTTGGCCCCCAGGTGTAGGGCCGGGCTGATGGGCGCCGATTGGCGCACCGCGCCGTCGCCGAAATACTCTTCGCCGATTTTCACCGGAGCGAACAGCAGCGGAATGGCCGAACTGGCGAGCAAATGGTCAACGGACAATTGTGTGGGAACGCCGATCCGCCGATGGCGCAACCAGGCGTCGATGGTGCCGCCGCCCTGATAGAACGTTACCGCCTGACCGGATTCGTAGCCGAACGCCGTGACCGCGACGGCCTGCAACTGCTTCTGCGCGATGGCGTGGGCAATGCCGCCCATGTGCAGTTTGTCGTCGAGCAATCCACGTAGCGGCGAGCTGTTGAGCAACGCCACGGGCACCTGGGCGCCAAGGCCCAACAAACTGTGACTGACGAACCGGGTGGCCTGGCTGATCACGCCAGGCCAGTCGCTGCGCAACACCAGATGGCTGCGAAAACCCTGCCAGAACGCCGTCAGTCGCTCGATGGCCGCGCGAAAATCCATCGCCCCGCTGGCCAGGCTGACCGCATTGATAGCGCCGGCGGAGGTGCCGACAATCACCGGAAAAGGATTGTCCGCCCCCAGGGGCAGCAATTCGGCAATCGCCGCCAGCACCCCCACCTGATAGGCCGCCCGAGCCCCGCCGCCGGAAAGGATCAACCCCGTGACGGGTTCAGCAGGACTCATCGCAACACTCCATGGTGCATTTCGGGATTGGACGTTCAGCCGCGTTTTGCGTACAGCTTCGGCTCACCGGGTGGACGGCTCTTGAAGCGGCGATGGGCCCAGAGGTATTGCTCCGGACAATCACGCAAGACGCCTTCGATCCACTGGTTGATGCGCAAGCAGTCGGCCTCTTCGGTTTCACCGGGGAAGCCTTCGAGCGGTGCGTGGATCACCAGGCGATAACCACTGCCGTCCGCCAGGCGTTCCTGGGTGAACGGCACCACCAGCGCCTTGCCCAGCCGCGCGAATTTGCTGGTGGCGGTGACAGTGGCGGCCTGTATGCCGAACAGCGGCACGAAAATGCTTTGCTTGGCGCCATAGTCCTGGTCCGGCGCGTACCAGATCGCACGGCCGGCCCGCAGCAACTTGAGCATGCCGCGCACGTCTTCGCGCTCCACGGCGAGCGAATCGAGGTTATGCCGCTCGCGACCGCGACGCTGTACATAATCGAATAGCGGGTTCTTGTGTTCGCGGTACATGCCGTCGATGGTGTGCTGCTGGCCGAGCAGCGCCGCACCGATTTCCAGCGTGGTGAAGTGGACGGCCATCAGGATCACGCCCTTGCCTTCCCGCTGGGCATTCTTGAGGTGCTCCAGGCCCTCGACATGGGCCAGTTTCGCCAGCCGCTCGCGCGACCACCACCAGCTCATCGCCATTTCGAAGAAAGCGATACCGGTGGAGGCGAAGTTTTCCTTTAACAGGTGCTTGCGCTCGGCCGCGGATTTTTCCGGGAAGCACAGCTCGAGATTGCGCTTGGCAATGCGCCGCCGGTCGGCCGCTGCTCGATACATCAAGGCACCCAGGCCCCGACCGATCCACAGCAATGCAGGGTACGGCAGCTGGACAATCAGCCATAACAGCCCCAGGCCGCACCAGAGCGGCCAGAAACGCGGCATCAGAAAAGTTGTTCGAAAACGCGGGCGATCCATTAAAGGTTCCGAAAAGACGTTGGCCGCGCATTCTACATCGTTCGACCCGGCTTGCGGCTCGCGGGCGTTCTCGTTATAAGTCTGGGCACTTTTAGTGACAAGTCGTTGTATGCCGACCATGAGCCAAACCGAACCGCTAGACCAAGATCCCGTGTTCCAGTTGAAGGGCAGCATGCTTGCCATAACGGTGCTGGAACTGGCCCGAAATGACCTTGAAGGCCTTGATCGGCAGTTGGCCGCCAAGGTCGCCCAGGCGCCGAACTTCTTCAGTAACGCGCCGCTGGTCCTGGCCCTGGACAAGCTCCCGGCCAATGGCGGCACCGTCGATCTGCCCGGCCTGATGCGCATCTGCCGCCAGCATGGCCTGCGTACCCTGGCTATCCGCGCCAGCCGCATCGAAGACATCGCGGCGGCCATCGCGGTCGACCTGCCGGTACTGCCGCCGTCCGGGGCCCGTGAACGGGCGCTGGACCTGAACGAAGGCGTTGTGGCGAAAAAGCCGGAAAAACCAGCGGAACCGACCATCAAGCCGACAAAAATCATCACCTCGCCAGTACGTGGTGGCCAGCAGATTTATGCCCAGGGCAGCGATCTGGTGGTGATCTCCTCGGTCAGCCCGGGGGCGGAACTTCTCGCCGATGGGAACATCCATGTATACGGCGCGATGCGCGGTCGTGTGCTGGCGGGCGTCAAAGGCGACACCAAGGCACGGATTTTCTGCCAGCAAATGAGCGCTGAACTGATCTCCATCGCCGGTCATTACAAGGTTTCCGAAGATCTGCGCCGCGACCCGCTGTGGGGCTCGGGCGTGCAGGTCAGCCTGTCAGGCGACGTGTTGAACATCATTCGGCTTTAACGGATACTGCCGCATTTTCCAATCATCTCTAAAACGTAGCGAAAACGGCTCAAACGAAGTAGGAAACAGGCTACAAACAGTGTTTACCGGGGGTAAATGCCGTCTGCGGCCATATTCCAGCCAAGGCTGTCCCGCTGCTGTAGTTTTCAAGAGATGTTTTTCAGGGGCTAAAAGTCCTTTTTCCTTAGGGGTGAAACACCTTGGCCAAGATTCTCGTGGTTACATCCGGCAAGGGTGGTGTGGGTAAGACCACCACCAGCGCCGCTATCGGTACCGGCCTCGCTCTGCGCGGTCACAAAACAGTCATCGTCGACTTCGACGTCGGTTTGCGTAACCTCGACCTGATCATGGGTTGCGAACGCCGCGTGGTGTATGACTTCGTCAACGTGGTTAACGGCGAAGCCAACCTGCAACAGGCCCTGATCAAAGACAAGCGCCTGGAAAACCTCTACGTACTGGCGGCCAGCCAGACCCGCGACAAAGACGCGCTGACGGTCGAAGGCGTGGAAAAAGTCCTGATGCAACTCAAGGAAGACTTCGAGTTCGTGGTCTGCGACTCCCCGGCGGGCATCGAAAAAGGCGCCCACCTGGCCATGTACTTCGCTGACGAAGCGATCGTGGTGACCAACCCGGAAGTGTCCTCGGTACGTGACTCCGACCGCATGCTCGGCCTGCTGGCCAGCAAGTCCCGTCGCGCCGAGCGCGGCGAAGACCCGATCAAGGAACACCTGCTGATTACCCGTTACCATCCAGAGCGCGTGAGCAAGGGCGAAATGCTCGGCGTCGAAGACGTCAAGGAAATCCTCTCGGTGGCGCTGCTCGGCGTGATCCCTGAATCCCAGGCGGTGCTCAAGGCATCCAACCAGGGCGTTCCGGTGATTCTCGACGACCAGAGCGATGCCGGCCAGGCCTACAGCGACACTGTTGACCGCCTGCTGGGCAAAACCGTGGAACATCGTTTCCTCGATGTACAGAAGAAGGGATTCTTCGAGCGCCTGTTTGGAGGCAACTAAACAATGAACCTTTTTGACTTCTTTCGTGCCAACAAAAAGCAAAGCACCGCGTCGGTAGCGAAAGAGCGTCTACAGATCATCGTGGCGCACGAACGCGGCCAACGCAGTACCCCGGATTACCTGCCAGCCTTGCAAAAGGAACTGGTCGAAGTGATTCGCAAGTACGTCAATATCGGGTCCGATGACGTGCACGTCGCACTGGAAAGCCAGGGCAGCTGCTCGATTCTGGAACTCAATATCACCCTGCCAGATCGCTGAGTCGATCCGGCTGGAACCACGGCGGTCAGGCCTGCAAGCCTGAACCGCCGTTGGCGTTTGTAACGAGGCTGTTTAATGCCGCTGTCCAATATCCACATCATCCATGAGGACGCCGCTGTCCTGGTGGTCAACAAACCCACCCTGTTGCTCTCCGTGCCTGGCCGGGCCGACGACAACAAGGATTGCCTGATTACCCGCCTGCAGGAAAACGGCTACCCGGAAGCGCGAATCGTCCATCGACTGGATTGGGAAACCTCCGGCATCATCCTGCTGGCCCGCGATGCCGACACACACCGCGAACTGTCCAGGCAATTTCACGACCGCGAAACCGAAAAAGCCTACACCGCATTGTGCTGGGGCCAGCCGGCGCTCGACAGTGGCAGCATCGACTTGCCGTTGCGCTACGACCCGCCGACCAAGCCACGCCACGTGGTGGACCATGAATTCGGCAAACACGCCCTGACCTTCTGGCGCGTGCTGGAGCGCTGTGGCGATTGGTGTCGCGTCGAACTCACGCCGATCACCGGACGCTCGCACCAATTGCGCGTGCACATGCTGTCGATCGGCCACCCATTGCTGGGCGACGGACTCTACGCCCACGAGCAAGCCCTGGCCGCCTGGCCACGCCTGTGCCTGCATGCAAGCATGCTCAGCTTCACTCACCCACAAAGCGGTGAGCGACTGCGCTTCGAGTGCCCTGCTCCGTTTTGAGCGGGTCACACAGAAGCTCATTGAAAACGCCCTGGCACGGAGGGGCGTTTTTCATTTGTCGTTACAACATTTGCTGACAACAGTGCACCTGCATTGCCCAAAGCCAATACGGTAGACTTGCGCCTCTGTTGCCTGGAGCTACTTATGCGCGAAGCGCTGTCCCCCCTCGAGAAAACACCGCACCAGTTGCTCTACCTCATCTACGGCAACCAGGATGTCTATCGGCGCGAAGCCAAGTTCAGCATGCTCACCGCCCTGGCACAGCTCAAACGGGGTGAGTCGCTGTGCATCCGGGTCATGACCGATCGCCCGGAGGATTATGCCGGCTGGCCGGTCGATACCATCGCCCTGAGTAATCAGACCATGGCCCAATGGCAGGGCGAAAACGGTTATCACCATCGACGCAAGGCCTGCGCCATTGCCCAGGGGCTGAAGCTTGCGCACAAGACCCTGTTCGTCGATACCGATACGCTGTTCCTGGAATCGCCGCATCGCGTCTTCGAGCGGATCGAGCCCGGACGCTATGTCATGGACCGTTTCGAGTACGACTGGAGCTACGTCTGCGAACGCCCGGACTACATCAAGCTCGGCCGCTGCCTGCAACCCCATGGCATCTCGGCCAACAACAGTTTCAAGCTGTATAACAGCGGCTTGTGCGGTGTCACCGACAGCGATACGCCGCTGCTCGAAGAATCAATCCGCCTGATCGATGAATGGACCCAGGACTCGTTCGACATCCACACCATCGAGCAAATCGCCCTGTCGTTTGCGATGCGCAACCAACCCGTTCAGGAAGCGAGGAAGTTCATTTATCACTACTTCGCTGAAAAACGCTTCTTCCATGCCATGCAGAAGCATTTTTTCACCCGTCATGGCGAGCAGTTCCGTGCCGAGCTGCCGGCCCTGTGCACGGAAGTCCCACGCTGCAAGCCCGTGCCCTCACCCTGGCAGCGCCTGCGCATCAAGTGGAAGCTGCGCAACAAGCGCAAGAGCGTGAAAAAGGTCGGTCGAGACCTGCTGTATGGCAGCGCGGCGCCCGAACATCCGTACTACGAAGTGTGCCGCCATGAATGGTGGGAGTCCGCCTCCCGGGAAATCCTGCGCTGGGATGAAGACAAACAGAAAAGGTTTTTCGGAACGGAAAAGGGCCGCTGGCCAAAACATCTGCCGCGGCCGGCAAAATCCGGCGACGAGCAAACCATCATTGCCTACCTGCGCGAGCGGATGAACCATTGAGCACCTGGCCAGGCCCGACGCTGAAAGCTCTTGTCCAATGCGTCGGGCCAATACGTTAAACTGGCGCCATTGCTGTCTGGAGCTACTTATGCGCGAAGAGTTGAACCAAGGCCTGATCGATTTCCTCAAGGCCTCCCCTACCCCGTTCCATGCCACCGCCAGCCTTGTTCAGCGACTGGAAGCGGCGGGTTTCCAACGCCTGGACGAACGCGAGCCATGGAACACCGAAGCCAATGGTCGCTACTACGTCACCCGCAACGACTCATCGATCGTCGCGATCAAGATGGGCCGGCACTCGCCGCTGCACGGTGGCATTCGCCTGGTCGGCGCCCACACCGACAGCCCGTGCCTGCGGGTAAAGCCCCAGCCTGAATTGCAACGCCAGGGTTTCTGGCAGTTGGGCGTCGAAGTCTATGGCGGCGCCCTGCTGGCCCCCTGGTTCGACCGCGACCTGTCCCTGGCCGGCCGTGTCACCTTCCGCCGTGACGGCAAGGTCGAGAGCCAGCTGATCGACTTCAAGGCACCGATCGCGATCATCCCCAACCTGGCCATTCACCTCAATCGTGAAGCCAACATGGGCTGGGCAATCAACGCCCAGACCGAACTGCCGCCGGTACTGGCGCAATTCGCCGGGGACGAGCGCGTGGATTTCCGCGCCGTGCTCACCGACCAGCTGGCCCGCGAACACGGCCTGAACGCCGATGTCGTGCTGGATTACGAACTGAGCTTCTACGACACCCAAAGCGCGGCCGTCATTGGCCTGCACGGTGATTTCATCGCCGGTGCGCGCCTGGACAACCTGCTGTCATGCTATGCCGGCCTGCAAGCGCTGCTGACCACCGACACCGATGAAACCTGCGTCCTGGTCTGCAATGACCATGAGGAAGTCGGTTCCTGCTCGGCCTGTGGCGCCGACGGCCCGATGCTGGAGCAGACGTTGCGTCGCCTGCTGCCGGAAGGTGATGAGTTCGTACGCACCATTCAGAAATCCCTGCTGGTCTCGGCCGACAACGCCCACGGCGTGCACCCCAACTACGCCGACAAGCACGATGCCAATCACGGCCCGAAACTCAACGCCGGCCCCGTGATCAAGGTCAACAGCAACCAGCGCTACGCCACCAACAGCGAAACCGCCGGGTTCTTTCGTCACCTGTGCATGGCCGAAGAAGTGCCGGTACAGAGCTTCGTGGTGCGCAGCGACATGGGTTGCGGGTCGACCATCGGCCCGATCACCGCCAGCCACCTGGGTGTGCGTACCGTGGACATCGGCCTGCCGACCTTCGCCATGCATTCGATCCGCGAACTGTGCGGCAGCCATGACCTGGCGCATCTGGTCAAGGTACTCAGCGCGTTCTACGCCTGCCGCGAATTGCCGTAGCCCCCCCCGTACTCGTAGGAGCCAGGCTTGCCGGCGAAGAACGATGACGCGGTGTGCCAGGAGCACCGCATCGCCTGGTTCGCCGGCAAGCCTGGCTCCTACAGCGAACCAAGCGAAGCGGTGTGTCAATCACACCGCCCACGCCGGTAGGTCGAATTGCCGCACGGCAGCCCCCCACAAAGCCACCTAAACTTCAACCATCCCTTTCGACAAGGCAGTCGCCATGATCACAATGTCCTCGTTCCACGCCATGCTTATCCCTATTCTTATCGGGATGATCATGCTGGCAGTCGGTTTCAATTTTCGCGACAAGAACGCCGGCGTGCTCGCCATGTGGCTCGGCATGCTGTTGATCCTGGCCACGGTGATCTTTAAGATCCTCGCCAAACTCAACGAATAAATCCCCACCCCCGCTCGCATTGGTTTTGACGGGCTCGTACACTCGGTCGATCTGCCCATTCAGAGGTTGACCGCCTAGTGTTCGCTCGCCTGCTCGCCCTGCCGTGCCTTTTCCTTATCTGCCTGATGACGCTGATGGCGCCGGCGCCTGCCCAGGCCGCCGGGCTGCCGAGCCTGCTTGGCAGCCCGGCAAAAACCCAACCCGAGGCGCAGGAACCCCTTGGGCAATCCCTGGACGAAGTCATCAAGTCGCTGGAGAACGATCAGCAGCGCAGCAAGCTGCTGGCGGACCTGAAGAAGCTGCGCGACGCCACGAAAAAAGCCCAACCGGCCGCCGAGGAAGGTGTGCTGGGCCTGATTGGCGGGACCCTGGCAAGTTTCGAAAAGCAATTCTCCGGTGCCGACAGCCCGATCACTCGCTGGTCCAACGAGTTCGACCTGGCCCAGGATGAATTGAAGGCACTGGTATTGCCGGCCAGCGAGTGGCTGCCGATCATCTTCGCCTTTGCCATGATCCTGATGGTCTGGAGCCTGCTGGCGGCGGCGCTGATCTGGGTCAGCCATCGGGTACGGATGCGTTTCGGCCTGACCGAAGAACTGCCGCAACACCCCCGGGCCCTGGACATGCTGCGCTTCGCCCTGCGCAAGCTGGGACCGTGGCTGATTGCCCTGGTCATCACCGTCTACATGAGTTACGCCCTGCCGTCGTCACTCGGCAAAAGCCTGGCCATGGTGCTGGCTTACGCACTGGTGGTCGGCACCTGTTTCTCCGCAATCTGCGTGATTGCCTTTTCCCTGCTCGACGGCCCGCACCGTCACCGGGCCCTGTACATCCTGCGGCACCAGGCCTTCCGCCCGCTGTGGTTGATCGGCAGTTTCGCCGCTTTCGGCGAAGCCTTGAACGACCCGCGCCTGACTGAAAGCCTTGGCGTGCACCTGGCCCACACCGCGGCGACGGTGGCCAATGTGCTGGCGGCATTGTCCACGGGGCTGTTCATCCTGCGTTTCCGTCGCCCGATTGCCCACTTGATCCGCAACCAGCCACTGTCCCGACGCCTGACCCGCCGCGCCCTGAGCGACACCATCGAAATTCTCGGCACCTTCTGGTTTGTACCGGCGCTGGTGCTGGTGGGGATTTCCCTGTTCGCCACCTTCGTCTCGGCCGGCGATACCAGCACCGCGTTGCGCCAGTCGCTGATCTGCACCGTGCTGCTGGTGTTGTGCATGGTCATCAATGGCCTGGTGCGCCGCCACGCGCTCAAACCGCAACGCGGCGCGAAGCGTCACGCCCTGTATTCGGAACGTCTGAAAAACTTCTTCTACACCCTGGCCCATCTGTTGGTATGGCTGGCATTCATCGAGCTGGGCCTGCGGGTCTGGGGCATGTCGCTGATCAGCTTCACCGAAGGTGAAGGCCATGAGGTAAGCGTCAAACTGTTCAGCCTTATCGGCACGCTGATCTTTGCCTGGCTGATCTGGATTCTCAGTGACACCGCCGTGCATCACGCCCTCACCCGCTCGCGCAAAGGCCTGGCCAACGCCCGCGCACAGACCATGATGCCGCTGATCCGCAACGTGCTGTTCGTGGCGATTTTCATCATCGCGCTGATTGTCGCCCTGGCGAACATGGGCATGAACGTTACGCCTCTGCTGGCCGGTGCCGGCGTGATCGGCCTGGCCATTGGTTTCGGCG
Organism: Pseudomonas sp. SbOxS1; assembly: GCF_013416725.1. Classification (NCBI taxonomy): domain Bacteria; kingdom Pseudomonadati; phylum Pseudomonadota; class Gammaproteobacteria; order Pseudomonadales; family Pseudomonadaceae; genus Pseudomonas; species Pseudomonas sp. SbOxS1. Next base: position 38,939 of record NZ_JAAVXC010000007.1, read on the forward strand.
CGCAATCGCTGGTGGCAGACCTGATTACCGGCCTGTTCATCATCATCGAAGACTCCCTGGCCATCGACGACTACGTGGACGTCGGCGGCCACCTGGGCACCGTCGAGGGCCTGACCATTCGCACCGTGCGCCTGCGGGACATCGACGGCATCGTCCACACCATTCCGTTCAGCGAAATCAAGAGCATCAAGAATTACTCCCGGGAATTCGGCTACGCGATCTTCCGGGTCGCGGTGCCTGCCAGCATGGACATCGACAATGCGATCAAGCTGATGCGCGACGTCGGCCAGAAAATGCGCACCGATCCGCTGCAACGGCGCAACATCTGGTCGCCCCTGGAGTTTCAGGGCGTGGAGAGTTTCGAGTCCGGCAACGCGATTTTGCGGGCCCGGTTCAAGACCGCGCCGATCAAGCAATGGGAAGTTTCACGGGCGTTCAACCTGTCGCTCAAACGGCATCTGGATGAAGCCGGGCTGGATCTGGCGACACCGCGCATGAGCATTCAGGTGGTGACGGCGGGCGGGGGTGAACAGAAGGATTAGCCCCCCCCGATTATTCAAATGCAGGACAAAAAAAATCCCCGAACCAGTCGGGGATTTTTTATGTTCGATCAATCAGCCCGGGGGCGGATCAATCTTCGCGGTAGCGACGCAGCTTCAACTGCTTGCCGGCAACGCGAGTGTCCTTCAGCTTGCTCAGCAACTTCTCAAGACCGTCTTCCGGCAGCTCGACGAGGCTGAAGCTGTCACGCACCTGGATGCGACCGATCGCTTCACGCGCCAGGCCACCTTCGTTGAGGATGGCGCCCAGCAGGTTCTTGGCAGCGATGCCATCACGCGCACCCAGCGCGGTACGGCAACGAGCACGACCTTCGCCCAGTGGCATCGGAGCACGACGCTCGCGGTCGCCACGCTCAGGACGATCACCGGAACGCTCTGGACGATCGCCACGCGGTGCGTTGTTCGGCACCAGTGGACGCTCTTTCTCGATAGCGGCCAGGTTCAGCGCTTGACCGTTGGTTGCCTTGCGCAGCAGGGCCGCGGCCAGGGCACGCGGGCTGCAACCGATGTCGGCGGTCAGGCGATCAAGCAGATCACCGTGGGTCGATTCGGCTTCAGCCACCAGCGGCGACAGGCTATTGGTCAGCTTCTTGATGCGCGCATCCAGAACGGCTTGAGCGTCCGGCAGGCGAACTTCAGCAACCTTCTGACCAGTTACACGCTCGATCACTTGCAGCATGCGGCGCTCACGTGGAGTCACCAACAGCAGCGCACGACCTTCGCGACCGGCACGGCCGGTACGGCCGATACGGTGAACGTAGGATTCCGGATCGTACGGCATGTCGACGTTGAACACGTGAGTGATGCGCGGAACGTCCAGGCCACGAGCGGCAACGTCGGTCGCCACAACGATGTCCAGACGGCCATCCTTGAGGGAGTCGATTACGCGCTCACGCTGGTTCTGGGCAATGTCACCGTTCAGCGCAGCGGCTTTGTAGCCTTTGGCTTCCAGGGCGCTGGCCAGGTCCAGGGTCGCTTGCTTGGTGCGCACGAACATGATCAGGGCGTCGAAGTCTTCCACTTCCAGCAAGCTGAGAACGGCAGAAGTCTTCTGGTCAGCGTGAACCAGCAGGTGAGCCTGCTCGATCGCGGTAACGGTCTGGGTCTTGCTCTGGATCTTCACGTGCTTCGGATCGCGCAGGTGGCGCTCAGCGATAGCACGGATCGATTGCGGCAAGGTAGCCGAGAACAGTACGGTCTGGCGGGTTTCCGGCATGGCCTTGAAGATGACTTCCAGGTCATCCATGAAGCCCAGCTTGAGCATTTCGTCTGCTTCGTCGAGAACCAGGTGGTTCACGGTCGCCAGAACTTTTTCGTCGCGACGCAGGTGGTCGCACAGACGGCCCGGAGTGGCGACAACGATCTGTGCGCCATTACGGATTGCTTTCAATTGTGGGCCCATCGGCGCGCCGCCGTAGACAGCCACAACAGTTACGCCCGGCATTTGCTTGGCGTAGGTTTCGAAAGCGGTTGCAACTTGTAGCGCCAACTCACGAGTTGGGGCCAGGATCAGAGCTTGCGGCTCGCGCTTGGACGGATCAATGCGGTGCAGGATAGGCAGGGCAAAGGCAGCGGTTTTACCGGTACCGGTTTGCGCCTGGCCAATCATATCGTGACCGGCGAGAATGATCGGGATCGACTGCTGCTGAATGGCCGAAGGCTCTTCATAGCCGGTAGCGACTACTGCAGCGACAATATTAGGGTGAAGTTCAAGAGCGGCGAAGCCGCCGATTTCCTGGGTCATGGGTCTGCCTCTAAGTGCATCCGCAAAGACCCATGCTCCAAAGCTGCGCATGCCGTGTTGAGACTCAAGAGTCGCCCTGGCAGCTTTGTCGGCGGGGATTTGCGAAAACGAATGAATGAAAGAATCGTTTAGGAAGAGTTCGCTGGGCGAACGTGCAACCGAATCTGACTTCGGGGAATTGCGCCACCTAAACGCGGCCCGGCTAAAGGCCGGCGCGCACTATACCGGAATTTGCCGAAAAAGGGAGCTTTTTTTATCGCAAAACTCCCGTGTACGGCGTTCTGTCACAGGCTTTGCGGATAATCGCGCCAGCGTCTACTTTTCAAAGGCCCTGCCCCGCGGGCGATGTCGCTAAAACGGTTCACCCACCCGCCACAGACCTTGGGTCTGCGCCCCCCTCAGCCGCTCGAGGAAATGCAGCATGAAAGAGCTCAATACCAGCCGCGTGAGTCGTGAAAAGCGTGGTCATGTCCTGTTGATCGGACTGGACCGGGTCGCCAAGCGCAACGCCTTTGATCTCGACCTGCTCAACGAATTGAGCCTGGCCTACGGTGAATTCGATGCCGACAGCGAAGCACGGGTGGCCGTGGTCTTCGGGCATGGCGAGCATTTTACCGCCGGCCTGGACCTGGCCAGTGCCAGCGCGGCACTGACCGAAGGCTGGCAAGCCCCGCCTGGCGGCTGCGACCCGTGGGGTGTCTTCGCCGGGCCCAGGGTCAACAAACCGGTGATCGTCGCCGCCCAGGGCTACTGCCTGACCGTCGGTATCGAGTTGATGCTGGCCGCCGACATCAACCTGTGCGCCAGCAACACCCGATTCGCACAAATGGAGGTGCAGCGCGGCATCTTCCCATTCGGCGGCGCGACGTTGCGCCTGCATCAGGTGGCTGGCTGGGGCAATGCCATGCGCTGGATGCTGACCGGCGACGAATTCGATGCCCATGATGCCTTGCACCTGGGCCTGGTGCAGGAAGTCATGGCCAGCGAAGATTTGTTGCCGCGGGCGATTGAACTGGCCGAGCGTATCGCCCGGCAGGCACCGCTTGGGGTCCAGGCAACGTTGATGTCTGCCCGGCAGGCCCGCTACGAGGGTGAAACCGCTGCTGCGCAAGGGCTGCCGGCGCTGGTGAAGAAGTTGCTGGTCAGCGAGGATGCGCGGGAAGGCGTGCAGTCACTGGTGGAGCGGCGGCCCGGGGTTTTCAAAGGGATGTAGTTTTGTATTGACCCTGATGGCCTCTTCGCGGGCAAGCCCGCTCCTACAGGGGCGCGGTGCTCACAAACCCTGTAGGAGCGGGCTTGCCCGCGAAGAGGCCCTAATAGACACCGACTTATGTCGCCGGGCGAATCGCCTTGATCAACGACTGCAACGAATACCCCAACCGCGGCGCCAGCGCTTCAGCCCGAGCGGTCAGGCTCTCCATGTCCAGCACCTGATCCAGTTCCGATGGCACGATCAGGATCACGTTGCCCTCCTTCACCGGCAGCTCCCAGTAATGCCGATGATAAAGCCCGCGCAGCAACGCGGCGCCCAGTGGCTTGCCATCGTCGGTGGCCCATTGGTTGATCACCAGCCAACCGCCCGGATTCAGGCGTTTCTGGCAGTTCTCCAGGAAGGTCCAGGCCAGATGCCCGACACCGGGGCCGACATCGGTGTAGAGATCGACGAAAATCAGGTCCGCAGGCTCGGCGGTGTCGAGCAGTTCCAGCGCATCGCCCACGCGGATGTACAGGCGCGGATCGTCGTCCAGCCCCAGGTATTCGATGGCCAGGCGCGGCACATCCGGGCGCAGCTCGATGGCTTCGACATCTTCCAGCGGCAGGAACTTGAGGCAGGCCTGGGTCAGCGTGCCAGCACCAAGCCCCAGGAACAGCGCGCTTTCCGGCTGCTCGTGGCACAGCGCGCCAATCAGCATCGCCCGGGTATAGTCATACTCGAGCCAGCTCGGATCGGCCGTGAACACGCAACTTTGCTCGATGGCATCACCGAACTCTAGAAAGCGGTAATCAGCCACTTCCAGCACGCGAATCACGCCAAATTCGTCCTGCACCTCGGCGAGCAGATGCTCGACGCGCTCCTCAGTCATTTCGTCTCCTGATGTCACCGGGCCTACTTGGGCAAACAGCAACGCGATAAACCGCAGCGGAAGCGGCAAAGGCGCGATTGTCCGCGAATCGACGGGAACAGGTCACGCACTAATTGCTGATAACATGGACGTCCGAGCGTAAAACACTAGAGATCATGATGAGCCAACCCTGGAGCCCTGACAGCTGGCGCGCCCTGCCGATCCAGCAACAACCCCAATACCCCGACGCGGCGCATCTGCAGCACGTCGAGCAGACCCTGGCCAGCTACCCGCCGCTGGTGTTTGCCGGGGAAGCCCGGGAATTGCGCCGTCAGTTTGCCGAAGTGACCCAGGGACGAGCGTTTTTGCTGCAGGGCGGCGACTGCGCCGAAAGTTTCGCCGAGTTTTCCGCCGCGAAAATCCGCGACACCTTCAAAGTGCTGCTGCAAATGGCCATTGTCATGACATTCGCCGCTGGATGCCCGGTGGTCAAGGTCGGGCGCATGGCCGGACAGTTCGCCAAACCTCGCTCGGCCAACGACGAGACCATCGACGGCGTGACACTGCCGGCCTACCGTGGTGATATCGTCAACGGCATCGGCTTCGATGAAAAAAGCCGCGTGCCGGACCCGGAACGCCTGCTACAGTCGTACCACCAGTCCACCGCCACCCTGAACCTGCTGCGCGCCTTCGCCCAGGGCGGGTTTGCCGACCTGCACCAGGTGCACAAGTGGAACCTGGACTTCATCGCCAACTCGGCCCTGGCGGAAAAATACAGCCACCTGGCCGACCGCATCGATGAAACCCTGGCCTTCATGCGCGCCTGCGGCATGGACAGCTCGCCGCAACTGCGTGAAACCAGCTTCTTTACCGCCCACGAAGCGCTACTGCTCAATTATGAGGAAGCCTTCGTCCGTCGCGACAGCCTGACCAACGACTATTACGACTGTTCGGCCCACATGCTGTGGATCGGCGACCGCACCCGTCAGCTTGATGGCGCGCATGTCGAATTCCTGCGCGGGGTGAACAATCCGATCGGGGTCAAGGTCGGTCCGAGCATGAACCCCGAAGACCTGATCCGCCTGATCGACGTGCTCAACCCCGAGAACGATCCGGGTCGCCTGAACTTGATCGCACGCATGGGCGCGAACAAGGTCGGCGACCATTTGCCGCAACTGATCCGCGCCGTGCAGCGTGAAGGCAAGCAAGTGCTCTGGAGTTCCGATCCGATGCACGGCAATACCATCAAGGCCAGCAGCGGCTACAAGACCCGCGACTTTGCACAGATTCTTGGCGAAGTGAAGCAGTTCTTCCAGGTCCACGAAGCTGAAGGCAGTTACGCGGGCGGCATCCACATCGAGATGACCGGGCAGAACGTCACCGAGTGCATCGGCGGTGCGCGGCCGATCACCGAGGACGGCTTGTCGGATCGCTACCACACACATTGCGACCCGCGAATGAATGCCGATCAGTCGCTGGAACTGGCCTTCCTGATTGCTGAAACCCTCAAGCAAGTCCGGCGGTAGTTTTGATCGCCTGATGTACCGCTATCGCCAGCAGGCTGGCTCCCACATGGGATTTGTGCAGGACACAGATCCAGTGTGGGAGCCAGCCTGCTGGCGATTAGGCCAGATCAGTCACCCTCTATCTGTGCCAGTGCCACCCGCAACCTTGCCGCACTCGCCCGCGGGCAATTCAACTGGACCCGCGCCAGCCCCAGCCAATCCGCCATCTGCCGCAGATTAAGCGCCAGCGCCAACATCCCCTCGTCATCCAATCCCGCTTCCTCTTCATGCACCGCATGCACCGCCAGCCGCCCGGCAGCCCGCTCGGCACGCAGGTCGACCCGCGCGGCAATTCGCTCATTGTGCAAGAAAGGCAGGACGTAATAGCCATAGACCCGCTTACCCGGCGGCGTGTAGATCTCCAGCCGATAGCGAAAATCAAACAGCCGCTCGGTACGGCTGCGCTCCCAGATCAGCGAGTCGAACGGTGAAAGCAACGCGCTGGCCTGGACCTTGCGCCGCACCTTTGGCTCAGGCAGGCAATAGGCAGGTTGCCGCCAACCCTCCACTTCACAGCAGAGCAACTCACCGGCCTCGACCAATTCCGCCAGGCGCGGACGACTGTCCGCTGGGCTTAAACGAAAATAGTCACGCAGGTCTTTCTCGGTGCCCACGCCCAAGGCTGACGCGGCATGCCGTATCAGCCCGCGCTGGGCCTCAGCCTCATTGAGCCGCGGTTGCGCCAGGATCGCCGAAGGGATGACCCGCTCCGGCAGGTCATAAAGCCGCTCGAACCCACGCCTGCCGGCCACTGTCACTTCACCGGTGGCGAACAGCCATTCCAGCGCATGCTTTTCCGCACTCCAGTCCCACCAGGGCCCGGCCCGCTCCTGGCGAGTCGACAGGCTGCCAGCGCCCAATGCGCCCTGCTCCTGGACGCAGGCCAGCACCCGGCGAACCGTGTCCTGCTGCTCACGACCAAAACGCGCCAATTGTTGATAGATGTCTTCGCCACGGCTTGCCCGCTGCATGCGCCAGCGCATCAACGGGTACATCGACAAGGGCAGCAAGGACGCTTCATGTCCCCAGTATTCGAACAGGGTACGCTGGCGCCCCTGGCTCCAGGCGGCCTGGTCGAGCAAGTCGGCAGAATACTGGCCAAGCCGGGAAAACAGCGGCAGGTAGTGCGAACGCACCAGTGCGTTGACCGAGTCGATCTGCAAAATGCCCAGTCGCTCGATCAATCGGTTGATAGCGGCACGTTTCACCGGCACTGATGGCTGGCGCCCGACAAAACCCTGGGCGGTCAGGACCAGGCGTCTGGCTTGCTTCAAGGAAAAAGACAGGGATGCAGGCATCTGGAGACTCATCGGCAAGGCTCTCCCCACCTTAGCGGCAGGCGGGAAAAACGCCAATGCCAACGCTTCATCGCTTGAATGGATCATCCCAGAACGGGCGCGCTGACTCCCGCAGGACATCGGCTCGACTCAAGCCAATATCGCGCAAACGCTCGTCGCTCAATCGCGACAGTTCGGTTCGGTCCCTGCTCAGTTGGCGCCAGCGCTGCAATTGCGTAATCGCTGCCCGGACGGGCTGCCGGAGCTGGTGCAGTGCATCGCGCACACCATGCCCTACGCCTCGCCCTTCAATGCCTTGTCGTTCCATGACACCACTCCTCAATGTTGGGGAGCGGATCTTCAGCCCGTTCGCAAACAGGCTCCAGCAAAGCTCTATGACCATCTGTTTCGGAAGTACGCCTACCCCATCAGCCCGGGCTTTAGCCGGGATGACGGGGTAGTCACAGGACATTTCCATGGGTCGCCGAGCCTACTTTCCGTTGCCCATCGGGTCTTGCCAAAAGTGCAGATCAGCTTCATGCGCGACGTCGGCACGACTCAAGCCGATGTCCTTCAACGCCTCATCACTCATGCTCGCCAGCAGTTCGCGCTCACGGTGCAGCTCGTACCAGCGACCGACCTTGTGCAACAGATCGGAAATCAGGTGAACCGAATGTTTTTCAGTGCCGTGAATTTCATGTTGACCTTTCATCTTGTTGCCCTCCGTTTGGATGGCTCAAGTCTCTGCCCAGGACTAAGATCAATCCAACGAATGTTTCTGATGGTAACCATCTCGGAGATTGATGCATGTCGGCCTACCCGAGTATCGATACCGAAGTGCTGCGCACCTTCGTCGCCATCGCCGACCAGGGTGGTTTCACCCGCGCCGGTGAATTGGTCCATCGCACCCAGTCAGCCGTCAGCATGCAGATGAAGCGGCTGGAAGAAGATGTGCTGCAGCGCCAATTGTTCCAGCGTGACGGACGCCAGGTGCGGCTGACGGCTGAAGGCCAGGTGCTGCTGGGTTATGCGCGGCGCATCCTCAAGCTGCACAGCGAGGTGTTCAACACCCTGCGCGAACCGCACATGGTCGGCACGGTACGCATCGGCACCCCGGATGACTACGTGATGCGTTTTTTGCCGGGGATCCTGCGCCAGTTTGCCCAGTCCTACCCGCTGATCCAGATCGAAGTGCACTGCGAATCATCAAAACAACTGCTGATGCGCCAGGACCTCGACCTGTCCATCGTCACCCGTGAGCCGGGCAGCGAAATCGGCCAGTTGTTGCGCAAGGAACGTTTTGTCTGGGCCGAGGCGCAATGCTACAGCGCCCACGAGCAGACGCCGCTGCCCCTGGCGATGTTCAACAGTGATTGCTTCTGCCGGATGTGGGCCTGCAACGCCCTTGATGCCCAAGGGCGCGATTATCGCGTGGCGTATAACAGCGACAGCCTATCGGCGATCATGGCGGTGGTCAGCGCCGGCCTGGCTGTCACCGCGCAACTTGAAAGCCTGATCACCGCGGACATGCGCATCCTCGGTGAAGCCGAGGATCTGCCCGTGCTGCCCGAGGCCAGCATCATGCTGGTGCGCAACCTGCACAATCCGTCACCGATCACCGAGTGCCTGGCCGAGCATATCGTCGAAGGCTTCAAGCTTTAAACGCAAGCATCACCGCACAGCACAGCAGGAAGCCGCAAAACAGGGCGCGCAGCAGGCGCTCCGGCAGGCTGTGGGCGATCTTCACGCCCCAACTGATACTCATCAGCCCGCCGATCGCCAGTGGCACACCGATCATCCAGTTCACCTGGTGATGCACCCCATAGGTGACCAGCGTGACGCCGGTGCTTGGCAGCGCCAGTGCCAGGGACAGGCCTTGGGCAACCACCTGGGTAGTGCCGAACACGCTGGTCAGCACCGGTGTCGCCACCACGGCCCCGCCCACGCCAAACAGGCCGCCCATGGTGCCGGATGCCGCACCGAGCACGCCCAGCCATGGCCATGAATGATTCATCTGCGCCGAAGGCGATGCGCTGGCAAAGAACATCCGCATCAGGTTGTAGGCACAAAGCGCGATCAGGAACGCGATAAAACCGATACGCATGCTTTGCGCATCGATGCCCACCGCCCAGATCGATCCGAGCCAGGCGAAGCAAAAGCCCATCGAGGCCAGCGGCAGCGCGTGACGCAACTCGATCCTGTTGCGCTGGTGGTAGCGCCACAGCGCCAGCATCACGTTCGGCACCACCATCACCAATGCCGTACCTTGGGCAATCTGCTGATCGAGACCGCACAACACGCCCAGCAACGGAATGGCGATCAATCCCCCGCCGATGCCAAACAGGCCGCCGAGGGTTCCCAGGGCGGCGCCGAAAACCAGGTACAACACAAACTCAATCACGGTGCATCTCTCCCAAACGTCAGGCGATTCATCCTACGCAACTGCTTCTGGCGTGGAAACGCACAGCAACGCACAATGGCTATGCCAAACTCGCACAAGCATCGAACCACACATGAATCCCAACCAATTGACCGAGCAACTGGGCCTGTTTCTCGACGTGCTGGAAACCGGCAGTTTTTCCGCGGCGTCACGCCGGCATCCACTGACACCTTCGGCCGTGGCGCGGCGCATTGACAGCCTGGAAGGCGCCGTCGGCAGCCAATTGTTCATTCGCAGTACCCATGCGGTGCGCGCGACGCCGGCGGGGCTGGCGTTTGCCGAACGCGCACGCAGGATCGTCGCCGAATTGCGCCTGGCCCGGGCCGAAGCGGTGTCCCTGAGCAGTGCGCCGGAAGGCCTGATTCGTATCGATGCACCGGCCGCATTCGGGCGGCGCCACCTGGCACCGGTGATCGCCGATTTCCTGCTGCTCTATCCCGGCCTCGACGTGCAATTGCAGTTGATCGACAGCTTTGTCGACATGCAGGGCTTGAACCTGGGCAAGGTCGATCTGGTCTTGCGCGCCGGGCAATTGGCCGATACCCGGTTGGTCGCCACGCCGCTGGCGAGCATGGTGCGCATCGCCTGCGCCAGCCCCGCCTACTTGCAACGCCGCGGCGTGCCGAATGATCCGGCGCAGCTGGTCGAACATGACGGCCTGGACTGGGCCGGCCTGGCCCCTCCCTTCGCCTGGCGCTTCGAACGGGACGGCCAGATGCAACTGCATCGGCCGTCGCGCGTGCGCATGAGCGCCAACAATGCCGAAGCGCTGGTATTCGGCGCACTGGCCGGCCTGGGCATCGCCCACTTGCCGACCTGGCTGGCCAGCGAGTACCTGTTGCGCGGTGAACTGCTGCCCTTGTTCTGCGAAAAGGGCCTGCCGAATCCGGAAAGCACCGGGATCTATGCCTTGCGCCTGCAGCAGCAACCCAACTCCCGCAGTCGCCTGCTGCTGGAATACCTGAAAACCCGTTTCAGCCCGATTCCGCCGTGGGACCTGGTGCTGCAAACCCATCTGGGCCGGCACTAGCCCAGAATTGCCTGGCGCGTTAAAGATTTGCCCGCTAGATTCATGCAGATCACTGATCAAGGCTTCCCAATGACCACCAAGCGCGACACCCCGGACAACTGCGACGACCTGCTGCTGGACAACCAGGCCTGCTTCGCCCTGCATTCCACTTCGCTGATGATGACCAAGGTCTACAAACCCTTGCTGCAGGCGCTGGGCCTGACCTATCCGCAATACCTGGTGATGATGGTGCTGTGGGAGAAGGACGGTTTGACCGTAGGTGAAATCAGCGCGCGCCTGCTGACCGATCCCGGCTCGCTCACGCCGCTGCTCAAGCGCCTGGAGGCCGAAGGCGTGCTCAGCCGCACCCGCAGCCGCGAGGACGAGCGCGTGGTGATCGTCGAGCTCACCGAACAGGGCCGCGCCCTGCGCGACAAGGCCCGGGACATTCCGCAATGCATCCTCGGCGCCAGCGGGATGACCGTGGAGCGACTGCAAAAGCTTCAAGCGGAACTGCAGGAACTGCGTCGGCATCTGCAAGACAGCCTCTGATTTTCAAACCACCGAAAATCCCCTGTAGGAGTGAGCCTGCTCGCGATGGCGGTGTGTCAGTCAACCTCGATGTTGAATGTGACACAGCGATCGCGAGCATGCTCACTCCTACAGTCGTTTTACGCCTGCGCTAAATTTTTTCAAAAAATTATCTTGCGCACTAACTATTAGCGCGATACATTCATCTCGCACTTACTTAGCGCGCAAACATTTAGCGCAACCAATCAAACCCGAACGAGGCTTTCACCATGCAAACTCTCTACATCGCCATTGCAACGTCCACCGGTGGCCGCGACGGTCGTGCGATCTCCAGCGACAACATTCTCGACGTCAAGCTCGCCACCCCGAAAGAACTCGGCGGTGCCGGTGGCGCGGCGACCAACCCTGAGCAACTGTTCGCCGCCGGCTACTCCGCCTGCTTCATCGGTGCGCTGAAATTCGTCGCCAGCCAGACCAAACGCAAAATCCCGGATGACGCGTCGATCACCGCCCATGTCGGCATCGGCCAGATCCCTGGCGGCTTCGGCCTGGACATCGACTTGCACATCAGCCTGCCGGGCCTTGAACAAGCCGACGCACAAACACTGGTCGAGGCTGCCCACCAGGTCTGCCCGTACTCCAATGCCACCCGCGGCAACGTCGAAGTACGTCTGCACGTAACGGTCTAACGCCACTTTCCACCCAGGCCCGAACAGGAAATGAACATGAACACTTTCAGCAAAGTCTTGACCGGTACCCTTCTCGCCCTGTCTGTCCACAGTGCATTCGCCGGCGACGTTGAACACAACACCCAGGCGTTCCTCGATGCACTGAATGCCGGCACCGGCAAACCGATGGAACAGATGACGCCCAAAGACGCCCGCGCCGTGCTGGTGGGCGCGCAAGCCGGGGTGAAGCTGACACTGCCAAAAGCCGATGTCAGCGAGAAGACCATCCAGGTCGATGGCCAACCGCTGAAGCTGACCATCGTCCGGCCGGCCGGGGTCAAGGGCGAGCTGCCGGTGTTCATGTTCTTCCACGGCGGCGGCTGGGTCCTGGGCGACTTCCCGACCCACGAGCGGCTGGTTCGGGATCTGGTGGCGGGCTCGGGTGCGGCGGCGGTTTTCGTCAACTACACCCCCTCGCCGGAAGCGCACTACCCGGTGGCGATCAACCAGGCCTATGCCGCGACCCAATGGGTGGCCGAGCACGGCAAAGAGATCAACGTCGACGGCAAGCGCCTGGCGGTGGCCGGCAACAGCGTCGGCGGCAACATGGCGGCAGTGGTCGCGCTGATGGCAAAAGACAAAGGCACACCGGCAATCAAGTTCCAGGTCCTGTTGTGGCCGGTGACCGATGCCAACTTCGACACCGGTTCCTATAACCAGTATGCCGAAGGGCACTTCCTGACTCGCAACATGATGAAGTGGTTCTGGGACAACTACACCACTGACGCCAAACAGCGCAGCGAGATCTACGCCTCGCCGTTGCGGGCCACCACCGCTCAGTTGAAGGGGCTGCCACCTGCTCTGGTGCAGACGGCGAGTGCCGACGTGCTGCGCGATGAAGGTGAAGCCTACGCCCGCAAACTCGACGAGGCCGGTGTGGCGGTCACCTCGGTGCGCTACAACGGCATGATCCACGACTATGGCTTGCTCAACGTGGTGAGCCAGGTGCCGGCGGTGCGGTCGGCGATGCTTCAAGCTTCGCAAGAACTGAAAGAACACTTGAAATAACACGCCCCACTTGTAGGAGCCCGGCTTGCCGGCGAAAGCGATCTTGAAGACGCCTTCGCCGGCAAGCCGGGCTCCTACAGGGATCGGGTGTACCGGCCGCGCATCGGTCAACACCTTTGCAACAGGCACAAAAAAGCCCGACTCAATGGTCGGGCTTTTTCATTCCTCAAGCAGTGCTTATTTAGCACGGCCTTTGTAGGAACCGCCTTCGCGGGTATCGATCTCGATCATGTCGCCGATTTCGATGAAGTCAGCAACCGACAGCTCGGTACCGTTCTTCAGTTTGGCAGGCTTCATCACCTTGCCGGAAGTGTCGCCGCGAGCGGAACCTTCGGTGTAGTCAACCTGACGCACGATGGTGGTCGGCAGCTCTACGGAAACCAGACGGCCTTCGAAGAACACGGCTTCGCAAACGTCGGTCATGCCTTCTTCGATGAACGGCAGAACGCTTTCGATGTCTTCGGCGTTCAGTTCGTACATGGTGTAGTCAGTGGTGTCCATGAACGTGTAGCTGTCACCGCTGATGAAGGACAGGGTCGCTTCTTTACGGTCCAGGATCACGTCGTCCAGCTTGTCGTCGGCGCTGTAGACGGTTTCAGTCTTGTAGCCGGTCAGCAGGTTTTTCAGCTTGGTCTTCATGATCGCGCTGTTACGGCCCGACTTGGTGAATTCAGCTTTCTGAACCAGCCAAGGATCGTTGTCGATACGGATCACGGTACCGGGTTTGAGTTCTTTACCAGTTTTCATTGCGAATATCCGAATTTGGATGGGATTTACAAAAATCTAGGCCGCGTATCATATCCAATTTACATAAAACTGTACCAGCGCCGCGGCAAGATCGGTGTGCAAGGCCTGTTCCAGACACCACGTCTCGGCGTGATTTTGTAGCTGTGGCCAGTGTTTGCGGGTTGATTGCCAGTGGTCGGTCATTGTCTCACCGGCATTCCAGGCCCGCCAGAGACCGCTGATCGCCTCGCCAGCCGCTGGCGCCAGGTCCTTGGTGTAGAGCGTGAGGAAGGCTTCGAGCTTGTCCAGATGGACATCTTCCTCCTGCTGATAGATGTGCCACAACATGGGCCGCCCCGCCCATTGCGCACGGACAAAGGAATCTTCGCCGCGTACGGCGTTGAAATCACAGCACCACAGCAACTGGTCATACTGGTCCTGTCGGACGAACGGCAGCACCTGTACGGTCAAGGCATCGCGCACATGCAATGCCCCCGCGTGCAGATCCTGCACCCCCAGCCAACGCTCGACGTCGCCCAGGATCCGCCCTTGCGGCACCAGCAGATGAGTGGGCGTGGAGTCGCTCGCCAAGGTGTCCAGCCAGCTGGCCAACCCGGCGTTTTCATAGGCAAACAGCGAAATCAGCAGCGCACCCGGCGCGCGGTCGACCCCCAGGCCTTGCAGGAAGCTTCGCTGAGCCTCGGGGCTCTGCTGGAACTGCCGACGCCGTTCGAGCAAGCCGTTCTCACGCAGCAGGCCGCCCGTCCCCTTGTGGAACCCGGGAAAGAAAAAGTGCTTCTGCACATGTTTGTATTTTACCGACGGCAAGCCGTGGCAGCCGATCACCCAGTCCTCGGCGCTCAAGTAGTCGAGGTTCATCCACAGCGGCGTCTTTTCCCGCAGGGCCATGGCATCCATGTAGGCGCCTGGCAACTGACAGGCGAACGCGGCGATCACCACATCGGCGGCCTCCACCGGTTGCCAATCGGCCGACCAATGGCACACTTCGACACCCTGCTGCCATTGCCGGCCAGCGTGAATGTCGATCTGCGGGCACAGGCGCTCGAAGGCACGCAGGTCGTCGACCCACAAACGAACCTCCACCCCGTGCTCGGCCACCAGTTGCCGGGACAGCCGCCAGGTCACGCCGATGTCGCCAAAGTTGTCGACCACGGTGCAAAAAATATCCCAGCGGGTTTTCTTATCAGGCATTCCAGGCTCCCGTTGGCAAAAGTGCCAATTGTCCGCATAAATCAGCCCGCGCAGAAGAGCCGACGCCGATTAATCTTCGTGCGACAATCGGCACTCGCCCGCGACCCCTCGCCAGGAGGCAACCATGCCCTACCGCCCTACTCCGCGCCGACCCATTGCGATTCACCTCAGCGCCCTGCAACTGACCGGCAGCATCGCCCTCGGCCTGTGGCTGGGTTTCATCGCCATCGTGTTGACCGGCTGGCTGGTATCCCGGCTGTTTTTCAGCGAACAACTGGCACCGGTCGCCGCCGCGGTGGAGCAAGCGGTCAAACCGCCGGCGGTGACACGCCCGGTACCGGACATTCCCGCACAGAGCCCCTTGTTCGAGCAGTATGAAGAAAACCTGCGTAAGAACGAGCAGGCACAACGACTCGACCAGGCGCGCGGCAGCAACCGCAACCTGTCGAACCCCCGATGCCAGTTCTGGTTGCAACAGGACCAGACGGCACCCAGCGAAAAAAGCCGCGCCAATGTCCTGCAATTCTGCGATTGATCATGAATAAGCACACTGTCCACCAACTGATTCTCGACAAGCTGCGGGTCGATCTCGACATTGCCGAGCGCGCCGCGCAAACCGCGTACGAAACCGCGACCCACGAAGAAAACATCGCCGAAAACAAGTACGACACACTGGGCCTGGAAGCGTCTTACCTGGCCGCCGGGCAGGCCAGGCGGGTCGAGGAGATTCGCCAGTCACTGGCGCTTTGCCAGAACCTGGCACTGCGTCCGTATGATGAGCAACGGGGTATCGAGATCGGTGCCCTGCTCGGCCTGGAAGACGAAAAGGGTCGCGAGCAATGGCTGTTCCTGGCGCCGGATGCGGCGGGCCTGAAGGTTGACCTGGTGGGGCAACTGATTACCGTGATCACCCCGCGCTCACCGCTGGGCAAGAGTCTGCTGGGCAAGTTCGCAGGTGACGAGGTGGAAATTCTGGTGGCGGGTGCTCGGCAACAGTTCGCTGTCACCGAGGTGGTTTGACCGGCTGCCCTGTCTGCGTGGCAGGACGCGCTATCAGTGAACCGGCAGCTCGACGCCGTCGAACAGCTCTTCCAGCTCCTGCTTGTTGTGGCACTGGATGGCCTTGGCCATGACTTCGCGGGTCAGGTGCGGGGCGAACTTCTCGATGAAGTCGCACATGAAACCGCGCAGGAAGGTGCCGCGACGGAAACCGATCTTGGTCACGCTGGATTCGAACAACTCGCTGGCATCGAGCACCACCAGGTCGTTGTCGAGCTTGGTATCGACCGCCATTTTCGCCACGATGCCCACACCCAGGCCCAGGCGCACGTAGGTCTTGATCACGTCGGCATCCGCGGCGGTGAACACTACCTTGGGCGTCAGGCCACGGTGGCTGAAGGCTTCGTCGAGCTTGGAACGGCCGGTGAAACCGAACACGTAGGTCACGATCGGGTATTCGGCCAGGGCTTCGAGGGTCAGCTTCGAGAGCTTGGTCAGCGGGTGTCCCTGGGGCACGACCACACAGCGATTCCAGCGATAGCACGGCATCATCACCAGGTCGCCGAACAGCTCGAGGGCTTCGGTGGCAATGGCGAAATCCACGGTGCCGTCAGCGGCCATCTCGGCGATCTGCATCGGCGAGCCCTGGTGCATGTGCAGGGCAACGTCCGGATACTGCTTGATGAAATTGCTGATCACCGGCGGCAACGCGTAGCGCGCCTGGGTGTGGGTGGTGGCGATCGACAGGGTGCCTTTCTTCTCGTTGGAGAATTCCTGGGCAATCTGCTTGATGCTTTCGACCTTGCGCAGGATCTCGCCAGCGGTGGTGATGATGCGCTCACCGGCCGGGGTCACGCGGGTCAGGTGCTTGCCGCTGCGGGCGAACACTTCGACGCCCAATTCGTCTTCCAGCAAACGGATCTGCTTGCTGATGCCCGGCTGAGAGGTGTAGAGACTTTGGGCTGTAGCGGAAACGTTGAGGTCGTGGTGCGCCACTTCCCAGATGTAGCGCAATTGTTGGAGCTTCATATGAATCCCTCAAAGCAGGTAGACGCCACGGGCATCAGCGACGGTATATAACTATATTAATGGTTTGAAGAATAAATCTAGAACTTTTTATCAAAACGCCATTATTCGTGTTCTAGCGATCCCCTTGGCGACGACGTTGCACCAGCGGCACCAGGTAAACCGGTACCTTGGCCAGTTGCAACACACGCGCTGCGGTCCGGCCCAAAGGCGTTTCCGCACCCGCACCATGGCTGTGACTTCCTACGATCAGTAAATCCACCGAGAGTTTCTGCGCCTGGTCGAGAATCACCTGCGATGGATCCCCCTGCAGCACCCGTACCGCCTTGATCCGCTCAAGGTCGTGCTCCCCCTCGTCTCCCAACTCTTCGCGAAAATTGTCGAGCACCCGCTGCTCGATGCTGGCAATCACCGTGTTAAGACCCTGGCTGTGGAATTCGTTCAACGCCTGTTCGTCGAGATAGCTCTGCAGCACCGATTCGGCAAACAGCCCCATGGGCTCCACGGCGTGCACCACATACAGGTCGGCATTGAATGTTCGGGCCAGTTCCAGGGCATGCTGCATCACCACGGGTGCGTACAGCCCGAGGTCAGTGGCATACAGCATCGAGCGAATCATATGACCTCCTCACGTGCCGACAATGGCGGAGATTGATTCAGCTTAGCAGTGCCTTGGCGAGTGCGACGTCTGGCGTAACACGTTGAACGGCGGGCTTAAACCTTTTGCTCGTTGCTTATGCCATGTGGCACATGGCCGGTGGCGACCACTTCGCGGGCCAACTCGCAATGGCCGGCCTGATCGTCGAAAAACACATCGGCGGCAAAGGCTTCAAGAAAGGCCGACTTGGTCAGGCCACCGAGGAACAGCGATTCATCCAGGCGAATATCCCACTCGCGCAACGTACGGATGACCCGCTCATGGGCCGGCGCCGAGCGCGCCGTGACCAGTGCCGTGCGAATCGGGCAAGCGTCATCCGGGAATTCGCGCTGCAACAGATTGAGGGCGGCGAGGAAGCCCTTGAACGGCCCCCCGCGCAAAGGTTCCCGGGCCGCTTCGCGCTCGCTGGCCTGAAATGCTTCCAGGCCACCGGCCTGGTAGACGCGTTCGGACTCGTCGGAAAACAGCACGGCATCACCGTCGAAGGCGATGCGCAGTTCGTCGCTGGCTGCACGGCTGGCGCCACCGGACAGGATGGTCGCCGCGGCGAACCCTTCGTCCAGCGCACTGCGCACGTCTTCGGCGTGGGTCGAAAGAAACAGATCGCAGCCAAAGGCCTTGAGGTACGGGTAAGGACTGCGTCCACCGACAAACGCCGCGCGGGAAATCGCCAGCCCATAGTGGTGGATCGAGTTGAACACACGCAGGCCGGTGTCGGCGCTGTTGCGCGAGACCAGGATCACCTCGACCCGGGCGCGGCCGAGGTGGGCATTGAGATTCAGGAGTTTTTGCACCAGCGGGAAGGCGTCGCCGGGCTCGAGGATTTCCTCTTCGTGTTCGATCTGGTATTGCCGATAGGCCTCGACGCCACTCGACAGATAGACCTTGTGGCTTTCACTCAGGTCGAACAACGCTCGCGAAGAAATCGCCAGCACCAGCTTGTCGTCTATGGACTTTGGCATCCCCTTCCCCCTCCGGTTGATCGACTCAGGCATTCCGTCGATCGATGAAACTCAAACTGCGATACATCGCCTCGATGCGTGGTAATTCACAGCCAACCGCCTTCGCCGCGGCCAGGGGCCGGGCGTAGATAGCCTCCAGCTCCAGCGGCCGCTTGTGCAGAAAATCGTGGTACATGCTCGGCCAGTAGTCGGGCATTCTCTGCGTCATCATCAACAACTGTTCGACATAGCCGGCAGGCACCTCGTGACCGCAGGCGTTTGCGCCCTGGATCACCTCGCCCATCAGCGACCTGATCAGCTCGCGGCTGTCCGCATCGGCCATCAGCGGCGTGGTACTTGCCCCGAGCAGCACGGAAAGACCGTTGTACGGGATATTCCAGACCAGTTTCTGCCAGCGCGCCTGGTGCAGGTTCGCCATGGCCTGGGCGTCGATGCCAGCTTCAAGAAACAACCCCGCGCCCTCCTCGACAATCGCGGCACGCGCAGGCCCCTCGGACGCCGGCCCGCTGTGATAGCCGACATGCACCGCCCCCAGGGCCTGATGAGTAATCACACCGGGGCCCTGGCGATGGACGCAGATATAGCAGAGTCCGCCCAGCACATGCAGCGCGTCGGGCAGCAGTTCACGCAGGCTGTCTTCGACATCCAGGCCATTTTGTAACAGCAACACCCTGGCATTCGGTGCGGCGGCTTGCACGATGGCGGGCGCAAGATCGCGGTTACTGGTGGTTTTCGCGCCGACCAGCAACCAGTCGCAGGGTGGCATGTCTTCGGCCGCCGAATAGGCCTGCACCGGATTCAGCGTCAGCGCGCCATGTACCGCGCTGTGCAGTTGCAGCCCGCGCTCGGCCACCGCGCAAAACTCGCTGCGCAACAGAAAATGCACATCGAAGCCGGCCCGCGCCAGCATCATCCCGTAGAACCCGCCGATTGCCCCGGTCCCGATAATTCCGATTGTCGGCTTGGCAACTGCACCCGTCATGGCAACTCCTCTGCTGTTCGACCCAACGCCTGCCTCAAGGCAGCGTTGAGCTCGGCGCCGGTCAGGCGCGATTTTAATGCCCCATGGAATTCACCGTCGCGTACGACAAACAGCGCCGGCAAGTGAAAGACCTGATAACGCTCGACCACCCCGCCATTGTTGCCGGCATCGATCCAGCACAGGCGATCGACATTCAGGTCGAGCGCGGGCAACTGCTCGCGGGCAAAACGACAGGAGGAACAGCCGACACTGGTGAAAACCACCAGCGATACGCCAGCCATTGCCAGCAGCCGTTGGTCGGCGTCGAAATCGGTCAGTTCCAATTCGACCACTATACTGGGGGAAACAATGTCAGATGGCCGACACATGGAGTCCGTGCTCATGGGACGTTTTATTCCTCATCCTGACGATATACCTGTCGAATTGACGTTACTCAAACCGGAGTGCATTTCAAGGCAACAACTGCACACTATCAGCCTCGGGGGCATGGCTTGCAATTATCACCGCGCCTGGCGTCACGGCACGGCGCTGGAGGTGCGCATGCCGACCCTGAACCCGGACCTGCGCTTCCTGGGCTACGTGGCCTGGTGCCTGCGACGAAAGCGAGGCTACCTGGTGGGCATTGCCTTCGTCGACGAACAGACGCTTTTCAGTGCGAGGATGGGTGAGCAGGTATGCCAGATCGAGCGTTACTGCCGCCAGCATGATGCCCACAACGACCTGCAGGATATCCAGGCCCTGGCCCTTGAATGGGTCCAGCAACATGCCGACGAGTTCTCCCACGACCGGGTCCACCAGGCATTTGCACAGGCTGTGCTGGATTAAACCGGGCCAGCCCATTGTCGAGCCACGGTGTAACGCGCTAAGGTTCGGCTCCCCGACGCGCTTAATTTGCTGTGCTCCGCCGCGCGGGTTCGCTGGCGGACGGCACCCGTGACCTGACGAGTAAACGATGGCTGATTTACCGATCAACGACCTAAACGTCGCTTCCAACGAGACGCTGATCACTCCTGACCAGCTCAAGCGTGATATCCCCCTGAGCGATGCCGCCCTGCGCACCGTCACCAAGGGCCGCGAAGTCATTCGCAACATTCTCGATGGCACCGACCATCGCCTGTTCGTGGTCATCGGGCCTTGCTCGATCCACGACATCAAGGCGGCCCACGAGTACGCCGAGCGCCTGAAGGTTCTCGCGGCGGAAGTGTCCGATACCCTGTATCTGGTCATGCGCGTGTACTTCGAGAAGCCACGCACCACCGTTGGCTGGAAAGGCTTGATCAACGACCCGTACCTGGACGACTCGTTCAAGATCCAGGACGGCCTGCACATCGGTCGCCAGCTGCTGCTGGACCTGGCGGAAATGGGCCTGCCGACCGCTACCGAGGCGCTCGACCCGATCTCCCCGCAATACCTGCAAGACCTGATCAGCTGGTCGGCCATCGGCGCGCGCACCACCGAATCCCAGACTCACCGTGAAATGGCCTCCGGCCTGTCCTCGGCCGTCGGCTTCAAGAACGGTACCGATGGCGGCCTGACCGTCGCGATCAACGCCCTGCAATCGGTTTCCAGCCCGCACCGCTTCCTGGGCATCAACCAGGAAGGTGGCGTGTCGATCGTCACCACCAAGGGCAACGCCTACGGTCACGTCGTATTGCGCGGCGGCAACGGCAAGCCGAACTACGATTCGGTCAGCGTCGCCCTGTGCGAACAGGCGCTGAACAAAGCGAAGATCAAGCCCAACATCATGGTCGATTGCAGCCACGCCAACTCCAACAAGGATCCGGCCCTGCAACCGCTGGTGATGGAGAACGTCGCCAACCAGATCCTCGAAGGCAATCAGTCGATCATCGGCCTGATGGTCGAAAGCCACCTGAACTGGGGCGCCCAGGCCATCCCGAAAGACCTCGCCGACCTGCAATACGGCGTGTCGATCACCGATGCCTGCATCGACTGGACTGCCACCGAAAACACCTTGCGCAGCATGCATGCCAAGCTCAAGGAAGTGCTGCCGAAACGCCAGCGCACCTGATTGGCTTTTACCGCAGACAAAAAAAACGCCGGGCTGGACCCGGCGTTTTTTTATGCGTCGATTTTGTCGAGGGTCACTGGCTCAGCTTGGCCGCATGGCGCTGGTGACGCTCCATGTAGCGCTCGACGTAGGAGCACGAGGGAATGACGGTATAACCCATCTCCTCGGCGTACTCGAGCGCCTTCTCGGTCAGGGCCGCGGCGATGCCGCGACCGCGCAATGCATTGGGCACAAACGTGCGATAGATATCCAGGGTCTGTTTCCCCAGATCCATATAGGTCAGGTAGGCACGATGACCGTCCACATTGGTCTCGAATTGATGACCAGCCTGGTCATGGTGGATGGACAACGCCTCGCTCATCACTACTCCTCGCGGGTCTGGGATTCTGACCCCTACCTTACCGATGTTTTTCCGGCGAAGGAACAACTACGCCACCCCGTGCCTGAATCGACACCGAGAAGAGCTACACCGATCTCGCGCAACCGAGCACGTACAAATAGTAGGCGCCATTGGCAGAAATGCTCAAGGCTCGCTCGTCATCATGCTGGTTGGCAGGTGCTGCTGTGGATAACGCAGGAAACAGCTGGACCGACGGTCTTGCAGCGGTCGACAGCCTGAACATTGCCGGATGTTGAGACATAAGACGAGCGCCCCTCGTTAAAGTCACCTGAACATGGAGAAAGATATGAGAGACACCGCGCAAATTCCGAACAAAAGTGTAGACGAATCCATCTAGACGGACTTAAGACAAGACCGCAAAAAGAGCTTTGAGCCTGGGGAACTTTTCCTGGGCGGATCGCTCAAAACGGGCCTTGTAGCTGGATATTTTTTATGCAACGCAGTTAAAAGTTGCTCGAAAAAGAATCAACGCCTACAATTTTTTTTGCTTCTTGCTTCACGTCAGTTTACTTACGACAAGTAATGGGTAGTATGTACGCCGGCTATTTCCTCACTCGGAGGAGACAGCCACTTAATAGAAAGTCCTTGAAGGGGAACACGATGAACAACGTTCTGAAATTCTCTGCTCTGGCTCTGGCCGCAGTTCTGGCTACCGGTTGCAGCAGCGCATCGAAAGAAACCGAAGCACGTCTGACCGCTACTGAAGACGCAGCAGCTCGCTCCCAGGCTCGTGCAGACGAAGCTTACCGTAAAGCTGATGAAGCTCTGGCTGCTGCTCAAAAAGCACAACAGACTGCTGACGAAGCTAACGAGCGTGCTCTGCGCATGCTGGAAAAAGCTAGCCGCAAGTAATAGTCCTTCGGGATTATTATCAAGCCGACCCATTTTTTGGGTCGGCTTTTTTATTGCCTGCGATTTCCTGCAGCCAATAAAAAACCCGCCGACGCGGCCTGCGTCGGCGGGTTTGTTTCAAGCATTACTGCAGCGGGTCGATCGGTGCACTCGTCACCATCGGCGCGGTGGTGTTCGGCACGCCGATTTCCACCGGCAGGCCATCTTCGGCCGCCACTACATCACGCACCACATCCCAGTTCATGCGCAGGTTGTTGGTGATGTCTTCACGCTTGAGCATCGCGTTGATCACGGCGGTGTGCTTGTCGACCACCGACGGGTTGCCCTTGTCGTCCAGCGGCGTGTGCGCCTCCAGGTAGACCTTGCCGCCACTCACGCCGAACTTGTAGGAATCGTTGATGATGCGTACGGACGTGCCTACCGGCACCATGCCCGCCATTTCCAGCACGTTGTTGTTGAACATGCGGAAGCAGCCATGGCTGGTGCGCATGCCGATGCCGAACTTCTTGTTCGAGCCGTGGATCAGGTAGCCAGGAGTCCCCAATGTGAACTTGAACGGCCCCAGCGGGTTGTCAGGGCCGGCCGGCACCACGTTGGGCAGCGGATCACCGTCGGCGGCGTGCTCGGCCTTGATCGACGCAGGAGGCGTCCAGGTCGGGTTCGGCGTCTTGGCGACGATGCTGGTGTGGGCAATCGGCGAGCCCCAGCCTTCACGGCCGATCCCCAGCGGGAAGGTGTAGACCACGTTCCGGCCTTTCGGGAAGTAGTAGAGGCGGTATTCGGCCAGGTTGATGACGATGCCTTCACGGGGGCCAGGTGGCAGGATGAAGCGGGTCGGCAGAACGATTTCAGTGCCGGCGCCAGGCAGCCATGGATCGACGCCAGGGTTGGCGGCTACCATTTCCGAATAGCCCAGGTCGTAGGTCGTGCCCAGGTCGGCGAAGGTATCTTCGTACTTGGCCTTGATCACCTGTACCTGGCCAACGATGTCTTCACCAGGCGGTGGCAGGGGTAGCTCCAATGCTGCGACGGGACCCGCTACACAGAGGGCGGCAAGTGTCAGGCAGCGGGTGACGGCGGGAAAGCGCGGCAACATCCGGAAAATCCTTTGCATGATCGACAGAGGGGTATAAGAACGAGATTGTACACCGCTGGCCGTTATTTCGGGGAGGTTGAGGGGGGTGTAGGCGATGCAAGGCATTTCCTGGAGGAACTGGCGCGCCTGCGATGGCGGCTTTATAGCCGACCTGATTGCAGGGCTGTCCGCGATGTGATCGTTCCCACGCTCTGCGTGGGAATGCCGCCAGGGACGCTCCGCGTTCCGATGACGACGCATGACGTTAGCCTTGCGCAATGGTGACGCGGAGCGTCACAGGATGCATTCCCACGCAGAGCGTGGGAACGATCAGGTTGGGGGTAACCGGAAAAGTCAGGTCGGCTTTAAGGCCGCCTCGCTTTTGTTTTTGATCTGGGTGCCCCGTTAACCACGATGGCCGAACGCAGGCATTGCGCAGTGGGTAAACCGGCAGGACGCCGGTTTAGCCGCGCTGGGCCAGGGACGGCCCATCGCGGCGACCCACGGAGCAATGCCTTCGTTACGGCATGCCGAGCCTAGGCGAGGCACCGAGTGGTGGGGCAAAGCCTTTTGCTTACTTTTTGGCGTTTGAAAAAGTGAGTCGCCGTAAGGGCGAAACCCTAAGTGGCCGTTACCGCAGGAATGGATATGTACGCAGTCGACAAAACATAGGTCGACTATAAGGCCGCCTTCGCTGGCAAGCCAGCTCCTACAGGGGCCGCCACCGCGGCAACGATCAAAGCTCGAACCGCAACTCCGGCCAGATCGGCGATGTGCCACGCTTTTGCGATTCCAGAATGGCCCGGCACAACGAGCACAGGCGCTGATCCTGGAACACCCGCCGATCGACGTTAGACCAGCGTGGCTGAGCCGGCAGCAGACTGCCGCACAAGGTCCGGTCCGCCGAGCCGCCCAGCTCCAGTTGCCGGGTCACCAGGTGTACACGAACTTCCTGGCAGGCGAACAGATCCAGCTGTTCGTCAGGCTCGATCAGTTGATAGGCATAAAGTGACCAGGCAGAACGCGGCATCGGGGGCTCCAAATCGGGGGCGCCACCTTAGCCGAAAGCCTGCTCCTAGAAAAGTGTCATAACAGCGGTTTTAGCGTAGGCCAGACATTTTCCAGCAACTTGTCCTGAGCCCCGGCTGCCGGGTGAATGCCATCGGCCTGCATCAGGTCCGGATGACCGCCCACGCCGTCGAGGAAAAACGGCACCAACGGGATGTTTTTCTCATCGGCCAGGTTGCTGTAAACGTCAGCGAAGGCCTTGGTGTATCGAGCGCCGTAGTTGGGTGGCAATTGCATGCCGAGCAGCAGCACCTTGGCACCCGCCTCCTGCGACTGCTGGATCATCGAAGCAAGATTTTGTTGCAATTGTGTTGGCAGCAAACCGCGCAAGCCGTCATTGCCCCCCAACTCGAGGATCACAAGCGCTGGCTTATGCTCTGCAAGCAGCGCCGGCAGGCGTGCCTGGCCTCCGGCACTGGTGTCGCCGCTGATGGACGCATTGACCACCTTATCGTCGAAACCTTCGCGCTTGAGCCGCTGCTCGAGCAACGACACCCACCCCAAGCGGGTATCCAGTCCGAAACCGGCGCTGATACTATCGCCAACGATCAGGACCGTACCCGCCGCTGCGTTCTGGGCCATGCACATCAAGGCCAGTCCAGCACTCAAAAACCACACACGCATCGGACTCTCCATGGGCGCAAGTATTCTCACCGCGAAGAACCTTAGCAAAGTGGTACCCAGCGCGGAAGGTGAACTGACCATCCTGCACCAACTCAGCCTGGAACTGAACAAGGGCGACAGCCTGGCCATCGTCGGCGCCTCGGGCTCCGGAAAATCCACCCTGCTCGGCCTGCTCGCCGGCCTCGACCTGCCGAGCAGCGGCGAAGTCACCCTCGCCGGCCAGGGCCTGAGCAACCTTGACGAAGACCAGCGTGCGCGCATCCGTGCCGAACATGTGGGCTTCGTCTTCCAGTCGTTCCAGTTGCTCGACAGCCTCAACGCCCTGGAAAACGTCATGCTGCCGCTGGAGCTCGATGGCCGCCAGGACGCCCGCGGCCGTGCTACCGAGCTGTTGCAGCGGGTCGGCCTCGGGCAACGCCTGACCCACTCGCCACGCCAGCTCTCCGGCGGTGAACAGCAACGCGTGGCGATTGCCCGGGCATTTGCCGCCGAACCCGATGTGCTGTTCGCCGACGAGCCCACCGGCAACCTCGACAGCCATACCGGCGAGCGCATCAGCGACCTGCTGTTCGAACTCAACCAGGAACGCGGCACCACCCTGGTGCTGGTGACCCATGATGAACGCCTGGCACACCGCTGCCGGCGCCTGATCCGTCTTGAAGCCGGCCTGCTGGTCGCCCCTCTGGAGCCTTGATGGCAAGCCTGCCGCTGTTGCGCCTGTTCAGTCTCGCCCTCCGTCAACTGTTGCGCGATGCCCGCGCCGGTGAGCTGCGCGTGCTGTTTTTCGCCCTGGTGGTCGCCGTGGCCGCCAGTACCGCCATCGGCTACTTCGGCGCGCGCCTGAATGCCTCGATGATGTTGCGCGCCACCGAGTTTCTTGGTGCCGACCTGCTGCTCGAAGGCAGCTCGCCAGCGCGCCCCGAGCAAGTAAGAAGCGGCACCGAGCTTGGCCTCGAGCACGCCCGGGTGGTGGAGTTTTCCAGTGTCATCGCCACGGACAACGGCATACAGCTCTCCAGCATCAAGGCGGCCGACGATGTCTACCCGCTGCGCGGCGAACTGAAAAGCGCCCCTGCGCCTTTCGCCCCGGAAGAACCCGGTGGCGGGCCGAAACCCGGTGAGGCCTGGGTCGAAGCCCGGTTGCTGACGGCACTGGACTTGAAGATCGGCGACAGCATCGATGTCGGCATGAAAACCCTCAAGCTGGCACGGGTGCTGACCTACGAGCCCGACCGCGCCGGCAACTTCTACAGCCTGACGCCGCGGGTACTGATCAACCTCAGTGACCTGCAAGCCACTGGCGTGGTGCAACCCGGCAGCAGGGTCAGCTACCGCGAACTCTGGCGCGGCAAAGCCGAAGCCCTGGAAACCTATCGCCAACTGATCAAGCCCGGACTGGCCGCCAACCAGCGCATCCAGGATGCCCGCGATGGCAACCGGCAGATTGGCGGCGCACTGGGCAAGGCCGAACGCTATCTGAACATGGCCAGCCTGGTGGCGGTGCTGCTGGCCGGGGTAGCCGTGGCGTTGTCGGCGACACGCTTCGCCACCCGCCGCTTCGATGCCAGCGCGTTGTTGCGCTGCCTTGGCCTGTCCCGTCGGGAAACCATGGTGCTGTTCAGTTTGCAGCTGACCGTGCTTGGCCTGCTCGCCAGCCTCAGTGGCGCCGCCATCGGCTGGCTGGCGCAATTGGGGCTGTTCGCCCTGCTGCATGACTTGCTGCCGACCGACGTGCCACCGGGCGGCCTGTTCCCGGCCATCGCCGGTATTGGCACTGGACTGGTGGCCCTGGCCGGTTTTGCCCTGCCGCCGCTGGCGGCGCTGGGTCGGGTTCCACCCTTGCGCGTATTGCGCCGGGACCTGCTACCGATACCCTCCAGCACCTGGATGGTCTACGGCGCCGCATTGGGCGCCCTCGGGCTGATCATGTGGCGCCTGAGCCTGGACCTGGTGCTGACCTTCGCCCTGCTCGGCGGCGGCGTGGTCGCGGCACTGGTGTTGGGCGGCCTGCTGTTGCTGTTGCTGAAAAGCCTGCGACGCCTGCTGGCCCGTGCCTCCCTGCCGTGGCGCCTGGGGCTGGGGCAATTGCTGCGCCATCCGTTGGCCGCCGCCGGGCAGTCCCTGGCCTTCGGCCTGATCCTGCTGTCGATGGCGTTGATCGCCCTGCTGCGTGGCGAGTTGCTGGACACCTGGCAGAACCAGTTGCCCAAGAACGCACCGAACTATTTTGCCCTGAACATCCTGCCCGCGGACAAACAGGCGTTCACCGACCGCCTGATCTCGTTGTCGGCGCAATCGGCGCCACTGTATCCGGTGGTCCCGGGGCGACTGATCAGCATCAACGGCGAACCCGTGCAGCAAATCGTCACCAAGGAATCGGCGGGTGACCGGGCGATCCAGCGTGACCTGAGCCTGACCTGGGCGGCAGACCTGCCCGCGGGCAACCAGATCACCGCCGGCAATTGGTGGCCGGAGCAACCGCCGGATGACATCCCCGGGGTGTCGGTGGAGGGCAAGGTCGCCGAAAGCCTGAAGCTCAAGCTCGGCGACCACATGGTCTTTACCGTCGGCGGGGCTAATCGCGAGGCGAAAGTCACCAGCCTGCGGGAGATCAACTGGGACAACTTCCAGCCGAACTTCTTCATGATCTTCCAGCCAGGCACCCTGAAGGATTTGCCGGCCACCTACCTGACCAGCTTCTATCTGGCGGCCGGGCATGACCAGCAGATCGTCGACCTGTCGCGCAGTTTTCCGGCGGTGACGATCCTGCAGGTCGAAGCCCTGCTGGCGCAACTGCGCAGCATCCTCGCCCAGGTCACCCTGGCGGTGGAGTACGTGCTGCTGTTTGTCCTGGCGGCGGGGATGGCGGTGTTGTTCTCCGGCCTGCAGGCGACCCTGGATGAACGCATCCGCCAGGGCGCCCTGCTACGCGCGCTGGGGGCGGAACGGCAGTTGCTGGTGAAGGCGCGACGGATCGAATTCGGGCTGCTGGGTGCGGTCAGCGGGCTGCTCGCGGCGCTCGGTTCGGAAGTCGTCAGCCTGGTGCTCTACCGCTACGCCTTCGACCTGCCCTGGCATCCGCATCCGTGGCTGCTGGTGCTGCCGTTGATCGGCGCCGTGCTGATCGGTGGCGCCGGCGTGTTCGGCACCCGGCGCGCCTTGAACGCCAGCCCCCTGACAGTCCTGCGCGAGGGTTGATAGACTCAAGCGCTCCTGATTCGAAGAAAAGTTGCCATGAGCCGTTATCGCCCTCCCCGTACCGCCGGTACCGCGCTGATCACCCCAGAAGGTGAAGCGCGGATGCGCGCCGAGTTTCATGAACTGTGGCACGTACGCCGCCCCCAGGTGACGCAAGCGGTCAGCGAAGCGGCAGCCCAGGGCGATCGTTCGGAAAACGCCGAGTACACCTACGGCAAAAAGATGCTGCGCGAGATCGACAGTCGCGTGCGCTTCCTGACCAAACGCCTGGAAGCCCTCAAGGTCGTCAGCGAAAAGCCCAGCGACCCGAACAAAGTCTATTTTGGCGCCTGGGTCACGATCGAGGACGAGGATGGCAAGCAATCACGCTACCGCATCGTCGGCCCGGATGAACTGGATTTGAAACAGGGCCTGATCAGCATCGACTCGCCCTTGGCCCGCGCGCTGATCGGCAAGGCACTGGACGCCGAGGTACGGGTCCAGACTCCGACGGGTGAGCAATGTGTGTATATCGTGGCGATCGACTATCCATGAGCAGCAGCGCGATGCGCCCGAGTGATCGGCGCCTCAGCGGCGGGTAATCAGCCCCTGCCGGGCAACGCGGGTCAGTTGCCTGATCATTTCCGGAGCGTCTTCGATGCTGGGCGACTGAATCACCGCCAGGTCGAAACTGTCCGCGGCAAAGCGCGCCAGGGATTCACCGTCTTCGACAAACTGGATCAGGAAGGCTGCTGGCCCACCGGTACGGCGTGGCCAACCATCGAGGTAACGCAGCAGCGTCGGCTGATGTTTACCGCCAAGCAGGATTTTTGGATTGCGCTGGGTGAGATGTGCCGTGATCGGCGCGGGACGTACAACTGGGCTTAGTGCATTCATCGTGTCGTGTCTCAGCCTCAAAAAGTCTGCATGGCAGGTGAGAGGCAACACCGAACCAGCGCTTTAGCGGTATTTCGAAGCCTGCTTCAAGCTTCTGTCGGTAACTCAATGAGTTACCTGGCGCCCCGCAAGTAGCTGTTTAAATCGGCGCATGGGCAACATCCTAGAGAAGCTGACCGGACAGTGTCAAGAATGACGCACAACAAAAAAGGCTCGTCCAATCAAGCGACGAGCCTCTTTTTGCACAAGCCTGGGCCCTGACGGGGCCTGCATCACAGTCGATCGCGCGCGATCCCGCTGCGAATTCGCAGGATATCGGCGAGCACGGCCAGGGCGATTTCCGCCGGGGTCTTGCTGCCCAGGTTCAGCCCGATGGGCGCATGGATCCGCGCCAGTTCCGCCTCCCCCAACCCACCGATGCGCCGCAATCGCTCGAAGCGCTTTTGCGAAGTCTGCAGGGAGCCCATCACGCCGATGTAGAACGCGTCGGTGCGCACCGCTTCCATCATCGCCAGGTCATCGATGCGCGGATCGTGGGTCAGCGCCACTACCGCGGTATCGCTGTGACAGCCGCCGTCGGCGATGAACACCGAGGGCAATTGACGACGAATCTCCACGTTGTCCAGCACCACGCCTTCCAGCACTTCGTCCCGCGGATCGCAAAGAATCACCTCGAATCCCAGGCCCACGGCAAACTCCGCGCAGGCTTGGGCCACGCTGGAATACCCGGCCAGCAACAGGCGTTGTGCCGCGCCGATGCGCAGCCTGACGCGATCGATCTCGCGCTCGACGCGCACACCCTGCTCGCGATCATCGAACAGACTGCGCGCGCCGCTGGCCAGGTCGACTTCGCGGATCAGCCGACGTCGGCCCAACAACGCCGACTCCAGCTCCCGCAGATGCGCCTGAACCTCGCAAACAGGCTCAAGCTTTTCCACCAGCACATCGAGCACGCCGCCGCAGGGCAGGCTGACCCGCGAGCGCGGGTCATCGCCTTCGCCGTAGCGCACCACGCTGACCGCTTGCTCGAATGCACCTTCGGCGACGCGTTCGAGGAAGTCCTCTTCGACACAGCCGCCGGACAGCGAACCTATCCACTGCCCGTCAGCATTCACCGCCAGCAACGAACCCGGCGCACGAGGCGCCGAGCCGTAGGTGGCCAGCACGCTGCACAGCCAGATGCGCTGCCCGGCCGTCGACCACGCCAGTGCTCGCCGCACCACTTGCAGATCCAGATGCTGCATGTCAGTGCGCCTTGTGCTCGAGCGGCGGCGCGTCGGCCCGCAACTTCTGCACATCGTTCAAGGCCAGGTCACCCGGTTGACCGCCCCACGCCTGGCGCAGGTAGTTCAACAGATCCGCAAGCTGCGCGTCGGTGAGCTTCTGCGCGAAACCCGGCATGGGTTGCATGTGTTCGAACCCTGCGAACTTCTGCTCGCCGATGCCATCGTCGATCACCCGCACCAGGTTGCGTGGATCTTCCAGACGCAAGGTGGTGTTGCCGCGCATGGCCACGGCGATGTGCGGCTTGCCTTCGCCATTTGGCGCGTGGCAACCGGCACAGACGTTCAGGTAGCCCTGGCGGCCGCGCTGGGCGCTGGCACTGAGCTGCTCCAGTGGCACGTCGGTCAAGACTTTCGCCGCCGGTGGCTGGTCGCCGAGCAGGAAGGTCGCCATCGCAGCCAGGTCCGGGTCGTTGAGGCCCTGGGTGCTGTTGTGGAACACCGGAAACATCTCGTTGAACATGGTGCCCTGGGCGCTCATGCCGTGCTTGAGGAACGAACTCAAGTCCTGATGATTCCAGCCACGGGCCGCCAGGTCAGTGGCCAACAGGCTCGGCGCCAGGTAGCCGTTGAGAATGCCGCCGGTCATGCGTTTGTCCTGCTGCATCGCGCCCGGCAAACCGCGTGGGGTGTGGCATTCGCCGCAGTGACCGAGCACGTCGACCATGTACTGGCCACGCTTCCAGGCTTCGCTTTTGCCTTCGGTCGGCGCGAGCTTCACGTCCTTGCCGTACATCATGTTCCAGCCCATCAGGCCCAGGCGCACGTTGAACGGAAAGCTCAGGCTGGTGACCGGTGCAGCACGCTCGATCGGCGCGACGGTTTTCAGGTAGGCGTGGATTGCGTCGGAATCCGCACGTGGCATCAGGTGATACGAGGTGTAGGGCATCGCCGGGTACAGGTTGGCGCCATCGCGACGCTTGCCTGCGGTGAGCGCAGCGAAGAACTCGTCATCGTTGTACAGGCCGATGCCGTGCTCTTTGCTCGGGGTGATGTTGGTGCCGTAGATCGTGCCGAATGGCGAGACGATCGGCAGGCCACCCGCATAGGGCGCGCCACCCGGAGCGGTATGGCAGGCCATGCAGTCAGCGGCACGGGCGAGGTATTCGCCGCGCGTGACCTGATCATCCGCCTGCGCCAGCAATACCGGCGCAGCCAAGCCGACCGCCAGGGTCAGGCGGGTAAGTAGTTGCTTCATGCTTAGCCCTCCTTGACCAGGCCGAGATCGGTCAGCACGTTGCGCGTGGCGCTGTAGTAGCGCACGTATCCGGTGCAACGGCAGATGTGATGACCGAGGCTGTCCTCGATGACTTTTTCCAGCTGGCTCTTGACGATCGGCTGACGCTGCAGCTTTTCCACCAGCACCGTCGCGGCATTCACAAAACCCGGTGCGCAGTAGCTGCACTGGAAGGCGAACTCGTCGACGAAGCGCTGCTGGATCGGGTTCAGCTCGGTGACTTTGCCCTGCTCGTCACGGGTCGCATGACCTTCGATGGTGCGTACTTTCTTGCCCTCGAAATAGTGCGCGCCGGTGATGCAGGTGCGCACTTCTTCGCTGGTGCCGTCGGGGTTGTCGACGATCACCACGCAGGCGTGGCAGATGCCCTGGCCGCAGCCCAGGCGCGAACCGGTGAGGTTCTTGTATTCGTGCAGGTAGTCGATCATCGGCAGGTCATCAGGGATGTCCACCGGGCCGACGGATTGACCGTTGAGGGTCAGTTGAAGCGGACGGTTAGCCATTGAGGGCCTCCTTGATGCGTGCAGAAGTGATAGGCAGGTCGCGGACACGTTTGCCAATGGCGTGGGCCACAGCGTTGCCGATGGCACCGACCACCGGGATCATCACCACTTCGGCGATGCCCTTGGACGGGTCGCTCGGCGACAGTGGCGGCAGGATTTCCGCGGTCTGTTTCCACACCGCCACGTGCCGCGCCATCGGCAAGCGGTAACGGTTGAAGTTCCAGTCACCCTCCCCCGGCCCGCCTTCGTACAGCGGCATTTCTTCCATCAGCGCATGGCCGATACCCATGGCGATGCCACCTTCGACCTGGCCCTTGACCAGCTCTTCCACCAGCACCCGACCGCACTCGACCCACGAGTGGTGATTAAGCACCGACACTTCGTGCGAGCCCTTGTTGACCTTCACTTCCACCAGCGTCGCCACCGGGCTGTAGTAAGTCACCGCAGCGTTGTTCAACTGGGTTGGCGGATAGGCGATGTTCTGCCGATCCAGCAGATGGAAACCGGCGCTGCTCATCTGCGCTTGCTTCGCCTTCGGCGCGCCGTCGCCGTACTTGACCGCCAGGCCATCGAGCGGCAAACGCTCACGCACACCATCGATGCTGTACTCGGCCTCGGCCCAGCTCCAGCGGTTGAAGCCGTGCACCGTGGCACCGGTGACCAAACCGCGTTCGTGGGCACGCTTGGCGAGCATGGCGAACGGCAAGGGCTCCATGCCGTTGGCGGTGAGTTTGCCATCGACCCAATGGGCGTCTTCGCGGCGCACCACGTAAGGGTTGGCCTGGCCGCCGTAGGGGCCCTGGCGCCAGATCTCGAGCGCCGCCGGCCACAGGCCGTGGTTGAACAGCACGCGCGCCGCTTCACGGGTGGCGTGGCTGAAGTAGTAGGCGGAGTTGGTCGCCGACGACGCCGACGCGACCTTGCCGACCCAGCGCGGGTTGCGCAGGAAGTTGTCCTGCTCGGCCTGGCTCATGATGTACGGGTTGCCGCCGCTGATCAGCTGCAGCTCTTTCCATTCGGTTTCGCCGGTCTTCACTTCGTGCGCCGGGTTGCCGAGGAAATCGGCCACCACCATCGCCTGCGAGGTGGACATGCCGGTACCGATTTCGATACCGATGTGGCGCAGGGTGATGCGACCGTCAACGCTGTACTCGATGCTGGCCATTGGCGCTTCGGAACCGGTGCCGAAATCTTTCTGGCAAATGGCGAAACCGACGCCATACCAGTTATCCGGGTCCGCCGCTTCGCGTTGTTGCTTGATCGCGTTGCGGTTCTTCCAGACTTCGTTGACCGCCGCCTTGTCGAGAATCTCGTGCAGGCGCAGGGCACCCGCCGGGACCGCGCCCTGAGTGTTTTTCATGCCCGAACGCAGGGCATTCTTGCGCCGCAGCTCAATGGCATCGACACCGAGGCGATCGGCGATTTCATCGACCATCATCTCGGTGGACGCCATGCTCTGCAGCGTGCCGTAGCCACGCATCGAACCGGCTTCCACCGCGCGCGAGTGATAGGCGGTGACCTGCAGGTCGTTCTGCGGCATGTAGTAGATCGACTGCGCCGCCGTGGCGCCCACTGCGGCCACGGACGGGCTGTAGTTGACCCGTCCGCCGCCGTCGACGCTCATCTCGGCGCGGAAGATCTTGAAACTGTGATCGGTCTTGTCCACCGCCAGTTGGTAGCGGATGTCGAACGGGTGACGCTTGATGCCACTCTGGAATTGCTCGTAGCGGTCGTTGGCCAGGCGTACCGGCACACCGGCGCCGTACAACGCCGCCAAGGCCGCGTAGTAGACGAAAATGTTGTGGTCTTTCGAGCCGTAGCCGACGGTGTAGCCCGGGTGCATGTTCAGGTTGGCCAGGCCGAAACGCGACGGCGCGATCATCTTCGCGGTCTCGGTCGCGGTTTCCAGCGGGCACTGGGTGGCAACCACAAAATGCAGGGTCTTGGTTGCCGGGTCGTACCAGCCGTTGCCGTTGTCCGGCTCCATCGCCGCCGGCTCGATCGACGGGGTCTTGTAGCGCTCGTCGAACACCAGCCAGTTGTCTGGCGGCGTGTCGATCTGTTGCTTCATGCGCTCGGCGTAGAACAAGCCGCGCTCGGTCAGGTTGCCGTGCAGGTTCGGCTGTGCGTTCCAGACCGGCCGGCGGTTACGCAGCATCGGGAACAGGATCGAATCCTTGAGGCTGGCGAATTCGTCTTCGTCAGCCGAGGTAGCGCCGCCGACGCGCACATAGCGGAAGCTGCCATAGGGATCGCCCTCGTAGAACGGCACTTTTTCGCCGTAGCGGATTGCCTTGTCATTGAACTTGAGCTGGGCCTTGGCCTGGCGGAAGCGCTCGAAGTCGTTCCAGATCAGGATTGCCACCGGGTGGCCGATGAACATCGGCACCTTGCCGGCCGGCAACAGGGGGTCGGGGGCGTGCTCTTCCGGGAAGACGATGCCGTCCTTGACCAGGTCGTCGGCGGTAACGATGCGGTCGGGCTGCAGGTCGGCACCGAGCCACGACAGGTCGTAGCCTGCGTAGATGCGGTCGGCCTTGATGGTTTTCAGCAGCATGGCGTGGCCTTGCTGCTGCGGCCAGCCCGGCATGTCCTTGGCGCGGATGTCGCGGGCAAAGACTTTGCTGCCGCAGACCTTGGACAAGGCATCATTACGGGCGCGCGCCTTGCCGTTGTTGCCAAGCCACTGCTCGGACGGCACGGTCACGCTGTTTTCCATCAAGGCTGCCAGCGCCTGACTGCTCAGCGGTGTAAGCGTCACGCTCACACCCGCCACCAGCCCGCCCTGAAGGAACGAGCGCCGGGATATTTCACGGTTGGACATGGATCATCCTATGGGCGGTCATGGAGGCCGCCCTTCTGGTTATGTTCTGGAAATCTCGAGTCGCGCAGAAGCCCCTTTTGACGATGCAAGGGGCTGTGATGACAATTCAAAGCTGACCGATAGGTTAACTTTAAAGGTTTCTGCGCTCGCGGAAAACAAAAAACTGACCAAGAAATCAAAAAACCGCGACTTTTGGACGCAGCAGACTGGTGGAGAGGATGGTGAGGACGGGTTGTTGAGCAGGCCCGTACGCATACAGTTCATCTGCAAGGCTGAGTTTGCGGTGTGGCTGATGCCGCCATCGCGAGCAGGCTCGCTCCCACAGGGGATTTGTGCTGTTCATTGAAACTATGTAACAACGCAAAACCAATTCGACGGGGGGCGTTAGAGAGGAGAAAAAGACAAATTCCAGAAACAAAAAACCCCGGTCTTTCGACCAGGGTCTTTGCTATCGACTCGAAGTAAACCAGTGGCTTTCTTCGTAGCTCCAAGGCGTTCAGTGGGCCTCGAAGCAGATATGGCGCAGCGGACGGGACTCGAACCCGCGACCCCCGGCGTGACAGGCCGGTATTCTAACCGACTGAACTACCGCTGCGTATCGCTGTGGACTTGCGTCCATTTAACTTGTTTGATTGAAAAGCTTCGGTGCTCTTCAATCGCGAACCAGATCGTAATCTGCTTCGTAAATATGGCGCAGCGGACGGGACTCGAACCCGCGACCCCCGGCGTGACAGGCCGGTATTCTAACCGACTGAACTACCGCTGCGCGTCGGTGGAGGCATTTCAGCCTACCTCTTGCTTTCGCAAGTTTCTCGGAAGTGGTGGGTGATGACGGGATCGAACCGCCGACATTCTGCTTGTAAGGCAGACGCTCTCCCAGCTGAGCTAATCACCCGTTTGCATCTCCGAGGCCGCGAAATTTACGCAGGTAGCGAACCTAAGTCAATAGCAGGATTGAAGTTTTTCTGAAAAAGACAAAATTCTTTCAACCGGCACAGCATCGACAACAGTCAGACCGCTTTCGCGAGCAAGCTCGCTCCTACAGTAAACTTGCATTACTCACTGTAAATCATCTTCTTGGTCATACCGCCATCGACCACGAACTCCTGCCCCGTGACAAACCCGGCGTTCTTCGACAGCAGCCACGCCACCATCGCCGCCACGTCCTCGACCGTCCCTACCCTGCCCGCCGGATGCTGGGCATGGTCGGCATCGGTGAGCGGCTCGGCACGACGCACGGAAGGGTCCCGCGCATCGATCCAGCCGGGGCTGACCGCATTGACCCGAATCTCCGGGCCAAGGCTGATAGCCAGTGCGTGAGTCAAGGCCAGCAGACCACCCTTGCTCGCGGCATAGGCCTCGGTGTCGGGTTCCGACTGCCCGGCGCGGGTCGAGGCCAGGTTGACGATCGCCCCGCTATGGGCCCGCAGGTAGGGCGCGCAGTGCTTGGCCAACAGCATCGGCCCACTGAGGTTCACCGCCAGCACCCGGTTCCAGTAAGCCAGGTCGAGGCTTTCCAGGGTGATGTTGTGCGGATCGGCAACCGCCGCATTGCACACCAGCGCATCCAGGCGCCCGAACTGCCCCAGCACCTCGGCAACACCCAGCGCCACCTGCCCTTCGTTCGAAACGTCCATGGCGATGAACCAGGCATTGTCGCCAAGCGCCTTCGCCACTTTCGAACCACGCGTCCGGTCCAGGTCCGTCAGCACTACCTGCCAGCCTTCGCTGATCAACCAGGCCGCAATACCCAGGCCAATGCCCCGCGCCGCACCGGTCACCAGTGCAACGCGGCCATTGGAGCCCGGTGGCGTGGACAACTCGATCACAGGGCAGCCAACCCGCGCGCCAGGTCGGCTTGCAGGTCTGCCACGTCTTCCAGGCCGACCGCAATGCGGATCAGGCTGTCACGAATGCCCGCGGCCTCACGCTCTTGCGGCGCCAGGCGGCCGTGGGAGGTGGTGCTCGGGTGGGTAATGGTGGTCTTGCTGTCGCCCAGGTTGGCCGTGATCGAAATCAGGCGGGTCGCATCGATAAAGCGCCAGGCGCCCGCTTTGCCACCCTTGACCTCGAAACTCACCACCGCACCGAAGCCCTTCTGCTGACGCAGGGCCAGCTCGTGCTGCGGATGGCTCTTGAGACCGGCGTAATGGACTTTCTCGATGCCGTCCTGCTGTTCCAGCCACTCGGCCAACTGCTGGGCGTTGGCGCAATGGGCCTTCATCCGCAGGTTGAGGGTTTCCAGGCCCTTGAGGAAGATCCAGGCGTTGAACGGGCTCAAGGTCGGCCCGGCGGTGCGCAGGAAGCCGACCACTTCTTTCATCTGCTCGCTGCGCCCGGCCACGACACCACCCATGCAACGGCCCTGGCCATCGATGAACTTGGTTGCCGAGTGCACGACGATGTCCGCGCCCAGTTTCAGCGGTTGTTGCAGCGCCGGAGTGCAGAAGCAGTTGTCGACTACCAGCATCGCGCCCTTGGCATGAGCGATTTTCGCCAGTTCGGTGATGTCCACCAGTTCAGCGAGTGGGTTGGACGGCGATTCGACGAACAGCAATTTGGTGTTGGCCTTGATCGCCGCATCCCAGCCGGACAGGTCCGCCAGGGGCACGTAGTCGACTTCGACGCCGAAACGCTTGAAGTACTTCTCGAACAGACTGATGGTCGAGCCGAATACGCTACGCGACACCAGCACGTGATCGCCGGCACTGCACAGGCTCAT
Source organism: Pseudomonas sp. SbOxS1 (assembly GCF_013416725.1). NCBI lineage: Bacteria > Pseudomonadati > Pseudomonadota > Gammaproteobacteria > Pseudomonadales > Pseudomonadaceae > Pseudomonas > Pseudomonas sp. SbOxS1. Next base: position 77,120 of record NZ_JAAVXC010000007.1, read on the forward strand.
GACCACTGCCATGATCGCGGCCATGCCGGTGGCGGTGGCCACGGCTTGCTCGGCGCTTTCCAAAGCGGCAATGCGCTCCTCGAAGGCGCGAACGGTGGGGTTGGTGTAGCGCGAGTAGACGTTACCCGGCACTTCCCCGGCAAAACGCGCGGCCGCGTCGGCGGCGGTGCGGAATACGTAGCTGGAAGTGAAGAACATCGGATCACCGTGTTCGCCTTCCGGCGTACGGTGCTGACCGGCACGTACGGCCAGGGTATCGAACGCTACGCCTTCGAGGTCGCTGTCCAACCGACCGGCATCCCAATCCTGACTCATGCTGTCACTCCTTTCCCTAATCTCGAAAATTAAAAGCCAGATACAAAACCGGCCCCTCAGGGCCGGTAGTTACTCAGTTGTTGTACAGATCGATGATCGCGCTGACTGCCTGGGTCTTGACCTTGGAGGCATCGTTACGCGCCTGCTCGATCTTGTTCAGGTAAGCCTCGTCGACGTCGCCGGTGACGTACTGGCCGTCGAACACCGCGCAATCGAACTTGTCGATCTTGATCTTGCCGCCACCGACCGCTTCGATCAAGTCAGGCAGGTCCTGATAGATCAGCCAGTCGGCACCGATCAGGTCCGCAACGTCCTGGGTCGAACGGTTGTGGGCGATCAGCTCGTGGGCGCTCGGCATGTCGATGCCATAGACGTTCGGGAAACGCACGGCCGGGGCAGCGGAACAGAAGTAAACGTTCTTGGCGCCCGCCTCGCGTGCCATCTGGATGATCTGCTTGCAGGTGGTGCCGCGCACGATGGAGTCGTCCACCAGCATCACGTTCTTGCCGCGGAATTCCAGCTCGATGGCGTTGAGCTTCTGGCGTACGGATTTTTTCCGTGCGGCCTGGCCCGGCATGATGAAGGTCCGGCCGATGTAGCGGTTCTTAACGAAACCTTCGCGGAACTTCACGCCCAGGTGGTTCGCCAGCTCCAGGGCCGCGGTGCGGCTGGTGTCCGGGATCGGGATAACCACGTCGATGTCGTGATCCGGACGCTCGCGCAGGATCTTCTCGGCCAGCTTCTCGCCCATGCGCAGGCGGGCTTTATACACCGACACGCCGTCGATGATCGAGTCCGGACGCGCCAGGTAGACGTGTTCGAAGATGCACGGGGTCAGGGACGGATTGGTCGCGCACTGACGGGTGTGCAGCTTGCCGTCTTCGGTGATGTAGACCGCTTCGCCCGGTGCCAGATCGCGAATCAGGGTGAAACCGAGCACGTCCAGGGACACGCTTTCGGAGGCGATCATGTACTCGACGCCTTCGTCGGTGTGACGCTGGCCGAACACGATCGGACGGATGCCGTGCGGGTCGCGGAAACCGACGATGCCGTAGCCGGTGATCATCGCTACGACCGCGTAGCCACCGACGCAACGGTTGTGCACGTCGGTGACGGCAGCGAATACGTCTTCTTCGGTCGGCTGCAGCTTGCCGCGCTGGGCCAGCTCGTGTGCGAACACGTTGAGCAGTACTTCCGAATCGGAGCTGGTGTTGACGTGGCGCAGGTCAGATTCGTAAATCTCCTTGGCCAGTTGTTCAACGTTGGTCAGGTTACCGTTGTGCGCCAGGGTGATGCCGTAAGGCGAGTTGACGTAAAACGGTTGAGCTTCGGCCGAGGTCGAGCTGCCCGCGGTCGGGTAGCGCACATGGCCAATGCCCATGTGGCCGACCAGGCGCTGCATGTGACGCTGCTGGAACACGTCACGCACCAGGCCGTTGTCCTTGCGCAGGAATAACCGGCCATCATGGCTGGTCACGATACCGGCAGCGTCCTGGCCGCGGTGCTGGAGGACGGTTAGCGCGTCATACAGCGCCTGATTGACGTTCGACTTACCGACGATACCGACGATGCCACACATGCGACGCAACCCCTACTTAATGGATCTGAACTGAACAACACTCACTGAGGCGTTTTGGCCATCGGCAAGAGCTGCTCCTTGAACGGAATATCAGCGGGTACGCTGATACCGCTGGCAAGCCACTGACTGCTCCACCCGAGAATCAGGTTTTTGGACCAGTCGGCGACCAATAAAAATTTTGGCACGAGTTGGGACTCTTTCCACCACCCGTCCTGTTGTACCGGCCCCAGGCTCAATAGCCCGACCGCCACGACCACCAGCAACACGCCACGCGCTGCGCCGAAAGCCATGCCGAGGAATCGATCGGTCCCGGACAACCCGGTGACGCGAACCAACTCGCTGATAAGATAATTGATCATTGCGCCCACGATCAGTGTGGCGACGAACATGATGGCGCAGCCCGTGATCACACGAGCCGATGGGGTCTGGATGTATCCGGCGAGGTACTCGGACAATGAGCCACCGAACATCCAGGCAACAGCTCCTGCGATGATCCAGGTCACCAGCGACAATGCTTCTTTAACGAAGCCGCGGCTCAAACTGATCAAAGCGGAGATGGCGACGATTGCAACGATCGCCCAGTCAACCCAGGTAAATGGCACAGTGCAGCCTACAGACGGATAAGGCGGCGCATTTTAGCAGAGCCCATGCTTATCGGTAAGCTGCGATTGTCAGTGCATTTCAAATCGTGGCGATAGTTTTAGCCACGCTCTGGCTGAAAGCGCACGACAAACCCCTTGAGGTTCTGTTGGCGGTTCAACAGGTCACGCAGGCGATCGGCTTCTGCACGCTCGATGAGCGGCCCGACAAACACGCGATTCTTGCCATCGGCCGTACGGATGTAGGCATTGTATCCCTGGCTGCGCAGGGTTTTTTGCAGCTTTTCCGCGCTTTCGCGATTGGCCAGGCTGGCCAGTTGCACCGACCAACTGACCGACAGGCCATTGGCGTCGACACGGCTTTGGCTGGTATCGGGCTTGCCCGATGCGGCGGTGATCGGTTGCGACGGCGGCGTGGCGGGCTTGGCCGCCAGCGCCGGGACAGGGGCTGGCGCAGGAGGCGGCGTGACCGGCTTGGCGGCGGGCGCCGATGCTGCAGGCGCAACCGGTGCAACCGGCGCTTCCTGCTGGGCGATTTCTTCGTCGCTCGGCACAGGCTCCTGTGGCAGGGCTTGCGGCTCAGGCACCACCACCGGCTCCACCTGCACTTGCGGCATCGCCGGTGCTTGCGGTGCAGCCGGGGCCTGGACCGTCACCTGACGCTGCTCATCCTGGCGGGAGAACAGCATCGGCAGGAAAATCACGGCCAGCGCCACCAGGACCAGGGCACCAACCATGCGCTGCTTGTAAGCCTTATCCAGCAATGCCATTTGCCGCCTCCTCCGTGGAGCGCCGGGCCAGCCACTCAAGGGCCTCGGCAACACAATAGAATGATCCGAACAGCAGAATCTCGTCGTCGCTCGTCGCCTGCGCACACTGCCCTTCCAGGGCGGCGGCCACGCTGTCGTAGGACGTCACCGACGCACCGCGCTTATCCAGCGCCTCGCGCAAGTCGGCCACCGGTCGCGCCCGGGGTGAATCCAGCGGCGCGACAGCCCAGTGCTCGACACTAGCACTCAATTCGCCGATGACACCATCCAGATCCTTGTCTGCCAGCAATCCGAATACCGCCAGACGCCTGCCGACCGGTGGACGACTGGCCAGGCGACGGGCCAGATACTCGGCGGCGTGGGGGTTGTGCCCCACATCCAGCAACAGATTAAGGCGTTTACCCTGCCAGTCGACCTGCCGGCGATCGAGTCGACCGACGATCCGCGTCGCTTGCAGCGCCTGGACAATCTGCGCGCGCTCCCAAGGCAAACCGAGCAACAGGTAGGCCTGTAGCGCCAGGGCGGCGTTTTCCATCGGCAGGTCGAGCAACGGCAGATCGTGCAATTCGACCACTTGCCCCTTGGCATCGACTCCGCGCCATTGCCAATGCTGATCGGTCACACCCAGGTCGAAATCGCGTCCACGCAGGAAAAACGGGCAATTGAGCTCGCGCGCCTTGTCCAGCAGGGGCTGTGGGGGATTCAGGTCGCCGCAGAGCGCAGGCGCGCCCTGGCGGAAGATGCCGGCCTTCTCGAAGGCCACGGACTCGCGGGTATCACCCAGGTAATCCGCATGATCCACGCCAATGCTGGTAACCAGCGCCATGTCGGCGTCCACCACGTTGACTGTGTCCAGGCGTCCGCCCAGCCCCACTTCCAGGACCACGGCGTCGAGTCCTGACTGTTGAAACAGCCAGAACGCCGCCAGGGTGCCCATCTCGAAATAGGTCAGGGAAGTGTCGCCGCGACCGGCTTCGACCGCAGCGAAAGCCTGGCAAAGCTCGGCGTCAGTGGCTTCGACGCCATTGACCTGCACCCGCTCGTTGTAACGCAGCAGGTGCGGAGAACTGTAGACACCGACGCGCAGGCCCTGTGCTCGCAGCAATGAAGCCACGAATGCACAGGTAGAGCCTTTGCCATTGGTGCCGGTGACCGTGATCACCCGAGGCGCCGGCTTGCCCAGTCCCATGCGGGACGCTACCTGCTGCGAGCGCTCAAGGCCCATGTCGATGGCCGAAGGGTGCAACTGCTCAAGGTAGGCGAGCCACTCGCCAAGGGTGCGTTGGGTCATATGTTTGCAGGCACCGGTGGAACCACGACTGGCTCGATTGGCGCAGCGACGAATTTCGGCGTCGGCAGGCCCATCATTTGCGCCAGCAGGTTACCCAGGCGTGGGCGCAGTTCCTGACGGTGAATGATCATGTCGATCGCGCCGTGTTCCAGCAGGAACTCGCTGCGCTGGAAGCCTTCAGGCAGTTTTTCACGAACGGTTTGTTCGATTACGCGTGGACCAGCAAAGCCGATCAGGGCCTTGGGCTCGCCGACGATCACGTCGCCCAGCATCGCCAGGCTGGCGGAAACACCACCGTAGACCGGGTCGGTCAGCACGGAAATGAACGGAATGCCTTCCTCACGCAGACGCGCCAGCACCGCGGAGGTCTTGGCCATTTGCATCAACGAGATCAGGGCTTCCTGCATCCGCGCGCCACCGGAGGCGGAGAAGCAGATCATCGGGCAGCGTTTTTCCAGCGCGTAGTTGGCGGCGCGCACGAAGCGCTCACCGACGATGGCGCCCATCGAACCACCCATGAAGGAGAATTCGAACGCCGAAACCACCACAGGCATGCCCAGCAGGGTACCGCTCATCGAGATCAGCGCGTCTTTTTCGCCGGTCTGCTTCTGCGCGGCGGTCAGGCGATCCTTGTACTTCTTGCCGTCGCGGAATTTCAGGCGGTCAACCGGCTCCAGGTCAGCACCCAGTTCGGTACGACCTTCGGTATCGAGGAAAATGTCGATACGCGCGCGTGCGCCGATACGCATGTGGTGATTGCACTTGGGGCAAACGTCCAGGGTCTTTTCCAGCTCCGGACGATACAGCACAGCCTCGCAAGACGGGCATTTGTGCCAAAGACCTTCAGGCACCGAGCTCTTCTTGACCTCGGAACGCATGATCGAAGGGATCAGTTTGTCTACTAACCAGTTGCTCATGCTTTCTTTCTCCAGTACCGGCGGCCCGAACGCTCTGGTTCGCAGCCCCGCGTATGCCCTTGAGCTAAATTCATGTGTGCGGCGATGTTCAATGGGGGCCGGGTCAGTGCAGAGACCAGCGTACGCCCCATCAATCCTCAGCCGTTTTGTACAGTGCAGTGGACGGCGGCAGTCTGCCAGCCGTCACATCAACGTGGGAGCTCCTGTGAGCTTCTGCGTACCGCGTCGATGAACGCCTGAATCTTTGCGTGATCCTTGATGCCCTTGCTCGCCTCTACCCCGCCGCTGACATCCACGGCATAAGGTCGAACCCGCGCCACCGCCTCGGCGACGTTTTCCGGGGTCAGGCCGCCCGCCAGGATAATCGGCTTGCTCAGGCCTTGCGGTATCAATGACCAGTCGAACGCCTGGCCGGTTCCACCGGGAACGCCTTCGACATAGGCATCGAGCAAAATACCACTGGCCCTCGGATAAGCGTCGCAGGCCGCCGCGATATCATCCCCCGCCTTGACCCGCAGGGCCTTGATGTACGGACGATTCCAGCCCTCGCAGTCCTCTGCCGTTTCATCGCCATGGAACTGCAGCAGGTCAAGCGGCACGGCGTCGAGAATTTCCCCCAGCTCGCAGCGGCTGGCGTTGACGAACAAGCCCACGGTGGTGACGAACGGCGGCAACGCCTTGATGATTGCGCGCGCCTGCTGGAACGTCACGCCCCGCGGGCTCTTGGCGTAGAACACAAAGCCGATGGCATCGGCCCCGGCCTCGACCGCCGCCAACGCATCTTCCATGCGGGTAATTCCGCAAATCTTGCTGCGAACGGCTGGCATGTCGAGAAATCCTCACGGTAAATCCGGGAAAGTCCCGGATGGTAACAAAAGCGTTCGAAGGCGTCAGCCGTCAAGTTCGCTGAAACCGGTAAGGAAATGTGGGCCGATGTAACGCTCGGGCAACTGGAACTCGTCGCGGTACTCGACCTGCACCAGATACAGGCCGAACGGATGCGCCGTCACCCCGCCGGAACGGCGAATTCGGCTCTCCAGCACTTCCTTCATCCACTCCACCGGGCGCTCGCCGGCACCGATGGTCATCAGCACGCCGGCAATGTTGCGCACCATGTGGTGCAGGAAGGCGCTGGCGCGGATATCCAGCACGATCATCTTGCCGTGACGCGTGACGCGCAGGTGATGCAGCTCCTTGATCGGCGACTTGGCCTGGCACTGGCCGGCACGGAAAGCGCTGAAATCGTGGGTGCCCACCAGGTACCGGGCCGCCTCGGCCATGCGCTCGACGTCCAGCGGACGGTGGTTCCAGGTGATTTCTTCGTTCAGGTGCGCCGGACGGATCTGGTCGTTGTAGATCACGTAGCGATAGCGCCGGGCAATAGCCTTGAACCGGGCATGAAAATGCGCCGGCATGACCTTGGCCCAACTAACGCTGACATCGTGCGGCAAATTGATATTGGCACCCATGACCCAGGCCTTCATCGAACGCTCGACTTGCGTGTCGAAGTGCACCACCTGGCCACACGCGTGCACGCCGGCATCGGTACGCCCGGCGCACAGCAGCGAAACGGGAGAGTCGGCGACCTTGGACAAGGCGTTTTCGAGGGTTTCCTGCACCGTGAGCACGCCAGAGGCCTGGCGCTGCCAGCCACGGTAACGCGAGCCCTTGTATTCAACGCCCAACGCGATCCGGAAAAAGCCGTCGGCCGCCATTTCGGCGGCCGGGTTATCTATGTTTGCCAAGGAGTGACAGCCTGCTGATGTACGCAAAGGGGGGCATTATAAGGCTGTCGAGCAGGGACGCCAGTACAACAGAGGGCCCTGTGGTGAATGGGATGCCGCTATCGCGAGCAGGCTCGCTCCTACAGTGGACCGCGTTTCTTCAGGCAAAACGCCTTCCCCTGTAGGAGCGAGCCTGCTCGCGAAAGCGGCCCCACAGCCACCATCACATCACCCGCAAACAAAAACGGCAGCCTCAATGGGCTGCCGCTTTGTCTACAACCGGTCAGTCACTCAAGCCAGGCGCGCGAGCATTTCCTTGGCTTCGCTCTTCTGGCCGTCGCTGCCTTCGGTCACCACTTCATTGAGGATGTCGCGGGCACCATCGTTGTCGCCCATGTCGATGTAGGCTTGGGCCAGATCGAGCTTGGTAGCGACTTCGTCGGTACCGGCCAGGAAATCGAATTCCGGCTCGTCATCCACGGTTGCCAAGGCGTCATCGATCGTGAAGCTTGGCTCGCTGATGCTTTGGGACAGGCTTTCCAGTTCGGCGCTGACGTCATCCAGCTCTGTGGTAAACGCCTGCGCAGGCGCCGCAACGTCCATTTCATCGGCCAGGGACAAATCGAAATCGGCCGGCAGGTCCAGTTCGTCCAGGGTCACTTGTGGCAGCTCCGGCGCTGGCGCGGCCGGCAGGTCCTTGACGTCTTCGTCCAGGCTCAGCAGGAAATCGTCCTCGGCCAGGATCGCAGGCGTTGGCTCGCCACCGAGGTCCATGTCCAGGTCGAACTCCGACAGGTCATCGAGGTTTTCCTGGGTTTCAGTCTGTTGCTGCAGGACCGACTCAAAACTCAGGTCATCGTCCAGCGGGAAATCTTCCAGATCGGCCAGGGTTGTTTCAGGCTCCGGCTCCGAAGCGGGTGCCGGCTCGGGCTCCGGCGCTGGCGCAACCGTTACCGGCGTGACGTTTTCCAGGTCATCCAGGCTCAGGTCGAACGCGCTGTCAAAATCGTCAGCGACCGCAGCCGGCGCTTGCGGCTCGTCGAGCAACAGGTCCTTGACGTACTGCGCGTCCAGCTCGGCAGCGGCGGCCGCAGCGGCTATACCGCCCGCAGCGACCAGCGCCATGGCGGGGAAACGGCTCTTGAGCTTTTCGACCTGGGCATAGTTGTCGCCATTGGCTACCAACTGGCGCTCCTGGACCACGAACGAGTCGCGATCGCCCTGCAAACCGTAGACTTCCATCAGCTTGAGACGCAAATCGCTGCGTTGCGGCTCTTGCTTGACGCCCGCCTCCATCAGCGTGACCGCCTGATTCAGGCGACCACCGTCGATGTGTAACTGCGCGCGGTCCAGCACATCGTCGGAATGCTCGCCGGCGGGCGACACCAGCGGCGCGGCAATTGGCGGCGTGACCACGACCGGGGCAATCACCGGGGCGGGTGCTGGAGCTGGGGCTGGAGTCGGTTCTGGAGCTGGTGCAGTGGCCAGTTTCGGGCTCGGCGGCTCAACCTCTTCCAGGTCGTCGAAGATGCCTTTAGACAGGTCAAGCTCGGAGGAAAATTCCTGCTCTTCGGCCAGGGCGCGAGCCATGCGCAGATGTTTCTCGGCTTCCTGCTGGGCTTTGCGGCGACGGGCCAGCAACAGCAGCAACAGCAGCACCACCACCGCCCCGCCGCCCGCCAGGCCCAGCAGCCACGGATTGGTCAGCAATTCATTGAATTTCTGCTCGTCCGAGACTGCAGGCGTCGGTTCGATCGGCGTTTCTGCCGGGGCCGCAGCAGGACTCGCTTCAGGCGCCGCTTCAGCCGGGGCAGGCGCCGCTGCTTCGGCGGTGGCTGGCACCGGCGCTTCGGCAGGCGTTGCCGCAGGATCGGCGGGCAGCTCAGCCGGGATCGCCGCAGCGGTCGCCGTTGCCGCCGGCGCTCCCGCCGCACCTTCGGCCTGCAATTTGGCCAGCTGGTTGTTCTTCAGCTCAATAAGGCGTTGCAGCTTGTCCATCTGACTTTGCAGATCGGTCATGCGGCTTTTCAGTTCAGCGCTGTCACGGCGCTTGGTATCCAGGCTTTCCTGGGTTACCGCCAACTGGTTGTTCAAGGCCTTGGCATCGCCTGCGGTGCCCTTGCCCCTGGCCTTGCCAGATTCGGCGGAAACCAGGCTCAGCTTGTCCTGGCCAGCTTGCGTGGAAACGGCTTCACCGCGACCGCGATTGGTCGCATCGAGCTGTTGCTGGCCTGCACCCGGCTTGGCGACATAACGCCGCCCCTGACGCCAGGCGGTGTTTTGCGCAGCCACTTCGGCGATGGCCTTCGATTGCGGCAAGCTCGTGCTTTGGGCCTGATCCGGCAGACGCAACACCTGACCGGTTTTGAGCCGGTTGATATTGCCATCGATGAAGGCATCCGGGTTCAGCGCCTGGATGGCCAGCATGGTTTGTTGAATCGAACCGCCATTACGCGCCTTCGCGGCGATTTCCCACAGGGTATCGCGCCGCGTGGTGGTGTATTCGGACGGCTGGGTCGCACCGGTGACGGGCGTGGTACCGGTTTGAACAGGTGCAGCTTGCGCAGCCGCTTCGGCGGTCTGCGGCGAGAATTTGGACGGATCGAGCAGCACGCTGTAATCGCGCAGCAGACGACCGTTGGGCCACATTACCTGAACCAGGAATTTCACCATCGGTTCGGTCAGGGGCTTGCTGGAGGTCACGCGCAGGATGCTTTTACCGCTGGCATTGAGCAGCGGGGTAAAGGTCAGGTCGTTGAGAAACGCCTGGCGGTCGACACCGGCCTTGGCGAAATCTTCAGGAGAAGCCAGGCTCGGCACCACTTCGGCAGCAGTGAGTTCCTTGACGTCGAGCAACTCGATTTCCGCCACCAGCGGCTGGTTCAGCGTCGATTTCAGGGTCAGTTCCCCGAGCCCGAGGGCATGCGCCATACCGGAGGACAGCGCCGAGGCGGCCGCTATTGCTAACACCAGTTTGCGAACTTGAACCATAGCTTATCCTTAGTTTTCACATTCCTCGGCCAGCGAGGCAGATAGCCGCTGCCGTAAGGCATTGCGCGCGGGCGAAGGTCGCCGCGCGCGATCGTTTCATGCATGCCCTGCAAAGTCCTTCAGGGCGGCTCGCCTTCGACATTACGGCCAAGCATGACGCTCGTTTGGAAGTATCTTTTACAGCAGGTCTTTTATCAACAATTCGGCCACCTGCACAGCATTGAGCGCCGCGCCTTTGCGTACGTTATCTGACGTCAGCCACACATTAAGTTCCGACGGTTCGTCGATCCCCAGGCGCACCCGACCAACGTAGACCACATCCTGCCCTACCGCATCGCCGACCGCTGTCGGGTAATCGCCAGCTTCCACCAGCTCGATGCCGGGCGCGTCCTCGAGCGCAGCGTTGACCTTTGCCAGGTCGATGTCGCTCGCGCACTGCAGGGTCACGCTATAGCTATCGCCAAAAAACACCGGGGCTTGAATGCAAGTGACGGAAATCTTCAATGCAGGCAACGCCATGACTTGACGCAGTTCGCGCACCAGGCGCTTTTCCAGCAGGGTATGGCCCTGCTCATCCGGCTTGCCGACCTGAGCCAGCAGGTTGAAGGCCATCTGCCGGTCAAAGAAAGTCGGCTCCAGTGGGCGCACATTCAGCAGTTCGGCGGTTTGCCGGGCCAGCTCGGTCACGGCTTCGCGGCCCTGTGCAGACACCGCCAGGCTGGCGGTCAGGTTGATGCGTTGCAGATCAATCAGCCCCAGCAGGGGCGCGAGCAGCACCGCCAGGGTGGTGGCCGCCGGGCTCGGGCTGCTGACCTGGAATGGCTTCTTCAGGCCGGCCAGCAACTGCGCGTTCGCTTCCGGGACCACCTGTGGCGCCTGGTCGGCCGGCAAGGCGCCGGACAGGTCGATGATCGAGCAACCGGCCGCCGTGGCGCGTGCAGCGAAACTCAACGTCGCTGCCGGGCCCGCGGCGAAGAACACCAGCTGGACCTTGCTGAAATCGAACTCATCGGCTTCGCGCACCCGCACGTTCTTGCCGCGGTACGGCACCGAACTGCCAGCGGATTCACTGCTGGCCAGCAGGTGCAGGCTGCCGATCGGAAAATCACGCTCTTCGAGGATCTGCACCAGCGTTTCGCCGACAGTACCGGTGGCGCCGATCACGGCAATATCAATGGTCTGGCTCATGGTTTTACCTCTGGCGAAACGGGGGGAGCGGCACTTTACCGGGTGGGGGGCATGCAGGCAATTCGCGCCTACCCTGGATCGTTCCCATGCTCTGCGTGGGAATGCCGCCAGGGACGCTCCGCGTTCCGCTTCTGAATGTGACGCAGAGCGTCACGGGATGCATTCCCACGCAGAGCGTGGGAACGATCGGTGGGGGAATAAAAAACCCGCGCCTCTCGCAAGGCGCGGGTTTTTTCACAGCTTCAGTCGATCAACGCTCGAGCAGGATCCGCAGCATGCGACGCAGCGGCTCGGCCGCGCCCCACAGCAGTTGGTCGCCGACGGTGAACGCGCCGACGAACTGCGAGCCCATGTTCAGCTTGCGCAGACGGCCAACCGGGATGTTCAGGGTGCCGGTGACCTTGGTCGGGCTCAGCTCCTGCATGCTGATGTCACGGTTGTTCGGCACCAGTTTGACCCAAGGGTTGTGCTGGCTGATCAACCCTTCGATATCGGCGATCGGCACGTCCTTGTTCAGCTTGATGGTCAGCGCCTGGCTGTGGCAGCGCATGGCGCCGATGCGCACGCAGATGCCATCCACCGGGATCGGGCTCTTGAAGCGACCGAGGATCTTGTTGGTTTCGGCCTGGGCCTTCCACTCTTCACGGCTTTGACCGTTCGGCAGTTCCTTGTCGATCCACGGGATCAGGCTGCCGGCCAGCGGTACGCCGAAGTTTTCGGTCGGGTACGCGTCGCTGCGCATGGCTTCGGCCACACGACGGTCGATGTCGAGGATCGCGCTGGCCGGGTCGGCCAGTTGATCGGCAACAGCGCCGTGGGTTACGCCCATCTGCTTGATCAGCTCACGCATGTGCTGCGCGCCGCCACCCGATGCCGCCTGATAGGTCATGGCGCTCATCCACTCCACCAGACCGGCTTCGAACAGGCCGCCCAGGCCCATCAGCATCAGGCTGACGGTGCAGTTGCCGCCGATGTAGTTCTTGGTACCGGCATCCAGTTGCTGGTCGATGACCTTGCGGTTGACCGGGTCCAGCACGATGACCGCGTCATCCTGCATGCGCAGGCTGGAAGCGGCGTCGATCCAGTAACCCTGCCAGCCGGCTTCGCGCAGTTTCGGGAAGACTTCGCTGGTGTAGTCGCCACCCTGGCAGGTCAGGATCACGTCGAGGGTCTTCAGCTCTTCAATGCTGTAAGCGTCCTTGAGCGGAGCAATGTCCTTGCCCACGGACGGGCCTTGGCCACCGACATTGGAAGTGGTGAAAAACACCGGCTCGATAAGATCGAAATCCTGCTCTTCCAGCATCCGCTGCATGAGCACGGAACCGACCATACCGCGCCAACCGATCAGACCTACACGTTTCATCGCAACTACACCTTCTTGAAAAGTGGGCCGCTGCCTTTGGGGGTAAAAGTGGCAGCGGGCCCGAGAGATTACAGATTCCGCAGCGCGGCGACTACTGCGTCGCCCATTTCCTGCGTACCGACTTTAGTGCAACCGTTCGACCAGATGTCACCGGTGCGCAAGCCCTGGTCCAACACCAGGCTAACGGCTTTTTCGATGGCATCGGCAGCGGCCTGCTGGTTGAAGCTGTAACGCAGCATCATCGAGACCGACAAAATGGTCGCCAACGGGTTGGCAATGCCTTTGCCTGCGATGTCCGGTGCCGAACCGTGGCACGGCTCGTACATGCCTTTGTTGTTGGTGTCCAGGGACGCCGACGGCAGCATGCCGATGGAACCGGTAAGCATCGACGCCTGGTCGGACAGGATATCGCCGAACATGTTGTCGGTGACGATCACGTCGAACTGCTTCGGTGCCCGCACCAGTTGCATGGCGGCGTTGTCGACGTACATGTGGCTCAGTTCGACCTGTGGGTAATCCTTGGCCACTTCCTCGACGATTTCACGCCACAGCTGGCTGGAGGCCAGTACGTTGGCCTTGTCCACCGAGCACAGCTTCTTGCCGCGAACCATGGCCATGTCGAAACCGACACGGGCGATGCGGCGGATTTCGCTTTCGCTGTACGGCAGGGTGTCGTAGGACTGACGCTCGCCGTTTTCCAGGGTACGGGTGCCGCGTGGCGCGCCGAAGTAGATACCGCCGGTCAGCTCGCGGACGATCAGGATGTCCAGGCCGGCAACGATTTCCGGCTTCAGGCTGGAGGCCTCGGCCAGTTGCGGGTACAGGATCGCCGGACGCAGGTTGCCGAACAGGCCCAGTTGCGCACGGATTCTCAGCAGGCCGCGCTCAGGACGAATGTCACGCTCGATGGTGTCCCATTTCGGGCCGCCCACAGCGCCCAACAGCACGGCATCGGCAGCGCGGGCACGTTCCAGGGTTTCATCGGCCAAAGGTACGCCGTGCTTGTCGATGGCCGCGCCACCGATCACATCGTGGCTCAGCTCGAAGCCCAGAGCGAACTTGTCACTGGCCAACTCCAGCACCTTGACCGCTTCGGCCATGATTTCCGGGCCAATACCGTCACCTGGGAGAATCAGAATCTGCTTGCTCATGCGTTCCTCATGTCATCAGTCGGTGCGCCTGGGGCGCTCCCGGAAAAAGTCTGTTAGTCGCTTATCTTTCAGCCATCAGTACCAGCACATCGGTACTGAACGAACCATCGGCCTCAATCTCGAAATATTCGCGCACTTCGTTGCCCATCGATTGCTGCAACTCGCGGATCGCCGCGCGCATCACCTGTGGCGTGCGCATGCGCTCGACCCAGGAGTTGTATTCCAGGCGCAGCCGCTGGCGGCTCGTGCTGCGGGTATGCAGCCCTGCCTCACTGACCTGGCGCAACCACTCACCGGCGCTATAGTCGCGCACATGGCTGGTGTCGCGCAGCACTTCGACGCTCTGCAGGTAAGTGTCGAACAACGGGCTGCCCGGTGACAACACGTCGATGAATACCGCCACGCCACCCGGTTTCAGCACCCGACGCACTTCCCGCAGGGCCAGGCCGAGATCGCTCCAGTGGTGCGCCGAATAGCGGCTGAAGACGAAGTCGAACTCGCCGTCGGCGAACGGCAGGCGCTCGGCGGCGCCGTTGACCGTGGAAATATTGCCCAGGCCCCGATCAACGGCTGCGGCGGCGACCACGTCGAGCATCTGCTGCGACAGGTCGTAGGCCACCACTTCCTTGACCAGCGAAGCCACCTGAAAACTCACGTGACCGGCACCGCAACCCAGGTCCAGCACACGGGCATCGCCCTGCCCCGCCAGTTCGGCCTGCAGCAGCGCGAATTCGGTGCCTTGAGCGTGTACGGCGCTGCTCAGGTAGGCCGCGGCCTGTTCACCGAATTGCTTCTGGACTACCTGGCTGTGCTGGGCGGTGCTGGTCATGGGGGACTTCCTTTTGGGGTTAGGGCCTCTTCGCTGGCAAGCCAGCTCCTACAGGTATTGCGCTGCCCTTGTAGGAGCTGGCTTGCCAGCGAAGGCGTCATCAGGCCTTAAGAAAAATCACGCGTCGCGAAACAACCAAGGCTGACTAGCCCGGTGCTTGGCCTCGAATGCTGCAATCGCATCACCGTCCTGCAACGTCAGGCCGATATCGTCCAGACCATTGAGCAGGCAGTGCTTGCGGAACGCATCGATCTCGAAGCTCAAGACCTTGCCGTCCGGACGGGTCACGGTCTGGGCCTGCAGATCGATCTGCAACTGGTAGCCCGGATTGGCCTCGACCTGCTGGAACAGCTCGTCGACTTCAGCGTCGCTCAGGATGATCGGCAGCAAGCCGTTCTTGAAGCTGTTGTTGAAGAAGATGTCGGCATAGCTCGGCGCGATGATGCTGCGGAAACCGTACTCTTCCAGGGCCCATGGCGCGTGCTCACGGCTGGAGCCGCAACCGAAGTTCTCCCGGGCCAGCAACACGCTGGCGCCTTGGTAACGCTCGGCGTTGAGCACGAAGTCCTTGTTCAATGGGCGCTTGGAGTTGTCCTGATACGGCTGACCCACGTCCAGGTAACGCCATTCGTCGAACAGGTTCGGGCCGAAACCGGTGCGCTTGATCGACTTCAAGAATTGTTTCGGGATGATCTGGTCGGTGTCGACGTTGGCACGATCCAGAGGCGCGACAAGTCCAGTGTGCTGGGTGAAAGCTTTCATGCTGCGCTCCTTTAGATCAATTCACGGACGTCGACGAAACGACCGTTCACAGCGGCGGCGGCGGCCATGGCCGGGCTGACCAGGTGGGTACGACCACCGGCACCCTGGCGGCCTTCGAAGTTGCGGTTCGAGGTGGAAGCGCAATGCTCGCCCGACTCCAAACGGTCCGGGTTCATCGCCAGGCACATCGAGCAACCCGGCTCGCGCCATTCGAAACCGGCTTCGAGGAAAATCTTGTCCAGGCCTTCCGATTCAGCCTGGGCCTTCACCAGGCCCGAACCCGGTACCACGATGGCCTGCTTGATGGTCGAGGCCACTTTGCGGCCCTTGGCGATCACTGCTGCTGCGCGCAGGTCTTCGATCCGCGAGTTGGTGCAGGAGCCAATGAACACACGGTCCAGCTGAATGTCGGTGATCGCCTGATTGGCGGTCAAACCCATGTATTTCAAGGCACGCTCGATGGAACCGCGCTTGACCAGGTCCATTTCCTTCGCAGGATCCGGCACGTTCTGATCCACAGCCAATACCATCTCGGGCGAAGTGCCCCAGCTGACTTGCGGCTTGATCTGGGTCGCGTCGAGCTCAACGATGGTGTCGAACTTCGCATCGGCGTCGGACACCAGGTCTTTCCAGGCTTCGACGGCCAAATCCCATTCCGCGCCTTTCGGGGCGAAGGGACGGCCCTTCACGTAAGCCACGGTTTTTTCATCCGCTGCTACCAGGCCAACACGGGCACCGGCCTCGATGGCCATGTTGCAGATGGTCATGCGGCCTTCGACGGACAGGTCGCGAATCGCGCTGCCGGCGAATTCGATGGCGTGGCCGTTACCACCGGCGGTACCGATCTTGCCGATCACGGCGAGAACGATGTCCTTGGCGGTCACGCCGAACGGCAATTGGCCTTCGACGCGTACCAGCATGTTCTTCATTTTCTTGGCGACCAGGCACTGGGTGGCGAGCACGTGCTCGACCTCGGAAGTGCCGATACCGTGAGCCAGGGCACCGAACGCGCCGTGGGTCGAGGTATGGGAGTCGCCGCAGACCACGGTCATGCCCGGCAAGGTTGCACCCTGCTCCGGGCCGATGACGTGGACGATGCCTTGGCGGACGTCATTCATCTTGAATTCGACGATGCCGTATTCGTCGCAGTTATCGTCGAGGGTCTGGACCTGCAAACGCGAGACCTGGTCGGCAATGGCTGCGATGCCGCCCTTGCGCTCAGGGGTGGTCGGTACGTTGTGGTCCGGGGTCGCGATGTTGGCATCGATACGCCATGGCTTGCGCCCGGCCAGACGCAGGCCTTCAAAGGCTTGCGGCGAGGTCACTTCGTGGATGATGTGACGATCGATGTAGATCAGCGCCGAGCCATCGTCGCGCTGTTTGACCAAATGCGAATCCCAGAGCTTGTCGTAGAGCGTTTTGCCGGCCATCAGACGGTTTCCTCATCAGCTTGTTTCTATGCCCTGGGTCTTGAGTGATTCAATAACCCTTTGGCTTGTGAGGCTGATCCTATGGGGTTACATTAAATAACTCAAATTCATATTTTTTATGCTTTGGATAACCATCTGGAATACTGATATGGACCTGGCCAACCTCAATGCCTTTATCGCCATCGCCGAGACCGGAAGCTTTTCCGGCGCGGGCGAACGCTTGCACCTGACGCAGCCAGCGATCAGCAAGCGCATCGCCGGGCTGGAGCAGCAACTGAAGGTGCGGCTGTTCGATCGGCTGGGCCGCGAAGTCGGCCTGACCGAGGCTGGCCGTGCCCTGCTGCCCCGGGCCTACCAGATTCTGAATGTCCTCGATGATACGCGTCGCGCCCTGACTAACCTCACCGGGGAGGTGACCGGCCGTCTGACCCTGGCCACCAGTCACCACATCGGCCTGCACCGTTTGCCGCCTTTATTAAGGGAGTTCACCCGCCGCTACCCCGAGGTGGCGCTGGACATCCAGTTTCTCGATTCGGAAGTGGCCTACGAAGAAATCCTCCATGGCCGGGCCGAACTGGCGGTCATCACCCTGGCGCCGGAACCCCACGCCCTGGTCAAGGCCACGCCGGTGTGGGACGACCCGCTGGACTTCGTGGTGGCCCCGGAGCATTCGTTGCTCAACAACGGCAAGGTCAGCCTCGCGGACATCGCCCGGCACCCGGCGGTGTTCCCCGGCGGCAACACCTTTACCCACCACATTGTCCAGCGCCTGTTCGAGGCCCAGGGCCTGACGCCGAACATCGCCATGAGCACCAATTACCTGGAAACCATCAAGATGATGGTGTCGATCGGCCTGGCCTGGAGCGTCTTGCCACGCACCATGCTTGATGAGCAGGTTGCGCGAATACCTTTACCGGGCATACAACTGACTCGCCAGCTAGGCTATATCCTGCACACAGAAAGGACGCTATCGAATGCAGCCCGGGCTTTCATGGCCTTGCTGGATGCCCAGATCGATCTGCCAGGGACTCAAGGCTGACTTGTGCTACTCCTATAGAGCCCGAATTTCTGTACCCGATACCCAATTCAGCTCAAGGCTTGCCAATGCCGAAATCTGTTGACCGTGTTCCGCCCATGCCGCGCATCCAGGCGCTTGACCCGAAAAGCTCCGAACAAAGCTGGGAAAGTGCCTCGCAATTGCTGGCCGCGCTTAACGGCGCGCGCCTGGGCGCGTGGTATTGGGATATAGAACGTGGGCAGATCAGCTGGTCCCGGGGCACGCAGGCGCTGTTTGGCTTCGATCCCCGGCAACCATTGCCGGCCGATCTGGAATACCTCGACTTGTTACCTGTCGAAGATCGGGCAAAGACCCTTCGCGCCTTCCATGCCGTGATCGCTGGCGCGCCGCTGGAGCAAGCGATGCACCATCGCGTTCGCTGGCCCGACGGCAGCCTGCATTGGCTGGAGATCAGCGGCAGCCTGCTGCCAGACAAGCACGGCCGTCCACGCATGATTGGCGTGATCCGCGAAATCACCCACCAACGCCTGCGCGAACAGGCGTTGAGCAGTTCGGAGAAACGCTTCGCAACGCTGTTCCACCTGTGCCCGAACATGGTCCTGCTGACGCGCCAGGATGACGGCCTGATCACCGAAGCCAACCAGTATTTCGAAAGCCTGTTCGGCTGGCCGGTGCAGGACGCAATCGGCCGCACCACGCTGGAACTGGGCCTCTGGGTACACCCCGAGCAACGCGCGCAACTGGTCAAGGCCACCAAGGCCAAGGGCGAACTGACCAGCATGGAGGTGCAGTTTCGCGCCAGCAACGGGCAGATCCACGATGGCATCCTCAGTGCACAAAAGGTCGAACTCGAAGGCCAGCCCTACCTGCTGAGCACCTTCCTCGACACCACCGAACGCAAAGCCGCCGAACACGCC
This sequence comes from Pseudomonas sp. SbOxS1, assembly GCF_013416725.1. Lineage (NCBI taxonomy): Bacteria > Pseudomonadati > Pseudomonadota > Gammaproteobacteria > Pseudomonadales > Pseudomonadaceae > Pseudomonas > Pseudomonas sp. SbOxS1. The sequence continues at coordinate 95,964 of NZ_JAAVXC010000007.1, forward strand.
CTCAAGGACAGCCAGGAGCGCCTCGACCTGGCCCTGGACTCGGCGCAACTGGGCACCTGGGACTGGCACATTCCCAGCGGCATGCTGTATGGCTCGGCCCGCGCCGCCCAGTTGCACGGCATGGATCCCATCCCTTTCCATGAATCCTTCGACGATTTTTTCGAAGGCGTGCCCGGCGAAGAACGCGACACCATGCGCGATGCCTACCGCAGCCTGCGCGAAGGCCCGGCCGGCAACTATCAGTTGACCTATCGGGTGCAAATGCCGGACGGCAGCTCACGCTACCTGGAAAGCCGCGCCCGCCTCTACCGCGATGAAAACGGCGTGCCCCTGCGCATGGCCGGCACCCTGCTCGACATCACCGACCAGGTTGAGCGCGAACAACGCCTTGTGGCCTCCGAAGAGAAATTCGCCACCCTGTTCCAAGTCAGCCCGGACCCGATCTGCGTGACGCGCCAGGACACCGGGCAGTTCATCGAGATCAACTCCAGCTTCACCCAGACCTTTGGCTGGAGCGCCGCCGATGTGATCGGGCGCAGCGCCGACGAAATCGGCCTGTGGGACGCATCGGCAAAAAGCCTGCAGCGGATCGAACAGGTGATCCGCGAACAAGGCCTGAACAATGTGGCGATCCTCGTCCAGCACAAGGACGGGCAGTCGCTGACCTGCGTGATTTCAAGTCGCCAGATCAGCGTCAGCGAACAGCCGTGCATCGTCACCACCTTGCGCGACATTACCCAACAGCAACGCTCGGAAGCGGCGCTCAAGGCCAGCGAAGAGAAGTTCGCCAAGGCCTTCCACTCAAGCCCCGACGCCATCACCATCACTGAACGCGATACCGGACGCTACCTGGAGGTCAACGACGGTTTCTGCCGCCTGACGGGTTATCGCGCCGACGAAGTTATCGGCCGTACCGTGTACCAGGTGGGGATCTGGGCCGAAGAGAAGCAACGCTCGGCGTTGCTGGCCGAACTGCAGATCAAGGGCCGCGTACATCACCAGGAAATGCTCGGGCGCAACAAGCGCGGCGAGTTGCTGACGGTGGAGGTGTCGGTGGAACCGATCACCCTCAACGAAACCGCGTGCCTGCTCTTGACCGCCCGGGACGTCAGCCTGCTGAAAAACGCCGAGGCGCAGATCCGCCACCTGGCCTACCACGACCCGTTGACCAACCTGCCCAACCGCGCGCTGCTGATGGATCGCCTGAGCCAGCAGATCGCCCTGCTCAAGCGCCATAACCTGCGCGGCGCGTTGATGTTCCTCGACCTCGACCACTTCAAGCACATCAACGACTCCCTCGGCCATCCGGTGGGCGATACGGTGCTGAAAATCATCACCGCGCGCCTGGAAGCCAGCGTGCGCATGGAAGACACCGTCGCGCGCTTGGGCGGGGATGAGTTCGTGGTGCTGCTCAGCGGTCTCGAAGGCTCGCGCAACGAGGTCAGCGACCAGGTCTGCGAGCTGGCCGATACCATTCGTGAGCTGCTGTCGGAACCGATGTTCCTCGACGGTCAGCGCCTGCAGGTGACGCCGAGTATCGGCATTGCCTTGATTCCCGACCACGGCGCCACGCCGACCGACCTGCTCAAGCGTGCCGATATCGCCCTTTATCGCGCCAAGGATTCAGGGCGCAATACCGCACAGATGTACCACAACACCATGCAGAAGGCCGCGAGCGAACGCCTGCGCATGGAAACCGACCTGCGCCTGGCGCTTTCGCGCGGTGAGTTTCGCGTGCATTACCAACCCCAGGTGGACGCCCGGGATAACCGCATTGTCGGCGCCGAAGCGCTGGTGCGCTGGAACCACCCGGAACTCGGCGCGCAGTCGCCCACCGAGTTCATCAAGGTGCTGGAAGACAGCGGGTTGATCCTGGAGGTCGGCACCTGGATCGTCGACGAAGCCTGCCAGGCCTTCAGGCAACTGATCGCCGATGGCCGGGTGGACCCGCTGCAATTCAGCCTGTGCGTCAACATCAGCCCGCGTCAGTTCCGCCAGAACGACTTCGTCGAGCGCATCGAAAACAGCCTCGCCACCTACGGCCTGCCCAGCTCGCTGCTGAAACTGGAAATCACCGAAGGCATCGTCATCCAGAACCTGGAAGACACCATCAACAAGATGCTGCGCCTGAAAAAACTCGGCGTGAGCTTTGCAATGGACGATTTCGGCACCGGTTACTCCTCGCTGACCTACCTCAAGCGCCTGCCGGTCGACACCCTGAAAATCGACCAGTCCTTCATTCGCGACGCCACCACCGACCCCAACGATGCCGAGATCATCCGCGCCATCGTCGCCATGGCCCGCAGCCTGGGGCTGGAGATCATTGCCGAAGGGGTGGAGAACTCGGAACAGCTTGAGTTTTTGCAGGGCCTGGGTTGCCATCTCTATCAGGGGTACCTGCATAGCCGGCCGCTGCCGGTGGAGGAGCTGCAAAAGCTCCTTCTGTAGGAGCGAGCCTGCTCGCGAAGGTCGTCAACGATAACGCGGGGAGCCTGACACCCCGCGACACTCTCAGGTTCATCGCGAGCAGGCTCGCTCCTACAAATCCCCACCTTCGATTCAATCCCCCTTTCCTACACGCATTCCGGATACGTCTGATTTACGCCTGACACCTTCGTATTGAACCCTTGTGCTGCAGATCGCCAACAGACAAGGAGTTGAAGCAATGACAAAGGGATATTTCATTCGCAAGGGCGACAAGACCAGTTGCGGTGGCGAGGTGCTGGACACCGATACCCGCATCATGATGTATGGCTTCGCCCATGCTCGCGCCGGGGATCCGGTGTCCTGTGGCAAGAACGACGAAACCTATGAAATCGTCGGTGGAATCTCGTTCTTTGACAGTCACGGCAGGCTGGCAGCTGGCTCGCTGGATAGCCGCAGCAGCTGTCCCTGCAAGGCCGGGCTCCTCCCGTCGTTTACCAACGTCAGCTATGAGTCCACCCAGGGTTCAGCGCCGCAAGCCGTGAGGAGTGCCCCTCAACAGGCGGCCGCGCCTGTTGCGCCCAGCAATCCGGTGACGCCACGACAATCCAGTTTCACTTCAGCGCGGGCCCCCTCGCCGACGCTCAGCGAACGGCCAGGGACGGTCTGCGAAAACCATTGGCGCGGCTACCAGCTGCGGGTCGAAAACGTCGTGGCACCGGGCGGCAAGCTGATTGCCGACCCGAAGGCGCGCAACAAGGCGATCAATGCCGCCTACGCCCAGCTGTGGCGCCATGACCCGCGTTTCCAGTGGGCTGGTCTTGCGGCGTTCGCTTCGAAACAGGTGGGCTGTGGTCTGCTGCACGCGGCTGATTCGGTCGAGAAAATTCAGGCGGAAGAAGAGGCGATACAGCAATTGAGGGACAATGCCAGACAAGGACTGAGAGGCTTGCTCAGTCCCAGTGAGCGGGAAAAGCGCGCGACCATTCGGGCGTTTGAGCAGCGCCAGCACGAGTACGAAGAGGCCAACCGTGACAACCCGGTATGGGGCTTCACCCACTGGGGTGCCGACCTTCCCTTGTCGCTCTCGCAACGGATGTACCGGTTTGTGTACGAGATGCTGGCCATGGGCAATACCACGCTGTTCCTGGATGTGTATCCGCTGCATGTGTTCTACAAGGAACGGGGGTTGGAGGCGCTGAAGGACTGCCTCGCTTCACGAAAAAACATCTATGGCACTGGTCAGCATCCGGTGCTGTGGCCAGTCGGGCAGGAAACTCTGGAATTCGGGACTAGCCAAGAGGAAATCCTCCAAGCCTTTGAGGCGATCGAGGTGGGCAATATTGCCAAGAGTGTTGAGTATCTAGCCAAGCACGAACAGGTCAATATTCTGCAACCGGCGATGTACGAAGACAGCGGTCTGAAATGGTTATTGCGCGGTAACCATGCCTCCTACGTCACTAACATCCCCTCCGGTGCCGCTCAGGCCATCGAGCTGACGCTGGCCAGCCAGTGCCGTCCAATCGAGGACGGACGCACCATTGGTTTTGGCAGCAATCCCTTTGCCAACCTGGCTGACATCGAACGGCGCATGGCCTTTGTGCTCAAAGCCGCGGCGCAGTTTAACGATTTACTGCACAGCGACCAGCGCGACCAGATTGAGCAATCGATTCGGGATATCGCCTGGGGTGGAGGCGTGCGGTGAACCTGATGCAACGCATGGGCTGGCGACGCGGCGTGTCAGTACTGGCAGTCGCGGCCCTTCTGACACTGGCCGTGATCGAGACCCTATCGGATGAGCCGGAAATCGCCCTATTGATTGGCGAGCCCTACGAGTCTATGCGCCAGCGCTCCAGCGCTAGCATTGGCCCAGCCATTCCGGGGCGCTCATGGTTCAGTGTTCCGAAATCAGATGCACGCCTGCGCTTCATTGATCCCAAGTACGGTTTTGTAACCCCTCTGGCCCGTTTTTTCACGGTGATGTTTGATGATGAACACATCCACGGTGTCCGCATGTCCCCACAAATTGAGCCGCTATTACTCGACGACACCTTCAAGGTCGTGCTGGATCTGCAAGAGCAATGGCGCAGAGCTGGCTGGACACCTATCCGCGTCGAAGAAGACCCACCGTTCGCCGACACCCCGCAATGGCGAGCCCAATTGCGGGATGTGAACAAGGGCGGCACCTCCTACTGGCATGCAGGCACCCAGTATCAAGTGATGCTGGTGGTCAATCGCTTCAAGGATTACAGGCACCCCACCGAGGAGCGCTACCTCATCAAGCTGTCACTGGCCAAGCCATGGACGAATCCCTGACACGCTTTGAGCATTAAACCCACACACCAGGCGCCGTCCCCAAATCCATCTCAGGATGCCATCTACACTCAGTAACCATATCGCCTCCCCCGAGACCTCATCAACGTGCCCAGCATCTACCTGATCAAACCCGCATTCCAAAACCTCCTGCGCCCCCTGGTCCGGCGCTTGTTCGCCAAAGGCACCACCGCCAACCAGATCACCCTGCTGGCCGGCATCGGCTCGATACTGGTGGGCGTGGTGATCGCAGGTTTCGTGAATCACCCCTGGGTATTCGTGCTGGTACCGATCTGGATGCTGGTGCGCATGGCGCTCAACGCCATCGACGGCATGCTGGCCAGGGAGTTCGACCAGCAGTCGCGCCTGGGGGCCTATCTCAACGAGTTGTGCGACATCACCGCCGACTGCGCCTTGATCCTGCCCTTTGCCCTGCTGCCCGGTGTCAGCCTGTGGCTGGTGCTGCTGGTGACTTTGCTCGCCTTGTTCAGCGAGTACAGCGGCGTACTGGGGCCAATGGTCGGGGCTTCGCGGCGCTACGACGGACCCATGGGCAAAAGTGACCGGGCTTTCGTGCTGGGGGTCGTGGCCGCCGGCATCGTACCGGGCTGGCTCAGCCCATTCTGGATCAACACGGTGTTTGCGATCATCGCGATGCTGCTGGTTTACACCATGGTCAACCGGGTCCGCCAGGGCCTCAGGGAAGTACACATCGACAGCTCTTCAGCCTAAGGAAATGGCAATGCGCGAAGCACAGCAACAAACATTCACCACCCACGATGGCGTGCAATTGTTCTACCGCCACTGGCCCGGCAGCCCTGAACCGGGAGCGCCCCGCCAGGCCGTGCTGTTGTTTCACCGCGGCCATGAACACTCCGGGCGCATTGCCCATCTGGTGGATGAACTGGAGCTGCCCGGCTTTGACTTCTTCGCCTGGGATGCCCGGGGCCATGGTCTCTCGCCGGGTGCCCGGGGCGACAGCCCCAGCTTTGCCACCAGCGTGCGGGACGTGCAGACCTTCTGCGAGCACCTGAGCGCGGTTTACGGTATCGATGAAGAAAATATGGCGGTGATCGCCCAGAGCGTCGGCGCGGTGATCGTGGCCACCTGGGCCCACGATTACGCGCCGCGCATACGTGCGCTGGTGCTGGCGTCACCGGCGTTCAAGGTCAAGCTCTATGTGCCCTTCGCCCGCCAGGGGTTGGCGCTGATGCGCCGGTGGCGCGGCAACTTTTTCGTCAACAGCTACGTCAAGGCGCGCTTTCTCAGCCATGACCCACAGCGTGTCGCCAGCTACGACAACGATCCGCTGATCACCAAGGCCATTTCAGTCAATGTCCTGCTCGGTCTCTACGAGGCCGCCGACCGAGTGGTGGCCGATGCCCAGGCCATTGCGATACCCACGCAGATGCTGATCTCCGGTGCCGACTTCGTCGTGCATCGCCAACCCCAGGAACAGTTTTTCGAGCGCCTGGGCACTGTGCACAAGGAAAAACATGTCCTGCCGGGGTTCTTCCACGACACCCTGGGTGAAAAGAACCGTGGACACGCCGTCGCCAGCGCTCGTCGCTTCGTTCTGCAGAATTTCGCACAGCCCACCGAACGCCCTGCCCTGCTGACCGCCGATCGCCTGGGCCTGACCTGCGCCGAATCCGAATCACTGGCCGCGCCGCTGCCGCGCAACTCCCTGCGCGATCTGTATTGGCGCATGACCCGCGCCAGCATGCGCCTGGGCAGCCAACTGTCGTCCGGGATCAAGCTAGGCTTCGACACCGGTTTCGATTCCGGGAGCACCCTGGACTACGTCTATCGCAACACCCCCACGGGCACCTCGGGTGTCGGCCGCCTGATCGACCGCAATTACCTCGACTCCATCGGCTGGCGCGGCATTCGCCAACGCAAGCTGCACGTCGAAGAACTGCTGCGCCTGGCGATGCAGCAATTACGCGACCAGGGCCGCGAAGTGCGCATCGTCGACATCGCCGCCGGACACGGACGTTACATTCTCGAAGCCTTGCAGGGCGTCAGCCCGTTACCCGAATCGATTCTGTTGCGCGACTACAGCGATATCAACGTGCGCGACGGCAGCGCGCTGATCCGGGAAAAAGGCCTGGAAGGAATCGCGCGGTTCGTCAAGGGCGACGCCTTCGACCGTGCCGACCTGGCCGCGCTGGAGCCCAAACCGACCCTGGCGGTGGTCTCCGGACTCTACGAACTGTTCGCCGACAACCAAATGGTTAGCGCGTCCCTCGCCGGGCTGGCCGAAGCCGTCGAGCCCGGTGGCTACCTGGTCTACACCGGTCAACCCTGGCACCCGCAGCTGGAACTGATCGCCCGCGCCCTGACCAGCCACCGTGAAGGCCAGGCCTGGGTCATGCGCCGGCGCACCCAGGCGGAAATGGATCAACTGGTGGAGGTCGCCGGATTTCGCAAGGTCGGCATGCGCGTCGACGAGTGGGGGATTTTCAGCGTGGCTCTCGCGCAACGGGTGTCGTGATGCAGCTCACAGCAACGGCGGCACGCGAGCCCGGCTTGCTCAAGCCCGCAGTGCTCTGGCTGCTGCTCCTGGCGCCATTGTTTTTCGGCACCTACGGCTTCGCCACCTGGGTCACCACCCAGCGCGACGATGTCGGCAGCCTGGTCTTCGGCTGGGAAACCCACATGCCGTTCTGGGCCTGGAGCATCGTCCCGTACTGGTCCATCGACTTGCTGTACGGGCTGTCCCTGTTGTTGCCCACCAGTCGCGTAGAGCTCAGGCGCCACGCCTTGCGCCTGCTGACCGCGCAACTGATTGCCGTCAGTTGCTTTCTGATCTGGCCGTTGCGCTTCACCTTCGCCCGGCCGGAACTGGACGGCGTATTCGGTTGGCTGTTCGACGTCCTGGCCGGTTTCGACAAACCGTTCAATCAGGCGCCATCGCTGCATATTGCGCTGTTGGTCATCCTGTGGACCTGCTATCACCGGCACTTGCAGGGCTTCTGGCGCGGATTGATGCACGCCTGGTTTACCCTGATCGGGCTCTCGGTGCTGACCACCTACCAGCACCACTTCATTGATCTGCCTACCGGTGCGCTGCTTGGCTGGCTGTGTGTATGGGTGTGGCCGCTGGAGGGACCGGGGCCTCTGCACGACGCCCGGCTGGCAACCGAAAAAAAGCGCTGGCAACTCGCGTTGTATTACCTGTTGGGGGCTGCAGCCTTCGCCGTCCCGGCCTTTTACTTCGGCGGAGCTTGGCTGTGGCTGACCTGGTCAGCATTGGCCTTGCTGCTGGTGGCGCTCAATTACGCCGTCCTGGACGCAGGAGGGTTTCAGAAGCGCGCCGACGGGCGACTGTCCCCCGCCGCGCGCTGGCTGCTGGCGCCCTACCTGGCGGCCGCCTGGATCAATTCGCGGCTGTGGACCCGCAACAATCCGCTGCCAGACCAGGTGCTCGATGACGTCTGGCTCGGGCGCATACCGACTCGCCGAGAACTCGAGAGCAGTAACTTCACTGCGGTGTTCGACCTGTGTGCCGAACTGTCTCTCGATCCTGGCGCTGTCGCCTACCGTGCGTTGCCTGTCCTGGACCTGACCGCCCCCACCGCCGCGCAATGCCGGGAAGCCGCATTGGCCATCGAAAGCCTGCGCCAGCATGGGCCGCTCCTGGTCTGCTGCGCCCTGGGCTATTCGCGCAGCGCCACCGCCGTAGCCGCCTGGCTGTTGCACACCGGGCGGGCCAGCAGTGTCGCCGAAGCCTTCTTGTTGATTCAGCGCGCTCGCCCGGGGATTGTCCTGGGGCCGCGTCACCGAGAGGCGCTGGAGCCGCTGGCGATCCATATGGAGATGCACAGTGCCCATTGATATGCAGTTGCAGGCGACCGCCAGCCTGTTGCGTCGCGGCGACTCACTGGATCGACTCTCCAGCGGCCTCACCCTGCTGGGCGCCCTGCTCGGCCTGAGCCAATACGTAATTCCCGGACCTGGGTGGTGGGGCCTGGTCTGCAGCAGCGGGCTGCTGGTGCTCGGTCTATGGCAAAAATACTGGGCACTGCGGGTTGCCTTCGATGCCGATCTATTCCGACACCTCGCCAACCCCGCCGAAGAGCTTCCCCAGCACACTCAAGCCCTGGACCAGGCATTGGCGGCCCTCGGCCTACAACCCGCTGACCGCGGCGGCCGCCCCTGGAGCGAACGCATCGCCGGAGCCCTGAAACTGTTACGCCGCCAGGCGCTGCTGGTGGCCGCACAACTGTTGTTGACCCTGGTTTTCATCCTGGCCGGCCCCTGGCTGACCTTTGCTGGATAAGGAGATCTCATGCTCGAACCCGTGGTTGCCACCCTCATCACCTCGGCCGCGCGCATCCTGACCGGCGCGCGCAGCCTGTGGCTCGGCTGTGCGCCGGAACCGGTACAGCGGATCTACTTCGCCAACCACAGCAGCCATGGCGATTTCGTCCTGCTGTGGGCCTCGCTGCCGCCAACCCTGCGCACCATCACCCGGCCCGTGGCAGGCTCCGACTACTGGCTGAAAAGCGCGCTGCGGCGCTACATCATCAACCAGGTGTTCAACGGCGTGCTGGTTGACCGTGAACGCAAGGAACCCGCCGACAACCCCTTGCAGCCAATGCTCGATGCCCTGGAAAACGGCGACTCGCTGATCATCTTCCCCGAAGGCACGCGCAACCCCGATGAGGGTTTGCTGCCGTTCAAGAGCGGGCTGTACCACCTGGCAAGGCAGTATCCCCAGGCGCAGTTGATCCCGGTGTGGATCGCCAACCTCAACCGCGTCATGCCCAAGGGGCGGGTCCTGCCGCTGCCGCTGTTATGCACCATCAGCTTTGGCGCTGCGCTGACCCTGGGCGAAGACGAAAGCAAGACGCACTTTCTCGAACGCAGTCGCGACGCGCTGCTGAGCCTGGCCGGGGAGCCTGCCTGACATGGATAGACAAACCTTGATGTTGTTCGGTGGGATTGGCGCGTTTCTGCTTCTGGCCTCGGCGATTGGTTGGGTGCTCAAGCGCCGCAGCCAAGGCAGCCCCAACCCGGTGATCGACAACCTCAACGCGCGGATCAACGCCTGGTGGGTGATGGTCCTGGTGATCGGGATCGCCTTCTGGCTCGGCACCACCGCGGTGATCCTGCTGTTCTACACCGTGTCCTTCTACGCCCTGCGCGAATTCATGACCCTCACGCCCACCCGCCGCAGCGACTACCCGGCATTGGTCGCGGCCTTCTACCTGGCGCTGCCGTTGCAGTACCTGTTGATCTACTACGACTGGTACGGGCTGTTCTCGATCTTCATCCCGGTCTACGTGTTCCTGCTCCTGCCGATCCTGGCGTCGCTGGGCGGCGACAGCACGCACTTCCTCGAACGCGCCTCGAAAGTCCAGTGGGGCCTGATGATCGCGGTGTTCTGCGTGTCCCATGTCCCCGCCCTGCTGACCCTGGACATCGCCGGTTATGAGGGCCGAAACCTGCTGCTGATCGCCTATCTGGTGATCGTGGTGCAGATGTCGGATGTGCTGCAGTACGTCTGCGGCAAATTGTTCGGCAAACGCAAGATCGCCCCGAACCTGTCGCCGTCCAAGACCGTGGAAGGTTTTGTCGGCGGCATCCTGCTGGCCTCGCTGATCGGCTGCGCCCTGTGGTGGATCACACCGTTCACCGCCTGGCAGTCGCTGCTCATCGCCCTGCTGATCAACCTGCTGGGATTCGCCGGCGGCATCGTGATGTCGGCGATCAAGCGCGACCGTGGGGTGAAGGATTGGGGGCATATGATCGAGGGCCATGGTGGCATGCTCGACCGACTGGATTCGGTGTGTTTTGCGGCGCCGATCTTCTTTCATCTGGTTCGGTATGGGTGGACTTGACTGCATTGACCCCAGCCACATGAGCGGACTAGCAGTTCTGATAGTGGGCAGAAACTGAAAATGCGCCGATGCTTTAGGTCCAGCTTTATGGACCTTGCTAGGAGCTCAGCCAATGCCCATATCACCTCGCCAGAGTCTGCTGTGCAGTTACCGCTATGACGCCTTGGATCGATCTATCGATTGGGCGCCGATTGGGCAAGCCGGCATTCAGCGTTTTCACTGTAAAGACCGTTTGACCACTGAAATCCAGGACTCGGTCAAGAACAGTATTTTTCAGCATGACGTCCAAGTGTTGGCGCAACGGCAGCATATGGACAACAAGATCGATATCACCCTACTGACAACCGACCTGCAAGGGTCGGTATTGAACGCTCTCGACGCACACCGACTACATCCCATTGCTTATACGCCTTATGGCCATCGTCTACCAAGTAACGGGTTACTTAGACTGCTTGCATATAACGGCGAACGACCCGATCCGGTGACTGGGCATTATCACTTAGGTAATGGATATCGACAGTTCAATCCCGTATTAATGCGTTTCAATAGTCCAGACAGTTTGAGCCCGTTTAAAAAGGGAGGGGTGAACGCATATGCATATTGCAGTGGCAATCCAGTCTTGAATACTGATCCAACAGGGCGAACTTTGGAGGCAATTCTTAATACGATGAAATCTTCTATAAAATTTCGCGCCGGTAATGGGATGTTATCAACCGCTACGGTAGAGGCAGTAACAAAGCTACAACCGAGCACTCCATACACCCTCAGATTTGAATCCACACGAAAAGTTGCCGAAAAACTCATCTCCGACAACCGAGTGCTCGTCCCGGACGAAGTTGAGCTATTACGTTATCAATCCGCGACACGCGGACAAGCACCCGACCTTCTACCGCAGGCACAAGGATACATGTCACAGATTACAAGAAGACTCGACATAGTGAACGATGCATCATATCTATTAACTAGGTCCACTGAGGCAAGGGTAGCAACCAGTATGGACGTCTTTAGACTTCAGCTTAAAGTCGCAATCATGGACCTAAAAGTGATAGGAAGACCACTCCCCGTGAGCTCAAGCATTCCCGCAACTTCTATCTACAATGACACTCTATTCCCTCGCTACGTTCCTATCCCTCGGGTTCGCCTTGAAAAGGCTGCGAAAACTCTGCGACAGCCATAGGGAAATAAAACAATGAAAAAGGGAGGATAAAAAGAGGGGGACAAAAGAGGGGGACAGATTTATTTTCACAAAAAAGGGCGCCTGATGGCGCCCTTTTCCTGCTCTGACTTAGTGTTGCAGAGCCGGCTTTTGCGTCCCGTTGATCGGGATGCGCTTGGCTTTTGCCTCTTCCGGAATAACCCGCAACAGGTCGATGCTCAACAGACCGTTGCGCAGGTCCGCGGCCTTGATTTCAATGTGATCAGCCAAGCGGAACGACAGCTTGAACGCACGCTGGGCAATGCCCTGGTGCAGGAAGGTCACGCCTTCGTTGGCGTCACGTTTGCCGCCACTGATGGTCAGCACGCCCTTCTCGACTTGCAGCTCCAGGTCTTCTTCCTGGAAGCCGGCCGCCGCCACGACGATGCGGTATTGGTCGTCACCGTGTTTCTCGACGTTGTAGGGTGGGTAGGTGCTGCCTGGCTCGTTGCGCAGGGCGGTTTCGAACAGGTCGTTGAAACGGTCGAAACCGACAGAGGAACGGAACAGTGGGGCCAGGGAAAATGCGGTACTCATGGTTCAAATCTCCTGAAAACAATCAGCAAGGTTTTTTGTCTCCGCGACCCGAATTCGGCATCGCGTAACCCTTAGATAGGGACCGCTGATTGGTTTTCAAGAGATTTTCCACAGATTTTTTTCAGGCGGCCTCAGCCACCTGCAACCCCAACAAACGCGAGACTTGATCCAGTTCGGTCTCACGGCGCAGCACGCTGAACAGCTCTACCGCCTCCGGATAATTGCGAGTCAACATCGCCAGCCACTGCTTCAATCGGCCCGGCGATTGACGCGCGGTCATCTGCGCCTTGGCTTGCAGCCAGAAGTCCTGGATGAGCGGCAGCAGCTCGGCCCAGGTCATCTCGACGACTTCTTCACCGGCCTTCGCCGCCACGATTTGCCGGGCGAGATCCGGGCGCGACACCAGGCCGCGACCGAGCATGATGTCTTCCACGCCACTGATTTCGCGGCAACGGCGCCAGTCTTCGACGCTCCAGATATCGCCGTTGGCGAACACTGGCACCTTGACCACGTCCTGTACGCGCGGGATCCACTCCCAATGGGCGGGTGGCTTGTAGCCGTCGGTCTTGGTTCGCGCGTGGACCACGATATGCTCGGCGCCGCCTTCAGCCAGCGCCGTGGCGCACACCAGCGAACCGTCCGGGCTATCGAAGCCCAGGCGCATCTTGGCCGTTACCGGAATGTGCGCCGGAACGGCGCGACGTACATGCTCGACGATCTGGTTGAGCAGCTCAGGCTCTTTGAGCAGCACAGCACCGCCCCGGGACTTGTTGACCGTCTTGGCCGGGCAGCCGAAATTGAGATCGATCACCTCAGAGCCCAGCTCACACGCCAGCGCGGCGTTTTCCGCCAGGCACACAGGGTCCGAACCCAACAGCTGCACGCGCAGTGGCACACCAGAAGCAGTCCGGGCGCCGTTGAGCAGCTCCGGGCCGAATTTATGGAAATAGGCAGGCGTGAGCAGTTGGTCGTTGACCCGAATGAACTCGGTCACGCACCAATCGATACCGCCCACTCGGGTCAGCACGTCGCGCAGGATATCGTCGACCAACCCCTCCATGGGCGCCAAGGCAATTTGCATGAAAAACACACTCAACGAAAAACGTGCGGCAGTTTACTGGTTTCGGCGTGCAGAAGGTATTTCGTCAGACCGGATGGTGGCGTTTGTGCGGACGTCTTCGCTGTAGGAGCGAGGCTTGCCCGCGAAGAGGCCCGTTCGGACAATCAGATCGTGAGCTGCAACGCAGGCCCATAGCCTTCGATGAACTCGGCAGGCATGCGCTTGGGCTTGCCCGTGGACAGCTCGATGCAAACGAACGTGGTTTGCGCGCGCAGCAGGGTCGAGTTGTCGCTGGGGCGCTTCAGCTGGAAATGCCGGGTCATGCGCAGACGCTGATCCCAATCGACGATCCAGGTCGCCAACTGCAGCTCGTCGCCTTCATAGGCGGCTGCCAGGTAATCGATCTCGTGCCGCACCACCGCCATCGCCCGGTCCAGCCGACGATACTCGACCAGATCCAGGCCCAGGCGCTGGGAGTGGCGCCAGGCACAGCGTTCCAGCCAGGTCACGTACACCGCGTTATTGGCGTGCCCCAGCCCATCGATGTCCTCGGCGCCCACTTGCAGATCAATGATAAATGGCGTTGCCCGATCCCAGCCCATGCCCCACTCCCCGGTCAGTTTGATTCGACCGGGGCAGTGTAACGGATGCTCAAGCCGATTGGCGCGATTGCAGGCTGCGACCGGCCAGCAGTGATAACACGCCATCAATCACCCGCGGGTCGGCCAGCACCCGCTGATGACCGCCTTCCTGCAGACGCAGCAAGCGACTGTCGAACCAGGCTTCGTGGATCAGTTGCGATTCCTTGACCGGGACATGGGTGTCATCTTCGGCATGCACGATCAGGCCAGGCATGTCGAGCTGGTAGTGCGCGACATCCAGCATCGCCGCGCGCATGCCAACGTCAGTCTCGACCTGGCGGATGAACGCCGAGCGGGCTTTCGGGGGCAGCCCCACATAGCGGGCGAAACCGCGCAATACCCCGAGAATCCGCGCCGGGGCGGCGATGCTGACCAGGGTTTCGGTGCGCAAGCCCAATTGCACGGCAAGCATGGCGCTGGCACCGCCCATGGAGTGGCCGATGACCGCTTGCAGCGGCGGCAACTCGGCAGCGGCTTCGAGCATGGCACGGGCGAACAGCACGACATTCGCCTCGCTTCCGGGCGAGCGACCGTGCGCCGGGCCGTCCAGGGCGACAACCGAATACCCGGCATCGACCAGCGCCGTGATCAGGCTGGCAAACTGCGTAGGCCGACCTTCCCAGCCGTGCATCAGCAACACCGCAGGGCCTTGCCCCCAGCGCAAGGCCGAGAGGCCGAAACGCAAAGTGATTCGTTCGGATTTGGCCAGCAGCGGCAATTCCCAATCACGCGGTGGAAAATCGCGCGGCGTCATGAACGCCAGGCGCATTTTGCTCGCCACCAGCTTCGGGGCGAACCAGCCCAAGGTGCCATTAACGCCACGAACCCACTTCAACGTGCTCATCGCATTCTCCCCAGGCCGCAGCCTTCAGGTCAACGCACCGCCGACTTGGCCGCGCGCAGCAAACGATCGGATAAATCACCGGGTCCCAGCGCCCGTGCCAGCGCCAGGCCGCCCACCATCAAGGCCAGATCGGCCAGGGCTTTGTCGGTGTCTTCAGGACTGGCCGCCAACTGCGCGACCATCAGTTCCATGTGCTCATTCAGGGCGATTCGAAACGCCTCAGGCAGGCGGCCGAGCTCACCGATCGAGGCCGGGATCGGGCACGCAGACTCGCTGGAATCACGGTGTTTGCGTGACAGATAAAACGCAGCGACCAACGCGCGACGCTCTTCACCGGTCAATTGGTCATCCATGTCGGCAATCAGGTCACGGCGGTGACCCAGCAACTGCTTGAACGCTTCCAGCATCATCGCGTCCTTGCTTTCGAAGTGCGCATAGAAGCCGCCGACGGTCAGGCCGGCTGCGCCCATCACTTCGCCAACGCTCGGCTCGGCCGGACCACGCTGGATCAGCGCGGCGCTGGCAGCCTTGAGGATGCGTTCGCGGGTTTGAGCTTTTTTATCGTTCATCGTTGCCTCCGAATATTACGACTAGAATATTATTCTCATAATAATTTTCTGCAAGTCGTGGATGTGACCGCTGGTCTGAAGAACAGTTTGGGAGAAAGGGGGAGATTTGGCCAAACGCCAGACAAACAAAAGGGCCATTCAATAATTGAATGACCCTTATAAAATCCCGCAGAGCGGGTAATCGTGGCGTCCCCTAGGGGACTCGAACCCCTGTTACCGCCGTGAAAGGGCGGTGTCCTAGGCCACTAGACGAAGGGGACGCAAACCCTTCTATACACTGATCAGCGCTGAGAACTGATCGATTCAAGGCCGGTGTGGCCAGACCTTGAACTGTAAAATTGGTGGAGCTAAGCGGGATCGAACCGCTGACCTCCTGCATGCCATGCAGGCGCTCTCCCAGCTGAGCTATAGCCCCAGATTTTTCGCCTCGCGGCGGAGCGACATCTTGCAACATCGCTTCTGTAAAACTGGCGTCCCCTAGGGGACTCGAACCCCTGTTACCGCCGTGAAAGGGCGGTGTCCTAGGCCACTAGACGAAGGGGACGCAAACCCTTCTATACAACTGATCAGTGCTGAGTACTGATCGATTCAAGGCCGGTGTGGCCAGACCTTGAACTGTAAATTGGTGGAGCTAGACGGGATCGAACCGTCGACCTCTTGCATGCCATGCAAGCGCTCTCCCAGCTGAGCTATAGCCCCTCATCGTTGATGTTGCCGTTGGCTTCATCGCTGAGGACGGGGCGAATCTTAAGGGCGTATCGAAAGTCTGTCAAACTTATTTTTCAAAAAATTTAAAATTTTTTGCCGACATAACAATCACTTACCGCCCTCCCCCCGAAAAATCGGGGGTCTGAGGACCACCGCGCGCCCAACGACGGGCGTACACAATGGCCATCAGTCCGTCATCAAGCGTGTCAGGCGATAGCGCCCAACAGCTTTTCCCACTCCTTGTTTTCTTTCTTCGACACGCCGCCCAGCAGGTCGATCGCCTGGCGCAGACGGAATCGGGTCAGGTCCGGCCCGAGGATTTCCATCGCATCGAGTACCGACACCGAGCTGGCCTGGCCAGTGATGGCAGCGAACATCAGCGGCATGGCGTCACGCAACTTAAGCTCCAGGGATTCGACCACCGCCTGAATGGTCGCGGTGATGCTGTCCTTCTCCCACTGGCGCAGGCTTTCGAGCTTCCACAGGATCAACTGCATCAACTGGCGAACCTGATCACCCGAGAGCTTCTTCGATTCGAACAGCTTGGCATCCGGATTCACCCCACCGGCAAAGAAGAACCCGGCCAGCGGTGCGACCTGGCTGAAGGTCTCGACGCGGCCCTGCACGTGCGGTGCGATCTTCATCATGTATTCAGCGTTGAACGCCCACTTCTGCACGCGCGCGGCGAACTCTTCCACCGGCAGGTCACGCAGCCACTGGCCGTTGAGCCACGACAGCTTCTCGATGTCGAAAATCGGCCCGCCCAGGGAGACGCGCTTGAGATCGAAGTTGTCGACCATTTCCTGCAGCGAGAACTTCTCGCGCTCGTCCGGCATCGACCAGCCCATGCGGCCCAGGTAGTTGAGCATGGCTTCGGGCATGAAGCCCATGCGCTCGTAGAAGGTCACCGAGGTCGGGTTCTTGCGCTTGGACAGCTTGCTCTTGTCCGGGTTACGCAGCAGCGGCATGTAGCACAGCTCCGGTTGTTCCCAGCCGAAGTATTCGTACAAGAGGATCAGTTTCGGCGCCGACGGCAGCCACTCTTCGCCACGCAGCACGTGGGTGATGCCCATCAGGTGATCGTCGACCACGTTGGCCAGGAAGTACGTCGGCAGGCCGTCGGTCTTCATCAGGACTTGCATGTCCATGCGGTCCCACGGGATTTCCACGTCGCCACGCAGCATGTCCGGCACCACGCAGACGCCTTCGCTCGGCACCTTCATGCGGATCACGTGCGGTTCGCCAGCGGCCAGGCGGCGCGCCACTTCTTCCTTGGACAGCAACAGCGCACGGCCGTCGTAACGTGGGGTTTCACCACGGGCCATTTGCTCGGCGCGCATCTGGTCCAGCTCTTCGGCGGTACAGAAGCACGGGAAGGCGTGACCCAGGTCGACCAGCTGCTGGCAGTACTTCTGGTAAATCTCGCCGCGCTCGCTCTGACGGTATGGACCGTGCGGGCCACCAACGTCCGGGCCTTCGCTCCAGTCGATACCCAGCCAGCGCAGGGCGTCGAAAATCTGCTGTTCGGACTCGCGGGTCGAACGCAGCTGGTCGGTGTCTTCGATCCGCAGGATGAACTCACCGCCGTGCTGCTTGGCAAAGCAGTAGTTGAACAGTGCGATGTAAGCGGTACCTACGTGGGGGTCCCCGGTAGGCGATGGCGCGATGCGCGTGCGGACGGTGGTCATGGCAAGTCTCGAAAAGAAGATCAAACAAAGGGCGAATGGTAACAGGCGACACCCGCCCCGCTCCAGTGAACAGGGCATTTAAGCCAAGTTTGCCTCTACAACGCCCGTATGCCGTGGTGAATGGCCGAATATCAGCCGATGGCATTTACCGTTTATCGGCTGTATGCCAGATTCACCTGCTGATAACTTTCCTTACATATTCTCGACTACAGTTTGCCCCATGCCTGCCCAACTCAAGCGTCGCCTGTCCATCTTCCTGTTGATTGTCCTGCTGATCGCCGGGGGCTTTTTCGCCCATTGGTTTTTCAACGGGCGATTTTATGAAAGCACTGACAACGCCTATGTCCAGGGTGAGATCACTCGGGTGTCGAGCCAGTTGGGCGCGCGCATCGACGAGGTGCTGGTGCAGGACAACCAGCACGTCGACAAAGGCCAGTTGCTGATCCGCCTCGAAGGCGATGATTTCCGCCTCGCCGTCGAGCGCGCCAACGCGACACTCGCCACCCGCCAGGCCGAACGCCTGCAAGCCCAGAGCAAACTGACCCAGCAGGCCAGCCTGATTGCCGCCAGCGACGCGCAGGTGGCGTCCAGCCAGGCGAGCCTGGGCCGCTCACAGATAGACCTGACCCGCGCCGAGACCTTGCGCAAGCCCGGTTATGTCTCGGAAGAGCGCGTGACCACGCTCTCGGCCGACAATCACATTGCCCGCTCACAATTGCTCAAGGCCCAGGCGGACGCCCAGGGCCAGCGCCAGCAAATCAATGCGCTGAACGCCGAAATCAAGCGCCTCGACGCGCAGATCGCCAATGCCAGGGCCGACCTGGCCCAGGCCGAGCTGAACCTCACCCGCAGTGAAATCCATGCGCCGATCAGCGGCCTGATCGGCCAGCGTGCCGCGCGCAATGGCCAATACGTGCAGGCCGGCGCCTATTTGCTGTCGGTGGTGCCCGATGAAGACATCTGGATTCAGGCCAACTTCAAGGAAACCCAGATTGGCCACATGCAACCCGGACAGAAAGCCGAACTGACCTTCGACGCCTACGGCGACACGCCGATCGAAGCCCGGGTCGACAGCCTGTTCGCCGCCTCGGGCGCGCAGTTCAGCCTGTTGCCGCCGGACAATGCCACGGGCAACTTCACCAAGGTCGTGCAACGGATCCCGGTGAAACTGACCTTCGCCGCAGACAACCCGTTGCGTGGCAAGATCCGCCCGGGCATGTCAGTGACCGCCAAGGTGAACATCAAGGACGCGCCTGAAGACCTCACCAGCAAACTAAGCAGCAAAGACACCCCTGACGATGGCCGGTGATCAACTGATCCGCCCGGTCGGGGAACCGACCCGGCGGGACTGGATCGCGGTGATGAGCGTGATGCTCGGCGCCTTCATGGCGGTGCTCGACATCCAGATCACCAACTCCTCGCTCAAGGACATTCAGGGCGCGCTGTCGGCAACCCTGGAAGAAGGATCGTGGATTTCCACCTCGTACCTGGTGGCGGAAATCATCATGATCCCGCTGACCGCGTGGCTGGTTCAGCTGTTATCGGCGCGACGCCTGGCGGTGTGGGTATCCCTCGGTTTTCTCGTTGCCTCGCTGCTGTGCTCCATGGCCTGGAGCCTGGAGAGCATGATCGTCTTTCGTGCCTTGCAGGGTTTCACGGGCGGCGCGCTGATTCCGTTGGCGTTCACCCTGACCCTGATCAAACTCCCCGAACATCACCGCGCCAAAGGCATGGCCATGTTCGCCATGACCGCCACCTTCGCCCCTTCCATCGGCCCAACGCTCGGTGGCTGGCTGACGGAAAACTGGGGCTGGGAATACATTTTCTACATCAACATACCGCCTGGCCTGCTCATGATCGCCGGCCTGATGTACGGCCTGGAAAAGAAGGCCGCCCACTGGGAACTGCTGAAAAGCACCGACTACGCCGGGATTGTCACCCTGGGCGTCGGCCTGGGCTGTTTGCAGGTGTTCCTGGAAGAAGGCCATCGCAAGGACTGGCTGGAGTCGGACCTGATCGTGGCTCTGGGCAGCATCGCGCTGATCAGCCTGATCACCTTCGTGATCGTGCAGTTTTCCAAGCCCAATCCGCTGATCAACCTCGGCATCCTGGGCAATCGCAATTTCGGCCTATCGAGCATTTCCAGCATCGGGATGGGGGTTGGGCTGTACGGGTCGATCTACTTGTTGCCGTTGTACCTGGCGCAGATCCAGAACTACAACGCCCTGCAGATCGGCGAAGTGATCATGTGGATGGGCGTGCCGCAGCTGTTCCTGATTCCGCTGGTGCCCAAGTTGATGAAGGTTGTCTCGCCGAAATGGCTGTGCACCATTGGCTTCGGCCTGTTCGGCCTGGCGAGTTTTTCCTCTGGCGTGCTCAACCCGGATTTCGCCGGGCCACAGTTCAACCAGATCCAGATCATTCGCGCCTTGGGCCAGCCGCTGATCATGGTCACCATTTCGTTGATCGCCACCGCGTACATCCTGCCCCAGGATGCGGGCTCGGCGTCGAGCCTGTTCAACATCCTGCGCAACCTCGGAGGCGCCATCGGCATCGCCCTCCTCGCCACCCTGCTGGATGCGCGGACCAAGACCTACTTCGATTATCTGCGCGAGGCGATCGTGCCGAGCAATCCGCAGGTGGCCGAGCGCCTGGCGTCGTTGACCAGCACCCTGGGCAACGAAACGGCGGCGCTGGGCAAGCTCAGCGAGATCGCCCACCAGCAGGCGTCGATCATGGCCTATAACGATGCGTTTCATTTTGTCGGGATTGCGCTGGGGATCAGCATGCTGGCGGTGTTGCTGACCAGGACATTGCCGGCGGGGTTGAAGGCTGGGGAAGCACATTGAGACCACCACCCCATCTGTAGGAGCTGGCTTGCCAGCGAAGGCTGCATCAGGGCCACCATCCATTCGCTGGCAAGCCAGCTCCTACAGGTCAACGTTGTCTCTGCTCTTTCAGACAGTAATCAACCGCTCCCGCAACTTGGCAATCTCGTCGCGCATCTGCGCCGCCGCTTCAAACTCCAGGTCACGCGCCAACTGGTACATCTTCTCTTCCAGCGCCTTGATGCGCTTGGCGATCTCACCCGGCGAGCGCAGCTCGGCTTCGTAGCGGGCGTTTTCCTCGGCGGCCTTGGCCATGCCCTTGCGCTTCTTGCTGCGCGAACCCGGCACGGTGGCGCCTTCCATGATGTCGGCAACGTCCTTGAACACGCCCTTGGGCGTGATGCCGTTGGCCAGGTTGAAGGCGATCTGCTTGTCGCGGCGGCGCTCGGTTTCACCGATCGCCCGCTCCATGGAGCCCGTGATCCGGTCGGCATACAGGATCGCCCGGCCATTGAGGTTACGCGCCGCCCGGCCGATGGTCTGGATCAGCGAGCGCTCGGAACGCAGGAAGCCTTCCTTGTCGGCATCGAGGATGGCCACCAGCGACACTTCCGGCATGTCCAGGCCCTCGCGCAGCAGGTTGATCCCCACCAGCACATCAAAGGTGCCAAGGCGCAAGTCGCGGATGATTTCCACCCGCTCCACGGTGTCGATGTCCGAGTGCAGATAGCGCACGCGCACGCCGTGATCGGCCAGGTAGTCGGTCAAGTCCTCGGCCATGCGCTTGGTCAGCGTGGTGACCAGCACTCGCTCTTCCAGCGCGACGCGCTTGGTGATTTCCGACAGCAAGTCGTCGACCTGGGTCAGTGCCGGGCGGATCTCGATTTGCGGGTCCACCAGCCCGGTCGGACGCACCACCATGTCAATCACGCGCCCGGCGTGTTCGGCCTCATAGTTGCCCGGCGTCGCCGAGACAAAAATCGTCTGCGGGCTGATGCTTTCCCACTCGTCGAAACGCATCGGCCGGTTGTCCAGCGCCGACGGCAGGCGGAAGCCATATTCCACCAGCGTCTCTTTACGCGAGCGGTCGCCTTTGTACATGGCGCCCACTTGCGGCACGCTGACGTGGGATTCGTCGATCACCAGCAAGGCGTCGGCCGGCAGGTAATCGTAGAGGGTCGGCGGCGCTGCCCCAGCTTCGCGACCGGACAGGTAGCGCGAATAGTTCTCGATGCCGTTGCAATAACCCAGCTCGAGAATCATCTCCAGGTCAAACCGGGTGCGCTGCTCCAGACGCTGTGCCTCCACCAGCTTGTTGTTGGAACGCAGGTATTCCAGGCGCTCCTGCAACTCGACCTTGATCCCTTCGACGGCAGCCATCAGGGTTTCCCGGGGCGTCACGTAGTGGCTTTTCGGGTAGAACGTGAAGCGCGGCAGCTTGCGGATGACCTCTCCGGTCAGCGGGTCGAATGCCGACAGGCTTTCCACTTCATCGTCGAAGAGTTCGATGCGGATCGCTTCAAAATCCGATTCCGCCGGGTGGATATCAATCACATCGCCGCGCACACGGAACGTCGCGCGGGCGAATTCCATGTCGTTGCGGGTGTATTGCAAGTCCGCCAGGCGTCGCAGCAATTCACGCTGGTCGAGCTTGTCGCCGCGATCCACGTGCAAAACCATCTTCAGATAGGTTTCCGGGCTGCCCAGGCCGTAGATGCACGACACCGTGGTGACGATGATCGCGTCCTTACGTTCCAGCAAAGCCTTGGTCGCGGACAGCCGCATCTGCTCGATATGGTCGTTGATCGAGGCGTCTTTCTCGATGAAGGTGTCCGAAGACGGCACGTAGGCTTCAGGCTGGTAGTAGTCGTAGTAGGAAACGAAGTACTCGACGGCATTGTTCGGGAAGAACGCCTTGAACTCACCGTACAACTGCGCGGCGAGGGTCTTGTTGGGCGCCAGCACCAGCGTCGGGCGCTGCACCTGGGCGATCACGTTGGCGATGCTGAAGGTCTTGCCTGAACCTGTCACACCGAGCAACGTCTGGTGCGCCAGCCCGGCCTCGATGCCCTCGACCATCAGGCGGATAGCCTCCGGTTGATCGCCGGCGGGCTCGAAGCGGGTGACTAGCTGGAATTCAGACATGTAGAACCTCTGGGATCACTCTTGCCGGTTAAACCGACACGAACGAGAAAGACCGCAAACGACCGATGTCGCCCGAGGAAAAAACTGGATTGCGCTCAATGTGGAGCCGATTGCCAGCGCTTTCAAGGCAAACGTCCTACAACGGGTAAAGCCTTTGACGACGCCAATCGACTAACGGTCGAAAAATAATGGAAAAAACTTACCTTAAAAGCCGATTCGTCTGTCGCCATCAATCGCAGATGGCCTCTATACTAGCTCCCCGTTTGTGCACCGCTCTAGTGCATTCGGCTGGAGCGCGACACGTCCCTCCATTCTCCATTCAGAGCCGCCGCAAAAATGAGCCTGTTCTCCGCTGTCGAAATGGCACCACGCGATCCAATCCTGGGCCTCAACGAAGCATTCAACGCCGATACCCGTACCAACAAGGTCAACCTGGGAGTCGGTGTTTATTGCAACGAGGAGGGGAAAATTCCACTCCTGCGCGCCGTTGTCGAAGCCGAAACCATTCGCGCCGCTCAACACGTTTCCCGTGGCTACCTGCCAATCGACGGCATCGCCGCCTACGACCAGGCGGTGCAAAAGCTGCTGTTCGGCAATGATTCGCCGCTGATCGCTGCCGGCCGCGTCATCACCACCCAGGCTGTCGGTGGTACCGGCGCACTGAAAATCGGTGCCGACTTCCTCAAGCAACTGCTGCCGAACGCCGTTGTGGCGATCAGCGACCCGAGCTGGGAAAACCACCGCGCGCTGTTCGAAACCGCCGGTTTCCCGGTGCAGAACTACCGTTACTACGACGCCGCGACCCACGACGTGAACCGTACCGGCATGCTGGAAGACCTGAACGCGCTGCCAAACGGCTCGATCATTGTGCTGCACGCCTGCTGCCACAACCCGACCGGCGTGGACCTGAGCCCGGCGGACTGGAAAAACGTCCTGGAAGTCGTTAAAGCCAAAGGCCACGTGCCGTTCCTCGACATGGCCTACCAGGGCTTCGGCGATGGCATCGACGAAGACGCCGCTGCCGTACGTATGTTTGCTGAGTCGGGCCTGACGTTCTTCGCTTCCAGCTCGTTCTCCAAGTCGTTCTCGCTGTACGGTGAGCGCGTTGGCGCCCTGTCGATCGTCAGCGAATCGAAAGAAGAAAGCGCGCGCGTACTGTCGCAAGTCAAACGCGTGATCCGCACCAACTACTCCAACCCGCCGACGCACGGTGCCAGCGTTGTCGCTGCGGTGCTGAACAGCCCGGAACTGCGCGCCCAGTGGGAAGCCGAACTGGCCGAAATGCGCCTGCGTATTCGTGGCATGCGTACCCAGATGGTCGACCTGCTGGCACAAAAAGCGCCTCAGCGCGATTTCAGCTTCGTCGGTCGTCAGTGCGGCATGTTCTCCTACTCCGGCCTGAGCGTTGAACAAGTGCATCGCCTGCGCAACGAGTTCGGCATCTACGCCCTGGACACCGGTCGTATCTGCGTGGCTGCGCTGAATCAGAGCAACATCAAAGTTGTGACGGATGCGATCGTTCAGGTGATCTGAGTCGTCTGCCGATAAGAAAAACGGGAAGCCACGGGCTTCCCGTTTTTTATTTGTCGCAGATAATTTTCGGCAACCGGAGCGAGCCCTCTAAACTGCACACATCTATCCACTGTAGGAGCGAGCCTGCTCGAGATGGTCGTCAACGATGACTCGGGAAACCTGACGCCCCGTGGTGCCCTCAGGTTTTTCGCGAGCATTCGAGCGTCGACCGGCTGCTCCTACAGGGTTTTAAGTACACCCGAGATTTCTTACGAGAGCCCAAATGAAAAACGATGACCTACGCGCCGACCGCGATGACCTGGATGACTTCATCCCCCGCGCCCCGGCCAAACAACGCAGCAACAACCTGGTGATGCAAGTCGCTGCCGGCGTGTTTCTCGGTGGCCTGGCCCTGTGGCTGGTGCAGCTGGGTGCCACGGCGCTCTATGCCAAACTGATGCTTGGCACCATTACCTTCGGCGGCTAGGCCAGTTCGGTCGCGCGCTGGCTGGCGGCATCGTCATAGGCGACATACAGAGATTCAGCGACCTGGCTCTTGATCGCCTTGGTGCTTTCCAGGCCCAGGACAAAACCCTCGGCCTTCCCCCCCGCACGGTTCAACTCATCGGCGTTGCTGGCCTGGGTGATTGCATCGAACAGTTTTTCGGCGTGCGGGCCGACGCCCTTGGGCAGGCTGATTTGCGCGATGCTCATGGGAACACCCCATTGTGTTGAGGTTTTGTGGCGGTCAAGCAAGTCATGGCACGTACCTTATCGGCGAATGGCCGGCAGCGCGTGGAACCACTTCCGGGCAGCCATGTTAGCCCCCCCAAGCGATTCCGGTAACCGCCAATCGGTGATAAACCACCGTCCGTCCCGATGAAATCCTCATTTTACTATCAAACGCTTGACTTCTCTTTTTGAATCAGTAACATAGGCGCCATTCCGCGATAGCTCAGTTGGTAGAGCAAGTGACTGTTAATCACTGGGTCCCTGGTTCGAGTCCAGGTCGTGGAGCCAGACAGCAATATCAAAAGCCCCTGAATTGAAAGATTCAGGGGCTTTTTTGTGGCCGATGCAAAAGACAGCGATTTTTTGATCCGCAAAGAAAAAGCCGATCTGTCTATTCAACAGATCGGCCTTTTTTCATCCGCGATGCAGGTCAGACATGCTCGCTGCTTTTAGCCAGCACCGGTCGCGGGTCGACCGCCCCGTGCGCCGATTCCACCACCGGGATCTCCTTGCCATCACAGTCGTGCAACTTGCCGTCGCTGAAGTAATCCCCTTCGCGCAACGCCGCCAGGTCCTGATAGCGCAGCACCCGCTCGGTACCGGCCGCAAACACCGACTGCTGGTCGGAGTTACCGGCGGTGAGGTGGTTGAAGGTCAGGTTGAGCACGATCGCCATGATTGCCGAGGAGCTGATGCCCGAATGGAAGATCGTGGCGAACCAGCTTGGGAAGTGATCGTAGAAGTTCGGCGCGGCAATCGGGATCATGCCGAAACCGATGGAGGTCGCGACGATGATCAGGTTGACGTTGTTGCGGTAGTCGACCTTGGACAGCGTCCGAATCCCGCTGGCTGCAACGGTGCCGAACAGCACGATACCGGCCCCGCCGAGGACGGAGGTGGGCACCGCGGCGATCACACGCCCCATGAACGGCAGCAGGCCGAGGATCACCAGGAATAGGCCGCCGGTCGCCACCACATAACGGCTCTTGATGCCGGTCACCGCCACCAACCCGACGTTCTGGGCGAAGGCGCTTTGGGTGAAGGAGCCGAAGATCGGTGCGATCATGCTCGACAGCATGTCCGCCCGCAGACCATTACCCAGGCGCTTGGAGTCGACCTTGGTGTCGATGATTTCACCCACGGCCAGGATATCGGCCGAAGTCTCCACCAGGGTCACCATGACCACGATGCACATCGACAGGATTGCCGCGAAGTGGAAGGTCGGCATGCCAAAGTGGAAGGGGGTCGGGAAACCGAACATCGGCCCCTGGCCGACGGACGAGAAATCCGCCATGCCGAGGAACACCGCGATCAGCGTCCCGATGACCATCGCCAACAGGATCGACAACCTTGAGATGGTGGCGCTGCCGATCTTGCTCAACAACAGCACCAGCACCAGCGTCACCGCTGCCAGGCCGATGTTGGCCATGCTGCCAAAGTCAGGGGCATGACTGTTGCCACCCATGGCCCAGCGCGCCGCTACCGGCATCAGCGTCAGGCCGATGGTGGTGATCACGATGCCCGTGACCAGCGGTGGGAAGAACTTGGTGATTCGCGAGAACACCGGTGTGATCAGCAACCCGATCAGGGACGCGGCTATCACCGCCCCCAGGATCGACTGGAACCCGCCTTCACCACCGCTGCTGACAATCGCCACCATGGTCGCGACACCGGAAAACGACACGCCCTGTACCAGCGGCAACTGACAACCGAAAAACGGTAGACCCAGGGTTTGCAGCAACGTGGCCAGCCCCCCCGCAAACAATGAAGCAGCAATCAACAAACCGATGTCCGCCGGCGACAGCCCGGCGGCCTGACCAATGATCAAGGGCACCGCGACGATGCCACCGTACATGGTCAGAACATGTTGCAGGCCGTAAGCCATATTCGCGCCGATCCCGAGATTTTCATCTTCAGGCCGTTGGTGTGAAACATGGGGCGTTTTCATGTTAGGGGGTTCCCTGGTTTTTGTTATGCGCACACTGTATTCAAGATCTAGGACAAATGTCTATAGAGTTGTATACAACTTGCCAGTCAAATTATGAACGGTCGTTCATGCAGACTGAGTGCCACCGCGCTCCAGCTCGCAAAAAAACCCTGCAATACATCCGTCCGCCCCATTCTCCCGCGCCCACTAGTCTTTTGAATTCCTGGCGACCATCGGTAGCGATCGCCGTCTTTCATATACATATAAAGTATGCATAATGAAGCCATTCGAAATTCAGTATCACAAGGCGAAGAACGCAGCCAACAAACTCAAGCACCTGGGCATCAGCCTCGCTGAGACGGAGCCAGTGTTCCATGATGAACGGGCACTGACCCTTGAGGACGATCACCATGATGAACAACGCTGGATCATCATGGGGCTGGACGCCAAAGGTCGTTTGCTGGTCGTGGCGTACACCTACCGTGACCCGAATTTCGTTCGAATCATTTCCGCGCGCCTCGCCAGCAAAAACGAGCGCCGCCAGTATCTGGAGGTTTGACCCATGAAAGACGAGTACGACTTCAGCCATGCCAGGCGCGGGGCAATTGCCCCCGGCAAAGGCAAGACCCGCATCACCATCATGCTCGATGACGTCGTCATCGAGGCGGCACGCGCGCTCGCAGAGAGCGAGGGCTACGGTTACCAGACCGCGATCAACAACACGCTGCGTCGGGCGTTGCTGACCGAGCATGACAAAGCCGAGAGCAGTACGGCCAGGCACCTGAAAAAGGGGATCACCGCCTCTGAGTTGAAAAGCCTGGAAAAAAAGCTCGCGCAAGCCCTCAGCGAAATTCAGCGGGTGATGGAGCCCGAAGCCCAGCCGTAATCAGGCACGGAAAAGGGGCAGGCCGATCCAATCCGCACTTTTATTGTGTGCACGATGAACCGCCTATTGCGGCGCTATCAATCGCTCAAGTGTGCGCATCAACGTCGGATGCGTGGGCACCCGAATATCGAACTCGCTCTCCAGGACGCCGATCAACGCCTCTACATCGGCCACTTGCCGGCGTTCACTGTCCTGCCCCATGTGATGAATGGCAAAGCTGCCGTTGTTGAGGGTACGTCGCCACCCTTCCCCGGTTCGGGCCACCATCAGCTGTTTAACGAACGATGATTCGGGGTGGGTCGAGACGTACCAGTTGCCGACCGTGTAATCGATGTCCTCCTGGCGCTGCAGGTCGAAGATGTACATTGGGCGCCACTCATTCGCGACCTTGGCGCGAAGGGTGTAGCCGTCGGCGTGCTGCTCGATGCGATACGGCTCATGGGGTGTCAATTGCTCATCGAGGCTGTCGAGCAACAGCGGTGCGGTGGGCACCATGCCGCCGAAACCGACGTCGGTGATGTAGCGCACGCCATCGAGGGTCACCAGGCTCAGGCGGTGAGTACGCGCGGTCCAGGCGCCTTCCGGCTGGCCCATGACCACGCGCCCGCTAATGCCCCGCGCGTCGAAGCCGAGCGCCTGGAGCAAGGTCAGAAACAGATAGTTGAGTTCGTAGCAGTAACCGCCGCGCCTATCCTGCAGGACCTTTTGCTCGATCGACGCCAAGTCGATGCGCACCGGCTCGCCCGCCAGCGTGGTGAGGTTTTCAAACGCAAAGGCACCGGTGTGACGCAATTGAAGCAGGCGCAGGGTTTCAAGCGTCGGCGCGGGGGGCGCTTCGAATCCCAGGCGTTGCAGGTAGGCAGCAGGGTTTTTCAGACGTGGCTCGCTCATCGCTTGATCCTTATGCACGCAAGCTGTGGACGCTATGTATAAGGGATGAAGGGGCACGGCCGACAATTGATTTAGCCAATCGGCCGGCAAGAAAAATCAACGGCGCTTGCGCGAGCCCAATTGAATCCAGGTGGGCGCATGGTCGCTGGCATGGGGTTCGTTGCGCACCCAGGCATCGACACCGGCCTCCTCCAGGTAAGGACTCAAGGCCGGGTTGAGCAACAGGTGATCGATGCGTAACCCGGAGTTCTTCTGCCAGTGCTGGCGAAAATAGTCCCAGAAGGTGTAGACCCGCTCGTGCGGATACAGATGACGCACGGCATCGGTCCAGCCCTGATCCAGCAGGCGCTGATAACACTCGCGGCTCTCGGGTTGCAGCAAGGCATCCTTGAGCCAGGAACGTGGGTTGTAGATATCGAGGTCGGTGGGAACCACATTGTAGTCCCCCGCCAGCACCACCGGATGCTCACTGCCCTGTAGCGTCTGCGCGTAGCGTATCAGGCGCTCGAACCAGGCCAGTTTGTAATCGAACTTCGGCCCCGGTTGCGGGTTGCCGTTGGGTAAGTACAGGCACCCCACCACAATCCCGTGTACGGCCGCTTCCAGATACCGGCTGTGACTATCGTCGGCATCGCCCGGCAGGCCTCGGCGGCTTTCCAGCGGCTGCGCATCCCGCGCCAGGATCGCCACCCCGTTCCACGACGCTTGCCCCTGCCAGATCGCGCCGTAGCCGATGGCCTCAAGCTGCGCGGCGGGAAACGCACTGTCGACCGACTTGAGTTCCTGAAGGCAGGCGATGTCCGGCTGCTCACGCTCAAGCCAGGCCAACAGATTCGGCAGGCGGGCGCGCATGCCGTTGACGTTGAACGTCGCGATTCGCAGCTTTTTCATGACCACCGTCCCGTTTGGCTCGGCCTCATGGCTGTGACCGCATGGCCTGCCAGGTGTTCGGTCCAGCGTAGCCTGCCACTCGTCATCCAGCTGGCACCAACCGCCCTGCCCTTCACACCAATTTCAGGTAACGACTCATCTTTTGGAGACGGACCATGATGAACACCAGAATCGCTTCACTGTTTCTCGCTGGATTGCTGTGCACGGCCTCCCTGGCTACCTTCGCTGCGTCCGGCGATGATGCTGATACGACGAGCACTAAATCCGGCGCAACCAGCGGCCCTGTCATGCCACCGGACAACACGCCGAGCTCGCCCTCGGGCGGCAACGCCGGTGACGGTGGTGCAACCGGTTCTTCAAGTGGAAGCGCGGGCAGTAACAGCGGTTCGGGTGCCGGAGGTGGCACCGGGGCAGCCGGCGGCGGGACCGGCGGGGCTGGCGGCGGGACGGGCAGCTGAACGCGTAAGGGCAGCCGATGATGGTCCATCGTCGGCTGCTTGCAACATCAGTGCATTAAACTCATTCGACGATTGTCGGCAAATTGTCCAGGCTATCGCCGGGGGTGTTATTGGCGACTGTTCGTAAAAAAACCTCGTCATGCACTTCGACCCTGGCTCCCTTCACATAATCATTGTCACTTCTCTTCAACAGTGTGTTGAACGGCACCCCCTGATTGATCAACTGCACCACAAACCCCACGGGCACCCAACACCATTGGGGTTCGTCTCTCCCACAGGCAAAAACAGCGAGAATATTTGCGCTGTTGCGATCTGTCTTTGTCTTGGCTATGTAAAACTGCATACGACTCATACTGCTTAATCCTTTAAATGAAAATATCCCTGTCACACGCGTCAGAATCACACCCGCAACAAACGATCCCTGTGAGCCGCAGATCATAAAATGCAGCGTTTGCGTACGCTCGAACGTTTGTATTGGAAAAGATTACCTGCAACCACCTGAACACTGCCGGCAGTTCAGCCGACGACGTCCAATCGCCGGCTGCCTGGATTGCCCGCGCCTACATCTGCTTGACCGCTGGCGGATTCCACTTGCCGTTCAACGCCTCGGCCTTCGGACCGTACAAGCGCATGGTCAGGTTGAATGGGCCCTTGGGCGCCGGTAGCCAATTGGCCTCCAAGTCCTTGCCGGGGCTTTCATTCTGGAAGTAGATGTCCAGCGAACCGTCGGCGTTGCTCTTGAACGGCATCCAGCTGCTGACCGCAAAGCGGTTGAGCCCGTTCCCCACCTGGAAACCTTCGGGGTCGTAGAGCGTGATCGACCAGAAGGCGTTCACCGGAGGCGCCTCATCCTTGGGGAAATGCAGTACGTACTTGTGCGCGCCGTCGAGGGGTTTGCCGTCTGCATCGCCGATATTCAACGGATAAATCGCGTCTTCGGGCAAGTTGGCGCCGAGCCCCACCTGCGCCACGATCGCGCGCTTGAGGTAATAGTTGCCGTAGACGCCCATGGTGTCGGTGTTCATCGACCAGCCATTGACCACGCGTGCAAGGGTCGGCACCTTCCACGTCATCAGTGCTTGCGCGTCCTTGGGCGCAGTCTCCAGCGCCGCTCTTATTTCAGGGTCCAGGGCATCCATGCTGAACGACTTGCCCGGCTCGATGCCGATGCGCTTGATCTGCGCCAGTAGCGGCTGGTCGGTGCCGTGGGCCGGATGCACCTTGAGCAGTTCGGCGGCATAGGCGAAGTAGTCGGCCGCCGACATCGTGTCGACCTGGATTTTCGGTGGGGTGGTCATGTCCACGGCCGGGTCGATCTTGATCGCGACCGGCTCTGCGCCCTTGCCCAGCCGGGACAACGGCGTCACCGTGTAGCCGGCCTGGATCTTGTGCACCGCCGCGTAGTCCGCCGCGCCATCGGTCTTGGTGCGCCCGATCACCCAGACAAAGGGCGTCGGTGCCGGCAGATGGTTCAACCCCGCAGGCACGGTGCCGGTCCAGCCCGGTGGCGTCACCAGGAACTGTGCGGCGTCGGTTCCCGTGGTGCGCCAGCCCGGCGAAGCGAATACGTCACTCCACATGTCGAGCATCGGCAGCAAGTAGAAGCGTCCTGCGGTGTCCGGCGCGGCGATGACCAGCGGTTCCTTGGTCAGGTCAAGCCAGGCGATGGAATACAAGGTGTCGAAATTGGACCGCACCACCCCTTTGAAACTCGCGGGCGGGTACTCAGGCACACTCACGAACATGTTCATCGGGCCTTTGCCGAACTCCTTGCCCGGTTCGATGTTGGTAAATTGCTTGCGGGTGATGTCCATGGTCAACAGCGGGTAAAAATAAACGTAGGCATCCACGCCGATGGCGTGCGCTTCTTCGGCGGTGATTTTCGATTGCGCCTGACTGACCAGCGGAAACACCGCGCTGGACACAACGATAAGGGCAATGGAGGTCAAAGCTTGGGTTATCGACATAGTAGCGACCGTCCGTGCGATGGGGAGATCTGCCGGGGCCGGCAGAGCTATCGGAACTCTAGACGATCAAATGAACAAGTTCTGACAGGCAGACAATCGGCTACCGGCAGTCGCGCAGCGGCATCAGCGATCCGATCGCATCAGCGCCTCGGCCACGCCCTCCATCGACAACGTCGCCGAACGGTTCCTGCCCGAATGCTTGGCCTGGTACAGCGCCGCATCCGCGCGCTGGATGAACACTTCCATGCTGTCGCGCCCCGTCGGCACGAACGAATAACAACCGAGGCTGACGGTCACGTACCCGCTGGGCGAACCCGTATGGCTGATGTTCTTGCCCATGACGGCACGGCGAATCTGCTCGGCAAGGGTCATGGCGCCCTGGATATCGGTGTCGGGCAGCAACACCGCAAACTCTTCGCCACCGTAGCGCACCGCCAGATCGGCCTTGCGATGGCAACAACTTTTCACGGCACGCGCCACTTCGGCCAGGCAGTGATCGCCCACCACATGACCGTAGGTGTCGTTGTAGCGCTTGAAGAAATCGATATCGAGCATGATCAGGCTCAGCGGGCTGTGCTGCCGGGCGCCGCGCCCGAATTCGATGTCGAGGGCCCGCTCGAACAACCGGCGATTGGCCAGGCCGGTCAGGCTGTCGTGGGTGGCAATCAGCTCCAGCGCTTGCTGAGCCTGGCGCAAATCCGCCTCGACCTGTTCACCGACACGCACCTGGCGAATGAACACCCAGCCGATCAATCCGATGCCCAGCATGACCAGCACGACAATGGCGCTGGAGCGCAACGCCGTGTCGTACCAGCCCGCCAGGATCGAGTCCCGGGAAGATGCCGCCGAGACCACCAGCGGGTAGGCCTCCAACTGCCGATAGCCATGCAGGCGGATAATCGAGTCCATCTCGGAAGCGAACATCGCGTTGCCGGAAGTTGCCCGGGGCAGCAGGTTCTGAAAGATTTCCCCGTTGGCCAATGACGTACCGATCTGCGCCTGCACATAGGGCCGACGGGCCAGCAAGGTGCCGTCTGTCAACGCCAGGAACATCGCGCCGTTGTCGTCGATGCTGAAGCTTTTGAAGAACCGCTCGAAGTACGACATCTTGATCCCGGCCAGCAGCACCCCCTGGAACTGGCCATTCCTGTCATTGACCCGCCTGGAGATCGGAATGATCCATTCGCCATTTTCCCGACTACGGATGGCCGGGCCGATGTGCGCGACGGTTGAGACATTCTGCTGGTGAAACTTGAAGTATTCGCGGTCCGCCACGCCGTTCCCGCGCGGCAGTGCTTCAAACGAGGTGACGACCCACTGGCCCTTTTGGTCGAACAACAGGATGCCGTGCATTTGCTCCAGCGCCTGCACTCGCCGGGCGAACGTTTTCTGCAAACGCGGACGCTGGGCCGGGCCGGATCCGTCGGCCTGAATCCAGTCCACCAGGCTGGTCAGCACCAGATCGGCCTGCATGAAGGTGTCTTCGGCCTGTTGTGCCATGGCCCGCGTCAGGTTCGACGAAGCGACCTGGGCCTGGCTCAAGTCATGGCGCCGGGATTGTTCCAGTTGCAAATAAAGCAAGCCGCAAAGGCACAGGCACACCGCGCCGATAAACACCACCGCTGCCTTGCGCAGCGGTATGCGTTTCAAGGCAACGCCCTGGGCGTGGTACAGGTCATCAAGGCGTGTTGGCAAAAAGCGCTCCCTGAAAGGACAAGGCACGAGCGACACCCCACGCCTCCTGATTTTGTGCGCCAAGTTTACGGTGTTACCCTCGAGAAAAGGGCAGCAAATGCCAAATGATTACCCCGTTTCTGGAAATCGTCAGGGGCATGACGCAGGACAACAGCCGCATCACTCTCAAGGAGCTACGATGAGTGTTACACCACGACAGGGAAACGAAATGAGCAAGGCAGACGAGTTGGCCGCAAAACTGAAACAGACCCGGCCTACCAGCCTGATCGATCAGGCGATCGACAGCTGGCCGGACCAGGTTAATGAGCTGTATCACCGGATCGAGACCTGGTTGCAGCCCTTGACCGGGGCTGGCCTGGTTCTGCGGCGCAACCCCACTCACGTGTTCGAGAGCCACCCGCTGGGTGATACGTTCGACTATGCCATCGACCAACTGGTGATCACCGGCAATCACCACAGCATCACGTTCGACCCTGTTGAGCGCTTCACGGCGGATGGCGAGGGACGTGTCGAAATTCACGCCAGTGACAACGAACTGGCCCTGTTACGTACCGTGGACGAACACGGCGCAACACATTGGTGGCTACAGACGATCGAGCAAGCCGCAAGGCGACCGGATGCGGTGGCGCTGACCGAAAACAATCTGCTGTCGGTGGTACAGGCAGGACTGGCGCTAGGTTGATCACCGCAAAGGCGGAACCCGGATATCCCCGGCACGGCACTGTGTCTTCACGCCTTTGCCGCAAGAGGCAAAGGCCAGGTCCTTGTCCATGCAGACCCGAACCTCGGACAACTGCGGCCCGTTGCAGATCACCACAATGCCATCCGCCGCCATCCCCGGATTGCTTTGGCGGAACATCTGCGCAATATCCCGGGCTGAAAAATAATGGGTGCTGCTCAACGGTTGCAGTTGTTCGGGAATCCTGACCGCACCCAAGGCCTTGTCGGAAGCCTCCAGATAACCGATGGCGCCGAGGCCGCTGCACGTGCCGTGCTTGGCCCATTCGTGCTCAAGCAGCTTCTGCGACGGGTACAGCATCAAGCCCTTCGCCCGCTCCTCTGCCGAGAGCTTGACCCTCGGCGCACAGGACTTCGGCCAACCACCCTGGGTGTATTGCGGCCAAAGGCCGTGAAGCACAAAGCCATAGCCTTTGCCGGAACATTGCGCATCGTCTCGATGGGACAGGCAGTAGGTGGGTGACCAGGACAGCGCCAGCAGGTAGTAGTCGAATACCCCCGCCACCGATTGCGGCCTGGCGCTTGCTGAATCCCGCGCGCTGCTCGGGCCCGCGCTGGCGAACGTCAACACGATCAGCGCGACCACGGCGCAAAGTCTGTTCATCGGCACGCTCCCGCGGGCTGGCTTGACCGCCAATATCATCGACCGACAATGGGTCGGTGAAAAGCCGGTACTTTGGCATAGCCACGAACGCTTTCGCACCACGAGAGTGATTCGAAATGATGAATGCCGTGCAGACGAACAATCCGTCAGAGCAACCTGTCGAGTTCTGCCTGGGTCATCCGGGGGATCAATCGAGGTGGAATTTTCGAGACATCGGACAGGTTGTAGACCTGAAAATCCTCGTTCACGACCTGCTTGGACAGGATCTCGAACGACGGCAGGATTCGCGTATGAAAATGCTCATCGAGCACACAGGGAGAAACGAATCTGCCGGGCACTTCATAGAAACGCCCCACTGCCGGGTCCAGGTCGACGCCCACCAGAAACACCCGGTTGAATCCCAGGTGGTAGGCAAGCTGCAAAGCCAGGTAGGCCACGGTACGGGCGTCAAAAAAACCACGTTTAAGGTTCTTGCTGAAACCCAGGGTTTTACTCCGCCCCCTGCCTAGCTTGCGGACCCGGACAAGGTCTTTGTCAGTCCTGAAAAAATCACGCCACAACAACCTGGGTGCCCGGCTCAGCAAGTACAACTTGCCCTGGGGCTTTAGCGACGTGTGCCAGACATGTTTTTCCCACAGTGCAACCCGCTCGCTGATGCGCATGGCCTCGGTGAACAACTCCGGTTGCTGTTCTGAAAATCCCTGGTCGGTGCAGACATAAAAGAACGGGGTGATACCCGTCCCTTTGAATTTCGAAATGGCACCATTCATGGTGATCATTGGAACGTCGGCATACGTGTGCAACGGAAAGTCTTTGGCCGATGCACCGACGCCACGATGAACACTGGCCCCTTTTGAATGTTGCGGCACTCGTCCAGGTCGTGCACCCGGAGAGCCCCCGTGATAAGCGTCGTTTTTTTGTCGGCAACATCCATATCAATGTCCCTATCCCTGTTGATTGATCAACTGCGACCCGTTTTCATCTCCATAGTTTCAACGGGTCCCCCCGACCTGGCTTGTCGATAAAGCTCCATGACTACAACTTGTCTTGACCTGTTACGACCAGCGACGGCTCTGCACTTTGCAACTCCAGGGCGGGCAACTTGGAAGGCTGGTTCAAGAGTCGCAACACCGGGGAATCGTAACCATAAACGTCGGGTTTGAACGTCACCCGTCCGTCGGTATTCAGGTCCACTGTCCAATAGGCCAGCAGCACGGGCACCTTGACCGGAAGCTTGATGTTTTGGGTCTTGCCGTTCGCCAGCTGCTTTTGAATACCCGCCGCGTTCCAGCGCACAGGGTCGTTGAACAACAGTTCGACCAGTTGCAGCGGGTTCTCCACCCGGATGCAGCCGGAGCTGGTGGCGCGCATGGATTTGGCGAACAGCTCGCGATGCGGAGTGTCGTGGAGGTAGATCGCATAGTCGTTGGGGAACCGGATGACCACTTGCCCAAGCGAGTTGTCCGGGCCGGCGTCCTGGCGCAGTGTGATGCCGCGCGCATTGGACCAGTCGACGGTCGACGGATCGAGCGTGTTGCCTTCCCGATCCAGGGCGCGAATCCGGTTGGCCGCGAGGTAGCCCGGATTCTGCTGGATCTTGGGCAGCATATCCTTGACGAGAATCGTCGGCGGAACGGTCCAGGTGGGGTTGAACGTGATGTAGGTGATTTCGGACTGGAAGACCGGCGTGCTGCGAAACGGCTTACCGACCTGCACCCGGGAACGCCAGATCGGCTGGCCGTCACGATACAGGGCGACCTTGTAGCCAGCTATATCGACGATCACAAACGTGCCTTGCAGCTTATAGAGCAACCACCGCGCCCGCTCCATGTTCACCCGCACCTGGTCGATTCGCGCCTCGACCGGCACATTCAGTGCCGCCAGGGTCCCCGCCCCCGCCACGCCATCGGCGCCGAGGTATTGCTCGAGCTGATACTTCTTCACCGCGGCAATGACACTGTCGTCGTAATCGGTGCGCCTGGACTTGTGCGGGTCCAGGTATCCGGCCGCCACCAGGCGCGCGCGCAATTGCCTGACCGCGGCATTGTCCATGCCGGGCTTGAGCGACTGTCCTTCGGCGACTTTCGGCCAACCGCCGGCATCACGAACCCTGCGCAATTGCGCGAGGCTTTCGCGCAGGCTGCGATAAACGGCCTCCTGGGGCGGCGCCTGGGCGAAAGCGCGAGCGACGTCGTGATCATCCAGGGCGGTAAAGAAGGTGTTCATGTCCTCGCGAGGATCGACGCCCTCGGGATCGAAGTTCCAATGAAAATCCAGGCGTGCCGGATCGACCTTGCCCCGGCGCAAATGCAGCAGCGCCGTGACGTAGGTGCGGGTTGCCGCAATATCGAAAGCCGCCCATTGCGCCGGTGTCGGCGCCGTTGCCTGCAACGCCAGTTGCGCCTTGGCCAGTTCGCCAGCCCGGTAATCCTCAGGCACCAGGCCATCGGCCTGGGTGCCATCCAGGCCCTTGAGCAATTGGCTGACATCGCGCCCGTTCATCCAGGCGGCGCGGAAATTGCGGTGCGAATAGAAATCCAGCACCACCCGGGTGACATCCACCCGTTGGTGCTTGCGCGAGGTCAGCAGGGGAGGAAATGCCGATTGCAGGGGTTCGAGCTGCGCCTGGATCGCCTGGCCGAACTCATCATCGGGTGCAGCGCCGAGCACACTCACCGGCGCCGGAGATACCGGCACGATCGGCGAAGTTTCCCCCATAGCAGTGCCGCTGATCAGAAAGACCATAAAAAATACACGGCTTATGACGAATAACCTTGTTAATTGACCCATGGATAATCCTTAATCGCCTGTAATCAAAGGGCTAGCGTTCAACTCGCTGCTAGACTCGACATATTCCTGATGAGACATTTTTATGGCGCTACTTCGCTTTGGCTCACTGACAGCCTTGTTGCTGACGTCGGCTTTCCTACCATCAGCCTACGCCGATTCGCTCGAAGTCGCGCTGGCCAAAGCTGCTCCAAACGCCAATGCCAAGGTCATTGCCCTGGCGGTTCGCGCAACACAGTGTACCCGCGCCCAAGGCGCAGCACCGGCCCAGAGACTAGCAGTGATCGATTATTCCCTGCCGTCGACCGAACAACGCCTGTGGGTGTTTGACCTGAAAAAACGCAAGCTACTGTTCCACGAACTGGTCGCCCACGGTCGCAACAGCGGCGAAAACATGGCGACCCAGTTTTCCAACCAGAACGAAAGCTTCGCCACCAGCCTGGGCCTGTACCGTACCCAACAGAGTTACGTCGGCCAGAATGGCTATTCCTTGCGCATGGAAGGCCTGGAACCCGGCTTCAACGATAACGCCTTCGACCGCGCAATCGTCATTCATGGCGCGCCCTATGTCAGCCCGGTGCTGGCGCGTGCCAACGGCCGGATCGGCAGGAGCCTCGGTTGCCCGGCGGTCAGGCCGGCCATCGCCCATCGCCTGATTGACTCGATGAAGGATGGGCAGCTGTTGTTTTCCTATTATCCGGACCAGCGCTGGCTGAAATCCTCTTCGTACATCAATTGCGGCAGCGGCACGGTGGCCTCGTCGGACAAGGTCACTTCACGCCAATAAACCGTCTATTAAAGCGGCCATCTACCAAAGGCGGGCACGGCATCACGGAAATTGCGTCACCCACACGCTTATAATCCGCCCGTTCGCCCGCATTCGAGACCGGCATGACCGCAATCCATATCAAGTTCCCCTCCCTGACCCTCAAGGCCGGCGCCCGGGCCCTGGCACGCATTCGAGAGCGTGGCTTGAGCGCCGCCGATGTCGGCACGCTACCCGGTGCCGCTGGAGGCCCAAAAGCCTTGGGGATCCAGGGGTTGGACCTGGCCCTGTTCGGCGAATGGCTGCCAGCGGCGCCGCGGGAGCGCTCGTTGATCGGCGCCTCGGTGGGCTCCTGGCGCTTCGCCAGCGCCTGCCTGCCGGATGCCGCCGAAGGCCTGCGGCGCCTTGGCCACCTCTATACCGAACAGAACTTCGCCAAAGGCGTGACCATGGCGCAGATCAGCCAAAGCTCGCGGCGCATGCTCGATGATCTGCTCGATGGCCGTGACGCCGCCCTGCTCGACAACCCCCACTACCGCTTGAACATCATGGTGGTCAAAAGCCACGGCTTGCTCGCGCAAGACCATCGCGGCCGCCTGGGATTAGGCTTGTCGGCGGTGATCGCCGACAACCTGCGCGGCCGTGCGCGGTTGGCCCGGCACTTCGAACGGCTGATCATCCACGACCCGCGCCTGGCACCGCCGGTCAACGCGCTGAACGACTTCCCGTCGCGCTTCGTCGCGCTGGACACCTCCAATCTGCGCCAGGCCCTGCTGGCCTCGGGTTCGATCCCGATGGTGATGGAAGGCGTGCGCGACCTGCCCGGCGCTGGTGCGGGCACGTTCCGCGATGGCGGCCTGCTGGACTATCACCTGGACCTGCCCTACAGCGGCAATGACATCGTGCTGTATCCGCACTTCACCGACCGGGTGATTCCCGGCTGGTTCGACAAGACCCTGCCGTGGCGCCGCGCCTGCCCTGCGCGCTTGCAGGATGTGCTGCTGCTGGCGCCATCGAAGGAATACCTGGCGCGCCTACCCTATGGCAAATTGCCAGATCGTAATGACTTCAAGCGCTTCATGGGCGACGCCCCGAGCCGCCAGAAATACTGGCGCACGACGATGGATGAAAGCCGCCGCCTGGGCGACGAGTTTCTCGAACTGACGGCCAACGGTCGTCTCGCCGAACGCTTGCTGACCCTTTAGTCAGGACAAGCTGTTAAACTCGCCTCCTGCCCACATCGCCGCGGCGATCGCCACCTGAACAGAGCTGAAACCACTGTGGAAATCTTCAAAGAATTTACCTTCGAATCCGCCCACCGCCTGCCCCACGTCCCGGATGGCCACAAGTGCGGCCGCCTGCACGGTCACTCGTTCAAAGTGGCGATTCACCTCAGTGGCGACCTCGATCCGCATACTGGCTGGATTCGTGACTTCTCGGAAATCAAGGCGATCTTCAAGCCGCTGTATGAGCGTCTGGACCACAACTACCTGAACGATATTCCTGGCCTGGAGAATCCGACCAGCGAAGTGCTGGCCAAATTCATCTGGGCTGAACTCAAGCCGCTGCTGCCGGAATTGAGCGCCATCCGGATTCACGAGACCTGCACCAGCGGGTGCATCTATCGCGGCGAGTGAGCCAATCGATCAAAAAAACCACCGAGACCGGTGGTTTTTTTATGCCTATGCTTTGGCCCTCGCATCCGCCAAGAGGACACGCCAATGACTGACTGGCCACTGGCTCAAAGCTATCGTTTCAACGGGCATAACGTTCGCTACGCCGTGCGCGGCGATGGACCGCCGCTGGTGTTCGTGCATGGCACACCCTTCTCTTCCTTTGTCTGGCACAGGATTGCGCCGCACTTCATCACCACGCACCGGGTGCACTATTTCGACTTGCTGGGCTACGGGCAATCGGAAAAGGTCGATGGCGACGTCTCCCTGGGCGTGCAAAACCAGCTGTTGGCCCAGTTGCTGGAACATTGGGGCCTGGATCGCCCGGACGTGGTGGCCCACGACTTCGGCGGGGCGACCGCCCTGCGCAGCCATTTGCTCAACGGCAAGGATTACCGCAGCCTGACACTGATCGATCCGGTGGCGCTGACGCCCTGGGGTTCGCCGTTCGTGCAGCATGTACGCCAGCACGAAGCCGCGTTCAGCGGCCTGCCGGATTACATCCAGCGGGCCGTCGTGGCGGCTTATATTCGCGGGGCGATCAAGCGGGACATCCCGGACGACGAACTCGCACCTTACGTGCAACCGTGGCTGGGCGAACCTGGGCAAGCGGCGTTCTATCGGCAGATCGCGCAAATGGACGAACGCTACACCCGCGAGGCCGAGGGGCTGTACCCGACGATTCGCTGCCCGGTGCAGATTCTCTGGGGAGAGGACGACCAGTGGATTCCCATCGAACGCGGGCGGGCTTTGCAGCAAATGATTCCTGGGGCGCAGTTTCACCCTGTTGCCAACGCCGGGCACCTGGTGCAGGAGGATGCTCCCGAAGCCATCGTCGCTGCGCTGATGCGCTTTTTGCCACTGAAGATGGCTGTTTGACGCCAGTCGCTAAATAAATAATTTGGACGTCTACACGGTGTGGTGGCCTTGAGCATTGTGTTGGTCTTTCGGGCGCCTTCGCATGTAGGAGCCAGGCTTGCCGGCGAACCAGGCGCTGCGGTTTGTCTGTTGCACCGCGTCATCGTTCTTCGCCAGCAAGTCGGGTCGCCGCAC
Organism: Pseudomonas sp. SbOxS1; assembly: GCF_013416725.1. Taxonomy (NCBI): domain Bacteria; kingdom Pseudomonadati; phylum Pseudomonadota; class Gammaproteobacteria; order Pseudomonadales; family Pseudomonadaceae; genus Pseudomonas; species Pseudomonas sp. SbOxS1. The sequence goes on from NZ_JAAVXC010000007.1 coordinate 137,345, forward strand.
CGCTGGGTCCTACGGGCGTTTACCCGCCACAGTCGCGCAATCAGGCTCAAGACGATATCTACAAAACACCACTGGCGGCATTTACCGCTGCCGAGCTAACGTAGAGGTAATGTCCAAACGGTTCAATGAAAGGATCTGCCTGATGCACATCATCAACGCCCGGCTGCGCAACCAGGAAGGCCTGCATGAGCTGCACCTTGAAAACGGCCTGATCAGCAACATCGCCCGGCAAACCGAGGCGCCGACCCTGGGCCCCGACGATCTGGACGCCGGTGGCAACCTGGTGGTGCCGCCCTTCGTCGAGCCGCACATCCACCTCGATGCCACCCTGACCGCTGGCGAGCCGCGCTGGAACATGAGCGGCACGCTGTTCGAAGGCATCGAATGCTGGGGCGAGCGCAAGGTCACCATCACCGAAGAAGACACCAAGGTGCGCGCCAGGAAAACCCTCAGGGCCCTCGCCGCCCATGGCATCCAGCACGTGCGTACCCACGTCGACGTCACCGACCCGCAGCTCACCGCACTCAAGGCCATGCTCGAGGTGCGCGAAGAAAGCCGGCATCTGGTCGACATGCAGATCGTCGCATTCCCCCAGGAAGGCATCGAGTCCTACCGCAATGGTCGCGAGCTGATGGAAGAAGCCATCCGCATGGGTGCCGATGTGGTGGGCGGCATTCCGCATTTCGAGTACACCCGCGACCAGGGCGTCAGCTCGGTGAAATTCCTCATGGACCTGGCCGAGCGCACCGGTTGTCTGGTGGACGTGCATTGCGATGAAACCGACGACCCGCAATCACGTTTCCTGGAAGTGCTGGCCGAAGAAGCCCGCAGCCGCGACATGGGCTCGCGGGTCACCGCCAGCCATACCACGGCCATGGGCTCGTACGACAACGCCTACTGCGCCAAGCTGTTTCGCCTGCTTGGGCACGCCGGAATCAGCTTTGTCTCCTGCCCTACCGAAAGCATTCACCTGCAAGGCCGTTTCGACAACTTTCCGAAACGCCGGGGCGTGACCCGGGTCAACGAACTGCTGGAAGCCGGCATGAACGTGTGTTTCGGCCAGGACTCGATCGTCGACCCCTGGTACCCGCTGGGTAATGGCAACATTCTGCGGGTACTCGAAGCCGGCCTGCATATCTGCCACATGCTCGGTTATCGCAACCTGCAAAACGCACTGGACCTGGTCACCGTCAACAGCGCCAAGGCCCTGGCATTGGGTGAGCGCTACGGGCTTGAACCCGGACGGCCGGCGAACCTGTTGATCCTCTCGGCGGAAAACGACTACGAGGTGATCCGCAGCCAGGGCTTGCCGCTGTATTCGGTGCGCGGCGGCAAGGTGTTGATGAAGCGGACGATGCCGGTGGTGGAGTTCTCCAGCGAACAAATCTGAGAATTGCAGTGACTGGACTGGCCCCTTCGCGAGCAAGCTCACTCCTACAGGTTTTGTGAACGACACAAAACCACTGTGGGAGCGAGCCTGCTCGCGAAGGCAATTTCAAATTCACTCCACCAATCGAGCCGTGCCGAACAGGCTGACCCGGCTCAGTTCCCCTTGTTCTTCTTCCAGTAAAATCGGCGCCGTGCCACCGGGCATCGTTACCTTCACCTCGCCGGCACTCACCCAACCTACCCGCCACGCCGCACACGCCACCGCTGACGCACTCGTCCCTGAGGACGCCGTCGGCCCTTCGCCGCGTTCAAATACTCGCGCAACCACTCGCTGCTCGGACTCACGCATCGCCCATTGCAGATTAATCCCTGCCGGACAGGGTTTACCCGCCCCGGCAGGCATCGCGTAGGCGATCCGCATCAGCCCCTCGGCCAATGGCGATTCCCTCATCTGCTCATTGCCCGGCAAGGCCTCTGCACTGTCCACCAATGTCACGCAATGCGGATTGCCGACCCGGGCAAATTGACTGCGCGACCAGGCGCCATTGAGTGCCGACAATTGGCGCACGTGGCTAAGCTCACAGCCGTTCAACTGCACGGCTTCAACGCCAACGGCACTGACTGCCGACGGTCCGAAGCCGGGCTGGCCGAGGTCGAGCCAGAAACCCTGCACGCCCTCGACTTGCGCGGCTTTCACCGACGTCTGCCCCGGCGAGGGTGTGTCGGATTTGTCGTGATGCACCCTGAGCACACAGGCTTCGTCGCTTGGAAACAGTCCCTGATCGCTCAACGCCTGGGAGAAAATCGTCAAACCGTTGCCGCTGCGCTCGGCCAGGGTGCCGTCGGTGTTGACGATCAACAGATCAAAGGGCGGCGATGACTGAAACGGCCCGACCAGCAAACCGTCACTGCAATGCTCCTTGCTGCCGGGCGGTTGCGTGCCAGGTGCCCAGGCACAGCACGCTTCGATGGCCGCCGACGCCCAGTCCTCGCGGGTTTGCGCGGCGCGGTCGGCGTGATCGGACACATCGATACCCTGTTGGCGCAGCGCCTCGGGCGCCACCACGTTGTAGATATTGCCCCGTGCATCGTACATCCGCGCCATGGCGCCCTCCCTGTTGGACATCTGGTTCTGCCACAACATATCGCGAAACACGCTCGGGCTGTGCAAGGATGTCAGCCTGTTGGGCGCGCAAGATCGCCGACGCTGAACGAACCCTCGGGGCCAGCTCACTGTCCCTTGCAGACGCGACGTTTTTTCCAAGGATTGATATGACCAACCTCAATACCCAGACCTCATTCGTGCCAGGGCGCATGGAACAAATGTCCACGCGCATCGCCTTTTTCATCGCCGGGTTCGGCATCGCCGCGTGGGCGCCGCTGGTGCCCTATGCCAAGGTGCGGGCCGGGCTGGATGAAGGCACCCTGGGTTTGTTGCTGCTATGCCTCGGTGTGGGTTCGATACTGGCAATGCCTATAGCTGGCATCCTGGCCACGCGCTTCGGTTGCCGCAAGGTAGCCACCGCTGGCACCTTGCTGATCTGTGCGGCGCTGCCGCTGCTGGCCACGGTATCGTCAATTCCGGCCTTGATCGGTGCATTGTTCATGTTCGGCGCGGGCCTCGGCACCGTGGACTCGACGGTGAACCTGCAGGCGGTGATCGTCGAACGTGCCAGCGGCAGAAACATGATGTCTGGGTTCCACGGGTTGTTCAGCCTGGGCGGGATCGTCGGCGCGGCGGGCGTCAGTGCGCTGCTCGGCCTGGGGCTTGCACCGCTGGGGGCGATGCTGGTGGTCATCGTGTTGCTGCTGGTTGCACTGCTCAAGGCTGCCCCGCACATGCTGTCCTATGGCAGCGAAAGCTCGGGGCCGGCGTTCGCTGTTCCCCACGGCATCGTGCTGTTTATCGGCGGGATGTGTTTCATCGTGTTCCTCGCCGAAGGTGCCGCCCTGGACTGGAGCGCGGTGTTCCTGGCCCAGGAACGCGGCATCGACAAGGCCTATGCCGGATTGGGCTACGCGGCCTTTGCCCTGACCATGACGGTGGGTCGCTTGACCGGTGATTCCATCGTGCGTCGCCTGGGCGCGACGCGGGTGATTGTCTTCGGTGGGGTGACGGCTGCGGCCGGCCTGTTCCTGGCCACCTTCGCCCCCAGCTGGGAAGCGGCGCTGGTGGGCTATGCGCTGCTGGGCGCCGGGTGCTCGAACATTGTGCCGGTGCTGTACACCGCGGTGGGCAAGCAGACGGTGATGCCGCAAAGCATCGCCGTGCCGGCCATTACCACCCTGGGTTACGCGGGGATACTGGCGGGGCCTGCGGTGATCGGATTTGTCGCCCATGCCGCCAGTTTGAGTTTTGCCTTCGGGTTGATGGCGCTGTTGCTGCTGGCGGTGGCGATTGGCGGGAAGGTGTTGAAGGTTTGAATTGTAGGAGCGTGCGGGCGGCGATCCGACTTGCCCGCGAAGAACGGTGACGCGGTGCAACTGAATCACCGCAGCGTCCCGTTCGCCTGTAGGAGCCAGCGGTGCGGCGATCCGACTTGCCGGCGAAGAACGATAACGCGGTCTACCAGATACACCGTGGCGCTTGGTTCGCCGGCAAGCCTGGCTCCTACACCCACATCGGTTTATCAGAACCCGACGCTGGCCTGCACGAAGAACGTACGCGGCGTACCGACGTACATGCCCGCGTTGTTGTCGCTGGAGCGGGTGAAGTACTGCTTGTCGAAGATGTTTTTCACCCCGGCTCCCAACTTCAGGTTCGACACCTGCGGACCGAAATCATAGCCGGCGCGCACGTTCCAGGTGACATAGCCCGGAATGTCACCGTACTGCCCATCCGCCGTGCCTTCGGTGATGTAGTTGTTGCTGAAGCTGCCGTCAGCGTTCACGGCCACGCCCGGGGAGCGTTGTTTGGACTGGGCAAAGGCATCCAGGTTGTAGGTCCAGCGATTGATGTCGTAGCGCAGGCCGGCGGTCGCCACCTGGCGCGAGTAGAACGGCAGGTCCCGCCCTTTGAAGTCCGGAATCTCACCTTCATAGACCGCACGGGTGTAGGTGTAGCCGGCGTTCGCGGTCAGGCCGGCGAGGCGTGGGTCCAGCGCCGCCATGTCGTAGTGCACCGAAGCCTCGATACCGCGGTGCGTGGTGGCGCCGAGGTTGGTCCAGCCCGCATCGTTGCTGATGTATTGCAACTCTTTATCGAAGTCGATGTAGAACAGCGTCACTTCACCGCCCCACACCTCATCGTTGTAGCGCGTGCCGAGTTCGTAGGTCTTGGCTTTTTCCGGCTCCAGGCCGTTGGCCGTTTCGTCACCCACGCCCCCCTGGCCGAGCTGGAAATATTGCAGGGAGCCGAACGAGGTTTCGTAGTTGGCGAACAGTTTCCAGGCATCGGACATGTGATACATCACGCTCAGCGCCGGCAGCGGCTCGTTACTCTCGATGCTGCGGCGTTTTTCCTGCACCGGCTTGCCTGCGGTGTCGAGCACCGGGCGATCATGCCACTCGGTCTGGATATGTTCGAAACGCACACCCGGGGTGACGGTCCAGTTGCCGACATCGATTTTGTTGTCGATGTACGCCGCGTGGGCTTCAGTACCACCGGTGCGGTCCTGGTACACATGGCCGTCCGACCCCGGACGCACGACTGGCTCGTTGTTGACCAGCGCCAGGCGGCTGGCTTCTTCGTGCATGCCTTCTTTCAGGTAGCGATAACCGACGCTGACTTCCTGGGTCGTCTGGCCGACGTCGAACACGTGGGACACACGCGGTTCGATGCCATAGGTGTAGTAGGTGCGCGGAAACGAGCCAAGGGTCTTCTGGTCGCGAGCGGCGATGTTGCTGCCACGGAAACTGTCGGAGTAGTAGGTCAGCACTTCGGCCTGGGTGCGGTCGTCGAGTTGCCGAATCCACTTGAATGACACGTCCTTGCGACGGCCGCTGAAGTTGTCGTGGTCGCGGTCGGACTGGAACGGGTCGGCGTCATACTGGGCCTGGGTCAGGCCGCCGGGCATGTCGGCGCTGGCGTCGTAGTAGTGAAAGTTGAGGCTGAAATCGTCAACGTCGGTCGGCGCCCAGTGCGTCTTGAGGATCACGTCGTCGATGTCATTGCCATTGTTGCTCTTGCGATAACCGTTGCCGTTCACCCCGGAATACAACAGCGCCACGCCCATGCCGTTGTCGGCCGTGCCGCCGGCGAACAGCGTATCGATGTGTTTCCAGCCACCGTGCTGGGAGGTTTCCAGCGTGCTGCCGATTTCAGCCGACGCCTGTTCCGGGATCGCCCGGGTCACGAAGTTGATCACCCCTCCGACGTTCTGTGGCCCATAACGCACGGAGCCGGCGCCGCGGACCACGTCGATGCTGTCGAGGTTGCCGGAGGAAATCGGCGCCATGGACAGCTGTGGCTGGCCATAGGGTGCGAAGGCCGCCGGCACGCCATCGATCAACACGGTCGAGCGTGGCGACAGGCGCGAGGTCAGACCGCGAACGCCGACGTTCAGCGAGATATCACTGCCGCCGGTGCCGTTGGCCTCTTGCACTTGCACACCCGGCACGCGCTTCAAGACGTCGCCGACGTTCATCGCGCCTTGCTCGACCATGGCCTCGCGGCGAATCACGGTTCGGGCGCCGGGGTGGTTCTGCACCACTGCGGCATCGGCATCACCGAGCCAGTCGCCCACCACCTTGATGTCGGTCATGCCCAGCTCCAGCGGGCCGTTTTCCGCAGAGGCCGGGGCCGGCAGCAGGGTCACCGAGCCTTCATTGATCTGGTATTGCAGGCCGCTGCCTTGCAACAACTGGCGCAGCGCCTCTTCCGGCGCAATATTGCCATCCACCGCGGGGGCCTGCTTGCCGGCCACCAGTTCAGGACTGAAAAAAACCTGCAGCGAAGTTTGCTGGCCCAACTGGCTCAGGGCCTGCCCCAAAGGTTGCGCCGGGATGTGGATCGCATCGGCAGCGAATGCCTGGGGCAGCGCCAGGTTGACCGCCAGTGCAAGGGCCAGCGGCAACCAAGGGGAATTGTTGTTTTTAGCGGTGGTTTTTTTCACGTCGAACGTAGTCCTGAAGATCGCAAGAGTGTGCGCTTGTTAATGCAAACCAGTTGCAGTTGAACAGGAAGACGATGAACTCGAAAAAAACCTGAATTTTATTTTGAAATTATTTCCTGGCTGCCGTCATCGAGCGTGCGCACGGCCACCGGAAGGATGCTCGGCAAGGCCTTGAGCAACGCGTCGGTGTTGTCGGACTTGAACACGCTGGTCAGGCGCAGATTGCCCACCGCCGCGTTGCCGACCTTGAGCGGTTTGTCCCGATAACGCGAGACCTGCTCGGCAACATCGGCCAGGCTGGCGTTGTTGAACACCAGCTTGCCGTTGCGCCAGGCCGTGAGTTCAGCGGGGTTGACCGCGTAGGCAGCCGCGACCTTGCCCTCGGCGTCGACCTGGGTGCCCAGCCCGGCGGTGAGGCTGACGAAATCATTCTCGGCCGCCGAGCGCCCTTGCACCGTGACCGTGCCCTGCTCCACCACGACCCGGGTTTCGGCGCTGCCCCGGCGCACATCGAAGCGGGTACCGGTGACCGTGACCTTGCCACTTCCGGCCTCGACCACAAACGGCCGACTGCTGTCATGCTGGACGCTGAACATCGCCTCGCCTTCGCTCAGCTCAATGGCACGACGATTCTTTTCAAACCGCACCTGAATCCGGCTGCGGCTATCAAGGTCGACTACCGAACCATCGGGCAAGGTTACCTGGCGACGCTCGCCCAGGGCTGTGGAAAACTCGGCCGTATAAGGCGACGGTTGCTTCAAAGTGTTGAACCACCCCAACCCGACTGCTACCGCCAACACACTGGCGGCCACCGCATAGCGCACTATCGGTCGCCGTTTGCTGCGCGCCGGCGCATCTTCGCACAACGCCCGCAGACGCGCCGCCGGCACCAGGTCGGCGGCTGTCCACAGGCCCTGGAGCAATTGGAATTCGCTGCGGTGTTGAGGGTGTTCGTTCAGCCAGCTTTCGAATTGGCGTTGCGCGTCGGCATCGACGGCGGGTTCCTGCAAACGCACAAACCACCGCGCCGCTTCATCGCGAACCGCTGTTTGCCCGCACGCACAATCACGAGTATCCATCATGGAAGTTCCTGTTTGGCTGGGGATGAGAAAGCGCGGCCGCTCATGGGTACAGTCCTTCAAGGCGGTCGCGCAGATGCCGCAGCGTGCGGATCATATACTTTTCCACCATGTTCTTGGACAGACCCAGGCGTTCGGCGATTTCAGCCTGGGTCAGGCCTTCGATTTTCTGCCAGACAAACACCTTGCGGCAGTTGACCGGCAGTTCGGTGAGCGCCCGTTCGATGGAATCAGCCAACTGGATCGCTTGCATGTAATGCTCCGGGTCGCCGGATGACGACACACTTTCATCGATCGCCTCCGACTCCATGGCGCCCCGCCGATCCTCACGTCGATAACCGTCCACCGCGATGTTGCGCGCGGTCTGGTGCAGATAGGCCCGCGGTTGCTGCACCGTCGCCGAATCCGACTCGAGCACCCGCACGAAGGTATCGTGGGCCAGGTCCTCGGCCTGCTGACGGTTTCTCAGGCGACGAGTCCAGGTGCCAACCAACTCTTCGTAGTGCTCGAAAAAGCCGTGTCTGCGGGGCAGCTTGGGGGTCATTGCGGTGTGCTGTGGAGACGAGGGCGTGAATAGTAATGCTTCCTATTAACCCAAGGCAACGGTTTGCGGCCGAGCGGCCAATGTAGGCTTTCAAAAAAAATGAGGAAAATGGCAATTAAATGATCCACTTGTTTTCATTAACCGACTGTTTTTGTTGGATATTTTAAATCTGACTGATGCTGGAAATCATGCGAACGCCCTCTCCTACCCGCTGTCGATAGGGAAGGTTTAGCACAGCTCAACATCTACTAAATATCTCGCTGCGGTGTAACGCGAAACCTAAATTAATGGCAACTACGTATGCGTAATGCACACTATGCAGTGCGCACTACACATTGCACATTCATTTCTTGAAAAAAACAATAACAAATAGAAAACACGTACTTATAAAAACTCTTAGAAAAAAAACAAAAATCAACCGCCTACTAAGAAAGTAATTGCCAGCGGGTTTTTTGTTGTCATAAGATCTGCCCCTATCGGCGCGCCGACCTACTTTGGCGCGTCGATAGTTATACTTGCATGTTACGACCGAGGTGAATATACATACGCGTTATCGCACCTAAGATGAGGTGCATTGCTTTATTACTACGTGTGAAGAATTATTGATGCGAGACTCTAGCTTCGCTGGAGGCTGCAAAACCGTTCGTCATCTAAACGAAAAAAGCCAGAAATGAGCTTTAGACTCACTGCCTGGCTTTAAAAGAAAAGGAGGCTCCAGAATGTAAAACGCGGCCAACCTTGAGGGGTTAAGACCGCGACGAAAACAAAAAGCAACTACCGATGTGGTGTCAGTAGTTTCTTCCATTTTTTCGTCGCCTGTCAACCCCCTCCCATAACTTCGATTTCAGCGAGGCCACTCGACGGGAAAGTGTTGCCCATCGAAAGCCTCCAATCCAATGCACCTGTCGAGCGTTGTGCATTCGCTCGCTCGTGAGGGAGTTGCAGATGCCAGTACGAAAAGTCGTAACACGAAGATCCAATCACTTCCGGGGATATCACCCATCCCGCAAGAATGGGATTCCTATTGCCTGGGAGTCTCAACTGGAAGCCAGTTTCCTGCGGCTGCTAGAGCTTTCCCCGGATGTCATTACATACGAAGTCCAACCGTCATTGGAGGTGCTGCCCGTAGGAAGCGTAGAAACAAAATACATACCGGACGTATGCGTCAACTTTATAGACGGCACAACCGGATGGTTTGAAGTCAAACCATCCATGCGCCTCCTAAACCATAAGGTGGCACTGAAACTACAAGCGGTAAATGATCACTTCGAACGTTCCGAGCGCGTATTTCATATCGCTACAGAAAAATTGATTCTTGCAACGCCCATGGCGGATAACCTTTTAACTCTGATGTACCACCGCCGTGGAGAGGATGTGACCGAGACGTACGAAGAACACCTCAACCTCAAATTCGAACGCTTCTCCCCGGAAACAATCGCTGACTTGATAGCAATCTTAGGTCCGCAAGAAGCATGGCGATTATTAGGTCTGGGCTATATCGGGATAGATCTGCGAAACCCCATTTCTGAATCAGCACTGATTTTCCTGACCGGAGGCCATCGCCATGAAAACTTTTTCGCTTAAACCATCCCTGGTAGTAAATTACGAAAATCGAATCATGCGTTTCATGGGGAAAAGCATAAATCATAAACTGCTATTCAAAGATGAGTATGGAGAATCCATAACGCTCTCAGAGAGTGAGTTCTACTCTCTATTTGATGCACGAAAGATCACAATCGACGAAAACCAGCCGCATTTAGGGGTAACTCCATTTGTCCGAAATGTAGCGCCTGACCTAACATGCTTTCCAAAAAAACATCAGGTAGTGGCAGTGCGACGTAAACGCTATCTCGATGCATTAAAAGCTAGATGTGACAAATTTCCGAACAGGAAGACTCTAAACAAACTCCTCCCAGAGATTGCCAAGGAGCTTGCCGATGAGAAAAAAGTGCCTTCTGCAATTACAGTCAGGCGTTGGCATTACAAAGGACTCAACAATAGTATTGTTGCTTTGATACCGCAGCATGCCAAAAAAGGCAGAGCGACTGTTTTTACTCCAGAACTGGAAGACTTGCTTCTTGATGTCCTAAACACAACGTATTTTAAGCCAGAAGCAATTCCAGTAAAACAAGTCTACGAAGAGTTCATTCGCCGTACCCGTGAATACAATAGTGACAAACTACCATCTCGGCAGTTGAAATACATTTCTGAATCTACCGTACGACGCTACATAAAAAGCCTGGATCCGTTTGAGGTAGAGGTCAATAAAAATGGAAGGCACGCTGCTGAGAAAAAATTCTCGAAATCCGTTGGGCAGCTTACCGTAAACAACATTCTTGATCGCTGGGAAATTGATCACACGCCACTCGATGTAATGATCGTAGACCCAGTCACGGGTAACGTGATCGGACGACCCTTTCTCACAGTCGTGTTAGATCGTTATAGTAGAATGGTGATGGGATACTGGATTCACTTTTCTGCGCCAAATACTGAAAGTGTTCTGCGTGTAATAGAACGCGCCATCAGCCCGAAGACCACTTGGCTTGCTAAATATCCAAAAGTCATCAATGAATGGCCCGCGCGTGGTCTCCCCTTGCGTATTGTTCCTGATAACGCCGCGGAATTTCACGCGAACAACCTGATCACCGCCTTTACTGAGATGGGCATCGAAATAATGTTCCCGCGCTCTCGGGGACCTCAAATGAAAGGCGCTGTGGAGCGCTTTTTCAGAACGTTGAACATGGGGCTTATTCACACACTACCTGGTACAACTTTTTCAAACGTCAAAGATCGAGGTGATTACAAGCCTGAGAAGCACGCGTGTTTGACGATGAAATCGCTTGAGTCCGCGCTGGTTAAATGGATCGTCGATATCTATCACCAATCACCACACAAAGGACTTGCCTCGAAGACACCTATGGCAGTCTGGAAAGCCATGGAGCCTTCTCGCGTCATACAAATGCCATCAGATCTCGATGCCCTAGAGACCGCCCTGTCGCATAGGAAATTTGTGACTGTTCAGCCATATGGCATCCAGCTATCCAACAACTTCTATCACTCAGATGAGCTCGCAAGCTTGCGATTGAAGCTGGCTAAAGAACAAAAAGTTCAGATGAGATACCGAGATGAGATGGGCCATATTTGGGTGCACGATCCTTTTCGAAACATATTTTTTGAAGTCCCTGCAAAAGACAAGCGTCTTATCGGCACGAGCCGCGACATATATAAGGACGCAGTAAAAAAAGCCAAATCCGAAAATGCAAAATTGGTAGATAGAGAAGCTATTCAAGAAGCATATCACCAAATTCGTGAGGGGATAGATGAAGCCCTTCGTTCCAACAAGCAAACTGTTCGACGCGAAGCGGCAAAACAGCAAGCTGTTATTGACGAACGCTCTGCGAACAAGGTTCCGCTGAAAGTGGCACTAAATTCATTTAGACCACCTTTATTGGAAAATAATAACGAAGAATCACCTTCAATGTTTCCAGTGCATTCCTTTTCTGCGGCGGAGGTTTAAGATGAACATACCGACAGACTCCAAACAAATTCAAGATCTGAGCAATCACTTTATAACCACTCCCCAAATCGAGCGGAGCACTACTCGTGTTCATGAGGTGATCAACGATACAAAAATATCCGGAAAGGCTAAAGGCTTGCTCATTTGCGGCCCTAGCGGGGCTGGCAAAAGCACAATGATCAAAAAGCTCATGAGCGACCGCCGAAAAGATGTCACCGACGGCCTCAACTACAAAACCATGTATATGACCATCCCAGCAAAACCAACCACCAAGTCCATGGGCGAGGCGTTTTTGGATGGAATGAATGATCCTTTTGCACGCAAGCACGGTCACTCGTCAGAGTACAAGTTACTTCGAATTACTCGCTTACTCAAAGACCTTGGGACTGAGCTTTTGATTTTTGACGAAATGCAACACATTGTAGAGCATCACCGTAAAACTACAGAAGCCAGCAACTGGATCAAGTACCTAATGGATCATACGGGACTTGCCGTGGTTCTTATCGGCATGTGGACAACTCAAGAAATCCTAGACAATGATCATCAATTGCGCAGGAGATTTTCTGCCACGGTTGACTTCCATAGATTCAAGATCATCAAAACCCCCTCAGATAATTTTTTGATACTGATCAAAACACTTGAAAGCCTGCTTAAGGTTAAAGCGATCAGCCTAACAACCGACGAAATGTTGCAGCGACTTTATTACGCGTCTTACGGCCTAATAGACTACCTGGTAAAGATACTTAATCGCGCTGTTTGGATTGTAGTCAAAAAAAACTTGGAAGGTATCACCTTAGAGGTTCTGTCCCAAGCCTTTACGGACGAAGTTTGGGGCGATGTAAAAGACAACAGGAATCCATTTTCCCAGCAATTCAATTTCCGCTCACTGGTTGATCACCGCGAGCCATTTCATGATTTTGACTTTAACGAACAATAATAGGAACCCTACCATGAATTATCAAAATTCTGAATTCGTTGACCACCAGTTGGCCATGCTAACTGAAGAAAAAGAAGCACGTCTGCTCGCGGCAAAATACAGAATGCGGGCGGAATATGAGCACCTTACAGTTCCAACTGTAAACCTGCTGATTAAAACCGAACTTTCGCCTTGGGAAAGCCTGGAGAGTATTTTTTTCCGGGCCTCTGCATTGAACCATCTTTCGGGCATTTCTGCCCTCCAACGCGCACTTATGCTTCCAGACAATGGCATGATGTCAATCAAACGCCACCTACAGCTAAGCGTAGCGCTTGGTCATGAATTGAGGACACTATCGCCCGCGATTCCCACACTGATGAGTAAATCGACGCTTAGACTATACGGGAATTTACTACCAACCAAACAATTCGCACTCACCTCCTACCGAGTGTGCCCTCGTTGCCTAGAAGAAACGGGTTACGGAAGGTCCTATTGGTCGCTGGCATCATTTACGGTGTGCGAAACCCATAACTGCCGGCTCATCGATAGTTGCCCTATATGTGAGAGAACACTCTCAGGTACTCGTCCCGCTTATGATCGGTGCTCCTGTGGCGTCGAGTACTCAAAAATAGATTCAGCCAGTTGTTCTGGGCCGTTACATGAGATGAGCATCATCATTGCATCGAAATTCAAAAATCAACAAATCAATAACACTATAAGTTCTTATCCGAATGACGTCCTTTGCATGGGCCTGCCGGACATACTGGAGCTACTCGCTTTTCTAGGCGCCTTATCAGAAGACCCTGGAACAACATACCTTAATTTGAGCCGCAAGGTAGTAAGCCTGAAATACGCACACCGACTCGTTAAGAAGGCGACTGACGCCTTGTTAGACTGGCCTAATGGATTCCACCGGCTACTAGCCTCTGTTCGGAGCTTTAGGTCCTACAACGAGACACAGGCCTCTGTATATAAAAGCATCTCGCATATCATCGGTGTCATGCCTATCGGGTCGCAGCAGAGATGGAGCAACTTTATTCTGTCGGGCATCGAAAGCTTTTTGAGCAGACGCGATGCGTGGGGGCGTTCTTCTTTTTAGGAGACATCTAGAGATGTTCGGCCTGTTAGTAAGTCTCTCTGCAACGCCTGGTGAGGGCCTAATAAACTTCCTCAGACGAACCGCTACTGCTAACTATCTAACGTTAACAGATCTTGTGGACCATATCCGGAGTACTTGCGAACCAGAGCTGAACATCTTTCCAACACCACCTTCCCCGTCAACGTGGAGATCAGCGTATGAGCACCTGGTCTCTAACACCACCAACAAGACGTGGTCTTGTCTTCAACCAAAATTTTGCACCTCCTGCTTATCTGAGCATGGACAGTTCATGGAGTGCTGGGATTTGACACTAAACACTGTGTGCACCTCACATAAAATTTTGCTTGAGAATCGCTGCCTAAGCTGCGGTAGCCTTTTCAATCTCCAAACGATTGAATCCAAAATGTGTGTTCACTGCGGTATGTCGATTTTGAAAAGTGGTGCTGGGTCCCACTCAGTCTCTCAAGAGGCGCTGTGGTTATGTTGTGAATTTGAAAAACGCCTGATGGGCGTCCGCTCAGACGGCTGCCGCTCCATCGACCAACTGGATACGTTGGACCTACATTGCATAGCAATGTGTTTGGCGGATCTGGGGTGCAAAGCAGACAACATCCACGCAAAGAAACGGAACAATCTGCACCAGCTAGAAAACGTGTATCAAATGACCTCAATGGCCGGCCGACTCTTGTCGGACTGGCCAGTCTCCTTTCACTCTTACCTGCAAAAACTGGATGCCCGTGTCATCACCTCCAGGAGGAATTCAGCAGCAAGGTTTGTAGACCGATTCAGAGTGAACATCTATGAGAGACTCGCGAGTCCCGCATTTGATTTTGTTCGTTCTGAGCTCGAAAAGCACCACCCACCTCCCAATCGCGCACCTGGCACCATAAAGCATCGTCCCTATGTGCCTTTAGAATTGACCGAAATGATGCCTCTGAAGGCCATATCCAAGGCCACCAACATCAACGTTCAATTGCTGAAAAGGTTGATTGCCGAGGGCGAACTCCACGGATACAGAGGATTTTCTGCATGCGGCAATAGAACAATTGTCGCTGACCTGAAGCAAGCAAGGCGTCTGGCCGCCACTCTGACCTCCCGGTTGAATGTTATGCAGACTGCCACCCACCTAAAGTTACCCATCAGCACTATTGAGGTGCTGTGCAGGAATGACTTTTTTATCTGCCTGGGAGGTCGACCTGCTGCTGGGCAATCCTGGTGGATTGATGCGACATCTTTTGACATGTCCAACGCTTCAATCAAACGCCAGCGATCCATTGAAAGCACCATCTCGTTGCGAGACATACTCCAGCATCCCTTAATGTCAGAGGACTGCGTAGCGGCCTTATTTCGGGCAATCCAAAAAGGAGTCTTATCCGTTTCAATCATAGGTAAGACGGGCATGGGTGTCGTTGGTGAGTGGAGGCTTGGCAACGATGAATGGCACGCTTGGATCAGCATGCGGATGAAGCAATACGACAATAGTGACCGCTTGAGCTTCATACTGCGACATCCACATGATTGATGGGTAGGTCAAAATGATAGCTTTTGTTCCCCAACCTTCAGGCTGTTCGTCCCAAGTAACCGTACCTTTGACCGTACTCAGGTCCTTTCTCTTGGCCCCGGAGCTGATGTCACTAAATTATCGAGTGTTGTTGGCGAAGCTGCCGTCCCCGGCGCTGCACGCAAGGGACTCGATACTCCTGAAGGTTTCCATAAGTGCCACTATAAACTTTTGGTTTACATAGCCTATTGAAATTACTGCCTACCTTCCCTTCAGTGGTCATTAGAAAATAAAATGAAGTCATTAGATCTTAAAATGGAAACTGCCACACAGGGATTACGTGAAATGCTGCATGCCCCTATGTCGAAATAGTTAACTATCTTCGCACTGACTAATTAGGAAGTGGCTTGACTGACCGAACCGAGGTCAGGTCAAGCCGGTAGAGATAAATGGATGAAGGCAATGAAGGACTGCATAGTACTAGGCCTACGATCCGAGTAGATCTACAGCTAGCGATCAGAGAAAAGCCCAGGAAATCTTCTCCCCGCCAGTCATCCAAATGGATAAAAGCGCGCCGTGGCATTCATGATCGAGACTGACAAACTATTGATCAGACTGCGCAGCGCCCCTTGGTAAGCGTCGGCATGTGCTCTGCCAAGAACGCAAACTGACAATTTGTTTTCACTTCGATTGGAATTCTTTTCATTACGGACGGAATCAGCCAGCTGTCGCGCGATGGAAACGCTCAAGTTTAGTTAGGGCACGCGTATGAAACTCTGTATGCCGTGATGTCGAGCCGATGCTAGAACGCACACCAAGGCGCAATCTTCCAGTTCGGAGACACTCCTGCCCCGACAGCCGATGTCACCAACCGACGCACGGCATCGACGAAGCTGCCGGCCTTGGCACTGAGCGCACGCTCTTAGACATAAAGCTACAGGGGCTCTTTATCAGCTAATACCACCATCAACCCTCACAAGACTGCCAGTGACAAAACTACTGAATGGACTCGCTAAATATAGCGCAGCCGTAACAACCTCATGAGGTTGGCCGGGTCGTCCCAAGGCGTTGTCGAATTTTTCACGTGCCTCGACAGGCCAAGCCTTCGCCACATCTGTCAAGAACGGTCCTGCCGACAACGTGTTGAACCTGACCTTAGGTCCATATTCTTTGGCCATGGACTCAGTCATTGCATTCAGCGCCGCCTTGGCTCCGCAATAAGGCACTACTGCCGGCAACGGCCGCAGTGCCCCAGTGCTGCTGACGTTAATAACGACACCGCCATCTCCCCTGGCCATACGAGACGCCACCAGTGAGCTCAAACGGAATGGCCCCTTGAAATTGACCTCCAGCACCTTGTCGAACAAGGCCTCGCCTGTTTCATGGGAGGATGGCGCCAGGGGACACATTCCAGCATTGTTTACCAAGATGTCGATACGACCGAACTCGGCATATACGGTCTCGACCAACGTTTCAATTTCGGCCCACTTCCCCATGTGACAAGAAAAGGGCAATGCTCGCCGGCCCATTGCGGTGATCTCGCCTACGACCTCTTGGCAGGCTTCAAGCTTGCGACTGGCAATGATCACGTCCGCACCCTGACGGGCGTAGGCTAGAGCAATCTCTCTCCCCAGGCCCCGGCTGCCACCCGTCACGAGCACGACCTTTCCGGTGAGGTTGAAGTAATCGATCTTGTCCATCGCCGCCTACTCCAGGTAGTCCTTGAATTTCTCCATTGCCGCAGCGCGGCGCGATACCAGATGCTCAGTTGGAAATAGCCCCTGCGCCGGTTGGTAGCGTTTGAGAAGGTTCTTGGCGACCGTCACTTTATGCACTTCAGTCGGACCATCGACCAACCCCATGCAAGCGGCATAGGTCCACATCTGGCCAAGCACCATTTCGTCCGATACGCCGAGCGATCCATGGACTTGCATCGTGCGCTGGACGATGTCGTGATAAATCTTCGGTGCGGCCGCTTTGATCGCAGCGATGTACATCTGGTTGGCTTTGTAGTCATGGCCGTTATCGATCCGCCATGCCGTTTCCAAAACAAGTAAGCGATATTGCTGAAGTTCGATAAATGAATCTGCCAAGTACTGCTGGACGATCTGCTTACTGGCCAGCGGCTCACCTTTGGTGACGCGCGACAGTGCCCGCTCGGCCATCATGTCGATAGCTTTCTGGCATTGACCTACCGTGCGCATGGCATGGTGCACCCGACCACCACCAAGGCGCGCCTGCGCAACTGCAAAACCTTTTCCGACTTCACCCAGCAAGGCATCGGCGGGTACCCGCACGTTTTCGTACCGGATATAGGCGTGGGCTCCCTCCCCCGGGTTTTCGCCATAGACACCTGGATTACGCAGGATGTTGACCCCGGGGGTGTCTGTTGGTACCAACAGCATGGAGGTACCTGCATAAATAGGTGCGTCCGGGTCGGTGACACACATCACAATCAAAAAGGCTGCGTAACGAGCATTTGAGGAGAACCATTTCTCCCCATTGATCACCCATTCGTCACCATCACGCACGGCTGTCGTCGTAAACACTGATGGGTCAGCACCACCTTGTGGTTCGGTCATCGAATAGCAAGAAACGATGTCTCCATCCAGCAGCGGCTGAAGATACGTAGCCTTCTGCTGTGCAGTACCGAACATGGCCAGAATCTCGGCATTGCCGGTATCGGGCGCTGCCGTCCCGAACACGGTTGGCGCCCAACTCGATCGTCCAAGAATTTCATTCATCAGCGCGAGCTTGATCTGACCATATCCCTGCCCGCCCAACTCCGAACCCAAGTGACAGGCCCACAGTTCTTGTTTACGTACCTCATCACTCAGCGGCTTGATGATCGAACGCGCGACATGGTTATTGGTATCGTACGGTGCACTCATGTCTGGCCAGAGCGTATCCAGCGGCTCGATCTCTTCTTTAACGAAGCGACTCATCCAATCGAGTTTTTCTTGAAACGCCGGTTCAGTACTGAAATCCCACATGGTTTTCGACCTTTTCTGGTTGATCAGGAATTAAGAGTGGTGAAACGCAAGCCGCGCTGAACCATGACCAGGACGTCGTGTTCCATCCGGGCATGGACCTCGTGGGTGGACTTGCCGGCTACATAGCGGGCATACGCGCCCTCCATGATGATCGCCAGTTTGAACATCGACAGCGCCATGTAGTAATTCAGCCGGGAAATATCCAGACCGGTTTTATCGGCGTAGCGCCGGGCCAGTTCCTGCCGGGTGGGCATCCACTGCCAGTCGATATAATTCGCATAGGTCGCTTCTTCACCGGCCTCCTGCCAACCGGCCAGCACCCAGCCAAGATCCAGAAGCGGATCACCGATGGTCGCCATTTCCCAGTCGACAATGGCACTGAGCTTGACCGGCTCACTGGCGTCATACATGACATTGATGAACTGGTAATCACCATGGATCAGTGCCGATCGCTGCATTGCCGGAGTGTTCGCGACAAGCCACTGCCCCAGCTCATCAAGCCCGGGGATATCGCGAACCTTGTAGCGCTCGAGCTGCGCATTCCAGCGCGATACCTGGCGTTCGAGAAACTGCTCAGGCTTGCCGAAGCCCTCCAGACCGATTGCTTGCCAATCGGTATTGGCCAATTCGGCAAGGGCATCGACCAGCTCGAAAGCCATTTGTCGCGAGGCTTCGGGGTTCCCCTCTACGCCCGGCGGCAAAGGTGATTTACCGGCAAAACCAGCATGCCATTCGAGCAAAGCGAATGGCGCTCCAATGACCTCTGGATCTACGCAACCAGCGACCAATCGGGTATGCGGTATCTGCGTCTCGGCTATGGCACGCAGCAATTTCATCTCGCGCAGGATGTTGTTGGAGCTGGCGTCGTTAGCCACCAAGGGCGGTCGACGCAGCGCGAACTGACGGTCATTGACATTGATTTTATAGATCAGGTTGCTCGCACCGCCTTGTACTGCGTTCACGCTCAAGGACTGCACGGGGCCCACTTCAGTTTCCAGCCATGCGCGTAAACGGGCCAGATCCGGCAAAGGTGTTGTTTCGAGAGTCATTCGGAACTCCTTTATTTGCGGCAATGATTTAGCAGACAAAACAATATCACTGGTCATAATGATGTATATGATTTAATCGGCTGTCAATCTGCGTAAGCGATTTTCCAAACGCCCGGTTTTCATACGAATCAGATGCTCCTGCCTCTTGCTCTATTATATGTATGATTATAATCTTTAAGCCTCATGCGGCAGTTCGCCGCCGCGCAGACATTGAGGGATCCTTGACGTGAATGACGCCATTATCTACGACCACGTACGCAGCCCACGCGGCAAGGGCCGCCCGGATGGCGCACTGCATGAAGTGAGTGCCACCGCGCTGGCAGCCCAGACCTTGAGCGCCTTGCGTGATCGCAACCAGCTCGATACCAGCCTGGTCGATGATGTACTGCTGGGTTGCGTCATGGCCGCCGGTGAACAAGGCGGCAATATCGCTCGTGTCGCTGCCCTGGCAGCGGACTACGACCAGAGCGTGCCGGGCCTGCAGCTCAATCGCTACTGCGCCTCTGGCCTCGAAGCAGTCAACCTCGCGGCTTCGACACTGCGCGCTGGCGAAGCACAGGCCATCGTTGCCGGTGGTGTGGAAAGCATGTCGAGGGTGCCTATCGCCTCTGATGGCGGCGCTGTCTATACCGACCCCCAAGTGATTTGGAAAACCTGGTACATCCCCCAGGGCATCGGTGCTGATCTGATTGCAGAACAGGATGGCTACAGTCGAGCAGACGTCGATGCCTTTGCCCTGCGCAGCCAGCAACGAGCGGCCGTTGCAGAAGCCGAAGGTCGATTCCAGCAATCGCAATTCGTTGTCAAGGATCTGCTCGGCCAGCCACTGCTGGAGCGAGATGAAGCCATTCGCCATGGGGCGAGCCTGGAAGATCTGGCTCGACTCAAACCCGCTTTCGAGGCCACTGGCAGCCAGAATGGCTTTGACGCTGTGATGCTGCAGCGCTACCCGGATATCGAAGCCATCCGTCACGTCCACACTGCCGGTAACTCCAGCACGATCGTTGACGGTGCGGCGGCCATTTTGCTCGGCAATGCCGAGTTCGGTCGCACGACAGGGCTCCGTCCTCGTGCCCGTATTCGCAGCTACACCTCAATCGGTTCAGAGCCGGCCATCATGCTCACGGGCCCTGCGGCCTGCACCGAAAAACTGCTGGCCCGAACCGGGATGACCATCGCCGACATCGACTTGTTCGAAGTCAACGAAGCCTTCGCTTCGGTGGTGATGCGATACATGCGCCATTTCAACCTCGATCCCGAACGCGTCAACGTCAATGGCGGCTCGATCGCCATGGGCCATCCACTGGGCGCCACCGGCGCGATGCTCGTGGGCATCGTGCTCGATGAACTGGAGCGCCGGGATCTGAACACTGCACTCGTCACTTTGTGTGCCGCTGCGGGCATGGCCACCGCCACCTTGATCGAGCGGATCTGAGCATGGAATCGAACGCTATGAATACCTTGAAACTAGACCTGGGCGCCGACGGCGTAGCCATCATTACCATCAACCTGCCTGACCGCCCGGTGAATGTATTTACGTCTGCATTCGTCAACGATCTGCAGGCAGCAGTCGAAGAAGTGCTGACCAACGTTGCCATTCGCGGTGCGGTCTTGACCTCAGGAAAATCCGGCTTTATCGCGGGTGCCGACCTCAAGGATCTGGTTGACGCCTTCGACCAAGGTATCGATGCAGTCCAAGCCTCGCACCGCTTCGATCGAGAAAACGCGGTGATGCGTCGCATCGAAACCGGCGGCAAGCCCTTCGTCGCCGCGCTCAATGGCCTGGCGCTGGGCGGTGGTCTGGAGCTGGCGTTGGCGTGCCATCGACGGCTGTTGGTCAATGACCCAAAAGCCATTGTCGGCCTGCCCGAAGTGACTGTCGGCTTGCTACCTGCCGGAGGTGGTACCCAACGTTTGCCGCGTTTGATCGGTATAGAAAAGGCCTTGCCTCTGTTGATTGAAGGCAACACCTTGAAGCCTGCGCAAGCCTTGCAGTTGGGGATCGTCGATGAACTGGTCGACGTTACCGGCTTGCTGGAGCAAGCGCGTCGCTGGGTGCTGGACAATCCAGAGGCAAGTCAGCCGTGGGACGTGAAAGGCTATCGGATTCCTGGTGGCGCCGGTTGCCTGGCTGCGCACGCAACCCGCTCCTTCCAATTTGGTACCACGCTGGCCAAAGCCGCCGGCGCACAGAACTACCCGGCACGACTGGCCATTCTTTCGGCGGTGTTTGAAGGCACTCAACTGCCCATGGACAAGGCACTGGCAGTCGAAGCCAAATACTTCGGCACGTTGCTGGCCAACCCAGTGGCACGCAACCTGATGCGTACGATGTTCATCAACAAGGGTGCCGCCGACAAACTCGTCCGGCGTCCGGTCGGACCGGCCAAAAGCACGGTGCACAAGCTGGGTGTAGTGGGTGCCGGAATGATGGGCGCTGGCATCGCTTACGTCAGCGCTGCTGCCGGGGTCCAGGTCATGCTCCTTGATACCAACGCCGATGCTGCAGCGCGGGGCAAGGACTACTCGCGACGGATCCTGGACAAAGCCATCGAACGCGGCACCCAGACCCGAGACAAGGCCGATGCGATCCTCGCACTGATTGAGCCTTGCTCTGACTATGCTGCCTTCGACGGCTGTGATCTGGTCATCGAAGCTGTTTTCGAGAACCGTGAAGTCAAAGCCTCCGTCATCGGCAAAACCGAAGCAGTGCTCGCACCTGATGCGGTATTTGCGAGTAATACCTCAACCCTGCCAATCACTGGCCTGGCCGAGTGCTCCAAGCGCCCGGACCATTTCATCGGCCTGCACTTCTTTTCACCCGTCGAGCGCATGCCGCTGGTCGAAGTAATCGTTGGCAAGAAGACCAGCGAACAAACCATTGCCCGTGCCCTGGACTTCGTCGGTCAACTGCGCAAAACCCCGATCCTGGTCAATGACAGCCCAGGCTTCTACACCAGCCGCATCTTCAGTACTTACACCGATGAAGGCATGGCGATGCTGGCCGAAGGCGTCAACCCGGCCCTGATCGAAAACGCCGCACGCCTGGCCAGTGCCGCCACCAGCCCGCTGGCTGTGACCGATGAAGTTTCGCTGGATCTGCAGAAAAGCGTCATCGATCAAGCTCACAAAGATGGCCTGGAGGAGAAATTCCTGCGCCTGCATGCAAGGCCAGTCGTCGAATTAATGAATTTCCTGGGCCGCCTGGGCCGCAAGAGTGGCGGTGGTTTTTACGAGTTTCCACAGGGTGGCAAGAAGCATCTTTGGCAAGGGCTTGCGGAGCATTTTCCTCTTGCCCCGCAACAACCGGACGTCGAAACCGTCAAGGACCGCCTGCTCTACATCCAGGCGCTGGAGACCGCGCGCTGTGTCGAGGAAGGCGTTCTCAACGACGCTGCCGACGCCGACCTGGGCAGCATTCTCGGCCTGGGGTTCCCCTCCTGGACCGGTGGCACGCTCTCCCTGATCGATACCTTGGGTGCCCAAGCTTTCGTCACCCGTTGCGATGAGCTGGCCGATGCGTTCGGCGAGCGTTTCCGCCCTTCGGTCTGGCTGCGTGCCCGTGCCGAGCGTGGTGAGCGCTTCCATCCACGTAACGACGCGGCCTGAGAGGACAACCCATGCTCCAGAATCGACTGATCTTTGACAGCGACCATGAATTGTTCCGCGATCAGGTTCGCAAATTCGTGCAGAAGGAAATAGCCCCCCACGTCGACCATTGGCGTGAAGCCGGACGCTGTGATCGGGAAATTTTCCGCAAAGCCGGCGCCCAGGGTTTGCTGCTGATGTGGGCTGATGAAGCTTACGGCGGTTCCGGCGTAGACGATCTGCGCTACGAGCAGATCGTCTACGAAGAAGTGATTCGTCACGGCGACATAGGGGTGTTTTTCACCCTGCACTCACGCATCGTCGGGCCCTATCTGCAACGCTTCGGCACCGAAGAGCAGCGCCAGCGCTATCTGCCAGGCTGCATCAGTGGCGAGACCATCCTCGCCGTCGCCATGACCGAACCGGATGCCGGTTCGGATCTGGCCGGCATGAAAGCGCGCGTTGAGGACTGTGGCGATCATTGGATACTCAATGGCTCGAAGATGTACATCTCGAATGGGCTCAATGCCGACTTGATGGTCGTCGCCGCTCGCACCGGCAGTGAACGCTATTCAATCGGTCTGTTTCTGGTGGAAGCGGATTGGCCGGGGGTGAGTCGTACGCCGCTGGCGAAGATGGGCCTCGATGCCCAGGACACCGTGATTGTTTTCTTCGACAACGTACGCATCCCGAAGAGCAACGGTCTGGGCGATCCGCAAAAAGGCTTTACGTACCTCGCTGAAGGTCTGGCCGAAGAGCGATTGCTTTCAGCCATCCAGTCAATGGCCCACGCCCAGGTCGCTTTCGACCTGACCCTGGACTATGTCAAGGATCGTCGAGCCTTCGGCCGGCCGGTCGGCACCTTCCAAAACAGCCGGTTCAAGCTGGCTGAGCTGCGCGCCCTGCTCGATTGCCAGCAGACCTGGGTCGACCAGTTGGTACTGCAACACAACGCCGGCCGGTTAAGTGCCGAAGCCGCTGCATCCGCCAAATTGCTGACCTCGGAACTCGAAGGCCGGGTCATGGATGACTGCGTGCAGCTCCATGGTAGTGCCGGTTACATGGAGGAGTACCGAATCTCCCGCATGTACCGCGATGCGAGGGTGTCGCGAATCTTCGCCGGCACCAGCGAAATCATGAAAGAAATCATTGGCCGGGCCCTCGGCCTGGATGAACGCAAAGTCAAGTGAACGAGGCAGTCACCATGAAGACACGTATTACCGAAATGCTTGGCATCCGTTATCCGATCATTCAAGGCGGCATGCAGTGGGTAGGCCGCGCCGAGCTTGCATCAGCGGTATCCAACGCAGGTGGTCTGGGCATGCTGACCGGCCTGACACAACCAACGCCGGAGGCCTTGGCCAAGGAAATCCGCCGCTGCCGGGAAATGACCGACAGCCCGTTCGGCGTCAACATGACCATTTTCCCGACCATCAGCCCGCCGCCTTACGACGAGTACATCGATGCAATCATTGCCAACGGGGTGACCATCGTCGAAACCGCCGGCAACAAAGCGATTGAATACATGCCGAAGATGAAAGCGGCCGGTATTCGCATCATCCATAAATGCGTTGCCGTCAGGCACGCCCTGAGCGCTGAAAAACTCGGCGTCGACGCCATCAGCATTGATGGCTTCGAGTGTGCCGGGCACCCAGGTGAAGAAGATATTCCAGGGCTGGTGCTGATCCCCGCCGCAGCCAAGGCGTTGACCATTCCTGTGATTGCCTCGGGTGGCATTGGCGATGGCCGCGGCATGGCCGCCGCTCTGGCCCTGGGTGCCGAAGGGATCAACATGGGCACCCGCTTCTGCCTGACCCAGGAAGCGCCGATTCACGAAAACATCAAGGCTGCCCTGCTCAAGGGCACCGAGCGCGATACCAACCTTATCTTCCGCACCATGAAGAACAGTGCCCGGGTATTCAAGAACGCCATTTCCGATGAAGTCGTCGCCACCGAGCGTCGTCCTGGCGGTTGTGCCTTTGAAGACATTCGCCCTTTGGTGGCGGGTGCTCGCGGCCGTGCTGCGCTGGAGGCTGGCGAGATCAACGAAGGGATCATCACGGCGGGCATGGTCATTGGCTTGATCGATGACTTGCCAACCTGTGACGAACTGCTTGAGCGCATGGTTCGCGAATGCCGCGAGCGCCTGGCGTTTGCCACGCGCCTGGCCAGCGCCTGATCCAGTCCAGCCTAAATAAAACCGACAAAAAGCAGGTTATCGCATGTACCAAGGTCAAACGCTGCACCTGACCCGCCTCGACAATCAACTGGTCGAACTGTGCTTCGACCGCAAGGGCGAGGCCGTCAACAAATTCGATGCCCTGACAGTCGAAGAGCTACGCATCGCCTGCAAAACCATTCGCGATAGCGGTGACGTCCATGGCCTGGTTTTGACCAGCGCCAAGGACAGCTTCATCGTCGGTGCCGACATCTTCGAATTCACCCAGTTGTTTGCACGGCCTGAAAGCGAACTGGCGGCTTACAACCTGGCCCAGAACCAGGTGTTTAACGAACTCGCGCAGCTCCCGCTTCCAACGGTTTGCGCGATCAATGGCCTGGCGTTGGGGGGTGGTTTCGAAGTCACCCTGGCCACCGACTTCCGAGTATTGGGTAACGCCGCAAAGGTCGGTTTGCCAGAAGTCGGCCTGGGCATTATTCCCGGGTTAGGGGGGACTGCCAGGTTGCCACGCCTGATCGGTTCAGCGGCCAGTATTGACTGGATTACCTCCGGCAAACCTCAAACTTCTGCGGCGGCCAAACAACTCGGTGCCGTCGACGAAGTAGTCGATGATCAAGCCGTGCGTCAATGTGCGCTAGCCGTGTTGGCCGAAGCTGTTAGCGGCCAGCGTGACTGGCAAGCGTTGCGGCGCCAGCGCAGCCTGAGCTTTGCACTGGATACGGAACAGAGCGCCAATGCCAAGGCTGCCGTGATTGCCCGCAACCCGTTGGTACCCGCTCCACTGTTGGCCATTGAGCTGCTCGAACGCAGTGCTGGATTATCCCTGGCTGAGGCATTGATCGAAGAGAACCGTACCTTCGCGCAAGTCGCCCAGACCCAGGCCGCTCAGGCACTGGTCCAACTGTTCATCAACGATCAGTACCTGCGCAAGAAAACCCGGGATTACGCCAAGGCGTCGCGCAAGCTATCCCGCGCCGCCGTATTGGGCGCTGGCATTATGGGTGGCGGCATCGCCTATACAAGTGCTGCCAATGGCGTACTGACGATCATGAAAGACATTTCTCAGGCTGCGCTGGATCTG
This sequence comes from Pseudomonas sp. SbOxS1, assembly GCF_013416725.1. Classification (NCBI taxonomy): domain Bacteria; kingdom Pseudomonadati; phylum Pseudomonadota; class Gammaproteobacteria; order Pseudomonadales; family Pseudomonadaceae; genus Pseudomonas; species Pseudomonas sp. SbOxS1. The sequence goes on from NZ_JAAVXC010000007.1 coordinate 163,334, forward strand.
GGAATGGCCGAAGCCGGCAAACTTCTGGACAAACAGGTCAGCAACAACCGTATGACCCAGTTCCAGGCAGAACGAGTGCTGGAGTCGATTACACCGACCCTGACCTATCAAGGCATGGATAAAGTCGACGTGCTGGTGGAGGCGGTGGTGGAAAACCTCGCCGTGAAAAAAACCGTGTTGGCGGCAGTCGAAACCCAGGTGGCTGCTTCCACGGTACTGGCGTCCAACACCTCATCGTTGTCCATTACTGAAATCGCCAGTGCGCTGCAACGCCCGGAAAACTTCGTGGGCATGCACTTCTTTAACCCGGTGCCAGTCATGCCGCTGGTTGAAGTCATCTGTGGTCCACACACCAGTGAGCAATCGGCCGCAACGGTTGCCAGCTATGCGGCAACACTGGGTAAAACGCCGATCGTGGTCAAGGATTGCCCCGGCTTTCTGGTCAATCGCATCCTGACCGCCAACGTGCTGGCTTTTCTGCGCCTGATTCATGATGGCGCAGACTACCAAGCCGTCGACCAAGCCATGGAAGCCTTTGGCTGGCCAATGGGCCCAGCGTATTTGCAGGACGTTATTGGCATGGACACTTCGCGCCATGTGATCGACTGCATCAGTCAGGGCTATGGCGATCGCATGTTGCCTGGCTTCACCCATGCGGTTGAACTCATGGTCACCGAACAGCGCCTGGGCCAGAAGAACGGATTGGGCTTCTATCGTTACGATCGGGACATCAAGGGCCGACTGATGAAGTCGGTTGATCCTGACACCCAGGCTCTGTTGACCCGCGTGCAGCCACAAGGGCGTCGTGAGTTCAGTTCCGAAGAAATCGTCGAGCGCATCATGCTGCCGATGCTGATAGAAGCGGCCCGGGCGCTCGAAGAAGGTATCTGCGAAAGCGCCATTGAAATCGACATGGCACTGATCCTGGGTGTTGGCTTCCCAAGGCCAGTGGGTGGTGCCCTCAAGTATGCCGATTGGCTCGGCTTGCCGGCGCTGGTTGCGCGTTGCGACCACTACGCCGCTCTTGGTGGGCTTTATCAGGTCACTCCCCAAATGCGAGAGATGGCTTCGAACAACCTGAAGTTCTATTCATGAATTCGGGTTTGCACCTTCGACCATCTTCATCAGCCCTTTGAAGCGGAAATAACCATGGACTTCACCCTGTCACCCGAACTGCTCGACTTGCAACAACGGACACGTGCCTTTATCGCTGAGCACATTATCCCGCTCGAAAAAGATCCCCGCTGCACAGCCCATGGCCCGACTGAAGACCTGCGCAAAGAGATGATCTCGCTAGCGCGCAAGGCCGGTCTGTTGTCCTCGCACATGCCCAGCGAGTTGGGCGGTCTTGGTCTGAACCATCGGGCCAAGGCGATTCTTTTCGAGGAAGCCGGCTACTCGCCACTGGGGCCTGTCGCACTGAACATTGCTGCGCCCGACGAGGGCAATATGCACATGATGGAAGTCATCGCGACCGCGGCCCAGAAGGAGCGGTGGCTCAAACCCCTGGCCCTGGGTGAAATTCGTTCGTGCTTCTGCATGACCGAACCGTCGCCAGGTTCGGGATCGGACCCTGGCATGCTCGCCACCACCGCCGTGCGTGACGGCGACGACTACCTGATCACTGGTGAGAAATGGTTCATCACCGGGGCTGAGGGGGCAAGTTTCGCCATCATCATGGCCAAGCTCGAAGATGGCCGGGCGACCATGTTCCTCGCGGACATGGACCGTCCGGGCATTCAGATCGTACGCGCGATGGACGCACTGGATTCGTGCTTCCCCGGTGGCCATGCGGTGGTGCGCTTCGACAAGCTCCGAGTACCCGCCAGTGACGTATTGGGTGAACCCGGCGAGGGGCTCAAATATGCTCAGGTGCGCCTGTCCCCTGCCCGCTTGACCCACTGCATGCGCTGGCTCGGGGCGGCCCGTCGTGCCCATGACGTGGCGACCCGTTACGCTGCCCAGCGCCAGGCTTTCGGCAAGTCACTGGGTGAGCACGAAGGCGTCGGCTTCAAGCTGGCGGACAACGAAATGGACCTGCACATCACCCGCCTTGCGGTCTGGCACTGCGCCTGGTTTTTGGACCAGGACAATCTCGGGCGACATGCCTCGAGCATCGCCAAGGTCATTTCGTCCGAAGCGATTTGGCGCGTGGTCGACCGCAGCGTGCAGATTCTCGGTGGCCAGGGTGTCACCCATGAAACGATAGTCGCGCGGATTTTCGCCGATGTTCGCGCCTTCCGCATCTATGACGGCCCATCGGAAGTACACCGCTGGAGCATCGCCAAGAACATTCTGCGTCCCCACACTCAGGCTCGCTGAGCGCGCCCCACTCGATCAAGGAGTTTTCCGTGAAGCAAGCCTATATCGTTGATGCGCTGCGTACGCCGACCGGCAAACGAGCCGGCAGCCTGTCCCAGGTACACCCCATGGACATGGGCGCTCATGTCATTAAGTCACTGGTGGAACACAACCCGATTCCCGCCGAGGATTATGACGACGTTATCTTTGGCACTATCGATGCCATTGGCCCGAATGCCGGCAACCTCGCGCGCTTCTGCTGGCTGGGCGCCGGGCTTCCCGATAGCGTGCCCGGCGTGACCATCGACCGACAGTGTGGCTCGTCCCAGCAAGCCGTGCATTTTGCTGCCCAGGCGGTAATGAGTGGCACTCAGGACGTGGTGATTGCGGGCGGCGTGCAAAACATGAGTCAGGTACCAATCAACACAGCGTTGTACATCGCCAAAGACTTAGGCTTTGCCGATCCCTGGACCACGGCCCAGACCTACCGCGCCCGCTATGGCACGCAACAGCTCAGGCAATTCGAAGCCGCCGAACGCATTGCCCGCCACTGGCGCTTCACTCGCCAAGACATGGAAGCCTACTCCCTGCGCTCTCACGAGCGCGCGCTGGCGGCCATCGAACAAGGGCGATTCGACCACGAGATCGTTCCCTACGGTGATCTGCGTATGGATGAAACGGCTCGTCGCAGTAGCCTGGAAAAAATGGCCACACTACAGACTCTTCTACCAGACGGCCTATTGACCGCAGCCACCAGCTGCCAGATGGCTGATGCTGCCAGCGCCGTATTGGTTTGTTCGGAAGACGCGGTCATACGTTATGGCCTGAAACCACGGGCACGCATTGTCCACATGAGCGTTCTGGGCGATGACCCGGTGTGGATGCTCACCGCCCCTATCGCTGCGACTCGTCGCGCCCTGGAAAAAGCCGGCCTGCGCATGACCGATATCGACCTGGTGGAAATCAACGAAGCCTTCGCCAGCGTCGCCATGGCCTGGCTGCATGAAATGGATTACCCGAGCGAACAGACCAACGTCAATGGCGGCGCCATTGCGTTGGGCCATCCTATCGGCGCATCCGGCACCAAACTGATGACCACCCTGCTCCATGAGTTGGAGCGCAGCGGAGGTCGCTATGGCTTGCAGACCATGTGCGAAGGCGGTGGCTTGGCCAACGTGACCATTATCGAGCGGCTTTAAACCCATCGCCCTAAGGAGTTTCATGATGAATACAGCCGTCACTGTAAGCCACCACGGTGCTGTCGCACTGGTCAGCCTGAACCTGCCGGAAAAGCGCAACAGCCTGATTCCTGAGCTCTATCGCCGTTTGGCCGACGAACTCGAGAGCCTGCAAGACAATGAGCAGGTCCGGGTTATCGTACTTAGCGGTGGTCAGCACTTCTGCGCAGGGGGGCCACTGGATGGCCTGGATACCCGGCCGATGGCCATGCGCAAGGACATGCGCTGCGGCCATCGCGTAATCCGTGCCATCGTCAATGGCCGGGTACCCGTAATCGCCGCCGTGCAAGGTGCTGCATTCGGCGCCGGGCTGTCATTGGCGGCGGCCTGCGACTTCGTCGTGGCCGATGCCGACAGCCGCTTTGGTGCAGTATTCGGCAAAGTCGGAGTCATGCCGGACTGGGGTGCACTCTGGACATTGCCACAGCGCATTGGCCTGCCCCGCACTCGCCAGTTGGTCATGTTCCAGCAGATTCTTGGTGGCGAAGAAGCAGCACAAATCGGTCTTGTCGACTTTCTGGTCGATGCCGGAAAAGCTTTGGAGACCGCACTCCAGCGCGCCCAACAACTGGCCAGCAGCGCGCCTGGACCGCTTTCAGCGGCCAAATCATTACTGGGACGACACCCTTTAAGTCTGGAAACGCTGCTCGACTGGGAGGCCGATACTCAGGCGCTGCTGATCGGCTCCGAAGATTTCCTCGAGGGGCGTGATGCCTTTTTCCAGAAGCGTGCAGGAGTCTTCCGTGGGCTCTGAAACCGCCGTGCAGCATCTGGCCATAATCTCAGAAATGTGGGATGGCGTGGATATCACGCCGCTGCTGGACGTTCATGAAGTGGGGCCGGACCGCTTCTCCTGCAATTGCTTCCACTCCAATCAGAATGCCGCGATCTACGGTGGGCAAACGCTCGGCCTGGCCGTCGCAGCAGCCATCGCCACTGTTGAAGCACATTTGCATCCCCATGTCCTTCAAGTCAGCTTTCTGGCTGCTGGAGATGTTAACGCTCCCCTGTCGATTGAAGTCGAACGCATACAACAAACCAGACGCTTCGCCGCGCGGCTGGTTCGGCTCGTTCAGCACGGCCGCGCCATTGCGATAGCCACATTGTCCTTCCATGCCGGTGAAATCGGCATGGAGCATCAACAGCACTTTGAGCCCGCACCCGATCCGGAAAGCCTAATGGGGCTGGCACAAGTTCGCGAAGCCTTTCATCAGCGACTCAACCCCATAGAACGGGTCTTTATCGGCAAAACCCGTTCGGTGGATATTCGTCCCGCGGACCCGGAACAGTTTGTACTCGGCCGCGACGATCAAGCCAGGATCCGTTACTGGATGCGCACCACTCAGTCCCCCAACCTGCCCACGCGCCTGCAACCAGCCGTGCTCGCTTACCTGAGTGACTTCTGGTTCGGCATCACCGCACTGATGCCTCACCGCGAGCACAAACTGGGGGAAGACCTGTTTGTTTCCAGCCTCAACCACACGATCTGGTTCCACCAGCAAGATGTACAGGCGGATGAATGGTTGCTGGTTTCTGCCCACAGTCCTTCGACCAGCCTGGGGCGTGGTTTGACCTTGGGTCATGTGCATGATCGGAAAGGACGGCTGGTGGCAACGTTAGGGCAGGAAGGCCTATATCGTTTGCGTTGATTCGTGCAGATGACAAGGGGCGTGACTGCCGAGAAAATGCGGCTTGGTCAGTGTACTGAGCGAAGTACTTGCCCGCCTTCCACACTGATTATGAAAGAGCACGCCGATGGCTGAACGTGTTGGCCATAGGCTGTTTCGTAGCCGCGGCGAGCCTTCTGGCGTGGCATTGGCATCATATCGAAGAGCTGATTCTTCACCCATTTCCTTCACGTTTATCTTGTCGATGCTGAACGACGCGGCAAGTTATTGCCGCGCGCTGGGCTCGTAGACGAAACGCTGAAACACCATTGAAATTCAAAAACACTTAGCGCTTCGACAACAAATGCACCTCGGTACGCCCGAAAAGCTCGATCGATGCACAGGCGCATCCATGCTACCTGGCATGCCTTGCAGCGCCGCAAAGGTAGAGCAATGGATCACGCCTCTCCCAAGCCACCCTCCACAGTGCCAAGTAAGCAACGGTTTGTGGGTGGCATGGGGCGCTCACACCGGGGCCTAGGTGCTTGTCGACCTGCAGTTCTTGCGCAATCCAATGTTTTAATCACGCTGTTTACTCAGGAGGTGCTTGACCGATCAGCCCTTGCCCAACTGGTTAAAGGGCGTATCCCGGTCACTACGCGGCTCAGGCGGCAAACCCAGCACCCGCTCAGCGATGATGTTGCGCAGGATTTCATCGGTGCCGCCGGCAATACGCAAACCGGCTGACCACATGTACCAATAGTTGAATCGACGCGCCTGGGGATCGTCGAACTCGCGCAGGCCATCAACACCCAGCGCTTCCAACGCACAGGCACTCATGTCCTGAAGGTTCTTGGCCATCACCAGTTTGTTGATCGAGGCTTCGGGACCGGGTACGCCACCGCGCGAGACCGCCGTCATCGAACGCATGCGGGTCAGGGAGATGCCTTCATCAGCCACGTAAAAACGTGCCAGGGCGTCAGCATCGAATAGTCCTGCCAGTTCGCTCGCAACGGGTGCACCGGAAGGTTTTCCACCGACGGCAAGTCGCTCGAACATCAGGGTGCTCAGGGAAACCTTCCAACCTTCACCGACTTCGCCCAGGCGTTGTGAATCAGGAATGCGCACGTCGGTGAAAAACACTTCGTTGAACTCCGCATCGCCCAGCAGCGTACGGATCGGTCGCACTTCCACACCTGGGGCGCGCATATTGACATAAAACATGGTCAAGCCTTTATGCTTCGGTGCAGACGGGTCTGTGCGCACCAGCACGATGCCGTAGTCAGACTCGTGGGCATAGGACGTCCAGACTTTCTGGCCGTTGATCACCCAATCCTCGCCTTCGCGTACACCGCGGGTTCTCAAGCCTGCCAGATCGGACCCGGCGGCCGGCTCGGAAAACAACTGGCACCAGATTTCCTCACCGCGCATGCCTTTGGCCATGAAGCGCTCCATCACCTCGGCCGAACCATGGGTAAACAGCGTCGGCAAACACATGCCGATACCGACTGCGAAAGGGATGACCGGAAGGCTGTAATGCTCTTCTTCCTGGTGAAAAATCACGTGTTCGATCGGGCTTCCACCCTGCCCGCCCACGTCCCTTGGCCACATGATGCCGACATAGCCGGCATCCGCCTTGAGTCGTTGCCAGCCTCGGGCCAGCGTCATGAAGCGTGCATGCTCCATACCGTCCTCAGGCCGGACTTCGTAAGCGCGCGCATTAGCGCTCAGCCAGGCGCGTACTTGCGTGCGATAGGTTGCTTCTTGAGGCGTATCTTGAAAATCCATCGATGCCGCTCCTGTGTCCGATCAAGCCGTTTCGCGCAGCAGGGCTGCCTTGAGACGGCGAGCCCAAAAGGCACGGCCACCCAGTTGGGTTGCCATCAGCCGCGCACGACGGTAGAAAAGTTGAATATCGCTTTCCCAGGTGAAACCGATGCCACCGTGCAACTCAACCGCTGTTTCAGCGGCCTGGCACAAGGCTTCGGTGGCGGCCAGCCGCGCACCCGCGGCGGCACGAGGTAATTGCGCAGGTGCCTGGGTCAGGGCCCATGCACCGTAGTAGCAATGGCTGCGCGCCAACTGGTTCTTCACATATAGGTCAGCCAGCGAGTGTTTGACTGCCTGATAGCCACCCACCACACGGTTGAATGCTTGCCGTGTTTTGACATATTCCAGGGTCGACTCCAACGCTGCTTCGGCGCTCCCCAGTTGCTCGAAAGCACTGAGTACAGCAGCAGCGTCCAGAGCTCGTTCAGCGAGCACACTGCCCTGCCCGGCAGAGCCCAATCGCAGGCAACTGACATCGTCGAGGTGTAGGTCGGCATGACGGCGGATCCGGTCGATTGCTTCGACCGGTACCAGACTTACTCCCGGAGCTTGCGCGTCGACCAGCCACCAGCCCCAATCCTGGCCATCGTCATCGGCACATGCCGAAACGATGAACACATCGGCCACTGGCGCATCGGCGACCATGGCTTTGCGACCACTCAGCTTTCCTGTACTGACTCGCGCTTCGGGCCGTTCGGTCCATGCCGCCTGGCCGCGCTCGGTGAACGCGACGCTGGCTGTTTTTTCACCCGCCGCTAGCTCGCCCAGAAGCGTGGATGCGACCTGGCAATCCGTCAGTTGTTGCAATGCCGTGCTGGCATGCAATACCGAAGAACTGAAGGGAATCGGCGCCAGCGTGCGTCCGACCTCTTCAGCCAGAACACACAGTTCCAATGCCGAAAGCCCCAGACCACCATCGGCCTCTGCGATAGCGGCAGCCGGCCACCCCAACTCCTGAACCTGGACCCACAGGGACTTATCATGTGTCTCCGGGTTTTCCAGCAGTGCCCGGGCACGAACCAGGCCGTCAGCGAATAAGCGCTTGGCCTGATCGCGCAACTGTTCCTGATCAGCAGAAAAATCAAAGTTCATGGCGATCGATCTCCAGACCTTTACAAGGCCAAAACTTATTGTTCGCGGACATGGAAACGCTCACCACGCTCAGCACGCTGACGTAACCAGGACGAAGGCCGGAATCGCTCTCCGAAGTGATCCGCCAGCTCATCACAGGCAGTGACAAAGGCTGTACCGCCGACGGTATCGATCAAGCTGAACACACCGCCAGTCCAGGTCGGAAAGCCAATCCCCAGAATCGAGCCAACATCGCCTTCGGCGGCGTTGCCGATCACGCCCTCCTCCATGCACCTCGCCGCTTCCAGCGCCTGGATGTAGAGCATGCGCTTCTTGATCTCTTCGACATCGGGTTGCACGGACAAGGCAGGGTAGACTTCGCCCAGCCCTGACCACAAAGCGCGCTTGCCCTCTGGATAATCGTAAAATCCCTTGCCACAACGACGGCCGATCCGATTCAGGGTTGCACAGAACATCTCCTGGACCTTGAAGCCTGCGGGTTCATTCCAGGCATCACCCAGCGCGGCACGTTCAGCCAGTGATGATTTGTAGCCGTTCTCCATGCCGATGTCGTCCAGCAGCGCCAATGGCCCCATGGCGAAACCGGCCAGGCGCGCAGCATTGTCGATCAGTGCCGGTTTGACGCCGCTGCCAAGCATCGCAAGCGACTCTTGAAGGTACGCCGCGATCACCCTCGAGGTGAAAAAGCCTCGCGAGTCCTTGACCACGATCGGCGTCTTGCGCAACAGGCGGATGAAATCGAGGGCATGCGCCAGAGTGGTATCGCTAGTTTGCTGACCGACCACGACTTCCACCAACGGCATGCGATCCACTGGGGAAAAGAAATGCAGACCGATAAATCCATCAGGGGTGTTCAAGTCCCGGGCCATGTCGGTAATCGGCAAGGTCGAGGTGTTTGAAGCGAGTATCGCACCCGGCTTCATGAACGCCTGCGCCTGGGCGAATACTCCAGTCTTGACCTGCAAGTCTTCGAACACCGCCTCAATGACCAGGTCACACTCGGCAAACTCGGCATAATCGCTGGTAGCCTGAATACGGGCCATGATCGCATCAGCAGCTTCCTGAGCCATACGTCCTTTCGCCACTCGCTTGGCAAACTCGTCGGCCAGTCGCTGGCGGCCGGCCAGGGCCTGTTCCGCCGTTGCATCGAGCAACACCACTTGCACCCCGGCCACTGCGGCACTATGGGCAATACCGCCACCCATCAGGCCAGCTCCGACCACGCCGACTTTGGCGATCGACGCCGGCTCGATGGATTTAGGTCGACGGGACAGCTTTTCCAGCTCGCCCTTGTTCACAAACATCGTGCGGACCATATTGCAGGCGGTTGGATCAAGCACCAGTTTGGCGAACTCGCAGGATTCAATGTGCAGTCCGGCGTCGATTGGCACGCAGGTGCCGTGGGCTACCGCCCGGAGCAAGGCAATCGGTGCCGGTAGATTGCGCCCGGTATCGCGAGCGATCTGAGTGGCAGTGAGGTTAAACAGGTTACCCAGTTCAACATCAGCAAAACCCGCGCCGCCGGGAACTTGATAACCTTTTTTATCCCAGGGTTGCTGGGCCTCTGCATGCTCAAGAATCCAGGCGCGAGCGGCGGGCAGCAATTGCTCGACACTGAGCACCCCATCGACGACACCTTTAGCCAACGCAGCCTCAGGCGCCAGCAAAGTGCCCTTCATCATCAACGGCAATGCGCTGGCAATACCGATCAACCGAGGCAGGCGCTGCGTGCCACCCGCACCAGGCATCAGGCCCAGCGTAGCTTCCGGCAGGCCCAGCAGAATGCGTGGATTGTCCAGAACCAAGCGGTGATGGCAGGCCAGGGCGATCTCCAGACCGCCACCCAATGCGGAGCCATTGATCGCGGCCACATAAGGTTTGCCGCTGCTCTCAAGGCGCCGCAGCAATGGACTCATCTGCGTGGCCATATCGCGGGCATCGGCCACGCTCAATTCGCGGGACAGCGTGCGAACGATTTCCTTCAGATCACCGCCGGCGACGAAATCCTTCTTCGCCGAAGTAATGACCACACCGCGAATATCAGCATCGGCGGCAACTCGCTCGACAATCTCTGCCAGCTCATCTCGAAACCGCTCGGTGATGGTGTTGGCCGGTTGTCCCGGAATGTCGATGGTAACGACGGCAACGCCATCTTTACCCAACGCAAAATCAATGGTTTCAAACATGCAATGACCCGTCCTTGCAGAATGGGGTGAGGATCGAATTCAGACGCGTTCGATGATGGTTGCCGCGCCCATGCCGATGCCGACGCACAGACTGACCAGTGCCGTACTGCCACCCGTGCGCTCAAGTTCATCGAGGACTGTGCCGAGCAGCATCGCGCCTGTCGCACCCAGAGGGTGACCCAGGGCGATGGCGCCGCCATTGACGTTGATCCGCTCATGGCCGATGTCCAATACACGCATGTATTCCAACACTACGGATGCGAACGCTTCGTTGAGTTCAAACAGATCGATATCAGCGACAGTCATGCCTGCTCGCTGCAAAGCGCGCAGCGATGCAGGAGCCGGGCCGGTGAGCATGATGGTCGGGTCTGTACCGATGGTCGCGAAACTACGGATACGCGCGCGGGGTTTTAGCCCCAGGCGTTTTCCCGCCTCGAGCGAACCGACAAGCACCCCGGCTGCACCGTCGACGATACCCGAAGAGTTACCGGCGGTATGCACATGCTCAATCTCGAAAACATCCGGGTACTTTTGCAAGGCAATCGCGTCGTAGCCACCCAAGGTCCCCATCTGCGCGAACGCTGGTTGCAGGCTGGCCAGGTCTTCTGGACGGGTTTGCGGACGCATGTGCTCATCACGCTCAAGCAAGGGAAAACCAAGAGCGTCGACGACAGGTATCACGGAGTTTTTGAAGCGACCTTCATCCCAAGCACGCCCCGCACGCTGCTGGCTGGCCAGTGCATAGGCATCGACATCGTCACGGCTAAAACCACTGCGCGTGGCGATCAGATCGGCGCCGATTCCCTGAGGTGCAAATGCGGTGGCATAGGCAATGGCAGGATCCCGAGCCCAGGCACTGCCCTGGGAGCCCATCGGCACGCGCGACATGGACTCCACACCGCCGCCGATCGCCAGGTCGAGCTGCCCCGCCATGACTTGAGCGGCCATCATGTTGACCGCGTCCAGCCCCGAAGAACATGCCCGGTCCAGTTGCAGACCCGGCACGCTTTCAGCGTAACCGGCCATCAAAATCGCAGGGCGCGTCAGGTTGGAACCCTGCTCGCCAAATGGCGTGACCACGCCCAATGCGACTTCACCAACTTCGGCGCTGTCGAGTTGATTGCGGTCACGCAAGGCACGCAGCACCTGTGCCGCCAGCTCAGTTGAGTTGACTGCGTGCAAACCGCCATTGGGGCGTCCGCGGCCACGAGGCGTGCGAACATGATCGAAAATATAGGCTTGAGCCACTGTCTGTCTCCCCTTCCTGACCATCCAACATCGAGCAAGCCAGCGCCTGTTATCTCGACAACATAGAGCATAATGATATGTATGTTTAAGACGATAAACAACAGGCTTGCTGGCAAAGCCTTCATTTATGATCGTGACAGAACTGCCAACGCGGCCGCGAAACCGGACGATTCAGCCTTGCACGCAATGATACGTATGATTAAGCTGTTTTCAGACAGCAAGCTGATTTTTCGATTCCCGCATGCCGGAGCGTCATTTAATGCCAAAAATCAATGTGGTTCTGCGCAAGGAGGACCTTGATCCGGACTTCCTCTACGACAAAGTTGCCGTAGTCATCGACGTATTATTCGCCACCACGACTATTGTCGCCGCCCTGCACCACGGCGCCAAAGCCGTATATCCGGCAGCCAACCGGCAAATGGCCTGTGACACAGTGAACAGCCTGGAACCCGATAGTTACATACTGGCTGGGGAGAACCATCTGCAGAAAATTCCAGGCTTCGTCACCTACTCCCCGCTTGCCTTGGCGCAAGAGTCTTTAGCAGGCCGCAGTGTCGTATTTTCCACGACAAACGGCACCGTCGCGCTGCGCAAGGCGGATAGCGCCAAGCATGTATATGCCGCCGCCCTATTGAATGCACCCGCCATAATCCGGCAACTCCTGAAACACCAGGACCGGTCAATCGTGCTGATCTGTTCAGGATCGGCTGGTCGAGTGAATCTGGAAGATCTGTACCTGGCCGGATACCTGGTCGAGCAACTGGAAATCAACTCCCCCGGCCACTGGACGCCATCGGACACCTGCCACATCGCCCGCTCGGTGTACGGCCAATACTACGCCTCTGCGCACGACTGCCTGATGCAAAGCCAATTGGGTATTCGATTGTGCAAGGAAGACATGTTCGATGAAGTCGAGTATTCGGCCCAGCTTGGTTTGCTCGATATCGTGCCTCACCTGCAGGGCAATTACCTCACCTGCTTGTGACCCTTCGAGAGACTGACAATGAACGATACTTTCCCGCGTAGCGGTGGCTGTCTGCGCCGCCTGATTATTCTGCGCCAGGTGACTCAAGGGCAGGTAGTTGGCTGGATGGAGGATGACTTCCATCACTTTGGCGTGACCATAGAGCACGATGACGTGCGCATCACGGCAGTGCGCATGGCGGCGCCGCGCACCCCGTGGGTGACTTGTTCCGCAGCTCAAGCGCCTTTGCAGGCACTCGTCGGCAGCCCCCTGATCAACCGCGCTTCGGATATCGGCGCGTTGATCGACATGCGGCAACAGTGCACACATGTTCACGATTTGACGGGATTGACCCTGGCACATATCAAGCGCGGAGATTGCGAACGTCGCTATGAGATAACCGTTGAGGATCGTGAGGTCTATGCCTGGAACGGGATTCACCCGGCTATGGGGCCAACCCGTGCGCGCGTAATGCGCGATGGCGAAGAAGTGATGTATTGGGAGGTAGATAACGGCAGTGTTACCGGCCCCGCGCCCTTCACTGGCCAGACACTCGAGCGTGGTTTTCGCCAGTGGACCGAGTCGCTCGAAGAAGAGGTCGCCGAACAAGCCACTCTGTTGCGACGCGCCATCCTCGTGGCGGGCGGACGAACGATCGATCACGACCTTTTCCACAATGCTGCTGAATTTGGTCAACCCGCACTTTGCTACAGCTTCCAGCCCGAACGCAGCCACCAAGCCCTGCGCAGCCGTGGAACAACCCGGGACTACGCGGCCAACGCCGCGGAAATGCTAATTAATGTACGAGAGATTCCTTAGGGAAGTCATCTTGAGCCACCACCCGGTGGCTCTTGAGACTCAACCGACCTGGAACAGGTCGGTAATGCGCATATGTTCAAACCCGGTTACCCAGACTTTATTTGCGCGCACCATATGCTTGCGCCAGTGAGTTTCAGCGCCATCGATGTCGCGCGCCTCAATGAAGCCAATGAGTTTCTCTTGAGACTTCAATCCAGCGACTGCCGCCATGATAGAAGTCTCTACGGGAATGCTGCGTCGCTGCAACGCCACGGCCGCTGTTTGATGCCGGGTAATCACTTCGTGCATGGCCCCCCACAGATGGATCAGCGGCTTATTGCCGGATAGCTCCACGAGCACCTTGTGAAAATGCGCCACCTCCGTGGCAAAGCCTGCCGGATCTTCGATAAAAGTACGCTCGCGCTCTATCGCCTCGCGCAATATTGCCGGTGCGCGCTCTGCAGAATTCTCGACCACAAAACGAACCGCCGAGGGCTCGAATGCCATCCGCGCCTGATAAACCTCAGCCACGGTGGTGCCTTCGAACTGCAATACCATCAAAGCGTAATTAGCGATCAATACCGGATCCGGCGCATGTATGACGGCACCACCCTTAGCCCCCCTGGCAACAGTAATCAGATGCTCCGCCTCGAGAATACGAAAAGCTTCGCGAATGGTCGGACGTGACACGCCATATTCTTCCATCAGCTTGCCTTCGGCTTGAAGCAGATCTCCCTCCTTGAGTTCGCCGCGTACAATCTGCTTCTTGATTCGACCAGCAACGATCTGTGGTGCCTTAGGAATATGCAGCACTTGCCGACGCTCACCGGCAGCCCTCCCATTTGAAAACGAAAATTCTTTCAAATCGCTCATCACTTCAATCCTGAGTCAGTGAAATCGTCGTCTTCATAACAGCCTAATCAGCCATATGATAAACATGATCTAAATATAACACATAGAAATCATAACGCTTCTTCGCGACTACGCAACGCGTAATAATGGGGCGTTTCAGGATCTTTTCCGTGCTGCGCCCGGGTCCACGCATGTCACTGGACAACCCGATCTTATTATGTATATGATTAATACGTTTAAAAAACAATAACGCTGCAGGGGCTTCCATGAATTTTGATTTCTCAGATGAGCAGCGGATGCTTCGGGACCAGTCCCGTCGCCTCCTGAGCGAAGTCAGCGACTTCCATACGGTGCGACAGTTGCTTCAAGCGCATCAGCCATTCAATTCGGATCTCTGGAGACAGGTTGCCGAACTAGGCTGGCCGGCAGTCGCCATTGATGAGGATCAGGGCGGGCTGGGCCTGGGCATGCTGGAGCTGTGCGTCCTGGCTGAGGAGCTGGGTCGGACACTGGCGCCGATTCCGTTCCAGAGCACAGTTTTCCTGGCTGCAGAACTGCTCAAGCTCAGCGCAGCCCCTGAAGCAAAAGAACTGCTGCAAGCGATCGCCGGTGAAGAGGCGATCGTCGCAACTGACTTGGTTGCACCCGGGCAATCCTGGGACGGGCAACCTTTGCAGTTCGACGGCAAGACGCTCAAAGGCCGCAGCCGACCTCTGGCATATGCCGCCCAGGCTCAATATGCATTGCTGCCAGCTCAGCAAGACGGGCAACCGGTCGTTGTCCTGGTCAAGCTAGGTGACTCGGGTCTGAAGGTGGTGCCGTTAAACAGTCCTGACGAAATCATTCCATTTTCCGCCCTGCAAGCGGATGGTGTGCAGGCCATTGGGCTGCTGGCGGGAGCACAGGCCACGGCCGCGATGCAGCAGGTGGTTGATCAGTCCGCCATTTTGACCGCTTTTGAACAGATCGGCGGAGCCGAAGCGGCTTGCGGGCTGGCACGCGACTATGCCCTTGAACGACATACGTTCGGTCGCCCGATTGGTAGCTATCAGGCCATCAAACACAAGCTGGCCGATATGGCAGTGAAAATCGAACTGGCCCGCTCCAATGCCTATTACGGCGCCTGGGCCCTGCATGCCGGCAGTCCGGACGAACGCGCATTGGCCGCCGCCACCTGCCGATTGAGCGCAACCGAAGCCTTCGAATACGCAGCACGTGAATGCCTGCATGTGCATGGCGGCATCGGTTACACCTGGGAAGCCGATTGCCATTTCTTCTATAAGCGCTCGCGCTTGCTGGCCATGACACTGGGCGAGCCTGGGGCATGGGTCGACCGACTGCTGTCGGATACATCCTTGAACCTGCTTAAAGCCCACTGAGGAGACGAACATGGATTTCAACGATTCCCCGGCTGAAGCCGAATTCCGTCAACAGGTTCGCGACTGGTTGCAAGACAACGTGTCCAGCGTGCTGGGTGCCGACGGGCATCAGGATGTCGAAGCATTCACCGCAAACGCAAGACAGTGGCAACGTAAAAAGGCAGAAGCCGGATATGCCGCCATCCGTTGGCCACGCGCAGAGGGCGGACTGGATGGCACGCCAATGCAAGAAGTGATCTTTCAGGAAGAAGAGTCACGCTACGCGGTACCGGTCGGCCCCCTGGTCACCATTGGCACGCAGTTGGCCATCCCGACGCTGCGCACCCATGGAACAGCCGAACAGATCGAGCGTTTTACCCGTCCAACGCTCAATGGCGACCTGATCTGGTGTCAGCTTTTCTCAGAGCCGTCGGCAGGCTCCGACCTTGCCAATCTGCGAACCCGTGCAATCAAGGATGGCGATGAATGGGTAATCAACGGGCAAAAAGTCTGGACCTCCTGGGCCCATGTCGCGGACTGGGGGATTCTCCTTGCCCGCACCGATTCTGAAGCCACCAAGCACAAGGGTTTGACTTTCTTCCTGGTCGATATGCGCCAACCTGGCATCGACGTACGACCAATCGAGCAAATTTCGGGAGAGTCGGAATTCAACGAAGTGTTCTTCACAGATCTGCGTATTCCCGACAGCTATCGCGTTGGAGCTGTCGGTGACGGCTGGAAGTGCGCAATGACGACCCTGATGAATGAACGGGTCAACGTGGGTGGTGAAAGCCAGGCTCTTCCGTCAGTGGTCGAACTGCTGGAGCAAATCACCAAGAGCGGTAGCCCAGTCACGCAGGATCGCTTCAAGATTGCCAGCCTGCTGACCCGGGAACTCGGATTGCGCTATTTCCGCTTCCGTCTGCTGACTTCCCTGTCCAAAGGTGAAACCCCGGGCCCAATTTCCGCCATGAGCAAGTTGGTTTACGCCAATGTTCTGCAGGAGCTATCGGCCCTGGCCTTGGACAATCTGGGCCTGGAGGGCATGACCAACGAATTGGCCGAGGCTCCAGCGACACGTTTCAGTCACGGATATGAATGGTCGGCAGCGCTGCGAATTGCTGGTGGCACCGACGAAATCCTGCGAAACCAGATCGCCGAGCGAGTCCTGGGCATGCCAGGAGAAATTCGGGTAGACAAAAACATACCGTTTTCCCAATGTCGCTGACGCTAAGGAAGTTTTTAGCATGACTGAACATATCCGGGCCGAATGTCATCGGCATTGCTTGACGATCACGCTAAATCGCCCAGACAAACACAATGCCCTGACCAACGCCATGTATGACAGCCTGAGCGGCATGCTCATGTCTGCTGGAGCCGATGATAACGTGAGAGTTGTCATCATTCATGGCGGCCCGGAATGCTTTACCGCAGGCAATGACCTTGCGGACTTCCTGCAAACACCTCCAGACAGCCTCGACGCCCCTGCCTTCCGCTTCATGGCCGCAGTAGTGGCATTGGACAAACCTCTGATAGCCGCCGTTTGTGGCGCAGCCATTGGCATTGGCACTACTTTGCTGCCGCACTGCGATTTTGTAATGGCGACTCGCAACAGCCGCTTTGCCACGCCCTTCATAAAACTCGGCCTTTGCCAGGAGTTTGCTGCAAGCCTGTTATTGCCCAAACAATTGGGGCATGGATATGCCTCCCGCTTGCTGCTTGGAGGGGAAAGTATCGATGGGGAACAAGCGCACGCCCAAGGCTTGTGCACACACCTTTTTACTCAAGGACAGGAATGCCTGGACTTTGCCAAAGACTACGCAGAACGATTGGCTGCAGCCTCCCCTGAGGCACTGCAAGCCGCCAAGCATTTGATGAAGGAACCCCAGCAAGAAAGCGTGCTCAACATCATTCGCCAGGAGAATCTGAACTTCATTGCACGTTTGCAAACTCCAGAATGCCGCCAGGCTTTAGAGGACTTCGTCTACAAACGCCGATGATGGACTGATCAATGGCGATCCAGGCCGCCTTGAAATATACATACACATGATTACAATGATAATCATCTAAACCCTCACATAACAACAATCGGGTTGAAGATGAAAATGATCATGTGTCCGCTACTGTTTTTTGCCTTTGCTTGCTGGGTGGATGTCAGGAACTCCACCATGAACAAGCCGACCCAACGGGCCTGGCTTCGTTCTGCGATGGAGTGAAGTGCGCGCCCAAGTACGACCCTTCCTGGCCTGCGGCCCTTCACTGAAGCGGCTTGCAGCCATACCGCTGGAGTTCTGTTTGAAAATTTCGGGATTTGTTCTGTCGCTTATTCTTGGGTTGAGCTTGATCAATAACGTCTCTGCCGAAGGTACCGCGGTGGAGCCAAGCTATCAGAGTCAGGCCGACCAGGCCCAACACTTACTGGCGCAAGCGATCGAACGATATCGTCAAATAGGCGACCAGGCACTGGCCGAATTCAGCCGCCAAGGTGCGTTTGTTCAGGGTGAGCAATATGTTTACGTAGTCGATACGCACGGCGTAATGCTGGCCAGTGGCGGCCCTTCGGCGCTATACATTGGCCGCAATATCACCGCGCTGATCGATCCATCACTGGGTGCGGCCTTTACCAATGCCTTGAACCAACCAGAAAGTCAGGCCATTCATAGTCAGGAATATCACTGGATGAATTGGCACGATGGCAAGGTCGAGCGCAAGCGCGCCTTTTTTCAGCGTGTCGACGACAAGGTCTTTGCCGTTGGTTATTACTTGCCTCGCTCCAGCCCGAGCGCTGCGCAAGCTTTGCTCGACGATGCATTGAAGGACATGAAGAATGAGCCGCACGATACGATTGCTCGTATCAACCAGCTGGACCCAAAACTGACGCGCGACGACTTGTACGTCTTTGTCATCGATACCGACAACATGAAAATGGTCGCCCATGGGTACAACCGCCGCCTGATCGGTACCGATTTTCGCCAACTGATGTCCGTCGATGGACAACCGGTTGGCCAACAGATGCTGACCGCCATAGAGGGGCGAGATAAAGCCCTCACCCACTATCTTTGGCGCAACCCTGTTACGCAGAAGCCAGAACCGAAAGAAACCCTGCTGGAACGCAGCGGACACTACATAGTAGCGGTCGGTTATTATGCAAATCCTGACGAAAACGCCAAGCGTTAGCCTGGCGTTGAGCATCAGTCCTGAAGCAACTGAGACAGTGACATTTCTTCGTAACCGCTGACCCAGGTCTTATAGGCCGCTTGCATATGTTTGCGCCAGTGGTTTTCAGCCTCGTCTTCATCGCCGGCTTCGATCAACTTGATCAATTTTTCCTGCGAACGTAATCCAACCGAGGCGTTGGCGATAATGTCATCTGTGGCTTGATTGCGTCGATATACCGACACTACCAGCGCCTGATGACGCTCGACCACCTGGTGAATTGCCGACCACAAATGGATCAAAGGTCGATTGCCAGACAACTCCACCAGCACACGGTGAAAATTGGCAATGGACTGGGCAAAAGCAGAAGTATCATCGAGCGCTTCACGCTCCTTGGCCACTGCCAGGCGCAAGGCGTCCGGTGCTGTCTTGCGCGCGTTCTTGATCACCAATCGCACAACTGATGGCTCAAACGCCATGCGTGCCTGATAAACCTCCGACACCTTGGTCCCTTCGCACTGCAGAACCATCAACGCATAGCTGGAAATAAGGTCCGGATCAGGCGAGTGAATGACTGCACCACCGCGAGCACCACGGGAGACGGTTACCAAACGCTCAGACTCAAGAATTCGATAAGCTTCGCGAATAGTCGGCCGGGACACGCCGAACTCTTCCATCAGCTTGCTCTCTGCCGGCAGCAGATCCCCTTCCTTGAGCTCACCGCCAACAATCATCTTCTTTAAGCGCGATGCAACGATCTGCGGTGCCTTTGGAATATGCAGCGGCTGCTTCTTGACAGCAGTTGAGCCGAAGATGGAAGGCGTTTCGCCAATATTGTTCATTGTTCAATCCTGATAGCTATGTAGCGTCCCATTCATTCTACTGATTGGATCATTTAAATACACCATAGGATTAACAATCAGAAAAAATCAGCTTTCGACGCTCGGTAAAGGTGAGAATTCGTCCACTAGCATAGATACTTTCTGCAACTTCTTTGGCGCAACCGTAAATAATCAGATTCGACGCCATGGCCTCCCCCCATTTATGAGGAGCTGATCTCAAGCACGGTCTTGCCGATACGCTGGCGATCAAGGGATGCGGCGAGCGCCTCGGCAAATTGCGCCATCGTGAAACGCCGCCCGGTTTCGGGTTGTAATCGCTTGGCAGCAATCAATTGCGCCAGTTCAGCACGCGCCTCAGCTGCCTCAAGTGGCTGATACAGATCAAACTGACGCACATCCACACCAATCAGCGATCCCCCCTTGAGCAATGGCAGGTTGGTGGGTAACGCAGGGATCGTGCCGCCGGCAAATCCCAAGACCAAATGTCGGCCACCCCACGCCAAGCGGCGGAAAGCCGTTTCCAGCCCCGCACCACCGACCGGATCGAAAATGACATCCACTCCTCGCCCTTCAGTCAGTGCCTTGAGCTGTTCAGTCCAGCTGGAGTCGGTGTACTCAAGCACTTGCCAAGCCCCCAGCTTCAATGCTGTTTCGCGCTTGGCCAAACTGGAAGCTGCCGCAATGACCCTGGCCCCCAGCAGACGAGCAATCTGAATCGCTGCCTGACCCAGACCACCCGCAGCGCCCAACACCAGCACCGTCTCGTCAGGTCGCACCCGGCCTCGATCACGCAACGCGTGCAAGGCTGTTGTGTAGTCAACCCAGCAAACTGCTGCCTCGGCAAATCCCATCCCATTGGGTAGTCGCGTCAACGACGCTTGCGGTACCACTGCGTACTCGGCGAAACCGCCGCCCATGGCAATCGCAGACACCGGTTGTCCAATGTCCACATTTATGACTTGCGGGCCTAGAGCATCGATTACCCCACTGAACTCGCAACCTGGAATAAAGGGCAGTGGTGGTTTGAGTTGGTATTGCCCAGTGCTCAACAATCCATCGGCGAACCCTACCCCAGTACACTTGATCGCAATGCGGACTTCCCCTACTCCAGGTTCGGGGACGTCAACGCGTCGCAGCTGGTAACTTTCCAGCTTCAATTCCTGACCTACAACGGCGTACATCTGCATAGGCGAAGGGGGCAAGGCCATGGGCAATCCTTTTACTTATGAGTATCGAATTCACACCTGCCCGCATCATAGCGACGCCGCTTTTTGCCCTACAACTATTTATTCACGCATGTACAATTAAATCCAGAACATTGACATCTGGAGAATCGCTTGAGTTCGCCCCCGACACCTGCCGCCGGCACTGAACGTGCAAATGGACGCATCACTCGCGAGCAGTTGATTACCGCTGCCGTGGAGCTGATGGCCGAAGGGGGAGAAGCCGCTGTCAACCTCAAGGCCACCGCACAGCGTGCGGGTGTGACACGAGGCACGGCCTACTACCACTTCAAGAGCCGCGCTGCGCTGATCGAACAGATGCACGCCAACCTCGAGCAACAATTGCTCAAACTCACCGATGCTTCCCGCCCCTTCAGCAACCCCTATTCACTGGTGTCGCGATTGGCAGCAGAGGATGAATCGATCATACGCTCTCGGGTTTACAGGATTCTTGAACAAGGCCCACTGGCTGACCCAACCACGATCGCCTACTTGAAACGCTTTCGCAGCGCCGCCTCGAAACAGCGCATGCGCCAGCCGGCCAAGGGCGATCCAATCGACCCGGATGCCCTCGCCTTCATCGCATCGGCCCTGGATTTCGCAGGTTTGATGGCCATTTCCCAAGGCAAGACGGTCAAACAACGCAAGGAATTGGCCGATCGATTTGGCGAAGCGGTATATCAATTGTTCTGCCATGGCGTCATCGATCCCGAACTCGATCCGGACTTGCCGAAACCCACCCGAAAAACCTGAGCTAAAAAAATTCCATTCAAACAAGTACAAGGAATTAGCTATGCCACTGCAGCGCCAAACCTTCACCGGCTTTCAGAATCTGGCCCTGTGCGCCGATGTCGGTGGCCGCAACGATGCGCCACCGGTAATCCTGCTGCACGGGGGTGGCCAAACCCGGCATTCCTGGGGTAAAGCCGCCAGGCAGCTGGCACTGGCCGGTCTCCATACGCTCGCAGTGGATCTACGCGGACATGGCGAAAGCGCCTGGGCAGTCGATGGTAACTATTCAACAGATGCTTTTATTGGTGACCTGAACGCAGTCATCGACACGCTTGAGCAACCGCCAGTGCTGATTGGCGCCTCCCTGGGAGGCGCTACTGCCCTGTTGGCAATGGGCGAATCGCAAACAGCACGTGCAAGAGCGCTGGTCCTGGTGGACGTAGTGCCACGCATGTCGCCTGAAGGCGTGCGGCATATTCGTGACTTCATGATGGGCAGCCCCGAAGGCTTTGCCAATCTGGAGGAAGCGGCTGCAGCTGTGTCGCGCTACATCCCCAACCGCCCCAAGCCCCCCACTAATGAGGGCTTGATGAAAAACCTGCGACTTAAGGAAGACGGCCGCTATTACTGGCATTGGGATCCAGCCTTCCAGGCCAGAAGCGCCCGTGAGCGTCTGGCCGATCTGCACCAGCGTATGGAAAACGCTGCCGCCAAAGTCCGAGCACCGACGTTGTTGATCAGAGGCCGGCAGAGCGACGTTGTCAGCGAAGAAGGCGCTCGCCTCCTGCTGGATCTGATGCCTCATGCCGAATATGTCGATATCGAAGGCGCCGGACACATGGTCGCTGGTGATCGCAATGACGTATTCAATGAAGCCATCGTCTCATTTATCCAGAGATTGAAGTGATTAACCCCTCGTCACGAGCCCTTGACCAATCATCGATATCACAATAATAATCTATATGTTTATTCATCCATGACATTCATCCACCTAGTCGATGAATGTCGAGAGGGAGAGTGCGAATGACCTGGGAACATTGCGACAAGACCGCCATCGTTGGTGTCGGTGCCACGCCGTACTACGTCCGCGGGCAATCCTGGCCCCGGACCATCAACGAGATGATCGGCGAAGCCATTCTCGGCGCCTGTGCCGATGCCGGGTTGTCCGTTCGCGATATCGATGGTTTCGCTTACTACGGCGGCGCCAAGGCTGGGTACATCGATACCATGGACACGGCCAGTATCATGGAGATGCTCGGTATTCCGGAGGTCACTTTCACCGCCACACTGACCGGTGGTGGCGGAGGTTCGGCCGGCGCCATCGGTCTCGCATCGGCCGCCATTATCGCCGGCGACGCCAAATATGTAGTCACCGTGATGTCCCTGCAGCAGCGGGCCCAGCGTCTTGGAACGGTGTTCGGTGCACTCAAGCCGGATCCGGAAAACTCCTTCCTTCAGCCTTCCGGCCTGGTAGGGCCGGGGCATTTGATGTCGGTGCTGGCACGCCGTCACATGCACTTGTACGGCACCCGTCGCGAGGCTTTTGCTGAGGTGGCTATAAACAGCCGCCTGAACGCCATGAATCGTCCCAAGGCCATCCGCCGTACGCCACTGACCCTGGAAGAATATTTCGCCTCCCCCATGCTTGCCGACCCACTTTGCCGCCTGGATTTCTGCCTGGAAACCGATGGCGCAGTGGCAGTTATCACGACCTCGACCGAACGTGCGCGTGACCTCAAACAAAAGCCGGTTCTGGTCAGCGCCGCCACGCATGGCGGCCGCGCCGAATGGGGCCGCGCCTTTGCCTGGATGGGTATGAGCGATGAATACTTCGCCTCATCCGGACATAAGGATGTCGCCAATCGCCTTTACGCCAAGGCCGGTGTCAAGCCGAGCGATATCGACGTCGCCCTGCTCTACGACCACTTCACGCCGATGGTGGTGATGCAGCTGGAGGACTATGGCTTTTGCGGCAAGGGTGAAGGCGGTGCCTTCGTCGAAAGCGGCGCGATCCGCATGTCCGGTTCCATCCCGGTCAACCCCCATGGCGGCCAGTTGTCCGAGGCTTACATCATCGGCATGACCCACATTCTCGAAGGTGTCGAGCAACTGCGCGGTACAGCCATCAACCAGGTTGCAGATGCCGAACTGGCACTGGTGACCGGCGGTCCGGCCTCGATTCCGGTATCCGGCCTTATTCTCAGGAGATCCGCATGAGCCAGCACCTGTCGCGTGCCCTTCCGGGCGAACACGTCCATATCACCACCGACCCCTGGACCGAACCTTTTTGGGTGGCTGCTCGCGAGGGTCGACTGGTGGCCGCGCAATGCGGCGATTGCGCGCACTTTCGCATGCCGCCCACGCCTTACTGCCCCCACTGTCAGAGCCAGAACACGCAGTGGCCGACGCTGGCTGGCACTGGCACGGTCTATAGCTACGCAGTGTGTAATCGCTCACCGTTTCCGGGTGTAGAAGACTTCATTTACATCCCGATCGTTGTCGAGCTTGATGACGCCCCCGGCATTCGCCTGGTGTCGAACCTGGTCGGTATCGATCCGGAGCAAGTCAAGATTGGCATGGCTGTTTCGGTCGAGTGGAACCCGATCAATGATGATTGGCGCCAGCCGATTTTTCGCGCCTGCTGATCGAGGCCCGGCGTCGCAGGATGCCGGGCATGTCCACCCCGCTGCCAGCGAGATTGCCCCATGAGTCATGCAATCGCTCCAAGCCCGGTGTTGCTTGAAATCATTGAGCAACACATTGCCGTTCTGACGCTCAACCGCCCCGAAGCCCGCAATGCCATCAGCAGCGAAATGACAGGGCTGATCGAGTCCTGTCTGATCCGCATAGAAGACGACCCGCAGATTCGTGTGTGCATTCTTGCCGCCAAAGGTGAAAAGACGTTTTGTGCAGGCGCCGACCTAAAAGAAATCGCCTCAGGCAATGCACGGAATCTGGCAACCAAACGCGGTGGTTTTGCCGGCTTCGTCCAGGCTCCCCGGAGCAAACCGTGGATCGCCGCAATCAACGCTACTGCGGTCGGCGGCGGTCTTGAAATGGCATTGGCCTGTGACATGCTGGTATGCGCCGAACAGGCTGAACTGGCACTACCAGAGGTCAAGCGTGGCCTGGTAGCTGCCGGTGGCGGCATGTTCAGATTACCCCGCGTACTGCCACGGGCCGTTGCCTTGGAAATGATCGTCAGCGGTGAGCCGCTCAGTGCGCGTCGCGCCTATGAACTGGGTATGGCCAATTATCTGGTGGCGCAGGAGCAGGTGTTCGAAACGGCGCTCAATCTTGCCCGCAAAATTGCCAGCGCAGGCCCTCTGGCTGTGCGTGAAAGCCTGCAATTGGCGCACAGAAGCACGGACTGTAGTCTGGAAGCACTCTGGGCCCTGAATAGAGAGGCCGCTCACCGGGTACTTACCAGTGAAGATGCGCGCATCGGCCCCAAAGCCTTTTTCGAACGACGCCCCGCACAATGGACCGGCCGTTGAGCCCGACAAAACCAACAATATTTTCAAGGAGTGCGACCATGGAATACACCACCCTGTTGTTTGATCTGTCCGACGATGGCGTCGGCACCATCACCCTCAATCGTCCCGAGGCCATGAACTCGTTTACCCTGACGATGCTGCACGAGTTCGACCACCTGTGGGCGCACATCCGTGACAATGATGATGTACGAGCAGTGGTTCTGCGCGGTTCAGCAGGCCGGGCGTTCTCCACGGGTGCCGACGTGAAATCCCATGCCACCGAGCCCGTGGGCCATGCCAACAACCTGTGGAATGCCCGTGACCCTGGCGAAAGCCTGGGTGCGCGATCGAACAAGGTCTGGAAGCCAGTCGTAACTGCCGTTCACGGTTTGTGCTGCGCCGGGGCTTTCTACTGGCTCAATGAAAGTGACGTGATCATTTGCTCGCAAGATGCGCAGTTCTTTGATCCCCATGTTTCCTACGGGCTTGTTTGTGCCGTTGAACCTATCGGCATGTCCTACCGCCTGCCTTTGGGCGAGGTGCTGCGCATGTCCTTACTGGGAAATGACGAAAGGATTGGTGCCGAAACCGCACTGCGCATCGGGCTGGTGACTGAGATCACGTCGAATGAATCATTGTGGGATCGAGCCCATGAGCTGGCGGCAAAGATCGCGGCAAAGCCACCGGCGGCCGTGCAAGGCACCGTGCGGGCAATCTGGGAGTCTCTGGATGTGCCACGCACTACGGCGCTGACCCAGTCCTTGAAGTACACGATGATTGGAAACCCGGTAGCCCAGGCTCAAATGGACGTAGAAGCTGCACGCAAACAAGCGCGTTCGTTCGAAGTACGCTAAAACTGGACGGCAGGGCCGAAAGCCCTGCCCCCACACATTACTGTTTAAGATAATCAGGACTGCTTTCAGCTACCGCCTGGCCAACACTGCGGCGCAAATGAGCGATGAGCTGTTCACGCTTCGATTCTCCCGGGTCACCAAACCCTTCACGAAGGCGTAAAGCCAACAAGCGATTACCGGCCAACAGATCTATCTGCCCCTGTTGCAATAGTGCCTGCAATGATTGCAGTTCCTCACGTTGCGGCAACTCTCCACTGCGCAACTGACGCGCAGCAATGTTCATCGCATTGCAGATCATCAGCGCTTCATGTTTACGTTGCGGAGGCAAATCCCCCAGCAGGCGTTCGCGCAACAAACTCTGCGCAGCTTCCAGCAAATCGGCACCTTCAGGTCGCGTACGCATCAATCATTCTCCGTCATGTTGAGAATTTCCCATTCCAGCTTGGGGACGATGTGCCCCGTCAAAGCCAGCAACAACGATTGCTCTTCACCCGAAACATGTCGCTCGGCCTGCTGAATAGCGATAATCGCCCAGTGCACATGTGCCATCACCTCCCAATACCGAACCTGTTCGCGATCAATACGTCGTCCACTCTCTGCCTCGTAACCGCGATAGAAGTCCTCGCGCTCGCCGATACCACCCGCTTCCAGTGACGGCTGGCCGAATCGCCAACAGCGAGCGCAAAACCAGCCAATATCCTCAAGCGGGTCACTCCAGGCGGAAAACTCCCAATCGATGATGGCAGTCAACCCGGTCTCGTCGACCATGTAGTTTCCGGTGCGAAAATCACGATGGGTCAACACAACCTCTCCACGCGGTGGAGCATGCCGTTCGAGCCACCGTAGGCCCCACTCCAACGCGGGATAAGGTGTGTGGTAGCTATCGAGAAAACTACGCGCGTGCGCAATCAGATAGCGAGCAGGCGCTTCGTCGTAAAGCGGCAGGAAGTCAAGATCCTGACGTGGTGGCCGGATCGAGTGGATACGGGCCATCTCCCGTCCCAAGCGCTCGGCGAGCTCGCGTCGGTCGCCACCATATTTGGAATTTGCGCGAGCAATAAGGTGGGCACTGGCAGTGCCATCAACTCGACGCATCACGAAAAATGGCCGCCCCAGCACGGAACGGTCCTCGCACAGCCATAACGGCTGAGGGACTGTGACCCCGGCTTCGAAAGCCGCAATCAACAAGGCGTATTCCTGCGCACGGCCGTGGCTGACCGACACCCCGGAAGGTGCATCCGTACGAATCACCAGGCTTTGCAAGCCGCGATAAGGTCCATCGTGGAATTGGGCGTCGATGCGCCAGTTTTCCTGAATAGCGCCACCTGAAAGCAAATCAGCCAACTTCAACTCGACACGAGAAGCCTGACCCACGTCGCTCAGGTACTGCTCGATTGCACTGCGTGATTGAGCGTCCACCTGTGTTCTCCTAAAGTCCGCTAACCAGATGACCGCCATCGACGGCGAGCGTGGCGCCGGAGATGTGTCGCCCACCCTCGCCCACCAAGAGCAAAAGCGGTGCGTCTAGATCCGATAATTCGCCGAAGCGCCGACTCGGGATGCGTTGACGCAAGCGTTCGCCGGGTTCACTGGATAGAAACTCACGATTCAAATCAGTGACCACGTAACCGGGGAGCAAGGCGTTCACCCGAATGCCGTGGCGGGCCAGTTCCAAAGCCAAGGCCTTGGTCGCCTGAATGACACCAGCCTTCGATATTGCATAAGGCGCCACCGCTCCGCTGACTCGCTCACCGAGAATCGAAGCCGTATTGACGATGACCCCGCCCTTACCTGCGGCAACCATGCGCCGGGCCGCTTCCGTGGCCACGAGCCACCCGCCTTTGAGGTTGGTACCAATCACCGCATCGAAATCTGCCTCTGTTTGCGCAAGCGCAGGCTTGGTGACCGTAACTCCAGCATTGTTGAGTACGATATCCGGCACGCCAAAGCGCTCAACCACTTCATCAAAGGCGCGCTGAACGCCGGCACCATCGCTTACTTCCATTCGAACCGTGGAAACCAGGCCTGGCGTTTGCGCAGCCAGCTCCTCCAGCAACTCGACACGCCGCGCAGCCATCACCACATGCGCACCGGCTGCGGCCAACACCCGACAAAAGTGCAAGCCCAAGCCACTGGACGCCCCGGTCACCAGCGCCAATTTGCCTTCCAGACCAAACAGCGCATTCAAGTCCAGACTCGCCATGGTCCTCTCCCGTGATCAATTTTCGATGACGGGTGAAGACCCGTCGGCTTGGAAAAATCATATCAATGAGTTATATGTTTAATCAACCTGACAAATTTCACACGCCTCAGGTTTCACCAACGATTTCTTCCGTTTTGGCCAAGGTTCAGGCGACCGCCCGCCCTTCATTCGAACAGGACTATCAGCATGCAAGCACCTTCAAGCCGTATTCCACGCCCGGGCGATTTCGCCGCCTTGTTGCAACTGGAATTCGACGGGGATGAGTTCATCAGTCAATACGGTGAAGCGAATCTGACAGGCAACGCTTTCGGCGGGCAATTGATGGCTCAAGCAGTGACTGCCGCCGCTCACGGCCTCGATTCGCAAAGACGGTTGCGCTCGCTGCACGCTACGTTTCTCAAACCGCTGCCACTCGATCCTCAATTGCGCTACCAGGTTCAGAGCACGCTGCAAGGCCGCAGCTTCAGCAACCTGGAGGTGCAATCAATGATCGGGCAGCAGGTCGCGTTCCGCGCCAGCCTGTGTTTTCAAACCGAGGAAGACGGGCCGAGTCATCAGGACTCGGCGCCCGAAGTCGCGCCCCCTGACTCACTGCTGGATCTCGCACAACTGGCTGACCTGCACCAGGATCGCCTCAGCGACGGTAATCGAAGAATGCTCAAGGCCAGGCATCTGCACGAGCTGCGCCCACTGGAGGGCGAGGCCTTCCTTTTTTGCGGTGATCGCCGACCGAGCATGCGCTACTGGATTCGCAGTCGTGATCGCCTGAGCGATGACCCGAGGCTGCATGAAGCAGCGCTGGTTTACATGTCCGACGCCTGGATCAACAGTGCAATGCTGCTTCCACATGTGGCAACGCGCATGAGCCGTGACTTTTTTGCGCCAACGTTGACTCACGACCTCTGGTTCCATCGCTCGTTTCGTGCCGATGAGTGGCTGCTGTTTGATGTGCACAGCCCTTCATTGCAAGGTGCCACCGGGCTGGTCAACGCAGCCATCTACGACCTCGAAGGCAGGCTGATCGCCAATGCCACACAGCATGCACTGTTTCGACGCCTCGGCTAATGCGCTACGCCCCGGTCTGCACCGGGGCTTTTCATATTGCCTGCGCCATCAGCTACGCGTATTGCGGATGACCTTTTTCAGCAGATTCTTGAGCAATGCCAGATCGTCCCAATCCAATCCGGCGATTGCTTTCTGCTCCGACGATTTAGCCTGCACGAACAACTTGACCGCGTATTCATGACCGCGTGGAGTAAGGTCGAACTGACGAGCCGGGCCATCGCCTTGCACTGTTACCAACTCGGCTTGCAGCAACTTGCCCAGCTCCTCGTCACCGAGACGGTGACCACTGGGTTTAAGCAGTTCTTCGATCTGACCCTGGGTTTTGTGCTTGCCGGCAGCCAGCACACTGAGCACGAAATAGCCGCACTCGGTAAGACCCAACTGCTGCCAATCCTTGCGCACCGGCTGGTACAGCTGCATGGACGCCACGCCAAGCAAAAAGCCCAGGTAATCCTTGTTGAAACTGCTGTTCACATCTTCGACGTCTACCGGATTCTCCAGTGCACGAGGGTGAACCTTGGCGTATTTACCGCCGTGGAAGGCGAGTGGTGGATGAGCGGAATGGTCAAACTCGATGACTTCGCCGACAAAAATGATGTGGTCACCGCCCTCATAGCGAAAGCTGGTTTTGCACTTGAACCGGGCCGCGCAATCGCCGAGCAAAGGTACCTGTCCGGGGCCACGCTCCAGCTCCAAACCAGCAAATTTATCGATGCCGCGCTTGGAAAACCGATCCGACAATGATTGCTGTTCGGCAGCAAGCACATGCACCGCAAAGTAGTCGCCGGTCATGAACGCCGAGAGGCTGCCGGAAGTTTTTGCCAGGCTCCAGAGAATCATCGGCGGCTCGAGCGACACCGAGTTGAAGCTACTGGCGGTGAGGCCGACATCGGTTCCCTCGCCGTCGCGCGTGGTAACAATCGTGACCCCGGTCGCGAAAGCTCCCAATGCATTACGAAACTGCTTACTGTCGATTACCAGATTGGGATTGCTCACGGACTTCTCCTCGTTCTGTTCGAACCGCTTGCTGCCAGAGATCACAGCGGACTATTTGAATAAATAGTATATATCATTAATATAATAGGCAACCGGTCATAGCGCCGGTCATTGCGAATTCCACGACAGTCAGAGCGATAACAATGAAAACAAAAGTCTGCGAGATGTTGTCCATCGACCTGCCCATTTTTGCCTTCTCGCATTGTCGAGATGTTGTCGCTGAGGTGTCACGGGCCGGCGGCATGGGAGTTTTGGGTGTCAGTGGTTTTACTCCCGAACAACTGGAGCAAGAACTGACCTGGATCGACGAGCACATCGATGGCAAACCCTACGCGGTGGACATCCTGATCCCGAACAAATATGCCGCCAGTGGCAACCCGACAGAGAAGCGTCGCCCTGAACTTCCGGCCGAGAATCAGCTTTTCCTCAAGAAACTGTGCGATGACGCTGGCATAGCGCCGCTTCCCGAAACCGAAGTCGAGCGCATGGTCAGTGAGTACATGGATCGCCTGCACATGACGCCCGAATCAGCGGAAGAGCTGATTGAAGTGGCGCTGCGTCATCCACTGGTCAAACTGGTGGTCAACGCCCTCGGCACACCACCCAAGGAAAAGGTGCGCGAACTGCAAGCTCGCGGCGTCAAGGTCGGCTCGCTGGTGGGCCGCCTGGATCACGCAAAGGCCCAAGTCGAGGCAGGCGTGGATCTACTGGTGGCCCAGGGCAGTGAAGCCGGCGGCCACACCGGTACCATCACCTCGATGGTGTTATGGCCGCAGGTGGTCGATGCAGTGGCGCCGATCCCCGTACTTGCAGCCGGCGGTATCGGTCGTGGCCGACAAATGGCCGCGGCCCTGGCAATGGGCGCCGACGGTATCTGGTGCGGTTCCATCTGGCTGGGCACCGACAAAAGCGAGCTCACTCCGGAAATGAAAGCCCGCTTATTTGCCGCGCGTTCTGAGGAGGCCATTCAGTCGCGCGCCATGACAGGCAAGCCATGCCGGATGTTACGCAGCAAGTTCACCGATGCTTTCGAACAACCGGGTGCGCCGAAGCCTTTGGCCATGCCGCTGCAGACGCTGTCGGTGTTCGAAGCCCGCGCACGCATCGAGCGGGCCCGGGCCAGTGATTTTCTGACGCATCCAGTAGGCCAGATCGTTGGCGACATGCATGGGGAAACGACAGTCAAAGAGATTTTCTATGACCTGCTCAGTGACTTCCTTGATAGTGCCGAGCGTTTGGCAACACTCGTCGCGTCACTGGAATAATCGTGGCTTGAAAACGAAGAAGGCCGTCGCCCTGTATTACCCGGGCGACGGCCTTCAGTGCGTTGCAGCTACGAATGACTGGCAGGTTGCGCGACGGCTTCGCGCGATGCATCAGGCCGGCGCTTGGGCAAGGCCAAAGCAGCGAAGACGCTGAGCACGCACAACAGGGTGATGGTCAAAAACGCCAGTTGGAACGCCGGACCCGCCGGGTAGGTTCCAGGACCTTGGGCCGGATCGCTGATCGTTTGAGTGGCGAAGATAAAGGCGATCATCTGCGCCCCGATAGCCATGAAGGTGGTGCGAATCACCTGGCTCAAGCCCGTCACTTCACTGACCCGCTGCGCCGGTACCGCCTCGACGATAAGATTGGGTACGGCACTGAACGCTATGGCCGTACCAATGCCGTTGAGGATCACCGCAAACCCGACAAACCAGATAGTGCTGTGGTGCAGGGTCAAGGCCGCCCATCCCGTGACGAGGAAGAACAAACCATACAGTAATGCACGTCTGCCGCCGTGACGTCCCGCAACCACACCGCCCCAAGGTGCCGCGACGATAGCCACCAGCGACGAAGGCAATTTCAATGCCGCTGCAGCCGTTGCAGCCATGCCGAGCCCGACACCGGTCCAGGTGGGTTGCTGCAACAATACAAACAGCACTTGGGCAAACTGCATTGCCCCCAAGGCGATCAGGGCATAACAGAGGTTGGACATGGCCAACTGGCGGTTGGCAAACAGCCGGACGTCGATCAGCGGATTGCTATGCCGTGCCTCATACCAGGCCCAGAATGCCAGCAAGACAAGGCTGCCTCCACCGAGCCACAGTGTGCGCTGATCGTCCCAACCCCAGGCACTGCCTTTGGTCAAAGCGAACAGAATCCCCGCCACTGCCGGCGCAAACAACACACCGCCTAGAATATCGACCTTCTCTTCGCTGGCCTTGCCCGCCGAAACCGGCAGGAACGCAATCACCAACAGCAAACCCAGCACGGCGACTGCAGTACTGATATAAAAGATCCAGTGCCAGCTCAAATAGTCGATGCACACGCCACCCAATACGAAACCGATACCGGCCGCCGTTGAAGCGGTACCTGCGACAATACCAATACAGAGTGGTATACGCGCCTGGCTGATATTTTCCCGCACCAGGCCGAAACACAGAGGCAGGACAGCTGCCGCCACCCCTTGCACGGCCCGTCCGAAAACAATCCCTTCCAGGGAGGAGGACAAGGCACTGATCAATGAGCCAAGCGCTGCCAGGATCAACATGCCGATCAATACCCGGCTGCGCCCATACAGATCACCGATCCGGCCACAGATTGCCGAAGCGGCAGCCGCCACCAACAGATAGGCGGTAATGACCCACCCCACCAATGCCGGGTCCTGGAACAACCTGTAGAACGTCGGCAACGCCGCGAACGCCATGCTGACCTCAAACGCCGAAGCCACCTCGGCAGCCACCAACGCCAACATGATGGTTTTCCAGCGTGTGTCTTTATCACTCAAGGCCATGCGAGTCTCCTCCTTGCTCATCAAAGAATGGCGCAGGCTTCAAGCTCTGCTGGCCATGCGTTTTTGAAGCTCTGTTTCCTGCTCCAGACCACTGTCGGCTACAGGATCGAGCCCTGCCAGGGGAAGCGATACCGTGGTGGATTGCGCATTGACGTCGCGACCGACATCACGCAACAGGAAATACGACAATGCCGGTATCAGCGTCAGGGCACCGAGCATGTTCCAGAGGAACATGAACGTCAGCAGGATGCCCATGTCGGCCTGGAATTTGATCGGCGACCAGACCCAGGTCACTACGCCCGCCGCCATGGTCACACCAATCAAAGCCACAACCTTGCCTGTGAAATTCAGAGCGAGCCCATAGGATTGCGCGAGGGAAATCCCGCGACGCTGAGCACCCAACTGGACGCACAATAAATACAGGGCGTAATCAACGCCGACGCCGACACCCAGGGCAATGACCGGCAAGGTAGCGACTTTGACGCCGATACCCAGCATCACCATCAAGGCCTCGCAAAGGAACGAAGTAATCACCAGTGGCACCATGGCCACCACCACCGCCCGCCAACTGCGAAAGGTGACGTAACACAGGATCGCGACGGCGGCATACAACAGGCCGAGGATCCGATAGTTGGCCTGTTTCACTACAATGTTGGTGGCCGCCTCGATACCGGCAGGGCCTGCGGCCAACAAAAACTGTCGGTCAGGGGTGTTGTACTCCGCGGCAAACTTTTCGGTCACCTTGACCACTTCACTCAATGTGTCAGCGCGATGGTCTTTAAGGTAGGCAATGACCGGAGCAACACTGGCATTGGGGTTCATCAGCTCAGGGCTGCCAACCAGCAGGGTTTGCGTGACGTTACCGAGCGTTTGGGTATTGCGCGGTAACGTCATCCACTTCGGATTACCTTCGAACGATCCCGATGCGACTCGCCGAATCCCGCCCGCCAGTGAGGCGGTTGCCAGCACCGATGGAAGCTGTTGCAGACGCCAGGCCAGAAGGTCCTGCGCCACCAACGATTCATAGTCGCGCATGCCTTCGTTTTTGGTTTTGAGGATGACGGCGAATTGATCGCTCGACATACCGTAATGCTCGTTGATGTATCCAACATCCAGATTGAAGCGCGAGTCAGGACGCAGCTCGGGCGCCCCCGCATCCAGGTCTCCCATCTTCAGGCTGGTCAGGCTGATTGCCATGGCACCCCCGCCGACCAGAATGGCCAGCAAAGTGAGTGGCAAGGCCAGACGACGCTCGGTGCACCGTTGCAAAAAGCCGGTGATGCCTTGTCCGGCCTCATTCTCACGCAGGCTGCGCGTGGCGGCTGATTGACTGACGCCAATATAGGAAAGTGCTACCGGAATGAAGAACAGCTTGGTGAAAATCAGCACCAACACACCCAGACTGGTGGTCATCGCCAGGTCGCGAATCACGGGGATGTCAATGATCATCAGCACGGCAAAACCAACCACGTTGGTAATCAACGCCGTCAGCCCCGCCATGAACAACCGGCGAAAGGTATAACGGGCAGCCACATACTTATGCGTCCCCCGCCCGATGTCTTGCATGATCCCGTTCATTTTCTGGGCGCCATGGGATAAACCGATGGCGAAAATCAGGAAAGGGACGAGGATCGAATAGGGATTAAGGTCGTAGCCAAGCAACTCCAACAACCCCAGCAGCCAGACCACGCCGATGGTCGCTGTCACCACCAACAACAAAGTACTTCGCAGATCGCGGGTATAGAGGTAGATGATCAATGAAGCGATCAGGGCCGAAACGGCGAAAAACATCATGACCTGAATCAACCCGTCGATCAGGTCGCCTACCAGCTTGGCAAAGCCGATGATATGCACACGATAGTGGCCATCGCTTGCGCCCTGATACTTGTCACGGATTTCTTTTTCCAGAAAAGTCGAGAGCTCACTGTAATCCAGTGGCTTACCGGTCTCGGGAATGACATCGAGCAGGGGCACAAAAATCATGCTCGACTTAAGGTCCTTGCCCACTAACGTTCCAGGTAAACCGGCGCGCAGCGTATTGGTACGAAACTGGGCAATGGATTTTTCCTTGGCGTCGTAGTCGAACGGCATGACCGGACCACCGCGAAAGCCTTCTTCGGTCACTTCGGTCCAGCGTACGATTGGCGTCCAGACCGAACGCATGAAGGCACGATCCACGCCTGGCGTGAGGAATATCTTGTCATTGATATCACGCACCACAGCCAGGTAGTCCTTGTCGAAAATATCACCCTGAGTATTTTCGACTACGATGCGCACTGAGTTGCCCAAGCCCTTCAGTTCGCTCTTGTTGTCCAGGTAGTTACGGATATAGGGGTGGGAATGAGGAATCATGTCATCGAAGCTGGCCTGCACCGTCAGACGCGAAGCATGCAATCCTAAAAAAGCGGTAATGACCACAACCAGCATCACCACCCAGGCGCGATGATTGAAGATCAGTCGCTCCAGCCAGTCACCCGATTTTTTGTCGAAGTCTTTGATATCCCGTATCACGGGCAGGCGAAGTGATTCGGTATCTACAGCCATGATTTCTCCAGATTTTCCATACCACCAGCCTCAGCTGCCGGAAGCCGGCAAAGGCTCGAGCTGAGCACCTTGGGTGCCGACGATGACCACACTGTCTGCAGCCGCGGGTTCGATATTGGCGAAGGGCACGCTACGAAGCAGCTGTTTTGGCTGCAAAGCACCAGTAGCGGCGTCACCGAGGAGCAACGTACCGCCTTGGCTGACTATCGCCAGGCGTCCGTGGTCGAGCATGGCGGCTCCCGTTAGCGTGGTCTCCGTTCCCGTGTCGATTTTTTCCCAGCTCACACCTTTATCCAGGCTGCGCCAGGCATTACCGCGCAAGCCGTAAGCAACCACCGCACGGGCATCCCCCGTCACGCCGAAGAAACTTCCAACATAGCCGGAATTCAATGCGATGAAGCGCTGACTGGCTTTATCCAGACGGAACACTGTCCCTCGCTCCGAGGCGATATACAGTTCGTCACCAACGGCATTGATCGCCGATAAATGCAGGCCTTCAGGGTTATCCATCCGGTCGAGCATGGGCGTCCAGTGTTCACCGCCATCACGAGTTTCCATGATCAGATTGAAGCTACCGACCACGTACCCGTGCTGATCATTTTCGAACCACACATCCAGCCAAGGTTGTTCGGGCCCCGTCTCGTAATTGAGGCGCACCTGATCCATCAAGCCTGCGTATTGCGCCTGCTCGGCTTCGCTGGCCTGATCAAGGCGCTGCTGGTAGTAGCTGGTCATCAGCTTGCCGGTAGCAAAACCATCCTGTTGCTTGACCCAGGTTTTGCCACCGTCGCGGGTACGCAGAATCACGCCCCCGTGGCCGACGGCCCAACCTGATTCAGCAGTAGGAAAGTTGACCGCGGTGAGGTCGGCACTGACCGGTACGTCAGCCTGTTGCCAGCTGCGACCTTGATCATCGGAATAAACGATGTGCCCTCGCCATCCAACCGCAACCAGGCGTTGCCCGGCCCGGGCCAGACCGACCAACTGAGTGGCAGGTGCCAGACGGCTTTGCACCACCGGAGTGAACAAGGGATCGATAGCAGGGCCTTTGCCCTCGCTCGCATTGACCCCTAGCAGCAACGAGGCACCGATGAAGCAACCGCCGATCCATCTGAGATTGGCAGCTGATGCGCCTCGCATATGCAGGGCTGTTCGAAAACAGCGGGCAAATAAAGGCAAGCCAAAATGGCTCATTTCAACCTCCAGACTTCTTATTGAACTTGTTGTGCGGAGTGATGTAAGCGAATTGTTTGGACCGCCTGTCAAAGCGACTGCGCCAAGCAATTCACATAATCATACTAATCCTATACATGTTTATCGTCAACCGAACATTGACTTGACAATTGGCAGGCGAAAAAAAACCGCGGCACGAAAAATCGTGCCGCGGCGAAGGGGTTTGTTTAGCGAACGCCAGTGCCGGCCATGGATTCCGAGCGGAAAGTAAAGTCCGGGAAGCGCTTGACCTGCTTCACCCAACCACTTGCCGGATCGATGAAGCTGGTGAGCAGGTACTGACCTTTGCTCAGGTCGTAGGCGACAGTGGAATAATCCATATTCCCGGCTGCACCAAACTCGTTGCGATTGTATTGCGGCCATCCATTGGATTGCTGCACCCGGAACAGCTTACCGGCATCATCCTCCGACTCAGCGGTCAAAATCGACCAGGAGTCCTCGTCGATGAAGAACCTGCGCTTGGCGGCAATATGGCGCTTACCTTCCTTACGGGTTGCTTCTACTACCCATACGCGGCGCAACTCCCAACGCGAGACATCCGGGTTGATAAACTGCTTACCAAGCACTTGCTCTGGCGTCGCTGTCAGCATGCGGTACTGATTGGCAGGTACATACATCTCCTTACGCCCAATCAGTTTGAAATCGAAGCGATCCATGCGACCAGCGAAAAGACCCAGTTCGTCATAATTCAACGCCCCGGACAATGAAGCGCTCGGCGTATCGTAGGTCAGTTCCGGCGCGAGACGGGTACGGCGCTGGCCAGTGGTGTAAGACCAGATTCGCTGATCCTTGTGATCGAATTCCGCTGGGTACCAGACGATGGATTTCTGCCCGGCATCGCGTGAAGGCGCAATCGTCTTGTTAAGGAAGCGGTAATAGTTTTCAGCCACTCCCGAATAAGGCGCGGCTGTCGAATCCCAGAACGGGAAGTCAGCCTGCTGTATGGAGTCGTTGGTCATCGTCGGATGGCCCGACGAGTCGACGATCCAGCTCTGCATCCGTAGTTCGTATTCGGTCTGCTCGTGCGTGAGGGCATTCCACATGGCCTGATAGCCATTCTTGGGAATAGGGAATGGCGTGCCAAACCAGCAACCCCGCAGTCCGACACCATCATCCGTGGTTTTGCACTCTGGATTCGCTGCGTTTTTGATTGAGCCTTCAGCTCGATCCGGTGCCATCTGCGGAAAGCCGCGGCGAGTCGGATAGATATTGAGTTTGTAATCAGGCCAGCGCTTGAGCAAGGCCTGGGTACCAGGTGTCAGCTTATCGGCGTATTGCGCCATGTTAGCCGGAGTGATCGTCACAACCGGCTTGTCATTGGCAAAGGGATCAAGCGGATGCTTGTCGGAGGGGCTCGCACCCGCTGGCGGTTTCACTCCCCCTGTGTAGGCGGGAATGGTGCCGTCCTTATTTCCAGCGATTTCCGAACCCCAGGGAGTGAGTGTCGTTCCCAATTGCTTCAGTTCTTCAGGCGTCACCCCAGGAGTGGCATAAACCCCTTGATGAAACAGCAGAGTGAACCCTACTGCCAGCACACCCCCTGCTTTTGACAAGATGCGTACTGCACCTTCGGTTTCGACGATTGGTTTGCCTGTCTTCATCGCAGTCTCCAGCTTATTGTTTGTTTTATCGGCGGGTAGAAGCCCAATGTTTGAGAGGAAAGGTCCTCCCAAGAAATTGTGTAATCACAATAATCATGTGTATCATTGGTGTCAATGGACTGAGGCACGCATTCTGCTCAAGCCATCGCAAAAGATTTATTTTAGTCATACAGGCACAATCATGCAGATGATTATCATGATCACTGCCTGGCACTCTTGAGCTCCTGCTGCGCCAAAAACGCCGAAAAACAACTAAAGGGAACGTTCAATGAAGATTCAAGCCGCGCTGGCTTTCGATACCAATGCCCCACTGCAAATGGAGCAAATTGACCTGGTTGAGCCTGGACCGGGCGATGTGCTGGTGAGAATTGTTGCCACAGGACTGTGCCATACCGACCTGACGGTATTGGCCAATCCACAGATGCCGTGGCCGGCGCTGCTCGGACATGAAGGTGCCGGCGTTGTCGAGAAAATCGGTACGGGCGTGACTCGTGTTGTGCCCGGGGATCATGTGATCATGACCACCACTTCATGCGGCAAATGCCCTCAGTGCATATCCGGCCAGCCGTCTTACTGCCTCTCCTTTCGCGAACTGAATATGTCGGGTGGCCGCTGCAGCGACGGTAGCTGCACCCATCAACTGGCCGGTAAGCCGGTGTTTGCACGTTTTCTGGGCCAGTCTTCGTTTGCCAGCCACTGTCTGGCCAGCGAGCGTAGCGTGATCAAAATCGACGCCCAATTGCCTCTGGATATCCTTGCCCCTTTAGGCTGCGGTATTCAGACCGGTGCCGGAGCCGTGCTCAATACCTTGCGCCCACGCGCAGGTACCAGCTTTGCCCTGTTCGGCGCTGGCGGTGTGGGCTTGTCGGCATTGATGGCGGCAAAAATCGCCGGTTGCACCCAACGCATTGTGGTCGACCGGGTCGCAAGCCGACTGGAGCTTGCCCTTGAACTGGGCGCCACGCATGTCATCAATGCCGGTGATCAGGACGCCGTCCAGGCTATCCGTGAACTCAGTGGTGGCGGGGTTGATGGTGTCGTTGAGGCCACAGGTATTCCAAAGGTAATGGAACAGGCTATCCAAGCGCTGGGACACGGCGGTACGGCTGTTCTTGTGGGCATGGCCGGTGCGCAAGCCAGCGTCACCTTCAACCCAATGGAAGTGCAGTCGAGAAATACCCGAATCAAAGGCAGCATCATGGCGGGCGAAGGTGGGGTACCGTCATTGTTCATCCCTCAACTCATCGAGTACTGGAAAGCTGGACTGCTGCCGGTTGAAAAGCTGCTGCGTTTCTATGACTTCAAAGACATCAACCAGGCCATCCACGACGCCCATGATGGTTCCGCCATCAAGCCCGTGATCCGCATGCCTTGAGGAGCTTTAATTCATGACTCTGGACACCGCTTTCAACGCCGCTATCGAAAAGACCTTCGCCAGTCAGCGCCAGACTCGACGAGTACGTCGCGATGAAACAGTCGACCTGCGTAAAGCGCGCCTGTTGCGACTTCGCGAAGTGATCGTGGCGCACATCGACGATATCGAACAGGCGCTTTTCGAAGACCTGCGCAAGACACCTACGGGTGGCAAGTCAGGTGAAATCGCCTCGGTACTAGGGGATATCGACACAGCAGTGGCCCAACTGGCCGACTGGATGGCCGTCAAACCTGTGCCTTCTTCACCTTACCTGCCGAATACCGCCGCACACATTTTGTATGAGCCCCGCGGCAACGTCCTGTTGTTGGGCGCATGGAATTTCCCGTTCGCCCTGGTCATGGCACCTCTCGTGCCGATCATCGCGGCCGGCAATAGCGCGATGATCAAACCTAACGAGCTGACGCCTGCTACCAGCCGAGTGGTTGCAAAACTGATTGCTGAAGCCTTCAATCCTGATGATGTTGCCGTGTTCGAAGGCGGTATCGAGGTTGCAGAACGCTTGCAGGAACTGCCCTTTGACCACGTGTTTTTCACCGGCAGCCCGGCGGTCGGTAAACGAGTGATGGCAGCCGCTGCACGGCACCTGAGCAGCGTAACGCTTGAGCTGGGCGGTAAATGCCCAGCCATCATTGGACCGGATGTTGAGTTGCTGCAAGCTGCCGCTAAAGTAGTTGGCGGACGCTTCAACAATTCCGGCCAGCTCTGCCTTTCCGTCGACCATGCCTGGATTCCGCGCAACGACGCAGAAGCATTCGGCGAGAAGGTCAAGGCAATGGTCGCCCATCAATTTTATGAAAACGGGCAGTTGCAGCTGGAAAAACAGCCACGCATCGTCAATGAACGAAACTTCGATCGGGTACTGGGCTACATCAACGATGCGCTTGAACGCGGCGCACGCATTCTGTGTGGCGGTCAGTCGGATCGCGAAACCCTTACGATCCATCCGACGGTGTTGGTGGACGTCCCCAGGGATGCGCGAATCATGCAGGAGGAAATTTTCGGCCCCGTGCTGCCCATTCTTGCCTATGACGAACTGGACGAAGTGCTCGAACATATCGATGGCAACGGCAAACCCCTGGCCATGTACGTGTTCAGCGACGACGAAAACTTCGTTGAGCGGACATTGCACGGCAGCTCATCAGGCGGCGTCACGATCAATCACGTCATGATGCACTACGTCGAGAAAAACCTGCCGTTCGGCGGCGTCAATGGCAGTGGCATGGGTCGGTACCACGGCCGTGCCGGGTTCCTCGAGCTGTCCAATGCTCGCTCTGTATTGACGCAAGGCAAGCCATCGGCATAAGTGCGGTTGCTGGCAAGTCTCACCACCAGGCTCAAACATTGAGCCTGGTGGCTCACCTCAATTAACCGAATTGGCAAATAGCACTTTGAGTGGCTGAGAATCGTCGGCCAGCCTCTCGTCCTCCACTACCAGTCGTTCCGCGATCAGGCGCTTGGCTGCCATGAAGTCTGCTGGACGACCTACCACATCCGCAGCAATGATCCTGGCTCCTTGCAAATAGAAGACGGCGAACGAACGCAGCTCGAACGAACCACGTATCACGACACGCTCATAACCTTGAGACAAGCCAGCCATCTGCAACTTGAGGTCATACTGATCCGACCAAAACCAGGGTAGCGAATCGTTACGCCTCGGTTTGCCGCAGAGCGTCGCGGCCGCGCATCGCGCCTGCTCTACTGCACTGGGCACTGACTCCAGACGCAAACGTCTTCCATAGAAGAGACTCGGTTGATTGGCACAATCGCCTATTGCGACAATGCTCGGGTCCTGGGTAAGTCCGGTCACATCGGTGACGATGCCATTGTCGACCAGCAAACCCGCCGCCTGGGCCAGCTCAACGTTGGGTACGAGACCGATCCCGACGATGACAAAATCCGCCTGGATCCGCTCTCCACTCTTGCACAACACTTCACCGACACCCACTGGACATTCACCAGGGGCAAAGCCTTGCACCTCTATACCTGTCAATATCCGCACGCCATTCTCGCGGTGCAAAGACTCGTAAAAAGCTGAAAGCTGAGGTGCCGTGACACGTGCCAATACTCTGGAGGCGGTCTCCAG
Source organism: Pseudomonas sp. SbOxS1 (assembly GCF_013416725.1). NCBI lineage: Bacteria > Pseudomonadati > Pseudomonadota > Gammaproteobacteria > Pseudomonadales > Pseudomonadaceae > Pseudomonas > Pseudomonas sp. SbOxS1. The sequence continues at coordinate 205,027 of NZ_JAAVXC010000007.1, forward strand.
AACGGTCACCTGCAGACCAGCACGAACAGCAACAGCGGCCACTTCCAGTCCGACATAGCCGCCGCCTATTACCACTAACTTACGTCCAGGGCGGAACTGGGGGCGAATGTCGTCAACATCTGCGAGATTGCGCAGATAGTGAATCCCTCGCAAATCGCTGCCAGGCAGGCTCAGTCGCCGGGCATGGCCCCCCGTGGCCAATGCCAGGCGCTCATAACGGATGCATCGACCATCGGCCAGACGAACTTGCTTGGTCGTGCGGTCGATGGACTCGACCCGAGTATCGAGCAGAAAGTCGATAGCGGCGCGCTCGTAAGCTGTCTGCGGTCGAATCAACAAACCTTGCAGGTCGATCATGCCGGCAAGGTATGCCTTGGAGAGAGGGGGACGCTGATACGGCAAGCAACTCTCCTCTCCAACGATCAGTATCCGCCCCGCATGGCCTTCCTGACGCAGAGCCACCGCGAGTTCACCTGCGGCCTGACCTGCCCCGACTATCAACACCTCTACCTGTTCCCCATCTCGCATGACACCACCTCCTCGCTTGCCCTCATCCGCCAGGTTTGCTGTTGAGACGTTCAACTCACATCGTCTCAGAGCTGCACACAGCGGCATTGTTGTTGTGGGATACAAGCTAAACGGACCAATGAGACAAATCAATGTTTGCGTATCACTAAAAGATACTTTATGTTTTGATCGTCTCATACAAGACCAATAGAGGCGCAAGACCATGAAGCTTGGTGATATCGACTTATCTGATGTGCACGTGTTCGAACAGGCTGTCCCCTACGACTACTTCGCCTTCCTGCGCAGCGAACATCCTGTCAGTTGGACAGCGCGTCCAAACGGTACCGGCTTTTGGTCGGTAACGCGCTACAAGGACATTACGGAAGTGGAGGCCAATCCCGAAGTCTTCTCCAGCCGGACCAATGTCACCCCGGCCGAAGTACCCGAGGAAACGCTTGCCGCCACCGTCGACCGTATGATCATCCTCAGCGACCCACCCCGACACGGCGCCCTGCGCAAGCTGATCATGAGTGGCTTCACCCCCAAGGCCATTTCCAGAATCGAGGAGCACATCCGCCAACTGGCGGTGGATTCCATTGATGCTGTGATCGAAGACGGCGTCTGCGATTTCCATGATGTGGGCGCCCATATGCCCATTGAAGTGGTGGCCGATCTGTTGGGCGTGCCCGCCGAAGATCGGCAGAATCTTTTCAACTGGGCCAATGCCATGTTCGGCGCCGGTGATACGCGAGTTTCCAGCAACGCCGGCATGGAGCGAGCACGACGGGAGATGTTTGGGTACGCCATGACACTGGCCCATCAACGTCGCGTACAACCTGGTGATGATGTATTCAGCCAGATCGCCATGGCTGAAATGGAAGGGGAACAGCTGTCCGAATTCGATCTGGGCTGCTTCTTTCTGATTCTCGCCACCGCGGGCAATGAAACCACGCGCACGCAGATTCTGCATGGCACCAAGTTACTCATCGAAAACCCCGAAGCCATGCAAATGCTGCGCAGCGACTCGTCACTGCTGCCCAATGCCGTCGAGGAAATGCTGCGTCTCACCTCCCCGGCCCTGGCCTTTGCGCGCAAGGCTACCCAGGATTATCAGTTGGGTGGACAAACCATCAAGGCAGGTGATCAGGTCGTGATGTGGTATTGCTCAGGCAGCCGGGATGAAGAAATTTTCGCCAATCCCGACGAGTTCGATATCCATCGCAAAAACGCCCGCGATCACATGGCTTTCGGTTCCAAGACGGGTATCCATCGCTGCCTCGGCGCCATGCTGGCACGCTCCGAACTGATGGCTTTTATCAAAGAGGTCGTCACCCGCCTGCCGGATATCCGGCTGGACGGAGACATAGAGCGACTGCGTTCCAACTTCACCAATGGCATCAACCATATGCCTGTGCGCTTTACCCCCGGCAAGGCCAACCGTGCGCAGAAGATTTCCTTCTATGCCGCCAATGCCGACAAATCCTACTCCCACGCCTGACAACAAGAAGAGGAATTCAACATGTCCATCACTCTGATCCCGTTGGCCACTGCCACTCTGGAATTGGAAACACCGGTCTATATCCCGAACACTCCACGCGGGACCCGCGTGATTGTCGACGTACTGGCATCTCGCTGGGAAGGCGAGCGCCTGAACGCAAAACTCAAGGGCCGTGCCGCAGCCGACTGGGCACTGATCGGTGCAGATGGCACCCTGTCCATCGATGTACGCCTGACCTTGGAGACCGACGATGGCGCTATAATCTTCGTCTCCTACGAGGGGCGTGCGCAGATGACCCAGACCGGCGCTACACCGCTGATTGCCACGCCTCGCTTTGAGACCGGTGACGAGCGTTACAAGTGGCTGAACACCGTTCAAGCCATTGGCAAAGGCTCCCGCGATGAGCAGGGCCGCCTGATCTATGAAATCTACGAGGCGCAGTAAGCATCCATGACCACCAAGCTCAGAGAACAGACAATGTCCGGTGCGCCCGAAGATCGTGATGCACAGTTGACCCAGCGGGTCATAGAAGCTGCCGAACGCTGTCTGGACAAGCTGGGCCTGGACAAGACCACAGTGGATGACATCGCCCGCGAAGCTGAAATATCGCGGGCAACCCTGTACCGTCGTTTTGGCAGCAAGGAAGCAATATTTGGTGCTGCATTGCAAAGGCAGTCTCGCCCATTCGAGAGCGAGGCAACCGCAATCCTGAACGGTCCCGGCAATCTGTGCGAGCGAGTCGAGCGCCTGCTGGTCTGGGCGGTGATTGAAACGCCGGAGAACGTCCTGCTCAAGCGGCTGCTCGGCAATGAAACAACACAGGCGGGCGTGCAGATCTTCAACCAGGTTTTTCGCAAAAAGGTCAGTACAATCCTGCTTCCAGTGGTCGATGCAGCAAAGACCAATGGCGAATTGCGCGAAGATCTCGACCCTGAGTTCCTGGTTGACTGGATCATCCGTGAATTGCTGATGATCAAAATGGCAGCACCCTGGCAAGAAGCCGATCTGCGCAAGCACATTCACCACTTCATCAAACCCGTGTTGGTCGCCGCTCCGGACATGCCAGCTGCCACGAGCGACGTCGCGCCGAGCATGGAAGACATGCACAAACGCCTTATCAATCTGGAGCAGCGCCTGGTCGAAGTCCATCAGTTGCTAGGCCAGGTTCGTCAAGACATACAGGTACAGAGCATCCGCACCTGCTAGCCATCGTCATTCAATGACATTGCCATTCACGGTACTCAACATGCTCAAGATCACCTACATCGAATTCAACGGAACCGCGCACGAAGTGGAAGGCCGAGAAGGCCAATCCATCATGGAAGTCGCCACTCAAAACCTGGTGCCCGGCATCCTCGGCGACTGCGGTGGGACCTGCAGTTGTGCCACCTGCCACACTTATGTCGACAGCGCCTGGTTTGCCAGGATCGACGCTGCAACTGACGACGAACTGGGTGTGCTCGAAGGGGCACTGGACGTACGCGAGAACAGCCGATTGTGCTGTCAGATCAAACTCGATTCGACGTTAGATGGCATCGTCGTGCATTTACCGCAACGTCAGTATTGAGCTTTTGGAGTCAGATAAAAACGCCGGCGCAATCGCCGGCTTTTTTTGGGTAAGCGTAACCCGAATTGTCGGTTTCATTCAGACGATCAGGACAAAAGCGATCGACGTGGTCCCACGTCAGCGATCCTTGAATACCGGTTTACGCTTTTCCACGAACGCCTGGAGACCTTCCTGGGCATCCTCGCTGGAAGAAACGACCTGCCCCAGCTCACGCTCGAGCCGCAGCGCCTCGCTGAGCAGAAGATCCGCACCCTCGCGAACGGCTCGGCGAATCGCTTGTTGCGCAGGCAGGCTGTATTGGCCGTGCGCGAGCGCCATGGCACACGCTTGCTGCAGTACATCGTTGCCGTCGCTGACCACTCGATCGACCAGGCCTATGCGCTCGCCATGCTCTGCACTCACCGGCTCGCCGCTGAGCATCATCTGCAACGCTCGACTCTGACCGATAAGGCGGGACAACAACTGGGTACCCCCGTAGACCGGAATCAAGCCCAGCTTGATTTCCGGCAGACCGAGCTTCGCCGTCGCTACAGCCAGCCGGAATGTGCACGCCATGGCAATCTCCAACCCGCCACCCAGCGCGAAACCATTGAGTGCGGCCACGCTGATCTTGGGGAAAGTGGCCAGTCGCTCGACCAAACGATGCACTCGGGCCATACGCACAGCTGGATCGCCATCGCGCTCATTGAGATCGGAGCCGGCGCAAAACGCACGGCCCTGCCCGGTAATGACCAATGCTCGCGAGGCATCCTTTTCGATAACATCGAGGTGTTGCTCGAGCGCTTCCAACAGTCCATCGGTGACGGTATTCAACGCCTCGGGGCGGTTCAGTGTCAGCACGACACAGGCGCCGTGATCCTCCCGCGTAACCACCTGCTGCATCGTCGTCATAAGCGAACTCCGAGTGCCTGGCAACGACTCAATGCGCTACGGTATTCGTCCTCAAGTCGAGCTATCAGGACATCTACTGGAGGAATGTCAGTGATTGCACCGACGCCCTGCCCTGCGGCCCAAATGTCCTTCCACAGTTTGAATTCGCCATGGCCACCGGTGCCTATCCCACTCTCTGGCAGGGGCGGCAGCGCATTCGGATCAAGTCCGGTGCGAGCGATACTCTTCTTCAGGTAATTACCTCGCAGGCCGCTGAACAGATCGGTGTAAACAATGTCGTCGGAATTGGAAGCGAGGATCATCTGTTTGTACAGGTCGTCAATCTCACATTCGGCGCTGCCGAGAAACCGGGTTCCCATATACGCCAAGTCTGCCCCTATCACCTGAGCGGCAAGGATGTCCTTGCCAGAGCCAAGGCTCCCTGACAGCAGCAGAGTGCCGGAGAAGAAGCTGCGAATGTCGTTGATCAACGCAAAGGGGTTCATGGTGCCGCCATGCCCACCCGCACCGGCGCAAACGGCGACGATGCCATCTACACCGGCTTCGGCAGCTTTTTGCGCATGGCGCACACTGACCACGTCGTGGAACACCAGCCCGCCGTAGCCATGCACAGCCTCCACTACCTCGCCGGGCGATCCGACGCTGGTGATCACTATTGGCACCTTGTGCTTTACCAGCAGGGCAAGATCGGCTGCCTGACGGGTATTGTTGCGCGCCACGATCTGGTTGATGGCGAACGGTGCCGGACCACCCACCCAATCGTCGATGCGCGGCCGGGCAAGCTCATGCGTCAGCTCCGCGAGCCAGTCGTCGAGTTGCTCGCTGGTGCGTGCGTTCAGGGCCGGCATGGAACCCACGATACCGGCACGACACTGGGCAGCGACAAGCTTCGGGCTGGAGACCAGAAACATCGGGGCGCCAATGACTGGCAAGCGCAGGCGGCCCTGGAGGGCGGAAGGTATCGTCATGATAGGCACCTGTTACTTCAAATGAGGCCAATAGTTGAAATGATCATAACGATTAACAAAATCCGCCGACAACTATTTATTCACAAGTGTACAAACAAGCGCTTTCTCGGACCCTGACTTTCTAGGTTCCGATACACCTGCCTCCGGTAAATTTCCCCCTGAATCGTGGCCTATCAGCCCCCACCTCGATCGCAACAACGTTACCGAGCGGCAGACATTGTTGTTAACCTGCTCGCCGTTCAGACAACGCCTCGTGCAGGCGTCTGTGACCACTGCATTGGAGCCGCAATGAAACTTCATCAACTGCGCGCCTTGCTTGCGATCTGCGAAAGCGGCAGCATCCAGGAAGCGTCGAGAATCCTGCATATCTCCCAACCATCCTTATCCCGGAGCATCAAGGACCTCGAGTCGGAGCTAGGCGTACATCTCCTGGTACGTTCCAATCGAGGAATCACGCTGACGGTTTATGGAGAACATCTACTGAGCCGTGCCCGCCTGATTCTTGCAGAGGTCAGACGAGCCAAGGATGAAATCGAAACACTCAAAGGCCGAACGAGCGGTCACATCACCATTGGGGTGTCGCCCGTCACCCCAAGTTCTCAGTTCGTCAATTGCCTGGCCCGATTCAGTGCTCGCCACCCAAAGGTTTCGATACAGATTGAAGAGTTGAGGCCTAACAAGCTCATCGAAGGATTGCGCGAAGGACGCCTGGACCTGGTCCTGACTTCCCATGGTGGAGTGCGTCAACTGGAAGGATTTCGAGCGGTAGAGCTGTATCTGCAACCCGGTGCGCTGGCAGTGCGCAAAGGTCACCCTCAAAGGCATTTGAACTCCCTTGCCGAACTGCGCGAGTTGATGTGGATCCTTCCCGACACGTTCGAGGACTCACCTGTCAGCAAGCTATTCAGTGACTGCGGACTCGCCCCTCCCGAAAACGTAATGGTGTGCTCCTCTCTCGTCATGTATCTGGAGCTGGCGTTACGCACAGACTCGGTAAGTTTCTGGTCGATGCGCCATATGACCTTGAGCAATCTCAGCGAAAGACTCGATGTGCTGGAAGTATCCGAACAAGTGCCTGGATTCGTTTTTTCGCTCATCAGCCGCGAAGCGGAATTGCTCACTCAAGCGGCCAACATTCTGGCAGAGGACATCCTTTACGAATTCCAGGGTAACCCTTGCGCCAATCCGGTTTAGCGCAAGATCAGCGGGTCACCAGAAAAGCTATAGGCATACGCAAAGACGATTACTCATAGGGAAAAACGCTCTGGCATGCTCGACTTCATCGGACAAACCCTCGCGAGAACCCCATGCATTCACTACCCAGTCTTGTGCCGGAAATCGAAGCGCTTCAAGCAGAGTTCATGCAGATCCGCCAACACATCCATCAACATCCAGAACTTGGTTTTGAAGAAGTTGAAACCAGCAAACTGGTAGCGGGGTATCTGCGCCAGTGGGGTTACGAAGTCCATGAGGGCATCGGTGGAACCGGTGTTGTCGGCGTGCTGGAACTGGGTGATGGAAAGCGCGCCATTGGCATACGCGCAGACATGGATGCACTGCCCATCAAGGAAGACAACAACCTGGCGCATCAGAGCAGGCATGCGGGAAAGATGCACGCTTGCGGCCACGATGGGCATACCGCGATTCTCCTGTGCGCGGCCAGGTATCTGGCAGAAAGCAAATGCTTCAACGGCACCCTGAATCTCATTTTCCAGCCGGCGGAAGAGACGCTGGGTGGCGCATTGAGCATGATCAATGACGGTTTGTTCGAGCGATTCCCGTGCGACGCGGTTTACGCCTTGCACAACGCCCCCGGATTGCCTGTCGGGTACTTTGTTGTCCAGCCCGGCACGATGCTGGCGTCCTCCGATGAGGTGACGATCCGCCTGCTGGGCCAAGGCGGTCATGGCGCCATGCCGCATCTGGCCAAGGACCCCGTAGTCGCTGCTGCCGAAGCCATTTTAGCCTTGCAAACCATCGTGGCTCGTAATGTACCCGCCGCTGAAACTGCGGTCATTACTGTGGGCATGGTGAATGCCGGGGAAGCGCCTAATGTCATTCCTGCTCATGCAACCTTGCAATTGAGCGTACGTGCGACAGCGCCTGAAGTGCGTGCGCTCCTGCAGAAACGTATTGGTGAAGTTGTCCGGGGCGTTGCGATGACTCACGACATGCAAGTTGAGGTCGACTACCACCCCAAGGTATCCACGCTCTTCAACAGCGAAGCAGAAACCGCCCTCGCCAGGCAGGTGATCAGCGACCTGGTCGGTCCGAACAACATCAAAGGTGCAAGCATAGGCGGGTTGGGCAGCGAAGACTTTGCATGGATGCTTGAGCGCGTTCCCGGCTGCTATGTGGCGCTCGGCAATGGCAACAGCGGTCCTACCGGTTGCTCTGTACACAACCCTGGGTATGACTTCAACGATTTGGCCATTCCTTACGGTGCAAGCTACTGGGCCAGGCTGGTTCAAGCCTATCTCGTCTAACCCGAACACCCTCCCCTGTACCGTCGAGTATCTCGATCGAGAGAAAAGAACATGTCGGAAAATATCAAGAGGAGAAAGGTTGTTATCGCCTTGCTGTTGGTCGTGATGATCATCAGTGCACTGGATAAGACCATCTTCGCATTCGCGGGTGCGCAGATCATCGATGAATTAGCGCTAACGCCTGAACAGTTCGGGTTAGTCGGTAGCTCATTCTTCTTTTTTTACTCATTGTCAGGCGTGCTGGTCGGCTTCCTTGCCAACCGTGCGCCGACGCGCTGGATCCTGACGGGCATGTCGCTCGTGTGGATGGCGGCGCAACTGCTGGTGACGTTCAGCAGCGGCATTTCAGCACTGGTTGCCAGTCGGCTATTACTGGGCATCGGCACAGGGCCTGCAACGGCAGTCACCCAACATGCCTGCTTCAAATGGTTCAACCCTAAAGAACGCATGTTGCCTTCGTCGCTCATTTACAGTTCGATCATGCTCGGTGGATTGATTGGCGCCGCCATCCTTCCATACGCCATTGAGCACTTGGGTTGGCGCCTGGCCTATTTTTGCCTGGCAGTGGCTGGTTTGATCTGGCTTTGTTTGTGGCTGGCCTTTGGTCGCGAAGGCAGTCAGCAACTACACGGCGACCGTGCCGAGAATGGCGCCGAAACCAAAATCCCCTATAAGGCGCTGCTGCTCAACCGCACATTTGTTTGTATTACGTTGCTAGCCTTCTTCTGCTACGTACCCAGCGCCCTGGGTGTCAGCTGGACCGTTGTCTACCTCAAAAAAGGCCTGAACCTGAGCACCCTGCAGGCGGGCTATTACATGCTGACGGTAACCGTTCTGGCCATGATAACGGGACTGACGGTTTCCAGCCTTGCGCAGAAAGCGTTAAAACGCGGCGCAAGCCTTTTCTGGACGATGGTCGCTCCTCCATTGATGTGCAGCGCCTTGGGCGGACTGCTTTTTGCCCTGATCGGCATTTCAACTGATCAACCCGTGCTGATCACGGCATTGATGGGCCTTGGAACAGCCTTGGTCAATGTGTTGCCCAGCTTCAGCATGACCATCACCTCGCATTTCACTCCCGTGCAGCAACGAGGTTCAATGCTGGCAATCCATAATGCTCTGCAGACTTCTGCCGGCATGCTCGTTCCCTCTCTTGTCGGACAGTTGATCGCCTGGAAAGGAAATGAAATTGCACAGGGGTTTGAATGCGCAGTTTGCGGCTTCGGGATGGCGACTTTGATCTGCGCATTGATTGGATTTCGGGTCGTGACTCCGGAGTCGACCCGGATTGAGCTCCAGGCGATGGTCGTTGAACCTCACTTGCGCTGGATTCGTGCACATTGATTGAGTGGGTGACGAGCGTAGTCAAGCTAGCGCTGAAGAATAACTAACTCTACCGGCTACCCGTCATCGAGACTCGATGTACGCGGCCAGCGCAGGAACCTCAGCCAGTGCTCGCAAGGCATCATTGAGATGGGTACACCCCAGTTCCCGTCGCAGCGTCACCAGCACTTGTTGGCGCAACCCGGCCAGCGGCAGGCCGATCAGGCGTGCGACATTGTCAGCCGCCGCTGGGCATTCCTGGTATGGCAGGACTCTTGGCTGCGCCACCAGGCTCAGAATCTCTCCGCTGTGGGCATCGGCAGTGGCTTGCAGGCCATACTCATGCACAGCCATACGCTCACCGCCGGGGCTACTGGCACTGTCCTGAAACATGGCCTCGATCTGTAGACGGTCATCTTCACGCCACACATCGATACGACGCGCACGGCGCATGTTCACGCCGTTGCTCGCCGGCAGCTTGTGCCAGCCCGCCGGGTCATCCGGGTGCGCAAGCGCGGGGACCGACCTGGCATCATGCAACTCACCGCGAATATCCAAAATGGCCGAGGAGCCCTCGGCAAAACCAGTGCAAACACCGGTCATGCGACTACGGCGCTGCTCCAGCGCCAAGGCATCGGAACTCGGTATGAATTGGCTCAGCCAGCCATCTTCCCAACGCGACCATGCCCAATTGGCCACCAGACTTGCGCCCGCCAAGTCGTCGAGCAGCAGGTATAGAGGGGCACTGTTGGCCAGATCCTCAGCCAGTGCAATTTCGAGGGCTTTACGCAATTGGCTGCCGGCATTGAGCCCAACCAGTGAAGCAGTCGCTGGCCGAGCCGGCACAGTGCCAAGTCGGGTAATCTCACGCTCCCGACTAACCACCGCCTCGAAACGCTGCAAGGCTAGAGTGAGCGGTGCGCTGTCGGGATCATCACTGTAGATGTCACGGGCAATTCCGTGGAAATGGCCGGCACTCCCGTAACCACCCGGCCAGAGCACGTCGATAGATGAGGTACGCCTGACGGAGGCCGGTCGACGTAAGGGGGCATGACCTGACGGGCCAAGTGTACGGGCCAGTAAATCGCTCATGGGTTGCTCCTGTTATGGGTCTTGTTCGAGGAACTCATCAATGAGGGCTGCCAGCTCGCGTGGCACGTCATGCTGCAGGTTATGCCCGGCAGCGTCCAACAGCACCGTTTGCGAATCGCCTACGCAGTCAAACCGGCGTTGCAATGCCGCCTCATGCCCCTTGAACGCCTCAGTCAGAAACGAGTCAGCTCCACGCACAAACAGCACTCGGGCAGTGATTTGAGAGAGCAAGGTCTCAACTTGCTCGGGATGGGGAAATATCGGAATGAAACTGAATGTCTTGACATCGGCTGCAATACGCACCCCTCCAGCCGGATCAGGCTCAACAAAATGCCAAGCCAGAAACTCGGCCTGGGCCTGATCAATACGAGGATTTTTTCGAAGCATCCGCCGCGCCAGGGTGGCCACGTCCGGCAAATGTACGGTCCGACCCTCGCCTGGCCGGGCAAGGGAGTCCAGCCAGCTGCCGATACGAGTGCCCAGAGTCGCCAAGTGGTTGGGAAACGGTCCGAAGCCTTCGAGGTTGATAAAGCTGCGAATACGCGCGGGCCGGACACCGGCATACAGGCTGCTGATGTTGGCGCCCATGCTGTGTGCCACTAGCCGTACGGGCTCATCCGGGCTTACCTGATCGAGAAAGGCTTCGAGATCAGCCAGGTACTCGGTGAAGGCGTAGTGTGTACGCCTTTCGCTCAAGCCAAAACCGGCCCAATCGAGCGCAATAATATTCCAGTCCTGCTGCAACTGGTCGATCAAAAATTGCCAGGTTGCCGAATTGTCCATCCAGCCATGAAGCAGCACGAGCAATGGTGCTTGCGGTGAGCCCCATCGGCGCAGGTGGTGACGAGTACCGCGCAACTCGATGAATTCCGAGCGCGATACACGTTGCGCGCAATAGCTTCTTTCGTCCCCGGTACAATTCCCGGGCGAAGACAGAGTTTCAACCATTGCACTCTCCTCGATGAAATGGCGTTCTAGCGAACGGTTAGTCACAGGCGTGAGGAATGGGGTATGTTGCGTGGTTCGAATACACTAACAAGTGAGACTGATGCCGCCGTGTAGAGACGCAGCGGTCAGCGACGCAACGTGTGCAAGACTGACGTCGTCGCTCTCAGCGGCGGCACTGCACAGGCAAAGAGTATTCTCGGCTGAAAGAAGATCTCCCAGCGCCCAAGCTCCGCACGATGCCATTCATAGGCTACGTTGATCAGTTAGAGCTTGATGCGCTGGGAGACCATCTTATCGGGGGGTCTACCGTCAGAACGTGGTTTTGAGGGTCAATGTTACGCGGCCACGGTCAGTGGTTTGCCATGTGCCGGCACCATAGTACGTCGACCCGTTGCGTCGAATTTCGGCAGAGGAATCTGCAAAAATCAAAGACGCCGTCATCTGCTTACGGAAGTCCGCTTGCAAGCCAGCCGAATAGGTATAAAGACCTTCACTGGTACCACCAAAGTCAGCCGTGTTACCACTGATGCCACCACCCAGCGTCATTGGCACCGATAGATCTACACCAGGGAACACCTGCAGGTACTGCGGCGTGAGCGACATGTTGAAACCGACTGCGTTGCGGGTCGCGCAGCCTGCGTCCTTGCCTAACGGACAGGCACGGGTATCTTCGCCATTGAACAACGCTTCGTTGTCGGTAACTTTTTCGAGGTAGTCGTACGACACTTCGGCAACCATCGTGGCGGTGTCATACAGAGGCGTGTTGGGCAGCGAGAAAATGGTGTTGACCAGCGCGTGCCAGGTATTGCCTCGAGCCCCCTCATTGGCGGTACTCAAGCCCACTGAGCTCAAACCTGCATTACGCCGGGTCATCAGTTCCGCACCAACTGCGTACGGACCGATGCTGGTGTCCATGCTCAAACCAATCAGCTTGGTGTCACGTGGGAATACTGCGCGAAACTGGGTCGGATTTTCCGGCTCGCGGAACACCCAGAAACCGTTTTTCTCATCGAACTCCCGGTAGTAGAGACCGAAGGTCGTGGCATTGAGTTGCGGAACGGTCAGTTTTGCCGCCACGCCCCAGTTACCCGATTTGTGGTTGGGTTCCAGCGGGTCATCAGCACGGAAATTTGCCAGCGGAGTATTCCCGCCAAAGCGATCCGGACCTTCCATCAGGAAGTCGGTGGAACCCAGGAAGGTGCCACCTTGTGGAACGCGGATATGATCCCAATCAAGGTAATACTGAGCTGCCAGCGAGAGCATATCAGTCACCTGGCTCTGCATGGAGATCTGAGTGAGCGGCATGAATGTTTCGCGGGTTTCGATACCCGGTGAAGCCGCACTCTTTTGACCGTCAATCGGGTGCTGACTGTAGGAAATGCCTGCCTGGGAGAAAATCGAGGTACCCCAGTACACAACGTGACGGCCCGCCTTCACGTTTACCGGACGATCCGCAACGGTAAAGTTCGTGTAGGCAAACGCATCGAGAATCTCGCCGGAAAGGCCGTTGTAGTAGCGTTTTGTATAGTTGGAATATTTGTTGTTATCGTAACTGGTCGGCCCGGCAATAGCGGGGTTTTTCTTGACGTCGTCATCATCATAGGCCTGGTCATACCATGCCGAACCAGACAACCTCATCCCCACCTTTTCCCGCCAGTCCAGCTCCAGCTCGGAAAGCAGGTCCAGGCGATTGGTAACGATGTCCCCCTTGTCGAACTTGTAATCGCCCTCGTCCGAGTTGGCGTTATTACCGATGCGCTTATCACGACCATCGATGCGCGTTCCGAGGTTGTAACGCAGGGTGTTATCGAAGCGTGCAGTAAAACCTTCGACGCCGGTATCGATTTCTATTGCTGCAGCCGGCAGAACGACACCCGCCGCGAGACAGACTCCAATTGCATGCATCGAAACGCGGCTGCAACGACTTCTACGCAAAATCCTGCCTTCAAACATTTGAACCTCCAAACCTTTTTTGAATTTGTTATGCGGAGTGTTTTTCTTCATGTCGAGCATCGATCTTTTCCAGGCTATCCCCAGCCTCATGCACCACTGAGGGACGATTTTTAGTATCAGTTCGCCACTCAATTAACATAGCAATCATACTAATCCTGTATGTGATTAATCGTCAATATGATTAACCTGAAAATACCGATAGGTTTTTTAGGTCCGGAATAGGTGCGAGGATTTTGCAGTCGCTTTTCAAGCTTGAAACCGTCGCGGGACAGAACGCGCTCCCTGGCCGAGGGCAAAAAAAACGCGCACCCACCGTTGTGCGACCAACGATGCGTGCGCGTTAAAATGCGCGTGTGAAAAAACCTTTAACCCATGGACGGATAGCCTCCACCACCGTACATGCGATCTACCGCCCCTCTATCGATCTGCCCGTCTCGGCCTTTGGGCAAGGCCTCAACAAACTCAACTTGCTTAGGTTTTTTATAGGAGGCCAGACGTTGCCGGCAGTGATCGACCAACGCTGCCTCGGCCAGGGTTTGTCCAGGTCGCAAGACCACAATCGCCTTGACGTTTTGCGACCAGGTTGGGTCCGGCACACCAATCACGCAGGCTTCCTGCACCTGTGGCAATAGCCGCAGGCAACCTTCGATTTCCGCTGGATAGATATTCTCTACCCCCGACTTGATCATGGTGGTTTTCGGGCCGACGAACGCCACAGAACCGTCTGGCAATCGCTTGCCCAAGTCGCGGGTGCGATACCAACCATCCCAGGTACGCTGATCATTCTCCTCAAGTCGATTGAAGTACCCGTTCATGACCTGCAAGCCGCGCACTTCAATTTCGCCAGCTTCCCCGGCAGGCAACTCCTGACCTTCGTCGTTGACGATGCGTACCTGCACCAGTGGTGACGGTCGCCCCGCGCCCTCGCCGCCCAACCAGCCCATGACTGCAAACCCCATGATTTCGGTCTGACCGTAAAGCACAGGCTTGCGATTGAGAGGTGCCGACATTGGCATGACCAGAGGGTTGGTCCACTCCGGCGCCAATGGCGAGCTCCACAGACTGGATGTGTCGTACTGACCTTCGGCGTTGATCTTGCGTATCTGTTCAATCGTCGGCTGGGCGACGAAGGCATGGGTAACCCCTTCGTTTTCGATCAACGCCAGCATTTGTTCGGCGTCGACCCGGGGAATGAACACATTCTTGCCACCGAACATGAAAGTGGAGAGCGTGGTGACCAATGTGCCCAAATGAAACAGTGGCCCCGAATTGAGGAACACCGAAGACTCGCTGACGCTTTCAGCGTAAGCCACCATCAGGCCTTGATAAAGGATGGTGGAATGACTCAACAATGCGGCATTCGGATTGCCGCCGAAGGCGGCCGTGTATATCGCGAGCACCGGCAGCTGCTCATCAATTCGCGACTCTTCACGATGCTCGGGGAACCCGGCCAGCCAATCCTCATAACCGTCAAAACCTTCCAGATCCGACTGCACCCACTCACAATCATGCTGGCAGAGTCGTCGGGCACCCTTCACCGTTTCTCCAACTTCCGCGTCCTGCCAGAAGACAACTCCCGGGGTGAAATCATCGATCACGAACGCCAGCTCATGCTCGCTCTGGCGCCAGTTGGCCGGACAAAAAATAGCCCCGATGCGCGCGGCTGCCAGCAGACACTCGAGCACCCTGAACGAGTTCTGCCCGAGCCAAAGCACCCGACTGCCCTGCCCCAGCCCCGACGCCTGCAGTGCATTGGCCAGGCGATTGACCCGGGCGTCGAGTTGCGGCCAGGTCAAGCGCAGGTCGCCATCCACCACGGCGTCGAGCAGTGGCCGAGAGCGGCGATGCTCACTCAGTACATCGGCGAGACCGTGCTGACGAATCTGCGTGAAAGAGGCCAGTGACGTTAACTGCTGTGACATGAAATCGACCCTCCTTCAAACCGGAACGATACGTGGGTCAGGATTCCCACAACGGCATACGCCATGAACAACCTTTCCTTTGACGCCCGTTCGATAGCGCTGGAACACCTCACAGCGCTCCAGTCGGCTACTCAGGGTCACTTCACCGTCCTGCTCCTCGACTTGCCATTCGAAGCGATCGATATGCGCCCCGGCTCCGGCATTGCACTCAACGGCAACTGCCGGCCCTAGCTCCAGACAGCGATAGACATTGAGGCCAGGCTTGCCAACCAGGGCTTCATAAGCCCCAGGCCAGGCCCAGATCACCATGCCCTGGAAGAGTTGTTCCGGATCATGGCCAAGTCCTTGCAGTCCGGTCAGCGTTGCCTGAGTAATGCCAAACGCACCCACCAGTTTGAAACGACGTATGATCGATTCCACCCGCTTGGCATCGTAGAGCGACGAGTCAGCGGACACCGCGACCATGTTGTACTGCATGATCGACCGTTCCATGCCGAGCGCCTGAACCGACTCGTCAATCAAGGCGGTCACCATCAGATTCTCACCGGTACGGAAGTGAAACGTACCGAGAATCCTGCTCATGGCGCGAGTCGAACGCTCGGTTTCAAGTGCCGAATAAGCCAATGCCTGGCGTACGCCAGCCGCATCCCGGTAACGGCCAACAGCCATGGGAGCTACGGTAAACGACGGTTGTTCACTGTTCATGATTTCACCACCCGAGGGATCTTGTTTGGCGGACCGTTTTTCAGCAGCGAATCATTGCTGACCAGCTCGACATTGACCTGCACCTGCAGGGTTGACGACAACGTGTCGGCAATTCTCGCGCCCAACGCCTCGACACCATCGGTCAATGCACTTTCGTCATACCCGACACGCAACGTCAGGACGTCCATCTCGCGCTGCGGACGCACCATCTGGAACAGGCCCGTACAGGTTTCTGGAAATTGTTCCATCAACGGGAAAATATCCATCGGCAGAATCGAGCGCCCCTGGATCAGCATCTCGTCGCCCTTGCGTCCAATCGGTTTCAAACGTCCGTGAGTACGTCCGCAGGTACAAGGTTTTCGAGTGAACTGCACCAGGTCATCAGTGCGATAACGGATCAGCGGCGCCACATCGTCCAGCAATGCGGTGACCACCAACTCTCCCCGTTCGCCGTCAGCCACTGGGGCCGAGCCGGACGGATCCAGATGCTCGATCATCGCCAGGTCTTCCCAGGTATGCATGCCGTCATGGGCCTTGCAGTCCATGGTGGTGGTGATGTCGCCCAGCGAACTGAGTTCGAAGATCTCAAGACCCCACGACTCGACAACCTGGCGGAAATGCGGGCTCATCGGTTCACCGCCGAACACGGCACCACCGTACGAAGAAAACGCTTCGCTCAGGTCATCGCCAGTGTTCTTTTGATACTGCTCCAGCGCCATGATCAAGGGCGTTGAAAGCATGAAGAGTGCCTTGGGCCGGAACTGCCGGGAAACCTGAACCAAATGTGGCATCTGGTCCGGCAAGTGCTGGATTGCAATCGGACGCATGCCCGAGTCCAGCCACTTATCAGTGTTCAGGCCTTCGCGGAAAGTGAACAGGGCATAAGTGAAATAATCCGTAGGGCGTACACCCATGTGCCAGAGTTCACGCTTGAGACCTGCAAGCGCAACGTGGTAATCCGAGCGCGGCAATGGCGTTGGGTCGCCGGTTGTCCCGGAAGTGAAACCGACGCCACGCAGATGAGGCGGACCTACACAGGCCAATCCACCGTAGGGGTCGCCGTGACGGTCACGAAAACTGCGGATGGTGTCCTTGTCGATAAAGGGCACTTTCTCTCGAAAGTCGGCCAGGGAGCGGATGTCTTCGGGCTTGACGCCGGCCGCATCCCACACCTCGCGCACCAGCGCCGACTGGCTATAGGCGTAAGGTAACAATTGCAGGATGCGGGCCTCCTGCAGTTGCTCGATTTCTTCGCGCGGCATCGTTTCGATCACCGGGTCGAAGAACCTGTCGTCATCTAGTCTGCTCATGGCAAGTCCTTATTATTGTTGTGCTGCTGTCAACGACGCTCGGACGCGTTACTGAAACTCCGGGCGCGGCAAGCGGAACAGTCGGGCTGCGTTGCCGCCCAGAATATCGGCTTTTTCCTTTTCACTGATCTCTATCCCGTCGAACAGGCTGGCGACGATCTCACGCGAATGCGGGAAAGTGCCTTCGGCATGCGGGTAGTCCGAGGCCCACATCAAAGCTTCATGCCCGGTGACGGCACGCGCGGCGATACAGGCGCGGTCATGTTGGAAGGAAGCCTTGATCTGCCGACGAATGACTTCGCTCGGCTTGACCGACAACTTCGGTTGAACAAAAGCAGCGTGTGCGTGATAAACCTCGTCCATACGCTCGGCCAGAGCCCCCAACCAACTGGCACCGCACTCGATG
This sequence comes from Pseudomonas sp. SbOxS1, assembly GCF_013416725.1. Lineage (NCBI taxonomy): Bacteria > Pseudomonadati > Pseudomonadota > Gammaproteobacteria > Pseudomonadales > Pseudomonadaceae > Pseudomonas > Pseudomonas sp. SbOxS1. The sequence continues at coordinate 222,603 of NZ_JAAVXC010000007.1, forward strand.
ATCGCGACCTGACACTGAGGGTTGCGATCCAGCACCCCACCCGAAACCAGGTAGGTCACGGCATCAATACCGTCGTTCATTTGTCGGGTGTAGTTCACCACGGCAGCGCCAGGGCCGCGCTCATGGATCACCGTCTCAAGCCCGGTCCCCGTGTGCATCACAATAACCACGCCCAAGGCACCGGCTTCACGGAATACAGGATCCCATGCCGGGTCGTTGTAGCGAGGAACGCCCGTCGGCGTAACAGAAGGCAGCATGGCGGCGGTAAAGCCCAGGCGCGCAACGCGCTTGAGCTCTTCAACGGTGTGGCGCAGATCACGAATCGGCAGAATCGCACACCGTACGAAACGGTCCAGATGGCCGGCGAAGAACCCATTGTTCCAGTCGTTGTACACCTGCGCCGTCGCATATTCAGCGTCAATATGCTTGATGGCATAAGCCCATAAGCCCAGGCTCGGGAAACAGATTTCAGCGTCGATTCCGTCTTTTTCCATATCCAGGATACGGCCATTGAGATCGTGCAACCCGACGCGTTTGACCCCCTCCAGGTCCACTACGTTAAGTCGCATCTTGAAGATCACTTCCTCATCGGTGCGGGTGATAAGGGTTTCGCCTTCACGCACAGCATGAATAGCGTGCTGACGCAGAGATGCTGGCAAACCATCGCGAAAGAGATCGTTAGGTTCACGGACGTGCGAGTCCGCACTGAAGATGAAATGGCCTGGCATGGGTGAAACCTCCATCGCTTATGGCAGTACGGATCGAGCACCTTATATAACGACGATTTACCACGCCGTCTCACAGCGCCCGCTCAACAGGATTGAACGAATAAAACTATAAATCATTATGCTGATTATCATTGCATGCGTTTTTTGGGCTGTCTATATGGTCACGCCCATCACCGCTCTGATTTTGCCAATCCCGCCCTCACAAAACCTCCAGCCAAAGGTTCCCTCACTGCCACCAAACCGTTGCCGGCCTCGGGTTTATCCGAGCCAAGCGCAAATCATGCACTCTGTATCAAAAAGAAATAATTTGCTTAATCATACAGCTCATTGATACGATAATTTCATCGCGACATCTTGCCCTCAATCCGGCAAGCAATGGAAATCAGTGACGAGAGCCCACCATGACGTTAGACCTCGCATCAAGCATTCGCAGTGTCCTCGCGCTAGCCCCTGACCAATCTGCTCTGGAGTATCAGGAGCGGTGGTATAGCTGGGGCGACGTGGCTTCGATCATGCAGCGGGGCGAAACCCTGCTGGCCACTGCCGGTCTCGGTGAAGGGGCTTCGGTCGGTATCTTGTTGCGCAACCAGCCGGCTGCAGTGGCCATGCTGTTGCAGGTATTGGCTACCCGCCGATGCGTAGTAACCCTCAACCCTTTCCAGTCGGCCGATAAAATTGCCAGCGATCTGGCGGCGGTGCAGGTAGATGCCGTCATCGCCGACGAACAGGACTGGGAGTCGTCTGCGATTCGCCAAGCTGTGGCGGACAAGGGCTGCCTGGCCTTGAGCATTAGCTCCCGAGCCGAACTGACGGTCCAGGCCTTGCCGGAGATTGTTGTCGCCCCTGAACGGATCAGCGCTCCCTCTCAGACAGGGATCGCCATCATGATGTTGTCCAGCGGCACCACAGGTCCTGCCAAGCGCATCGCACTGCCTTATTCCAATTTCGAGCACTCATTGCTTGATGCTGCCCATTATGAAAATAAGAAAAACGCATCCGGAAAAGCAGAGCTGAAGACATCGCCCGCGATGCTTTGCATTCCCCTGGTGCACATTGGCGGCATGTATGCAGCCGTTGCAGCCATCATCGCCGGTCGCTCAATCGTCATTCTTGAGAAGTTCTCGGTCATAGAGTGGACGCGAGCTGTATCGAAATATCGCCCTAAACTGGTGTCGCTACCACCGACTGCCATTCGCATGATTCTTGATGCACAAGTCCCCAAGGAATCAATCGATAGTCTGCTGGCCATCCGCACCGGAAGCGCACCGCTTGATCCCGAGTTGCAGCAAGCCTTTGAAGCCATCTATGACATTCCCTTGCTCGATGCCTATGGAGCTACCGAGTTTGCGGGTGCCGTAGCCGGCTGGAGCTTGCGCGACCATCAACGCTATTCCGCTGATAAACGTGGATCGGTTGGCCGACCACAGCCAGGTTGCGAGCTGCGAGTCATCGATCCTGAAACCAGTACGCCATTGGGAAATAACATCGTCGGCCTGCTGGAAGTGCGCTCCGCACAGGTAGGGACGGGACAGTGGGTTCGCACCACAGACCTCGCCGAGATAGACGACGACGGTTTTCTCTTTATTCGCGGCAGGGTCGATTCCGCCATTATTCGTGGCGGTTTCAAAGTACTGCCCCGCGATGTCGAGCAAATCCTGCGCGAACATCCGGCAATCAAGGAAATATGCATCGTTGGTATGCCCGACCAACGCCTCGGCGCCGTGCCCGTTGCTGCCTTTGAATTGGAGCCAGGTGCCACCCTGGACGAAAAAGATCTCGTTGCTTTCGCACGCAACAAGTTGGTGGCCTACCAGGTGCCCGTCAAATGGCAGGCCGTCGACAGGCTGCCTCGCACTCCGTCGCTGAAAATCAGCCAGTACGAAGTTCGACAGCTGTTCGATGCGCAAGCAGAAACTTCTCCCACCTCGGTGGCGCAATGAACAGTCTGGAACAGGAGCTTCGCATGTCTGAATCAGTGTTACTGAGCCATCTGGACAACGGCGTTCTAACGCTGACGTTCAATCGTCCCGAGCGCTTGAATGCTTTCAATCCAGCGTTGATGCGAGCGTTCGCAGACGCCATCAAGGACGCTGCGGCCAACCCCGAAGCACGCGTTGTCGTGATCACTGGAGCCGGCCGAGGATTCTGTGCGGGCGGAGACCTGGGTGGCGGCAAGTCGGCAGAAAAAAGCCCGGATGCGGCCGTAGCGCCGGCACGCCCGCGTGCCCCGGACAGCCTGGCAACGCGTATTGACTGGTTGCGGCGCAACATGGACGCCACCCGTTTGTTGTTCGAAATGCCCAAGCCAACCATCGCCATGATTCGTGGTGCAACCGTTTCCGTGGGAATGGCGATCGCTGCCGCCTGCGACTTCCGCGTGGTCTCGGATAACGCCAGCTTCATGACGGGGTTTGCCAAGGCGGGTCTGTCGGGTGACTACGGCGTCAGTTATTTCCTCACTCGCTTGTTGGGGACTGCCAAGACCCGCGAGCTGATGTTTCTTGGTGACCGACTGAAGGCCGAAGAGGCGTTGCGTATCGGCCTGGCGAGCCAGGTGGTCGCCGACGATCACCTGGAAGCAGCCACCGCAGACCTCGCTGCGCGCCTGGCGAGCGGCTCGCCGATCATTCAACGCTACATGAAACAGAACCTGAACGCCGCGCTGGAAATGCCCTTGCCGGCTTCACTCGACCTGGAAGCCACGCTGAACGTGCTTTCGGCGCAAACCAACGACCACAAAGAGGCGGTCAAGGCGTTCATGGAACGTCGCGACCCGCAGTTCACCGGCAGCTAAGCCCTTAACTCATTATTCGTTTGTCACGGAGACATCATGTCCGATCAAGCCCTGACTGAAGATTTCAAGAAAGCCACTGCCTACGAGCTGACCGACCACGACATCGAACGCGCCCACCTGTTGCTCGGCGTAGACATGGCCAGCCGTGATCAGGAACAGATTGGCACCGCCACAGTCGACAATATTCGCTCTTTCGCCTATGCCTGCGGCAGTGACAACCCGCTGTTCTGCAACCCTGAATATGCCGCGGGCACCCGTTGGGGCTCGGTCATTGCGCCGTCGATGATGGCCGGCGTTATCAACCGCCCAATGCTGGGTGACCCGATGAATGCAGAGCTGAAGGCCAACACCAAAAGCCTGTTCCGTGGCATCCACATGTTCATTTCGGGTGGTGAATGGACGTTCTACCGGCCCATTTTCCCAGGGGATACCCTCTATAGCTTTGGTGGTGAAGACGGTCTTGAGGTCAAACAATCAGAGTTCGCCGGGCGTTCGGTGACTCGATTCAACAGCCAGATCAAGGTTAATCAGCGCGGTGAAGTGGTCTCGGTGTATCGCTATCGGGCAATCCTTACCGAACGTAAAAAAGCGCGCGAGACCGGCAAATACAAAGACATCAGTCCGGCGCAGTACAGCGACGAAGATCTGGCGCGTATCGACGAGATCTATAGCGCCGAAACATCCCGCGGTGCCACGCCGTTGTACTTTGATGACCTGAATGTCGGTGATGCACTGCCCGGCGGCGCAAGCGGTCCTTTGACCGTGACCGACGTCGTGAACTTCCATGGCGGCGGCTACGGTTGGGTCCCCTACGGGCTGCGTACCGGTCGTATGTGGAATCAAAACCGCAAGCGTATCGCGCCGTTCTACGTGAAAAATGCCCAGGGTATTCCGGATGTCGCTCAGCGCCTGCATTGGGACAGCGACTGGGCCAAAGCCATTGGCAACCCGATGGCGTACGACTATGGCGTCATGCGTGAAAATTACCTGTTCCGCTATCTGACCGACTGGGTGGGTGACGGCGGCTGGGTCTACAAGCAATACGATGAGATCCGCAAGTTCAACTACATGGGTGACACCCAGTTCATCTCGGGTGAAGTCGTTGGCAAGCGCGAGGAAAACGGTCTTTTCCTGGTGGACGTCAAGCTGAAAATGGTTAACCAGCGTGGTGAGGACACTGTGCTTTGCGATGCCGTGGTGGCCCTGCCTTCTCGTACCCAGGGCGCGCTTGTGCTGCCTGAGCCACCTACCGACCTTAAAGTTCGCGCAGCACGAATGATGGCGCGGCATTGGGAGTTGTCTGCCGGGAAACAGAACAAATGAGCAGCGCCAGCGAGCACTTCGCGAATGTCGAGGCCTTAAGTGCCTTTCGCCAGGAAGTCGCCGACTTCCTCGGCGCAAACTGGCAGCCTAAAACCTCCGACAAAGGACTGTTTCGACAAGCAGCTGTTGAACGTGGCTACCTGTACCGCAATGTGCCCAAGGCCTATGGAGGATCGGAGCAAGCGCCGGACCTGGCTCGGGCACAGATAATCCAGGAAGAGTTCAATCGAGTTCGGGCCCCTATGGAAGTGCCTGGTGTCGGCTACGGCATGCTGGTGCCAACCTTGCTCGGTTGCGCCGAACCCTGGCAGAAAGAGCGGTTCATTTCGCCGACCCTGAGCGGTGAAATTCGCTGGGCTCAGGGCTACAGCGAACCGAACTCAGGCTCGGATCTGGCATCCATCCGAACTCGAGCGCGCCTGGAAGGTGACGAATGGATCATCGACGGGCAAAAGATCTGGAGCTCGGGTGCGGACAAGGCGCACTTCATGTTCATGCTGGTTCGCACCGAGCCTCAAGCATCCAAGCACGCCGGTATTTCCTACCTGCTGGTGGACTTGCGCCAGCCGGGGATCACAATCCGTCCGCTGCGGCAGATCAATGGCAGTGAAGAGTTCAGCGAAGTCTTTTTCGATGGCGCGCGCACGCCCGCTACCTGGATTGTCGGTGCCCGCGGGGAAGGCTGGAAAGTTTCCAAGACCACCCTGTCGGCCGAACGCTCGGGATTCATGGGTGCTGCCGAGACTTCCGTCACCCTGCATCGCAAACTCGTCGAACTTGCCCAGCGTTGCCAGCTTGATGGGCGCCCGGCCATTGATGATCCGCGTGTACGCGATCGTTTGATTCAATTGGAGGGGATGGTCAGCGCGCACTTTCACAACATGCAGCGTCAGTTCGCGCTACGTCTGGCCAAGCAAGAGCCTGGCAACGTGGCACTGATGAACAAGCTGATCGTCACGCGCATTGCTGCCGAGGTGGCGGATATCGCCCGAGACATCCTCGGCAACGATTTCATGCTGTCGCCCTTTGGCCGCGAAGCCGAAGCAGGCCCGGAAAAGTGGCTCAACCAATACCTGGGCTCACTGGGTATGGCCATCGCTGGCGGCACCTCCAACATTCAGCGCAACGTCATTGCCGAACGCGGTCTGGGGTTACCCCGAGACAACGTCGCGACTTCTTGAAGGCAGCCCTCGCCATGAATTATCTGCTCAACGAAGATCAACTCGCTTTTCAAGAAACCGCACAGAAGTTTCTCGCCACCCATGCGAACTCTGCTTTGTTGCACCGCATCGCTGATCGAAGCGATGGATGGCAGGACTCTCTTGCGAACCTCTGGCAGGGTTTTGCCGAGTTGGGCTTCGCCGGTTTGCTGGTGCCCGAAGAGTACGGTGGCATCGGTCTGGACCTGTTCGATGCGGCACTGATCGGGGAAACCCTGGGTGCTGCTGCAGCCCCTCTGCCCTTTATCGGCCATCAACTGGCTTGTTTGGCTATTGCCCGCGCCGGCAACCCTGAACAGAAAGCGAAATGGCTACCCGGCCTGGCTGATGGTTCGCTGATTGGCACCGTGGCCCTGCACGCGGAAACACCAGCCTGGCAGCCGGCTGGCTGGCAAGCCGATCCTGGAACCGCTGGGCAACACACCCTGCGCTTTGTACCTGTTCCCGGCCACAACGCCCCGACGCTGATTGTGGTCGGCACCGCCGGTGGTGGGCTGGGTCTGGTGACACCCGATACCGACGGTGTCAGCCGCCGAGACACCCCATGCATTGATCCCGCCGCTTTTCTCGCAGAGATCGATATTGATCAAGCGCAGGTCGAGCCGCTACCCGGTGGCATCGAACACGCCGCGGGCCTGCTGGCCGCTGGCCGCGCGCTTGTGGCTGCAGATGCCTGCGGCGGGACCATTCGCTGTGTCGAGTTGGCGGTTGAATACGCGCAAGTTCGCGAGCAGTTTGGCGTTCAGATCGGCCAGTTCCAGGCGGTCAAACATCAGATTGCCGACATCGCCCTCGAAGGCGAACCCAATCGACCATTGTGCTGGCATGCCGCACAAACGACAGCCAACCAGGACCCCGGCTTCAGCCGTCATGCCGCATTGGCCAAGGCGCATCTGAGCGACGCCTATCTGCGCACCGCCAGACGCACCATCGAATTGCATGGTGGCTTTGGTTACACCTGGGAAGCCGACCTTCACCTTTATCTCAAACGCGCGATGTTCGGCTCCGCCTGGTTAGGCAGTGCCACACAACTAAGACGCGAATTGGCCTGATCGTGCAAATAACGAAAGCCTTTTAAACTTTCACGAGGAATTTAAAGATGCGTCCTTTTGTTTTTAGCTGCGATGCCCATATCGTCGAGCCGCCTGATCTGTTCACCAAGGGCCTGCCAGCCAACCTCCAGCACTGGGCTCCCAACGTCGAAATCGACGACAAACGCATGCGTTTGAACAAGCTCGGCAACAACGTTATTTTCAAGATCCCGGTGGACTTCCACACCCATAAGGTCGGCGACTCTGACGATCTGGATGTACGTCGCCTCGGCGCACGTGATCTCAAGTTGCGTTTTGCCGACATGGAGCGCGATGGTGTCGATGCGGAGCTCGTTTTCCCAAGCCTGGGGTTGCTGGTCTCACGCATTCCTGACCGTGATGCCTCACGAGAAGCCTGCCGTCTCTACAACGACTGGGCCTGGGATTACCTCGAAGGTATTCGCTCCAAGCTCATACCTGCAGCGATTATCCCGCTGGTGAACATCGAAGACGGTATCGAAGAGCTCAAACGGGTGATCGCCAAAGGTTTCCGTGCTGTCATGATGCCTCCTGCCGGGTTGGACTCCGCCCCCCGTTACAATGATCCGGCCTGGGATACTTTCGTTGCGCTATGCGCTGAAGCCAAAGTGCCGATGGTGTTCCACACCGGCACTGGTAACGTCAATCTGCGCGCCATTCGCGGTCCCGGCGCTGCCCTGTTCAACTATGCCCGGCAGATGAACGATGCGGTCGACGTGATTGCCGCACTGATCGGCGGCGGTATTCTGGACCGTAACCCTGACGCGCACATTCTGTTCGTCGAAGCCGGTGCCGGCTGGCTGCTGGGGCTGGCGGAGCGGATGGACGAAGTCTATGAGGGCCATGCGCCTTCCATTCATCCCAAGCTTAGCCGCAAACCTAGCCAGATTGTCCGCGACCAGGTGCACTGCTCGTTCCAGAACGACCTGGGGTGCCTGCTCACCATCAAAGGCCTGGGCATTGGCAACTTCCTGTTCGCCACCGACTATCCGCACAGCGAGGGGACCTTCCCTTACTCGCGCGAACTGGTGGCCGGGATGTTCGAGCAAGTGCCCGAATTGAGCGAGGAAGACAAGGCAGCCCTGCTCGGTTTGAACGCCGCCCGGATGTTCGGCATCACTCCCCAGCAAGTGGCCGAAGAAACCCGACGGGTTCTGAGCGCCTGATCCTTGCGCGGCAATGGCTAATACAGCATTGCCGCACAGCTATTGCAATGATATATATGATTAATGCGTTACCACAATAATAACGGTTTAACCCAAGAGGATCGAACCCATGCGCCAAGACGAGACAATCGCCCTTTCAGCGCTGCCCCTGGATGGCATGCGAGTTATCGAACTGGCCAATGGCAAAACTGACATGGCTGCGCGTGTGCTTGCCGACTTCGGTGCTCAGGTGATTCTGGTCGAACCGCCCCAGGGCGACGCCTCTCGCGCCTGCGAACCACTGCTCGATGATGTCAGCCTTTACTTCGTCACCCACCACGCCAACAAGCAAAGCGTGGTCATTGACCTACAGGACAATGCAGGGCGTGAAGATTTCAAGCGCCTGCTCGAACATGCCGATCTGCTGATCGACGGCAAGGGACCGGGAGTACTGGAGGCTCTGGGTTTGGGCTTCGAAGCATTACGCGAGTACAAACCGGACTTGCTGCAACTATCGATCAGCGATTTCGGCCTCACTGGCCCTTACCGCGATTTCAAAGCCTCACACGCCGTGCACACCGCCATGGGCGGCGTTCTCTGCCGTTCGGGTAAACCCGGTCACTCGCCGTTGTTGCCACCGGGCAAACTGTGCTGGGAGTCCGCGGCCATCCAGGCAAGCTGGGTTGCATTGTTGGGCCACTGGCAACGTTTGCAGGCCGGTGTTGGCGACCATCTGGATTATTCAATTCATGAGGCCATTGCACAGCTGATGGACCCGGGGATGGGTGTGACCGGTAGTGCCGCTGCCGGTAAGTCGGCCCTGGACTCCACTCCCCATGGTCGACCACCCGCCGTGCCGCTTTATCCGATTGTCGCCTGTCGGGATGGATACATGCGCCTTTGCGTGCTCAATCCCCGCCAATGGCAGGGTATGTGCGACTGGCTGGGCGATGACCACCCCTTCCGCGACCCGATGTATGCCAACATCGCCAAGCGTATGGCCGTGGCTCAAGAGATCAATGCACTGATTGGCAAGCTGTTCAGCCAATCAACGGCAGTCGAGTTGCTGGCTGAAGGCCAGCGCCGAGGTGTCCCACTGGCCATCGTCGCCACGCCGGCCCAAGTGTTGCAGGATGAGCATTTCGCAGTCCGTGGCGCCTTCGATGACCTCCAGGTAGCACCGGGACGGACCGGGCGTGTGCCGTCGGGTTATGTGGAATTCGACGGCCAGCGTGCGGGCATTCGCAAACCGGCACCCGCCTTGGGCGAACATGACGATAGCGTCTGGAAAGCCCTGGCAGGCCATACCTGCGGTGATCCCGTACGCTCGTTTGCCTCAACCTTCAAGCGTCGCCCACTGGAAGGGATTCGAGTCCTCGATCTGGGTGTGATTATCGCGGGTGCCGAGGCTGGACGGCTGATGGCCGACCAGGGTGCGGAAGTCATCAAGGTGGAAAACCGTGCATTTCCTGATGGCGGCCGCCAGTCAATGACCGGTGAACCCATCACGCCATCCATTGCCCAGGGTCATCGCAACAAGCTCAGCATGGGCGTCAACCTGCGCAGCGAAGCCGGTCGCCTGCTGTTTAAACAGTTGGTAGAGAAGTCCGACGTACTGCTCTCAAATTTCAAACCGGGCACACTTGAGTCCCTCAGCCTGGGTTATGACGTTCTGAAAGAGGTCAACCCTCGCCTGGTCATGCTTGAGAGCAGCGCCATGGGCAACACTGGCCCGCAAAGTCGCACGCTTGGTTATGGCCCTCTGGTGCGTGCCAGCACCGGCCTCGCCTCCCTGTGGCGTGACCCGGAACTACCGGACTATTTCGCCGACGGCGTGACCACCTATCCGGATCACTTGGCCGCACGGGTCGGAGTTACAGGCGTACTCGCGTTACTGATCCGTCGCGAGCGCACAGGGCTGGGTGGCAACGTCAGCCTGTCGCAAGCGGAAATTTTCATTAATGCCAATACCGAACAATTCCTCGAGGAATCGCTGCAACCCGGATCCTTCGTGGCCCAAGGCAACACCTCGCGGCACAATGCACCAGAAGGCATTTTTCCGTGCCTCGGTGAAGACGAGTGGTGCGCAATTTCCGTTGCCAGCGACGCGCAATGGCAAAAGTTTCTGGCCGTCATCCAACGCCAGGATCTGCTCGATGATAAATCGCTTGCCACACGCGACGGTCGGCTCGCCAACCAGAAGACGTTGGATACCCTGGTCATCGAGTGGACTTCGCGACTTACGCCACGCGAAGTCACCGAACGCCTTCAATCGGCAGGCCTCAGCGCAGGCTTCATGCAGCGCTTGAGCGAGTACCGCGAGGATCCTCACTTCGCTGCGCGCGAGTTCATTGCAACCCTTGAACATCCTGGTTTGCCGGCGCCACTTCCGACTGAGAATCGACTGATGCAGTCACTCCATATGCCTGCCCCAACGATTCGTCCGGCCCCCTATCAGGCCGAGCACACTCGCGAGCTTGCAACCCGTTTGCTGGGTCTGCGCCGCGCGGACATTGAGACGCTGATCGCCGATGGTCATCTCGAAGACATGACCCCCCTGGCCGAACCTGCCCTCAAGGCCTGAACACAATCAATAAAAAGGACTATCCGATGAGCCTTAAATCTGTCAGCGACCAGACCCCTATTGTGATTGGCGTGGGCCAAGTGTCGGAGCGCCTGGACGATGCCGACTATCACCAATGGTCGCCCACCGATCTGGCAGCTCAGGCGGCGAAGGTCGCCTGCGCTGACGCTCTGAGCGTCGAGCAATTGGCTGGCAAAATCGATGCAATCTACGCTATTCGTACCGTGGCCGACTCCGCTCCCGCCCCGCTTCGCCCTCAGCGCGCGCCTTTTGGCAGCCCAAACAATGTGCCTGCCGCAGTCGCCGAGCGGCTCGGCGCACAGCCACAGGTAGCGGTTTATTCACCGGCCTGCGGCGATGAGCCTCAAAAACTGGTCGGTGAGATCTGCGAGCGTTTGTTCGCTGGCGAGTTTCGCTTGGCGTTGCTGTGTGGCGGTGAAGCGGCTTCGACCCAACGTGCTGCACAGGCCAGCCAGCAAACGCTGAGCTGGGCTGAGGAGCACGGGCAGCCGCTGGATGATCGCCACTGGAACGTCGGCGCCATGCGAACCAAGCATATGAATGATCAGAGCCTGATCATGCCGACTACGGTCTATCCGTTGCTTGAACAAGCACGTCGCAAGCGCCTGGGTTTGTCGCGAGAGGCCTATGCCGCGAAGATGGGCGAGCTGATGGCCCCGTTTTCGCGAGTGGCGCAAAGCAATCCTCATGCTTCCAGCAAAAAGCCGTGGAACGCCGAGGCCATCGCCACAGTCGGCCCGGACAATCGCATGATTGCCGACCCTCATCCTATTTCAGTGGTGGCGCGAGATCAGGTCAACCTGGGCTCGGCTCTGCTGCTGACGACCGTTGGTACGGCGCGCGCGCTGGGCATCAGTGAAGACAAATGGGTCTATCTGCATGGTTACAGTGCACTGGACGAGCGCCATGTGCTTGAACGGCAAGACCTGGGCAGCTCGACGGCCATGGCACAAGCCTACGAACAAGCACTGCAGGAAGCGGACGTCACGGTCGCCCAAGTTCGTTATCTGGACATCTACAGTTGCTTCCCCATTGCAGTGTTCGCTGCACTGGATGCTTTGGGGCTTGCCGCTGATGATCCACGTGGGCTGACCCTGACCGGAGGCCTGGCGTATTTTGGTGGACCCGGCAACAACTACTCCAGCCATGCCCTGGTGGAACTGGTGCAGCGTTTGCGCGCCGATCCAGGCTCAATGGGCATGGTCGGTGCCAACGGAGGCTTTCTTTCGACTCACGCGGTAGGGGTTTACTCGACCACGCCACGTGAATGGCACCATTGCGACAGCAGCTCACGCCAAGCGTATATCGACGCCCTGCCCGCGCCAGCATTCACGATTGATCCCAAGGGCTGGGGCCGGGTGGAAAGCTACACCGTACTGCACGATAAAACCGGACCGCAGGAAGTCATTGTCATCGGCCTCCTCGAAGGCACCGGCGAGCGCTTCGTCGCCAACAGCATTAAAGGCGACACACAGACCTTGCTTGCCTTTGTCGAGAACGATGGGCTTGGCCAGCGCGTGTGCATGCGCTTGAACCAGGGAATTAATCGTTTCGCTATCAGTCAGCAAGCACTGGATAAAGGCGTTCCTGTCCCATCAATCAAACTGCAATCGAGCTACGAGCATGTGCTGGTTGAACGTCGCGGGCCGGTGCTGGAGATCACCATCAATCGCCCCGAGGTCAACAACGCGATGATCCCTGAGGCCAATGACGAACTCGACCAGATCTTCAACGCCTATGAAGCCGACAACAGCTTGTGGGTGGCGATAATCACCGGCGCCGGACAAAAAGCCTTCTGTACCGGTAATGACCTGAAGGCGGCCTCGACCGGCCGTCGCATGTGGATGCCTCGCAACGGATTTGGCGGTTTGACAGCGCGGCAGAATCGGGAAAAGCCGATAATCTGCGCGGTAAATGGTTATGCCATGGGCGGTGGCTTCGAAATCGCGCTGGCCTGTGACCTGGTGGTGGCCGACAGCGAAGCGCAGTTTGCTTTGAGTGAAGTACGCGTCGGCTTACTGGCCGGGGCTGGTGGATTACAACGTCTCACCCGCCAGATTCCTTACAAGCAAGCAATAGACATGATCCTGACCGGACGTCGAGTGGGTGCCGAGGAAGCCCGAAGCCTGGGTTTCATTAACCGTCTTGCTCCAGCCGGGCAGGCACTGCAAGTGGCCCGCGAGCTGGCCGAAGTGCTGCTTGAAGCGTCACCCAACTCGATTCGCCTGAGTAAGCAATTGCTCAACGAGCAAGCGCAATTTGCCAGCGAGAACGACGCTGTGCGTACTACCTATAAAGCAATCGATCGGGTCGTAAACAGCGAAGACCGTATCGAAGGCACCATGGCCTTCGCACAGAAACGCAAACCACTGTGGAAAAACCGCTGAGGTAACACACTCAGATAACAAGAAGGGGGCGCGGATCTGCATCCGTGCCCCCTTCTTGTTTAGCGAAAACATAAAACACCAGGCCTTTGCTCAACTACCAGCACATGGCTTGACAGCGAAGCAGTTACTCGCGGCCAAGCCATGTCTCTGTCCGGCTATACGTCATCCATTAGCGATGAGGCCACCCAGCCGAGCCAGCAGCGCCGATTGCCCGCCCAGCACCAACTCGAGCTTCTTGGCGAGCAGGCAGTAACGAAACAACGGATAGTCCCGATCCACACCCGTACCACCGTGCACTTGTTGCACTGCATGGCTGACACGGTGCAAGGCTTCACAAGCGTAGGCACTTGCCGCCAGTACCGCTTCGGTTGCCAATGCGACGTCACCTGGACGGCTCAAACGGCTGACCGCTTGCTCCATCAATCCTCGCAGACATTCGGTATCGATATGGCAATCAGCAAGTGCATGAGCCACTGCCTGGAACGTCGCGATAGGACGTCCGAACTGTTCGCGCTCGGACGTGTACTCAGCCCCCATGCGAGTCATCGCACTGCAAACACCCACCGCCATCGCGGTGGCTGCTGCGAACAGATGCAATTGCGCATTATCGACAAATGCCGGAGCCGCTGCAGCGTCTAACAGAAGGTTGGCTGACACGTTTTGCAGCGAAAGAGTAAAGACATACTCGCCGGTAGTCGTGGTCTGCTGTTGACGCTCGATGCCTTCCGACTGCAAGTCAAACAGGAACACGCCAACGCCATCGGTATAGCGAGCCAGAGTCCAGCACACGCCTGGTCGGTCGGCCACTGCCACACGGTGCTTGCAACCTGAAAGCCGCCATTGACCGTCTACCAATTGCGCCTGGGTGTTGACGTCCAGCAACTCACTTTGCCGGGTTTCCGCTGTAGCGCTGGTGAATACAACCTCACCCGCCACCAGCTTCGGCCACAACACGTCGAGCACAGGCGCGTTGCCCAGTGCCAGCAACGGCAGAGCACCGCCAACCAAAACCTCCAACAGAGGCACCGGTGCCACAGCATGCGCCGCTCGTTCAAGAAAAACACAGAGGGTTTCAAAATCCTCGCCTACGCCCCCTTGGGCTTCGGAGAGTTGTATGCCTAGCAAACCCGTCTCGGCCAGTTGAGCCCAGAGCTCGGTGTCATGGTATCCGGTGGCATCCACCGCTCGCAGACGTGGCTGAGTTGCCTGGTCTGTAAACAATCGCGTCGCCAACTCTGTCAGCTGTTGCTGGGTGGCGCTCAGGGAAAAATCCATACAATTCTCCTAACGAGGCAGTTTCAGGCCGGCCTGCGCGATAATGTTCCGTTGAATTTCATTGGCGCCACCGCCAAAAGTGAGCACGCTGCCCTTGCGGTACAGCTTTTCCATCAGACCGCTGACAATCACGTCCGAGCCTTCGCGAAGCAAACCTTGCGAACCGATGATTTCGCCCATCAGTCGACCCAACTCGACATACACCTGCGAGCCGTAAACCTTGGTTGAGGAGGCCTCAACCATCCCGCTGCCGCCGTTGTTCATCACCCACAGCGCTTTCAGGCACATCATTTTCAGACCTTCGAGCTTGACCTTGGCTAGCGCCAGATTGCGCTGTACCCAAGGCAGTTGCAGCAGATGCTTAAAGTCTTCATGGGTCTTGAGCAGGTTCAAGGTGTGGTCGTAGAGCATGGCCACGTAACCGTAGTTGACCAGCGCCAGACGCTCGAGATTGAGCTGTGCGGTGATTAACGACCAACCGCCATTGAGCTCACCGACACGATAACTGTCGGGAACGCGTACGTCCTGATAGTAGGTCGCCGCGGTATCAACACCCAAGGTATGGATAGTTGTGCAGGAATAACCCGGAGTATTGGTCGGTACCAGAAAGATCGTAATACCTTTGTGACGCTTGGCTGGATCAGGGTCGGTCCGTGCCGCCAACCAGATGTACTGGCTGAAAGGGGCGCAACTGGTCCAGATTTTCTGCCCATTGATGACCCAATCATCGCCATCACGCACCGCACGGGTACGCAGATTGGCCAGATCGCTGCCTGCACCAGGCTCTGAATAGCCGATGGCCAGATAGGCGGAACCCGACAGGATTTCACCCACGACCTTTTCGCGCACTTCGCCTTGGGCGTAGCGGGCAACCATGGGGCCGATGGAGTTTGCCGAGAGTGCCGGCCATGGGAAGCCCACGCGCTTGGACTCTTCGACCAGAATGTACTGTTCGATCGGATCGGCACCCTCGCCGCCCAGTTCCTTCGGCCAGGACATCTTGATCCAGCCGTCGCGCCCCAGTTGCTCAAGCTTTTGCCAGTAGATCGGGCCGCCTCCATGACTCCAGAGGGGGTCTTTGAGTTCGGCTTCGAAATCGGCCGTCATCATCTGCTCGACCATGTAGGTCCGCACACGGTCGCGAAAGCGCAGGTGCTGATCGCTAAGATCCGTAATCATCCTATTGTTCTCTTGTTATGGACATTGATACGACACTATCGATAATGCGAGGCTTGGTATGAAGGACAAAAAACGACTTTTTGCATCACCGATATTTGAATGCGAACCCCATGGCTGAAAACTTGAATGAATCATGGTCGCTGCGCGGTAACTATCGCTACGCCACCAACCAGTTGCTGATGGGGGCACGCCGTCACCAGATAGCCTTGGAGCACATCTGGGAAGCCGCTGGCTTGCAGGAGTTCGCCTCCAGTAAAGCCCCGCTCAAAGCGCATCAGTTTGCCAGGCTGCTGAGGGCGACCACCGAAGTACTCGACGACGAGTTGTACGGCCTCACGCGGCACCGCGCCAAGCGCGGGACCTGCGCGATGATGGTCGATCTGGCGTTGGGTTGCAGCACCATGGGCGCGGCGATGGAGCAAGTCGCAAACTTCTTCCGGATCGTGACGGATGACATCGAAGTACGTTGCACTCTCTCGGACGATCAGATCGAACTGAGTGTCATGGTGACGGAGCCTGAGTTGGACCCGATGGGATTTCTCTGCGACTACTACATGTTGTACCTGCATCGTTTTTTCAGTTGGAGCATCGGTGCGCTGCTGCCCGTGCGGCAATTGTCCTCTACCCGTCCTGACGCTCCCGACGCCAGTCGTCTGCTGCACTACATACGCAGAGAATGGCTCCCAGGTCAGGCGACCAACACAATGACACTCAACACCAGGTACTGGACAACGCCAATCAGTCGTACGCGCGCCGAATGGCACGCCAACGTTGACCGGCTGATGGGACAAGGCATTCTCGGCTGGCCCGATGCCAAGGAAAACTGTTCAAACCAGGTTCGCGCGCTGCTGGCTGATGCACTGAAATTACGGATGGGTTTGCCTCGTCTCCAAGCCATTGCCAGCCAACTGTGCCTGAGTACACAAACCTTGCATCGGAACCTGCAGCAGGAAGGCACGAGTTTTCAACGGATCCTGGACGATCTACGCCGCGATCAGGCCATCGAGCTGCTGGCAAATCAGCATCTAAGCCTCGCTGATGCTGCTGAGCAGCTTGGTTTTTCAGAAACCCGGTCTTTCAGCCGTGCGTTCAAGCAATGGACGGGAATCAATCCTTCGGTGCTTCGCCGCGAAAGCAACAATTGAACGTGTAAGCATGCAACGCACTGACTGGTTCAACCCGCGCATCAGTCTCCGTCAAACCCGGAAGGCACCGATCAGCTCCTTGAGTTGACCCACCAGCAGGGAAAGCTCGCGACTCGCCTGCTCTGTCTGGCAAGCACCGCCAGCCGTGCGATCACCGGCCTGGTTGATTTGCACGATATTGCGATCAATGTCTTGAGTGACTGCTGTTTGTTCTGACGCGGCTGCGGCGATCTGCTGGTTCTGGTCAACGATCGTGCCTACCGCGTTAAAGATGTTCTCCAAAGCCTGCTGCACCAGCGTGGATTGATTGGCCGTACTGCTGGCCATCCTGTGACTGGCATTCATCACTTTGACCGCAGCACTGACGCCATTGTGCAATTTGCTGATCGTTTGTTCGATTTCTTCGGTGGACACTTGTGTGCGCTTGGCCAGATTGCGCACCTCATCGGCAACAACGGCAAAGCCGCGCCCCTGTTCCCCGGCCCGGGCCGCCTCAATGGCGGCGTTGAGCGCCAGCAAATTAGTTTGCTCTGCAATTGCTTTGATCACATCAAGAACCTGGCTGATGCTACTGCTATCACTGGCCAGTTGATTGATTACCACCACGGACTGGTCAATTTCGCCGGCCAGTTGTTGAATACTTTCGACCTGGGACTCGACCAGAGTACGGCCAGAAATAACCTCTTTACTGACACCCTGCGCGCTGACCACTGCCGCAGTCGCATTGCGTGCCACCTCTTGAGCAGTGGCGGACAACTCATTCATTGCCGTTGCAATTTGCTCGATCTGCTGACGCTGGTCGGAGACAGCCTGACTGCTTTCATTGGAAACCAGCTCGACGCGATCTGCCTGCCCCTTCACTTTGACGACCGTCTGTCCCACGCGCTGAATCAATTGATTGATCTTGCCAATGGTTCCGTTGATAACCTTCCCCAACTCTCCCAGCTCATCCTGACTCTGGATCTTTACATTGGCCGTCATGTTGCCGGCCGCCACGTCGTCCATGACAAGACTGAAGCTTTTTAACGTGCTGCACATCGACACGTAAAAGCCGCCGTAAAGATAACCAATGAGAAGAAATACCAGCAGCAACGCGCTGACTAACAGGACCATTCGTTGTTGATCATCGGCCAGTCTCCGCTGAAGCTCCCCATCCAGGTAGGACAGCACCGCATCAGTGAACTGGCCGGTTTTCTCAATTTCGGCGCTCAATGAGTCATAAAATGCCGGCCATGCCACGTTGTCGGCAGACTCCTTTAACGATTCGCCGTCCAACAAGCCGCCACCGACTGTCAATGAGTCGCGACTGACAGCGGCCTTCGCCTGCAACGCCGTTTGGGCCTTGCTATTGCCAACCAGCGCACCCTCGATATGTTGTCCATATTCCGCCTGCAGCTTCTCCTGCTGCTGTAACGCAGCCTCCACCTTAGTAAGGGTGCCCGAGCTCCTGGAACCGCTGGCCAACAAATATGCACCTAACGCACGGACATCCCCCAAGCCAAGCGTGACGTCGTCGGCGCTGTCCACAATCAGGTTGATCAGTTTGCGTTCGCTCGGGTCGGGATCCAGTGAAATCCCTGTACCGGAAACTACCGACATCACCAGGATCTGGACGTTCGCCAGCTGCTGCTTGATCTCGTGCTGCTGCTTGACTTGCGTGGTATCAGCGCGTGCAGCGCGCAACCATTCCACCAAAGCATCACGCTTGGCATTGATGTCTTCGACTTGAGTGCCAGTCAGCGCTATGGCCTTGAGCTTTTGCAGGGCCTCAATCAGTTTCGAAGTCTGGCGGCCAATGCGATTGTTCAACTCTTCACTTTGATTGGCCAAGCCGACCTGGTTCTGGAGTCGAATGAGGTTCTCCAGGCTTTGCATGTCGTTACGGATATCAAGCGTCCCCTTGAGTAGCTCCAGCCCGGCTAACTCAGTCTTGGTCCCAACGAACTGAGCGTAGGCATCTCGTATCAGATAGGAATTGGTCGCCAGCATCGGCAAAAAAAACAGGATGCTGATGAGGCTGAATTTCATGCCAAAACTCAGACGGTTCATCAGCGATATAGCGGGATATAGGAGAGTTTTCACGGAACGCCTCTAATTATTATGGTTCTTGCCGTAGGCCGTGGCTTGCTGTTGATTTTGTGTTGAGTACGCAGTGCTGACGTTGATAACGCCACTCGGTTCACTCGACAAAAATCATTAGCATCATACATATGATTATGCTTGATACCCAGTAGCTTTTCCCAACATTTCCATTTTCATTCAATGGGCATGTCCCCTGAAAAATCACCACTGAAAAATAGATAGCGTGCATCTGATAAGGCAAACTATCATGAGCATGCTTATGTATTTTTCGGTGATTTTGATGACGACTCAACAGACGATCGGTTTTGTCTTGCACGACGTGGCGCGGTTGATGCGCAAGCGATTCGAACAGCGTGCCCGACAGGCAGGACTCACGCGATCTCAGTGGCAGGTGCTGTCCAAGCTTTCGCATAACGAAGGCATTCACCAGAAAGGTCTGGCCGATTTGCTGGAAATCGAGTCCATCACCTTGGTGCGATTGCTCGACAAAATGCAGGAACGCGGTTTGATAGAGCGTCGGCCTCACCCAACCGATCGGCGCATGAGCTTGCTGTTTCTGACTGAAGCGGCACATCCACTGCTGCAGCTGATGCGTCAGCTTGGCGAAAAAACGCGCCATGAAACGATGTCTGATTTCTCCGAGCAGGAGCACCAACTGCTGCAGCAGTTTCTAGTTCGCATGCGTGAGAACTTGATCGAAGCCTGCGCAAGGCCGGTTGAAGATGAGGAGCCCGTAAATGACCAGTAATGCCACTCGATTGCAGCCCGTCGAGGCTGAAAGGTCACCTTCCACACCGTCCGACTCCCAGCAGGCACAGCCGCAAGCCTTTGCTCAGCCAGCTCAGGACAGCGCTTTGCCACCCTCACGCCAGAGAGTGCGCCTCGGACTGTTTCTATTGTTGCCAGCGGTGCTTGCTGGCTCCGCCTGGCTGTATGTCACCGGGGGCCAAGTCATTAGCACCGATAATGCTTATATCCAGGCGGATCGCGTGGGTGTTTCCACCGACGTCGCCGGCATTGTCGAGTCGGTTGAGGTCACTGACAACCAGAGCGTAACCAAAGGTCAGGTGTTGTTCCGCTTACGCCCTGAACCCTTCGAAATTGCTTTGCAAAGTGCCAAGGCACAATTGGCCGATGTGCGTAACCAGATCATGAATCTCAAAGCCAGCTACGCCCAAGCACAGGCCGAGATCGCTCAGGCCCAGGCGGAAATCCCCTATTACCAGAAAAACCTGGCACGCTTGGAACAATTGGTCAGTGTCTCCGCCGTATCGAAGACCCTCTACGACGATGCCCATCACAATCTGGAAACCACGCAGCAGAAAGTTGCGGTAGCCAAGGCTCAGGCACAGACCATTCTGGCCCAACTCGGTGGACGCATTGATTCGCCGCTAGAGCTGCAACCCGCCTACCTCCAAGCCCAGGCGCGGATCGATGAGGCCGCGCGCAACCTGAAGAACGCGACAGTGACCGCTCCGTTCGACGGCATTGTCACCAATGTCGACTCGCTGTCTCCCGGAGCGTACCTGCAACCACCACAATCGGGTTTCAGCCTGGTCGCGAGCGATCGCCTGTGGGTCGCGGCATCGCCCAAAGAAACTGAGCTGACCCACATGCAGGAAGGCCAACCGGTGACCATCACGGTGGACAGCTACCCGGGGGTCATCTGGCATGGCCGAGTCGAGAGCATCAGCCCCGCTTCCGGGTCGAGCTTCGCCCTCTTGCCTGCACAGAACACCACGGGAAACTGGGTGAAAGTGGTGCAGCGAATCCCTGTTCGTATACATATCGATGACACGGCCGGCAAACCACCTTTGCGTCATGGCATGAGCGTCGAGGCCGATATCGATACCGGTCGTTCCCGCGGCCTGCCGGAGTTCATGGCCAACGCACTGGCCACCAAGAGCCCGCCTCATGAATGACAGTGGTACGGCCATGGCGCCCTCCACGCAACGGACGATGATTACCGTCTGCGTGGTCCTGGCGGTCATTATGCAGGCGCTGGACACCACCATCGCCAATGTCGCGTTGCCCTATATGCAAGGCAGCGTCTCGGCCAGTGCCGATCAAATCAATTGGGTGCTGACCTCCTATATCGTCGCCGCTGCAATCATGACACCGCCCTCGGCCTTCCTCGCCCGGCGCTTCGGGCGCAAGACCGTGCTGCTGTGGGCCATTATCGGTTTCGTCCTGGCGTCGATACTCTGCGGCATCGCCCAGTCACTGGGGGAAATCATCGCCTTTCGGTTGTTGCAAGGGCTTGCGGGTGCCGCATTGGTGCCGCTGTCCCAAGGCATCCTGCTGGATATTTATCCGCTCAAAGAGCGTGGGTCGGCCATGGCGCTGTTCGGTGTTTCGGTCATGGTCGGTCCGGTATTGGGGCCGATGCTGGGCGGCTGGCTCACCGAAAACCTGAGCTGGCGCTGGGTGTTTTTCATCAACCTGCCTATCGGCCTCCTGGCTTTGGCGGGGATCTTGCGCTATGTCGTCGAGACCCCGGCGGACAAGGGATCACGTCTGGACTGGCTGGGTTTTGGCTCGCTCAGCGTCACGATCATGGCCACCCAGTTATTCCTCGATCGAGGCGAGCAACTGGGCTGGTTTGCTTCCACGGAGATCGTGCTCGAAGCCGTGATAGCCCTGTCGGCCCTGTATATTTTTCTGGTTCACACCTTCACCGCCAAAGACCCTTTTATAAGCCTCGCTCTGTTCAAGGATCGAAACTTCAGCCTCAGCGTGGTGTTCATTTTCATTATTGGCATTACCTACCTGGCGTCGCTGGCGCTGATGACGCCCTACCTGCAAAACCTCATGGGTTATCCGGTGCTCAAGGCCGGCATGGCCATGGGTCCGCGTGGTTTGGGCACGATGGCAACGATGTACATCACGGGGCGGTTGATCGGTAAGGTCGACACCCGTTGGCTGCTGTTCTGCGGACTGGCATTGTCCGCAGGTTCCATGTGGCTGATGACAGGCTGGACACCGCAGGTGTCGATGCAAACCATCATCTATGTCGGTTTCATCCAGGGAGCGAGCCTGGGCCTGTTATTCGTACCCTTGTCCACCATTGCCTTCGCCACACTGCCCGCTTCGCTCCGAGCCGATGGCACCGGGCTCTACAGCCTGTCGCGCAACGTCGGTTCCAGTGTAGGGATTTCCATCGTCACCGTGCTGTTGGTGCAAAACACCCAGATCAACCACGAACTGATCGGCGCACATATCACAGGGTTCAATCGCCTGCTCCACGCCTGGCCACTCAACAATGTCCTCGACCCGGTAACGGTGAGCGGCCGCGCCATGCTCGACGGCATGATCAGCACTCAAGCCGTCTGGATTGCCTATCTGGACGATTTCAAGCTGCTGATGCTGCTTTCTCTGGCGGTCATGCCGCTGCTGTTGGTGATCAAGCCCCCCGAAGTGATCGCGCGTGATGATCACGGACCGGTGCTGGAATAACCAATCATACATATGATATATATGTAAATCGCAAATCACCCAAGGATCGAGTCCGCAAACTCACAAATTCTGGATCGCCATCATGCACCGAGCCTCTACCCAACTGTCTGCACCGCTTGATCTCGCCAAGAATCCGCAGGTGACAAAAATGGAAGATCTGAGCGTCACCCCCTGTTCTGAAACTCGGGATCGCCATCAGCAGATTCGTGATACTGCCTTGCATCTATTTGTCACTGAAGGCTATGGCAATGTCAGTTTGCGCCAATTGGCGGCGCCGCTCGGCCTTAGTGCAGGTTCGCTCTACAACCATCTGGAGAGTAAACAGTCGCTGCTGTTTGAGATGATCAACGATCACCTGCAAGACCTTCTGAAGAGTGTTGAACGTGAGGTGAGAAAGACCAAAGACGTGTTGGCGCAGCTTAGATCGTTCATTCGCATTCATATCAAGGTCCACATTCAGCACCAATCCCTATCGCTGTTGAGCAATCTGGAGTTGCGCAGCCTCGACGCCGCATCAAGGGCAGAAATCAAGCTGCTCCTCAAGCGCTACCGCAGCTGTTTAAGCAACATCATCAGTAACGGTATGCAGAGCGGAGTCTTTCGCTCACAGCACTTACCGACCGCTATCCAAACGGTGCTTGCCATGCTTTCGAGCGTGGCATTCTGGTTCGATGAAACCCTACCGTTGGGCTCTTCGCAGCTGACGACCCAACTCACTGCAATGGTTATAGGGGCGCTAAGTACTTAATTCATAGCCGTGTGCCGTTCACGACAGACACTCAACTTCTATTACACACACAAAAACCGGAGATCCTGCAGTGCTTGAAGCCTACAACCATCACGTGAAAAAACGCGCCGATGAAGGGCTTCCGCCCTTGGCACTTAACGCCGAACAAACGGCAGGCCTGGTCGAGCTGCTGAAAAATCCCCCGGCTGGCGAAGAAGCATTCCTCGTTGACCTGATCACCCATCGCGTTCCACCAGGCGTGGACGAAGCAGCCTATGTCAAGGCCGGCTTCCTGTCCGCCATCGCCAAGGGCGAAGCCACCTCCCCCCTGATCGACAAGAAACGCGCTGTTGAACTGCTCGGCACCATGCAGGGCGGCTACAACATCGTGACCCTGGTGAACCTGCTGGACGACGCCGAACTGGCGCCAGTAGCCGCCGAAGAACTCAAGCACACCCTGCTGATGTTCGATGCCTTCCACGACGTCGCGGAAAAAGCCAAGAACGGCAACGTTCATGCCAAAGGCGTGCTGCAATCCTGGGCTGACGCCGAGTGGTTCGTGAAGCGCCCGGTGCTGGCCGACAAGATCAGCCTGCGCGTGTTCAAGGTGACTGGCGAAACCAACACCGACGACCTGTCCCCTGCCCCTGATGCCTGGTCCCGCCCGGACATCCCGCTGCACGCCCTGGCCATGCTGAAAATGGCCCGCGACGGCATCGTGCCGGACGCACAAGGCGTCACCGGCCCGATGAAGCAGATCGAAGAAATGCGCAACGCCGGCTTCCCGATCGCCTACGTCGGCGACGTGGTCGGTACCGGTTCTTCGCGTAAATCGGCCACCAACTCGGTGCTGTGGTTCTTCGGCGACGACGTTCCCTACGTGCCGAACAAGCGTGCTGGCGGTTTCTGCTTCGGCAGCAAGATCGCCCCGATCTTCTACAACACCATGGAAGATGCTGGCGCACTGCCAATCGAATTCGACGTCTCCAACATGCACATGGGCGACGTGATCGACCTGTACCCGCATGCTGGCAAAGTCTGCAAGCACGGCACCGACGAAGTCCTGACCACCTTCGAAATGAAGACCCCGGTCCTGTTGGACGAAGTTCGTGCTGGCGGCCGTATCCCGCTGATCATCGGCCGTGGCCTGACCGAGAAGGCTCGCACCGAGCTGGGCCTGCCACCTTCGACCCTGTTCAAGAAGCCTGAAGCACCGGCTGAAAGCACCAAGGGTTTCACCCTGGCGCAGAAAATGGTCGGCAAGGCTTGCGGCGTGACCGGCGTTCGTCCGGGCACCTACTGCGAACCGAAGATGACCACCGTGGGTTCTCAGGACACCACCGGTCCTATGACCCGTGACGAACTGAAAGACCTGGCGTGCCTGGGCTTCTCGACCGATCTGGTAATGCAGTCCTTCTGCCACACCGCGGCTTATCCAAAACCAGTGGATGTCACGACCCATCACACCCTGCCAGATTTTATGCGCAACAGAGGTGGGGTCTCGCTCAAGCCGGGTGACGGCATCATCCACAGCTGGCTGAATCGCATGCTGCTGCCAGACACCGTCGGCACCGGTGGTGACTCGCACACCCGTTTCCCGATCGGTATTTCGTTCCCGGCCGGCTCCGGGTTAATCGCCTTCGCGGCAGCCACCGGCGTCATGCCGCTGGACATGCCGGAATCGGTCCTGGTGCGTTTCAAAGGCAAAATGCAACCGGGTATCACCCTGCGAGACCTGGTCCATGCCATTCCTTACTACGCAATCAAGGCTGGCCTGCTGACCGTAGAGAAGAAAGGCAAGATCAACGCTTTTTCGGGGCGCGTCCTCGAGATCGAAGGCCTGGATAACCTGACCGTCGAGCAAGCGTTCGAACTGTCTGACGCCTCGGCTGAACGTTCGGCTGCCGGTTGCACCATCAAGCTCCCGGAAAAAGCCATTGCTGAGTACCTGCGATCCAACATCACCCTGCTGCGCTGGATGATCGGCGAAGGCTACGGCGATGCCAGGGCCCTGGAACGTCGTGCTCAAGCGATGGAAGCTTGGCTGGCCAGCCCTGAGCTGCTGGAAGCCGATGCTGACGCCGAATACGCCGAAGTCATCGAGATCGACCTGGCCGACATCAAGGAGCCTGTGCTCTGCGCGCCGAACGACCCGGATGACGCCTGTCTGCTGTCCAGCGTTGTTGGCGAGAAGATTGACGAAGTGTTCATCGGTTCTTGCATGACCAACATCGGCCACTTTCGCGCCGCCGGTAAACTGCTGGATCAGGTCAAGGGTCAGCTGCCAACCCGTCTGTGGCTGTCGCCACCAACGAAAATGGACGCTCACCAACTGACCGGTGAAGGCTACTACGGCATTTACGATAAGGTTGGCGCTCGTATGGAAATGCCAGGCTGCTCGCTGTGCATGGGTAACCAGGCACGTGTAGCGCCGAACTCGACTGTGGTGTCGACATCGACCCGTAACTTCCCGAACCGTCTGGGTGACGGCGCGAACGTCTACCTGGCTTCGGCCGAGCTGGCGTCCGTGGCTTCCATCCTGGGGCGCCTGCCGACCGTCGAGGAGTACATGGAATACGCTGGCAAGATCGACAGCATGGCGGCCGACGTTTACCGCTACCTGTCCTTCGACCAGATCGCCGAGTTCCGTGAAGCTGCTGCGAACGCCAACATTCCGGTCGTTCAAGCCTAACGCTGCAACGCATTGAAAAACGCCGCCCATCGTGAGATGAGCGGCGTTTTTTATGCCTGACGGTTTGGCGACTCCTCTGTGAAGATATTTTCAGCCCAGATTGCCGCAGAAAATATCGTGACCGCCGTCGGCCGGGCTTCCTCGCACAACCAATGCATAACCACCGGAACGTAGCGTTTCATAGGCGACGGGAACGCTTTTGCGCAGATGGATACCGCGGCTGTCGAGTGCGCTCGATTCCGGCGAATAAAACTGCGAGCTCACACTCTGATTCAAATCATAAGCAGGCTTAGGCCCAAGGCTTGAACAGCTTCCCGTGTAAACGTATGTGTACAAACGCGCTGGAGAACCGCTGCCAAGCGGTACCCCACCAATGAATAACCTGATGTCTGTCTGATTGCCCATCGGCGCAAGGGTGGCCTGTGCCATATGCCCGGGGTTATATAGAGTGGCGGTTAGGGGAACGGAGGTAATCTGACTGTCTGATGTAGTTGCACATCCGGAGATCCATCCGACCGCTACCACCAACGCCATCGAAGATACGATGTTCATCGTAAACCTCTCGATTGTAAGGACGCGTTGACGTGATCCCCCTCGTAAATTCTAGACCTTCCAGGAAAGCGGGCGTCTCGTCGGATAGTCGGTCATAGTGTTTTTAGCGTTACAGGCAAGACTTATTTTGGGAGTGGCTAAGTTGGAGAGGTCGCGCCTATTTTTTTTTGCACGAATAGGCTGCTACCTGTTCTATGGGCGAACAACCCATATGGTCGACGACGATGACCAGCACGCTTAGTAACCATGATCGGCTGAGAGTTGCGCATTGTTGCGGGTGGCGACAGGCAACAATCGGCCAAAAGTTGTCAATGAAGGACTGTCTTATCAGCCTTTGGCCGGCCGCGGCTTGGCCGAGGCCTTCCTCGACGATGCAGCCACCTTCTGGTCGCATCGGGGAAGATCGCCAACACATACGAACTCTCCAGACGTTGACCTTCAGAGCCTCTTGGGAACCAGTTCGGCTTTACGCTTGCGTCCGATTTTCCGGGCGTCACGTGGCCTGTAGCCGATGCTTCCCTGGAAGCATAGAAGTATCCGAAACGAATGCTTTCGGGTCCATATGGAAGCGCTCGGCCAGGGCGAATGCCATTCTAGGGCTGATCGACCTATTGCCATTGAGCACCTTGGATACCACGAATTTGTCGCCAATTTCGGGCAGATCCGAGCCGGTCAGTTCCAGTGTCTCCATCAAGTCCTTGAGCAGTTGCACCGGTGTGATGGTGGCCTTGATCGCAGCGTTAAAGCTTTGAGCTGTTCGCCTTTCTTTTCGAAAGCCAGAATCGCGTCTTCAAGCTCGATAAGGATCCGCTCTTCATACTTGTTGAGTTCATGTCCGTCGGTCAGCTCATCAAGCAGTACAGTGGCCCGAGCGTAATCCTCTGGCCCCTCGATGCCGTTCACGAATTGACCGCGCAGCTGCTCCAGAAGCATTTGAAGACTTTCAAGCGCAGCGCGCACGCTCTGCGAATTTTCAAGAACAGCGGTCATGGTTTTGTTCCTCTTTTATTACTGGCGTACCACGCGGTGGCGGTATCGTAGTCAGCATGGCCGCTGGTTTGGCAGCTACCGTAATTTTGCTGCCGCCGTTTTTTTGGCAACACCCGCAGCGGGGTTGGTGAAATTTGGAGCCGACTGGTTTGCTGCAATAGGCTGCACGGTGAGTTCTACTCCGACTGCCATTAACAGCTTCTTGACAGTCTCAAAGCGAATTTTTGCACCACCTTTAAGAGGTTTATACAGACTCTCTCGATTAACCCCCGCTTCTTGGCCAACCTTGTTCAAGCCTCGGGCTTTGACGACCTCGGCGAGCGCTTTCATGAATATTTGCGGGTCTTGAGCCTTCATACTTTCAGCAAGATATGCGCTGATGCTTTCCGGGCTGTCGAGGAAGCACGAAGCTTCGTAGAGGCTGGTACCGGAAGTATCAAGGTCGAGGATCGACATGTCCTCTGGATTAAATTTCGATTCGTTCATCTCATTTACCTCTCAGGCGACAATCTCTTTTGTCCGCTTGATTCCTCTCTTGGTTGGATTTATCACTTCCTCAAAGCATTAGGTAAACAGCCTAGCCAGCGCGAAACTCTGTCACCCGGGTCGCCAAACCACGCATTTAGCTCACGCGGTCGCCTACCGGCTCGCAATCTCCCAAAAATGGCCTTTCCGGTCTCGGTTCAATCGCGATAGAACAGTCGTCTTCCCTGCCCCCCCTCACACCATCAAGCCAACGGTTTACATGGGGAGAGTTAAACATTTCGTCAGCGACCGATCCGGATCCATTACTAACACGGTAGGCCTACCATACTCTGCTCACCGAATAGGGCGGCTGCCGCTCGACAATCGGTGAAGCCTTACTGCCGAGATCGTCCAGGAGTCAGTGGCGGCAATGCCCCCATACCCTTCCCGCCAGGTCATCCCCTTTGGCGTCTGTGCGCTCAACGTACCCAATCGCCGAAGGGCGCATCAGCCTCAACATAGCGCAGCGCCGACTGCACGTCGCGCCAACCGACGTACTCCATCAACGCCTTGCTGCTCCACTGGTTGCGACTGGCCCAGGTGGCAAAACCGCGGCGCAGTGAATGCGCCGTATAACCCTCGCCAGTCACACCGCTGCGCAAAAACGCCAGACGCAAAATGCGCGAGAGACTGTTCGGGTTGACCGGTTCCTCCGCTAAGTGACCCCAGCGATCGATGGCGCGAAATACCGGCCCGTGGTTGATGCCACTGACCGCCAGCCAGTGCTGGTAGGCATCCACTGGGCAGAGCCGCTTCAGCGCCGGCAACACCAGTGTAAGACCGCGATGATCGCGGTCGGTCTTACTGCTGGCGAGGAAGATGTCCAACGCTTGTCCTTCCCGCAGCTGAATATGCTCGACACGCAGCCGGCACAGTTCGTCACCCCGCAGCGCGCGCCAAAAGCCCATCAGGATCAACGCTTGATCCCGCGCCGCGCGCAGCTGCACCGCCACCTGATCCGAGCTCAGTTGCTCCACCAAACCCTCCATACAAGCTTCCAACCTTTGTAACTGCAGCACTTCGGCCTGCTTGATCGGTTGCGGGTGCAGCGCCTGAATGCCGCGCAGCACATCACGCACCCGTGACGCCTTGGTCGGGTCATCGAAGCCGTACTGCTGGTGCCACTGCGCCAAAGCCGCCAGGTGCGTGCGCAAGGTGATAACCGGGCACCATAAGCCGCCAGGTAGCGCACGACGCTTTCACTGGAGGCCGGCAACACGCCGCCCCACTCCACTTCAAAGTGTTCAACCGCTTGTGCATAGCGGCGCTGCGTACTGTCGCGTCGCGCCGCTTGCAGGTACCGCTCGGCTGAATCGCTCATTCCACCTCCCGCATACCGCGATTTCGGGCCCTGGCACCGAAAAAGGCTTGTCACGTTCAAGAATTCAGCATTCTCGAACGCCAGTCTGTCCGAATTCCTGCCGCCCTAAAGGCAGGGCTACAGCTGTAATTCATACTCCGTAAACCAGTACGAAATCGTCACTAACGTAGCCATTTCGCCCAAGTCGCGAAACCATGGCGTAACGAATGACCACTGTGGCGCTCCCCCGCGACGCCGCTGCGCGTTAAGGCCCTGCGCAATACCCGAGAAACGCTGTACGGATGCAAAGTGGTCGAGGCCAGATGACCCTTGATAAAAAAACCAGCCGAAGCTGGTTCATTTATTACGAAAGTTTCAAAGGCTTTTATCAATAAATCTGAAAAACCCATGAAGCAGCCATGTCAAAAAAGATGCACAACTTATTGATTATAAAGATCATGAAGAATCATGTTTTTTGAAAGCCCACAGCCAAAGGCTAACGCTCGTTAGCCTTTGGCGCCGCGAGTACCGGGCAGTTCAACACGCGCCACCAGCCCTGCGCCGCCGCGATTGCGCAGGGTCAGTTCGCCGCCCTGTTCGCGAACGATCGCCCGCGCGGCGGACAGTCCCAGCCCCACCCCACCGGTGTCACGGTTGCGTGAGGTCTCCAGGCGGTAGAAAGGATCGAACACCTGTTCGAGGGCGGACTCGGGGATGCCGGGGCCCTCGTCACTGACTTCGATACAGACCCTTTGCCCGTCCCCCTTCAGCTCGATGCCTGGCTTGCGGCCATACTTCACGGCGTTTTCCAGCAGGTTGACGACCACGCGCTTGATCCCGAGCGGGCGGCCGTCGTACACCAGGTGGGCGGGACCTGTGAAGTGGACATCGATGTCCTGGTCGCGAAAATCGTCGACGATCGTTTGCAGCAATTCCGAAAGGTCGAATGCCGTGGCGTGCTCCCCGTGGCTTTCATCACGGAAAAACCCCAGCGCCGCGTTGATCATCGTCTGCATTTCTTCGATGTCGCGCACCATTTTGCGCTGCTGCTCCAGGTCTTCCATGAATTCGCTGCGCAGACGCATCCGCGTCAGGGGGGCGCGCAAGTCGTGGGAGATGGCCGCGAGCATCTGTGTGCGCTCACTGAGAAAGTGCCGGATCTGGGCCTGCATGGTGTTGAAGGCGATGATCGCCTGGCGTATCTCATCGGGGCCTTCGATCTTGATCGGCGGCGCGCGCAAGTCATCACCAAAGCGCCGTGCAGCGCTGGCAAAACGTTGCAGCGGGCTGGCCAGTTGCCGTGTGGCAATCCAGGCGACCAGCAGGGTGGCCACCAGCCCCAGGGCGATGATGATCGCGATCCGCACGCTTGAATCGAGCCCCCAGCTGCGTTCCGGGGGCGTGAACGACAGCCAGCTGCCATCGCGTAATTCAACGAGTGCCACGTAGTGCGCCCAGGGGCTTTCAACCGGCCAGTCGCTGGGGTTGAAGACTTGAATGTGGCGCGCAGCATCACCCAGCAATCGGTGCAGCGGCGAATGTTCGGGTCCCACCTGCGTACCGCCCGCAGGCAAATGGAAGTCGGACCGCTGGCCGTGCCAGACCACCTCGAGCATCGGATGGCTCGCGGCGGCGGCCAATGACGGGCGCATCGGCACAG
This sequence comes from Pseudomonas sp. SbOxS1, assembly GCF_013416725.1. Lineage (NCBI taxonomy): Bacteria > Pseudomonadati > Pseudomonadota > Gammaproteobacteria > Pseudomonadales > Pseudomonadaceae > Pseudomonas > Pseudomonas sp. SbOxS1. The sequence goes on from NZ_JAAVXC010000007.1 coordinate 253,458, forward strand.
GCGCCGCCTCGATCACCCGCACATTCGCAGCAATTTGCTCCAGCAGGCCGGTGCGCTCAATGGGCGGACGGCCCCAGGTGCCAGCAAGCTGCACGAACAATCCATTGAGGATCAGCGAAGCGAGCATCGCCGCGACGATGGTCAGCGCAATCCGGGACCTGAGGGTATCGCGCGGGACTATTCGAGCGACCATGCGACGGATCACGAACGGGTCACCTTGGCGCAGAACATGTACCCGCCGTTTCGCACGGTGCGAATCAGATCCGGGCGCTTGCTGTCCGGCTCGATCTTGCGTCGCAGTCGACTGACCTGCACATCGATGCTGCGATCATAGGCATCGTGGCCCTGGCCACGCGCCAGGTCGATCAGCTGTTCGCGGGTGAGAATGCGCTGTGGATGCTCGAGAAACACCCGCAGCAAATCGAACTCGCCGGCGGACAACGGAATCATCACACCCTCGGGCGAACGCAATTCGCGACAGGTGATGTCCAGGTGCCAATCGGCGAAGCTGATGACCGGACGTGTGGGCTCGTGCCCCGGGCTTTTCTCGCCGGCGCGACGCTGCACGGCACGCAGCCTGGCGAGCAGCTCCCGAGGGTCGAAAGGCTTTGTCAGGTAATCGTCGGCGCCCAGTTCCAGGCCGACAATGCGGTCGCTCAGCTCACCCATCGCGGTCAACATGACGATCGCGATATCCGTCTGCGCCCGCAGTTTCTGGCAGAGGCTCAGGCCACCTTCGCCGGGCAGCATCAGGTCAAGGATGATGATGTCCGGGCGGTTTTTTTCGATCATCGCCCACATGGCCTCACCATGGGTGGCCAGGTCCACCTCGTAGGCATGCTGAACAAAGAACTGCTTCAGCAGGGACAGGATTTCCACATCGTCGTCGACGATCAGCAGTCTGCTCACGTTAAGGGGATCCACGGCCAAAAAAAGAGCGTATCTAAAACCATTCCGGCGCCAGGGTCATATATTTCAATCCAGCAACATTCCTGCCCGCCTGACATCAATCGGACATACGGTCGCAACCGACCTGCGGCACCCTGCGCGAATTCCAATTCATGAGGTCTTCCATGCAGGGTTCGAACATCGCCTACGCGACCGAGACAACCGATAGCACTCATTCGGTGATCCTCAACCAGCGCACCAGTGCGCCAGCGCAGGATGAGCCGATTTTATTCCAGCAATCGTGCCTGGGACTGACCGACGATCGGACCCATGTCGTGCTGCGCCGTTATTTCGAGCAATACAGCCCGACCACCGGCACCTGGGTGGAATACATCCACCGCGTGCCGATCGCCGAGTTCACCCAGTGGATCATGGCCCATGGCGATCTGCGGATCGAATGCTCGGAAGACCTTCCAGGCTCCACCCTCCAACCAGGAACACCTTGATGAGAAAGCGCTACTCGCTACCGCTATTGGCCGTTGCAACCCTCGTCCTCTCGGCGTGCAGCAACAAAAAAGTCGCATCATCGGACACCTATTCAGGCTTTCTGAAAGACTACAGCGCCTTGACGGAGCACCAGTCACCCTCAGGAGAGCCGGTACTGAGCTGGGTGAACCCGACCCTTGAGCTCAACCGTTACACGCAGGTCTATATCGAACCGAGCCGGTACTACCCGCAGCCCGCCCCCAGCAAGCGCCTGCCACAGACCACGCTTGACGATACAACCTGGTACTACGATGCGGCGCTCAAGCACGAGCTGGGCAAGGTCTTGACCGTGGTCACCACCCCGGGCCCCAAAACCCTGATCGTGCGGCCGGCAATCACCCGAGTGACGGCCAGCACCCAGGGCCTGCGCTTTTACGAATGGCTGCCGATCACCCTGGTTGCGGCAGGCGTCAGCACCGCCACCGGGATCCGTGACCAGGACAGTGAAATTGCCACCGAAGTGGCCTTTGTCGATGGCGGGACCAGGACCCTGGTCGCCAAAGTAGTGCGCAAGGGCACGGGAGTCCCGCTGGAAAACGACAAAGAGGTGATCACCACGGCAAACGTCAAGGGCGTGCTGGACGGCTGGGCCAGCGACCTGCGCAAGTCGTATGTGGCGATGCGCCAGTAGGAGCGAGGCTTGCCCGCGAACCAGGCACCGCGGTATATCTGTCAAACCGTGTAATCGTTCTTCGCCGGCAAGCCTGGCTCCTACAGTCCGGATCCATTGGGGAAAAGTGATTCAGGCAGGCAGTCAAAGCAATCTGGCAGGAATCCAAATGCAGGCGTCGACTGGCTGTAGCAAAGTGCAAGCATGCCAGTCACCGGCTTTTCCCCAGGAATGCACACATGTCCAGCGCCAAAGCATCGCCCAAAAGATCACCGTTTGCCCGGCTCGCCCTGGCCATCTCCCTGAGCGCCCTTGGCCTGCCGTTGTGCATGGGCAATGCCCAGGCCCACGGCGGCCATGCCGAAATGGTGCCTTTGCAAGCGGGCCTCGAGGAGTTTGGTGCCAGCGTCAAATGGGACGACTACTCGAACCTGTTCACCATTGCCAAGGACGGGGTCTATCTCAAGGTCAAGCCGGACAGCAAAGTGGCCATGCTCAACGGCAAGCGCATGGAGCTGACGGTACCGGTGGTGTTCAAGGGCAAGACGGCGTTCATGTCCAAGGACTTCATCAACCAGGTCTTCCAGTCCGGCCTGGACACCACCTTCGTCGTCGAGACCCGCCCTAACCCGCTCAACCCCCTGACAGCGGACGAAATCACCGCCGCAGTGGACATCATCAAGAAATCCGAGCACTACAAGCCCGATTTCCGCTTCACCGAAGTATCGGTCAAGGAACCACCGAAGGATCAGGTGTGGAACTTCGTCTACACCGGGCAAAATGTGACCCAGCCGCGCCAGGCCAATATCGTGGTGCTGGACGGCAAGCATGTGATCGAAGCGCTGGTGGATCTCGATAGCAAGGCGCTGCAATCCTGGAAGCCGATCGAAGGCGCCCACGGCATGGTGCTGCTGGATGATTTCGCCACGGTGCAAACCGCCGTCGAGACCAGCCCCGAATACGCCCAGGCCTTGGCCAAGCGCGGTATCAACGATGTGAAGAAGGTCGTCGCCACGCCGCTGACCGTCGGTTACTTCGACGGCAAGGACGGCCTGGCCCAGGACAAGCGCCTGCTGAAGATCGTCAGCTACCTGAATGTCGATGACGGCAACTATTGGGCGCACCCGATCGAGGGCCTGGTGGCGATTGTCGATCTGGAGCAGAAAAAACTTATCAAGATCGAAGACGAAGCGCTTGTTCCGGTACCGATGAAGCCGACGCCCTACGACGGCCGCGGGCGCAAGGGCGTGGCGGTCAAGCCGCTGGAAATCATCGAGCCCGAAGGCAAGAACTACACCATTACCGGCAACAGCATTCACTGGCAGAACTGGGACTTCCACGTTCGCCTCGATTCGCGGGTCGGCCCGATCCTGTCCACCGTCACCTACGACGACAAGGGCAAAAAGCGCAAGATCATGTACGAAGGCTCCCTGGGCGGGATGATCGTGCCTTACGGCGACCCGGATGTGGGCTGGTACTTCAAGGCCTACCTGGATTCCGGCGACTACGGCATGGGTACCCTGACCTCACCGATCGCCCGTGGCAAAGACGCCCCGGAAAACGCCGTGCTGCTGGACGCCACCATCGCCGACTACACCGGCGCACCGACCTCGATTCCGCGCGCCATGGCGGTGTTCGAGCGCTATGCCGGCCCGGAATACAAACACCAGGAAATGGGCCAGCCCAACCTCAGCACCGAGCGGCGTGAACTGGTGGTGCGCTGGATCAGTACCGTCGGCAACTACGACTACATCTTCGACTGGGTCTTCCAGCAGAACGGCACCATCGGCATCGACGCCGGCGCCACCGGCATCGAAGCGGTCAAGGGCGTGAAATCGAAAACCATGCACGAAGAAACCGCCAAGGAAGACACGCGCTACGGCACCCTGCTCGACCACAACATCGTCGGCACCACGCACCAGCACATCTATAACTTCCGCCTGGACATGGACGTGGACGGCGAAAGCAACTCGCTGGTGGAAGTGAACCCGGTGGTGCTGCCCAACGACCGTGGCGGGCCGCGCACCAGCACCATGCAGACCGAAACCCGCGTGGTCAGCACCGAACAACAGGCCGCGCAGAAGTTCGACCCGGCGACCGTGCGCCTGCTGAGCAACCCCAGCAAGGAAAACAAGGTCGGCAACCCGGTGTCCTACCAGTTGATTCCCTATGCCGGTGGCACGCACCCGGTGGCCAAGGGCGCCAACTTCGGCACGGACGAATGGCTGTACCACCGCCTGAGCTTCATGGACAAACAGCTGTGGGTGACGCAGTACAACCCGGAAGAGAAGTACCCGGAAGGCAAGTACCCGAACCGCTCGGACAAAGACTCGGGGCTGGGACAATTCACCCAGGACAACCATTCCATCGAGAACACCGACGACGTGGTCTGGCTAACCACCGGCACCACCCACATCGCCCGGGCCGAAGAATGGCCGATCATGCCGACCGAGTGGGTACATGTGCTGTTGAAGCCGTGGAACTTCTTCGATGAAACGCCGACGTTGAACCTCAACTCACCGAAGTAATGAGTTGGAACGCAAAACTGTAGGAGCCCGGCTTGCCGGCGAAGGCGTACAGACGGACGCCTTCGCCGGCAAGCCGGGCTCCTACAGGATTAAGCGGTGTTCATGCAGACGATCAGGCATGCCGCTTGCGATATTCCCCCGGCGCAATGCCGAAGCGCGATTTGAACGCCGTGGAAAAGTAGCTCGAATCGGAAAAACCCCACGAATACCCCAGCACCGACAACTTCTGTTCCTTGCCCGATTGGCGCAGGGATTCGGCGCACAGGTCCAGCCGGCGGTTCTTGATGTAGCGCGCCACCACCAGGCCTTTCTTGGCGAACATCCGGTACAGGCCACGGGTCGACATGCCGACTTCCCGCGCCAGCCATTCCGGGCACAGCTCTTCGCTGCGGATGTGCTGGTCGATCACGCTCAGGGTCTTGCGGAAGGTGCGCTCGTGCAGATCCGTGCAATCGTCGCCCTGGCTGATGGCCGGGCGCAGCAGGCTGACAATCGCCTCCAGGGTCGCTTCGCTTTCCTGAAGGCTGAGGTTCTGCTGGCGCGTAGCATCGAGGATCAAGCGGTGCGAGAGCATGGCGATGGGCGATGTCGCGGCAATCCGGTGGCCGCACTTGACCTGGTTGAAGCGCAGGGTCTGCTCGACCAGTTGATACGGCAGGATCAGCGACAATTGTCGGGAGTTTTCACTGTAGGTGAAGTCGCTGGGCCGCGCAGCATCGATCAAGGTGATGTCCCCGGCGGACAACAGGACCCTGTCGTCGCCCTGGGCCATGCCCGCGGTGCCATCGAGCTGGAACACGGCAAAATACTTGCCGCCCTCGCCCGCCGCGACTTCCTGCGGCGTGCGATACAGCCGCGCCTGACAGGCATCGACGAAACTGAGTTTGAGGGCATCGCTGCGGTATTCGCGAATCTGCCCGGCAAAGTCGGTGCCCAGGGGTTGGGCGTTGAAGGCGCCACAGATCTGGTTGATCTGGTGGATCCACTGATCGAACCCATCCTGGCGCTGTGCGGTTGTAGAAATCATGTCAGGCCTCACGCAGGCTTATTTTTATTGTCTACGTCAATCAACAGGTTCTCCTGAACAGCGACTCTCCCTACCGTCGACGGGTTATTTCAACCCGCCAAAGCGTCGATAAAAACTCTCGCCCACATCCGGCAACGGTCCGTCGGCGGTTTCCAGTGCACTGTTCAGCCATTCCTCGGCCTTGGCGTAGATCAAACGGTAAATGTTGCGGCACAACTGTCGGGCGGCTCGCCCTTCCCAGTCGCCGGGCAACAACTCGTCCGGCAGTTGCGGGTCGCGCAGCAGCAATTTGCGGTATTCGTGAATAAGCAGGATCCGCGCCAGGAAGCAGTCGGCCGGCTGCAGGTTTTCCTGCTCGCGAAGCGCTTGCCAGAGTGGGCGGAACAGTTGGATGAACTCGCTGTAGTGGGTCGCCAGCTCCTCGATGTTCCAGCTCTCGCGCACCTGCAGGCGCAGGGCCTTGGAGGCCAGTACATCTTGGGCGGTGGTTTCGAAGACGATGGTTTCTTCCTGGGCACCGAGGTCGAGCAGCGTCGCGTTGACATCCGTGCGGTCGCTGCGCGGACAGGCCAGTACCACTGGCGAAATCGCACCAAAACCTTGCCATTCAAGCTCTTCGCGCACTTGTTTGCGCTTGTCCTGGGTCAGTTGCGAGAGCATCACCAGGCACCAGGAACCATCCCAGGCCGGCATGCTGGTGCTGTACACCCGCTTGAACGCCTTGTCGAAACGCCGGCGACCGGTGCCGGTCAGGCTGTAGTAGCTGCGACGACCGACCTTCTCGGCAGTCAGCCAGCCTTCCTTGGTCAGGCGGAAAATCGAGGTGCGGATCAACCGCTCGTTGATGCCGATCGGTTCGAGCAACTGGATCAGGCTGCCCAGCCAGACAGTCCCGCCATGGGGTTCGATGGCATCACCGTAGAGGGTGATGATCAAGGAACTGGCGCGGATCGGCGTCTGCTCTTGAAAGCGTGTAATCAGATGGTTCAAGGGTGTCAGGGACGACATGGGCGTACCGGGCTAAAAAAAGAAAAGGAATATACCGAAAGCAATGGGGTTAATCCCAATCCCTCGTAGGAGCCAGGCTTGCCGGCGAAGAACGATGACGCGTTGTATCTGGAACACCGCGTCGTCTTGTTCGCCGGCAAGCCTGGCTCCTACAAGGCGCTATTACCTTTGGGGCGATGACCGCTGTCACTGATACGCAGGCGATCCGGCTCCGGCTCTGCCAACGGCTCGCAAACCTGCATCTGCGTGAGGCATCGCTTGGCCAGCTCTTGATACTCACGAGTGCCCGCCTGCTTCCACGCCACTTCCTGATCGCTGAGCATGCGTTTGACACTGGCCGGCGCGCCCATCACCAGCGACTGCTCCGGGCATTCGAACCCGGCCTTGACGAACGCTGCCGCCGACACAAAAGACCGCGGGCCGATGTGCGCGTTATCCATCACCACCGCATTCATCCCCACCAGTGCGTCGGCGCCGATCCGGCACCCGTGCAGCACGGCGCCGTGGCCGATATGGCCGTTGCGTTCGACCACCGTGTCGCTGTCGGGGAAGCCGTGCATCACGCAGGTGTCCTGAATGTTGGCGCCCTCCTCCAGCACGATCCGCCCGAAATCACCGCGCAGGCTGGCCAGCGGCCCTACATAGCAGTGGGGGCCGATGATCACGTCACCGATCAACACGGCGGACGGATGCACGTAGGCGCTCGGGTCAACCACCGGGGTCAGGCCATCAAGGCTGTAGCAGGTCATGGCAGCTTCCTTCGAAAGCGATGCAAATATTGACTTATTTTGTATCACATCGCTTTTACATTCACAAAGACAAAAAACCGTATCGCTTGAAAAGGGCTTTTCCGACGACCTGCTTTTTGTCGTACAGACAGCCATGTAACCCAATAAAACCGGGCTCTAACCCGCAATCATCAGCGATTGCACATTACGAAAAACAAGTAGAACGACCACCAATAGGACACATTAAATTAACTTTGATGTTGATTTTGCGTATCACATTGTAGGTATACTCCGGCAAAACCGGCCCCTGCTGCCGATCCAATAACAAGCCGGCATCACCGCCGAGCGTTAACCGTGAGGGCATCCGCCATGCCTCAAACCCTTGACGTCGAATTCATCGAGCCTGGCGTTCGTCTGATTACCCTGCAGCGCCCACAAGCGCTGAACGCCCTGAACACCCAATTGCTGGGTGAACTGGCCGAGGAACTGAGCGTCGCCCAAGCCGACCCCGCGACCCGCGCCGTGGTCATCACCGGCAGCCGCAAGGCCTTCGCGGCCGGTGCCGACATCAAGGAAATGGCCGAGCGCGACCTGGTCGGCATCCTCGACGACCCACGCCAGGCCTCATGGCAGGCCATCACCCGCTTCAACAAACCGCTGATCGCCGCCGTCAACGGCTTCGCCCTGGGCGGTGGCTGCGAACTGGCGATGCACGCCGACATCATCATTGCCGGTGAAGACGCGCGTTTCGGACAGCCGGAAATCAACCTCGGGATCATGCCCGGCGCCGGTGGCACCCAACGCCTGCTGCGCGCCGTCGGCAAATCCATGGCCATGCAAATGGTCCTGACCGGCGAGCCGATCGACGCCCGCCAGGCCCAGCGCGCCGGTCTGGTCAGCGAAGTCACCCAGCCTGAATTCACCGTCGACCGCGCCCTGCAGGTCGCCCGCCAGATCGCCACCAAGGCACCGCTGGCAGTACGCCTGGCCAAGGAAGCGCTGCTCAAGGCCATGGACACCGACCTGGCCAGCGGCCTGCGCTTCGAGCGCCACGCCTTCACCGTGCTGGCCGGCACCCGCGACCGCGATGAAGGCATTGCCGCCTTCCAGGAAAAACGCACGCCGACTTTCACCGGCCAGTAACCCGCCTAACGAATTCCAAGAGAGCGCCAAGACCATGAACTTCGAACACATCCTGTTTTCCATCGAGGCCGGCGTCGCCCTGCTCAGCCTCAATCGCCCGGACCAGCTCAACAGTTTCAACACCCAGATGCATGGCGAAGTGAAGGAAGCGCTGAAACAGGTGCGGCAGAACCCCGACGTGCGCGTACTGCTGCTGACCGGTGAAGGCCGTGGCTTCTGCGCCGGCCAGGATCTGAGCGACCGCAATGTCGCGCCGGGCAGTGCCGTGCCGGATCTGGGCGAGTCCATCGAGAAGTTCTACAACCCGCTGATCCGCCAACTGCGCGACCTGCCGATGCCGGTGATTTGCGCGGTCAACGGCGTGGCCGCCGGTGCCGGCGCGAACATTCCGCTGGCCTGCGACCTGGTACTGGCGGCGCGTTCGGCCAGCTTCATTCAGGCTTTCTGCAAGATCGGCCTGATCCCTGACTCCGGCGGCACCTGGACCCTGCCGCGCCTGGTCGGCATGGCCCGCGCCAAGGCACTGGCCCTGCTCGGCAATCGCCTGAGCGCCGAACAGGCCGAGCAATGGGGCTTGATTTACCGCTGCGTGGAAGACGCCGAACTGCGCGATGAAGCGCTGAAGCTGGCACAACACCTGGCCACCCAGCCGACCTACGGCCTGGCGCTGATCAAACGCAGCCTCAACGCCAGCATGAGCAACAGCTTTGATGAACAGCTGGAACTGGAGCGGGACCTGCAACGCCTGGCCGGGCGTAGCGAGGATTACCGCGAAGGCGTCGGCGCCTTCATGGAAAAACGCACCCCAAGCTTCAAGGGACGCTGAGTCATGAGCGCATTGAACACTTCTGCACGCATCGCCGTGATCGGCGCCGGCGCCATGGGCGCCGGCATTGCCCAGGTCGCGGCTCAGGCCGGGCATCCGGTGCTACTGCTGGACAATCGCCCCGGCGCTGCCGCCCAGGCCATCGAAGGCATCGACCGGCAACTGGGCAAACGGGTCGAGAACGGCAAGCTGTCCGCCGATTCGCGCAGCGCAACCATCGCCCGTTTGCAGGCCGTGGAAGCCATTGAAGCCCTGGCCGATTGCGACCTGATCATCGAAGCCATCGTCGAGAACCTTGAGGTCAAGCGCGCGTTGTTCCGCCAGCTGGAAGGCATCTGCAGCGCGCAGTGCATCCTGGCGAGCAACACTTCGTCGCTGTCGATCACCAGCATTGCTGCGCAGCTGCAGCACCCGCAACGCCTGCTTGGCCTGCATTTCTTCAACCCGGCGCCGGTCATGGCGCTGGTGGAAATCGTCTCGGGCCTGGCCAGCGATCCGGCTTTGGCCGAGTGCCTGTACGACACCGCCAGGGCCTGGGGCAAGAAACCGGTACACACCCGCTCCACGCCGGGCTTCATCGTCAACCGCGTGGCCCGACCGTACTACGCCGAAAGCCTGCGCCTGTTGCAGGAAGGCGCCGCCGATTGCCCGACCCTGGATGCGCTGATGCGCGAGGCCGGTGGTTTTGCCATGGGTGCGTTCGAGCTGACCGACCTGATCGGCCATGACGTCAACTATGCCGTGACGTGTTCGGTGTTTGACGCCTATTACCAGGACACGCGCTTTCAGCCATCGTTGATCCAGAAAGAACTGGTAGACGGTGGACGACTGGGGCGCAAGAGCGGACAGGGTTTCTATAGCTACGCCCAAGGCGCCGAACGTCCGCCAGCGGCTGAAATCAGCAGTGCGGCGACCGTCGATGTTTGCGTTGCCGAAGGTGACCTGGGGATCGCCCAAGGTCTGCTTGGGCGCCTGCGCGAACAAGGCGTCGAAGTCCTGCAACGCGATGGCCGCGGCTTGCTGCGGGTCGGTGATGCAGTGCTGGCCCTGAGTGACGGGCGTATGGCCTGTCAGCGCGCCCAGGAAGACGGGCTAAGTAACCTGATTCTGCTGGATCTGGCCCACGATTACGCCAAGGCCCAGCGCATCGCGATCAGCTACGCGGCAGGCATTGATCCGCAGGCACTGGAACAAGGCGTCGCCCTGCTGCAACGGGCCGGGCTCAAGGTCAGCCTGCTCAGCGACAGCCCGGCCCTCGCCGTCCTGCGCACCGTGGCAATGCTCGCCAACGAGGCCGCCGACGCCCTGCTGCAAGGCGTGGCCTCGGCTACTGACATCGACCTGGCGATGCGCGCCGGGGTCAATTATCCCCAAGGTCCGCTGGCCTGGGCCGATGCCGTGGGTCTGCCGCACATCCTCAGCACACTGGACAACCTGCAAGCCGCGTACGGCGAAGAACGCTACCGGCCATCGCTGCTGCTGCGCCGTCGCGTGGCCGAAGGGAGAAACTTCCATGACTAACCATGAAGCGATGACCCTGGCCAGCGACTGCGCGCAAGCCTTGTTCCAGCGCGACAACGCCAGCCAGGCCATGGGCATGCGCCTGCTGTCCGCCGGCCCAGGCTCCGCTCGCGTGGGCATGACCGTGCGCGCGGACATGGTCCAAGGCCACGGCACCTGTCACGGCGGCTACCTGTTCGCCCTCGCCGATTCGGCGTTCGCCTTTGCCTGCAACAGCTACAACGAAGCCACCGTGGCCATCGGCTGCAGCATCGACTACATCGCTCCGGCGCGCCTGGGCGACACGTTGAATGCCGATTGCATCGAGCAAAGCCGCTCCGGCCGCACCGGCAACTACGACGTACGCATTGAAAACCAGCAGGGCCAGTTGATCGCCCTGTTCCACGGCAAGTCCTACAAAGTGCGCGGCTCGGTGCTGGCACAGGAGACCCCAAATGAATGACGCCCTGATCATCGACGCCGTACGCACCCCGATCGGCCGTTATGCCGGAGTGCTGAGCAGCGTGCGCGCCGACGACCTCGGCGCGGTGCCGCTGCGCGAACTGCTGCGCCGCCACCCGCAAGTCGACTGGAACACCGTTGACGACGTGATCTACGGCTGCGCCAACCAGGCCGGCGAAGACAACCGCAACGTCGCGCGCATGTCGGCGCTGCTGGCCGGGTTGCCGGCCAGCGTGCCCGGCACCACCCTCAATCGCCTGTGCGGCTCCGGGCTGGACGCGGTCGGCACTGCGGCGCGGGCGATTCGCAGTGGCGAAACCGGGCTGATGCTGGTCGGTGGCGTGGAATCCATGTCCCGCGCCCCCCTGGTGATGGGCAAGGCCGAACAGGCGTTTTCCCGTGCCGCCGAGATTTTCGACACCACCATCGGCTGGCGCTTCGTCAATCCGCTTATGAAAAAGGCCTACGGCATCGACTCCATGCCGGAAACAGCAGAGAACGTCGCCGAACAGTTCAACATCTCCCGCGCCGACCAGGACGCGTTCGCCCTGCGCAGCCAGCAACGCGCTGCCGCTGCCCAGGCCAACGGACGCCTGGCGAAAGAAATCGTCGCGGTGGAAATTCCCCAGCGCAAAGGCCCGGCCAAAGTGGTCGAGCACGACGAGCACCCACGCGGCGACACCACCCTTGAGCAGTTGGCCAAACTGGGCACGCCGTTCCGTGAAGGCGGCAGCATCACCGCCGGCAACGCCTCGGGCGTCAACGACGGTGCCTGCGCGCTGCTGCTGGCAAGCCCCGAAGCCGCCAAACGCCACGGCCTGACCGCCCGCGGTCGGGTGGTGGCGATGGCGACCGCTGGCGTCGAGCCGCGCATCATGGGCATCGGCCCGGTGCCGGCCACCCGCAAGGTGCTGGAGGTTGCAAACCTGAGCCTGGCGGACATGGACGTGATCGAGCTCAACGAAGCCTTTGCCGCGCAGGGCCTGGCGGTACTGCGCGAACTGGGCTTGAGCGACACCGACCCACGGGTCAACCCCAACGGGGGCGCCATCGCCCTGGGCCATCCGCTGGGCATGAGCGGCGCTCGCCTGGTCACCACCGCCCTGCACGAACTTGAGGAACGCAATGGCCGCTATGCCCTGTGCACCATGTGCATCGGTGTCGGCCAAGGGATCGCGCTGATCATCGAGCGTCTATCCCACTAAAGAATCGCGATTCCCGGGGAGCCGAGAGGTATCCTTGGGGCATGCACTCAAAGCCCCTGCATGCAGGGGCCGGAACACAAAAACAATTCGAGTGAACACATGAACATGCCAATTGCCCAAGCCGTGCTGGATCCCGTGCTGGACCCGCTGGAAACCGCCAGCATCGACGAGCTGCGCCAGCATCAGCTGGAGCGCCTGCGCTGGAGCCTGAACCACGCCTACAAGAATGTGCCGCTGTACCGTCAGCGTTTCGATGCACTGGGCGTGCACCCCGACGACATCAAGTCCCTCGACGACCTGGCGAAGTTCCCCTTCACCACCAAGTCCGACCTGCGCGACAACTACCCCTACGGCATGTTTGCCGTGCCGATGCACGACGTGGTGCGCCTGCACGCGTCCAGCGGCACCACCGGCAAACCGACCGTCGTCGGCTACACCCAGAACGACATCGACACCTGGGCCAACGTGGTTGCGCGCTCGATCCGCGCGGCGGGTGGCCGACGTGGCGACAAGGTGCACATTTCCTATGGCTACGGCCTGTTCACCGGCGGCCTCGGCGCGCACTACGGTGCCGAACGCCTGGGTTGCACGGTAATCCCGATGTCCGGCGGCCAGACCGAAAAACAAGTGCAGCTGATCAAGGATTTCCAGCCGGACATCATCATGGTCACGCCGTCCTACATGCTCAACATCGCCGACGAGATCGAGCGCCAGGGCATCGACCCGCACAAACTGGCCCTGCGCCTGGGCATCTTCGGCGCCGAGCCGTGGACCGCCGAGCTGCGCAGCGCCATCGAAGCGCGCATGGGCATCACCGCCCTGGACATCTACGGCCTCTCGGAAATCATGGGCCCGGGTGTCGCCATGGAATGCGCCGAGACCAAGGACGGCCCGACCATCTGGGAAGACCACTTCTACCCGGAAATCATCGACCCGGTCACCGGAGAAGTGCTGCCGGACGGCCAGATGGGCGAACTGGTGTTCACCTCCCTGAGCAAAGAAGCCCTGCCGATGATCCGCTACCGCACCCGCGACCTGACGCGCCTGCTGCCGGGTACCGCACGGCCGATGCGGCGTATCGACAAGATCACCGGGCGCAGCGATGACATGCTGATCATCCGCGGGGTGAACGTGTTCCCGACGCAGATCGAGGAGCAAGTACTGAAAATCAAACAGCTTTCCGAGTGCTACGAGATCCATCTGTATCGCAATGGCAACCTGGACAGCGTTGATGTGCATGTGGAACTCAAGGCCGAGCACCAGCACCTGAGCGACGAACAGCAGAAGGCTGTGTGTGGCGAACTGAGCAAGCACATCAAGACGTATATCGGGATCAGCTCGCGAATCGTCCTGCAGCCTTTCCATTCGATCAAGCGTTCCGAGGGCAAAGCCTGCCACGTCGTGGATAAACGCCCTAAAGCATGACTGCTGCACCCCTTTGAGCCCCGCTGATGCGGGGCTTTTTTTTGGGCTTTTTCAGGTCAACAGCAACCGCCCCCTGTAGGAGCTGGCTTGCCAGCGAAGACATTCGTCCATTCGATAAATTCGCCTGCTGATCCACCGCTTTCGCTGGCAAGCCAGCTCCTACAGGAGGGGGAACGGTGTGTCAGGAAGGACCGCTCATCCCAAAGCGATACAAAAACAAATACGACACGTCATTTTCTGTTTGATATTAATTTCTGTATCGCTTATAAAGTTCTCCATGCCCTCGAACAGATTCACGGCGGGAGACCCCCATGTACGCACAGCTCGTAGAAACAGGCGTAAAGCGCATCAAAGACCTCTCGGAGATGTCCGATGAGGAGCGCGCCTTCCAGGAAAAAATCGATTCAGAAATCAAGATCGAAGCCAAGAACTGGATGCCCGATGCCTACCGGCAAACCCTGATCCGGCAGATTTCCCAGCACGCCCACTCGGAAATCGTCGGCATGCTCCCGGAAGGCAACTGGGTCACCCGTGCGCCAAGCCTCAAACGCAAACTGCAATTGATGGCCAAGATCCAGGACGAAGCCGGTCACGGCCTGTACCTGTACAGCGCCATGGAGACCCTGGGCGCCGATCGCGATACAGAAATCGACAAGTTGCACAGCGGTAAAGCCAAGTATTCGAGCATCTTCAACTACCCGACGCTGAACTGGGCCGACATGGGCGCGGTGGGCTGGCTGGTGGATGGCGCGGCGATCGTCAACCAGGTAGTGCTTCAGCGCACCTCCTACGGTCCGTACTCGCGGGCGATGATCCGTATCTGCAAGGAAGAGAGCTTCCACCAGCGCCAGGGCTACGAAATTCTCCTGACCATGATGCGTCACGGTACCCAGGCGCAAAAAGACATGGTCCAGGACGCGATCAACCGCCTGTGGTGGCCGTCGCTGATGATGTTCGGCCCGAGCGATGAACATTCGCCGAACAGCGCGCAGTCCATGGCCTGGAAGATCAAGCGCCAGAGCAACGACGAACTGCGCCAGCGCTTCATCGACCAGACCATCCCGCAGCTGGAACTGCTGGGCTGCACCTGCCCCGATCCGGACCTGAAGTGGAACGCCGAGACCGGCCACTACGACTTCGGCCAGATCCAGTGGGACGAATTCTACGAAGTGCTCAAGGGCAACGGCCCGTGCAACCAGGAACGCGTCGCCACCCGCCGCAAGGCGATTGAAGACGGTGCCTGGGTTCGTGAAGCCGCCGTCGCCCACGCCCGCAAAAAACAAAACAAGAACGCCGCCTGATTCGGCCAACAAACCGTGTAGGAGCTGGCTTGCCAGCGAAGGCGGCCTCGAGAGTAGCGGCGATTTCACTGCCGTCTTCGCTGGCAAGCCAGCTCCTACAAAGCAACCGATGTGGAGTGAATGTCATGTCCGAGTGGACCCTCTTCGAAGTCTTCGTGCGCAGCAAGCACGGCCTCAACCACAAACACGTCGGCAGCGTGCATGCCGCCGACACCACCATGGCCATCGAGAACGCGCGCGAGCTTTACACCCGTCGCAGCGAAGGCGTGAGCCTGTGGGTGGTGCCTTCGGCGCTGATCACCGCTTCGTCGCCGGATGAAAAAGACCCGCTGTTCGACCCGTCGGACGACAAGGTCTACCGCCATGCCAGCTTCTACGAGCTGCCGGCCGAAGTCGGGCACATGTGAGGTCGACCATGAATAACAAGACCGATCTGATCGAATACCTGCTGCGCCTGGGCGACAGCGCCCTGATCCAGGGCCAGCGCCTGTGCCAGTGGTGCGGCAAGGCCCCGGCACTGGAAGAAGAGCTGGCGCTGATGAACGTCGGCCTCGACCTGGTGGGCCAGGCGCGCAACTGGCTGGATTACGCCGCCGAGCTGCTGGACGACGGCCGCGACGCCGACGACCTGGCGTTCCGCCGCGACGAACGCGCCTACCGCAACCTGCTGCTGGTGGAACAACCCAACGGCGACTACGCGGTGACCATCCTCAAGCAGTTCCTGTATGACGCCTGGCACCTGCCAGTCCTCCAGGGCCTGAGCCAGTCCAGCGACGAACGCATCGCCGGGATCGCCGCCAAAGCGGTGAAGGAAGTCACCTATCACCTGCGCCGCTCCGGCGAATGGGTCGAGCGCCTGGGCGACGGCACCGAAGAAAGCCACAAGCGCATGCTCGCGGCCATCCCGGAAGTCTGGCGTTTCACCGTGGAACTGATCGCCGCCGATGACAGCGAGCAGCGTCTGTGCGAAGCCGGCATCACCCCGGACATCGCCAGCGTGGCGGCGCAATGGCAAGCCAAGGTCAACCAGATCTTCGCCAGCGCCACCCTGCCCGTGCCGGCCGCGCCAAGCTATTTCTACCTGAACGCACGCAAAGGCCTGCACACCGAGCACTTAGGGATTCTGCTGGCCGAAATGCAGTTCCTGCCACGAGCGTACCCCGATGCAACCTGGTGAGCTGATCGCCAGCGACCAGGGCGCCCGGCCGGTACAACCGAGCGACTTAACCGCCGCCTGGGCGATCCTGTCGCAAGTCATGGACCCGGAAGTGCCGGTGGTCAGCGTCGTTGACCTGGGGATTGTCCGCGATCTCGATTGGCAGGCCGGGCACTTGCACGTGGTGGTCACCCCGACCTACTCCGGCTGCCCCGCCACCGAAGTGATCGAGGGCGATATCCGGGAGGCGCTGGAGCAGGCCGGTTTCCAGGCACCAAACCTGGAGCGCCGGTTGACCCCGGCCTGGACCACCGACTGGATCAGCGACAGCGGCCGCGAGCGCCTGCGCGCCTACGGTATTGCGCCACCCGAGGGCAGCACCAGCAAACGCAGCCTGCTCGGTGAGAGCCCGGTGATCTCCTGCCCGCAATGCGGCAGCGTCCACACCGAGGTGCTCAGCGAGTTTGGCTCCACCGCGTGCAAGGCGCTGTATCGCTGCGTCGATTGCCGGGAACCGTTCGACTATTTCAAGTGCATCTGAGCGGCATCGACCGTCCAGCTGGAGAACAACAATGAGCAAATTTCACAGCCTGACCATCAAGGATGTGCGCACCGAAACCCGTGACGCGGTGTCCATCGCCTTCGAGATTCCGCAGCACCTGCAAGACAGCTTTCATTACACCCAGGGCCAGCACCTGGTGATGCGCACCCAGCTGGACGGCGAAGAAGTGCGCCGTTCCTACTCGATCTGCACCGGGGTCAACGACGGTGAACTGCGCGTGGCGATCAAGCGCGTGGCCGGCGGACGCTTTTCCGCGTTTGCCAACGAGCAGTTGAAGGCCGGGCACAGCCTGGAAGTGATGCCGCCCGCCGGGCATTTCAGCGTGGAACTCGACCCTGCTCGCCACGGCAACTACCTGGCAGTCGCGGCCGGCAGTGGCATCACGCCGATCCTGTCGATCATCAAGACCACTCTGGAAACCGAGCCCCACAGCCGCGTCACCCTGCTGTACGGCAACCGCTCCAGCTCCGGCGCCCTGTTCCGCGAACAGCTGGAAGACCTGAAGAACCGGTACCTGCAACGCCTGAACCTGATCTTCGTGTTCAGCCGCGAGCAGCAGGATGTGGACTTGTACAACGGCCGGATCAACGCCGAGAAATGCGAGCAGCTGTTCAGCCGCTGGCTCGACGTCAAGACCCTCGACGCCGCCTTCATCTGCGGCCCACAGGAAATGACCGAGACCGTGCGCGACAGCCTCAAGGCCAGGGACATGGATCCTGCACGCATTCATTTCGAACTGTTCGCCGCCGCCGGCAGCCAGCAGAAACGCGAAGCCCGCGAAGCCGCCCGCCAGGTCGATGCGGCGGTCAGCCAGATCACCGTGATCAGCGATGGCCGCGCCCTGGCCTTCGACCTGCCGCGCAACAGCCAGAGCATCCTCGATGCAGGCAACGCCCAGGGCGCCGAACTGCCGTACTCGTGCAAGGCCGGCGTGTGCTCGACGTGCAAATGCAAGGTCATCGAAGGCGAAGTGGAAATGGACAGCAACCACGCCCTGGAAGACTACGAAGTGGCCGCCGGCTATGTGCTGTCGTGCCAGGCCTTCCCGATCACCGACAAGGTGGTGCTGGATTTCGATCAGCTCTGAAACACCGCAATCCCTGTAGGAGCGAGGCTTGCCCGCGAAGAGGCCATCAGATCCAACATTGATGTCGCCAGATACACAGTCTTCGCGGGCAAGCCTCGCTCCTACAGGGTCTAGGCAGCACTTCCAAACCTGCTTCACACAACAACAAAAACAAAAAGGAGAGCGCTCCATGACACCCAAAGACATAGAACTCATCCACCAGCACCCCGACTTCATCCAGCTGGTACGCCGCAAGCAGGCGCTGTACTGGTCGCTGTCGCTGATCATGCTGGTGATCTATTTCGGCTTTGTCCTGTTGGTGGCGTTCTCCCCCTCCACCCTTGGCCAGTCCCTGAGCGGTGGCGTGACCACCGTGGGCATGCTGGTGGGTGTGGTGATCGTGGTGCTGGCCTTTGCCTTGACCGGTTTCTATGTCTATCGCGCCAACAACGTGATCGACCCGCTGAACGAAAAACTCAAGCAGGAGTGCGTCCGATGAGCCGCCTTCTCGCGTTGTTCCTGCTGCCGCTGGCAGTGGTGACGGACATGGCCGTGGCTGCAGACGGTGCATCCCGTCCACTGAACTGGAACGCCATCGGCATGTTCATGCTGTTCGTGCTGTTCACCCTTGGCGTGACACGCTGGGCCGCCTTGCGCACCCGCTCGGCCAGTGACTTCTACACCGCCGGCGGCGGCATGACCGGTTTCCAGAACGGCCTGGCGATTGCCGGCGACATGATCTCGGCAGCGTCCTTCCTCGGCATTTCCGCGATGATGTTCCTCAACGGCTACGACGGCTTGCTCTACGCCTTGGGCGTGCTGGCTGGCTGGCCGATCATCCTGTTCCTGATCGCCGAACGCCTGCGCAACCTCGGTAAATACACCTTCGCCGACGTGGTCTCCTATCGCCTGGAACAGACACCCGTGCGCCTGACCTCGGCCTTCGGCACCCTGACCGTGGCCCTGATGTACCTGGTGGCGCAGATGGTCGGCGCCGGCAAGCTGATCGAATTGCTGTTCGGCATCGACTACCTGTACGCAGTGATGCTGGTCGGCGTGCTGATGGTGTTCTACGTCACCTTCGGCGGCATGCTCGCCACCACCTGGGTACAGATCATCAAGGCAGTGATGCTGCTGTTCGGCACCAGCTTCATGGCGTTCATGGTGCTCAAGCATTTCGGTTTCAGCACCGAAGCGATGTTCGCTGGCGCCACCGCCGTGCACGCCAAGGGCAGCGCGATCATGGCGCCCGGCGCCTTGCTGTCCAACCCGATCGATGCGATTTCCCTGGGGCTGGGCATGATCTTCGGCACCGCTGGCCTGCCGCACATCCTGATGCGTTTCTTCACCGTCAGCGACGCCAAGGAAGCGCGTAAAAGCGTGTTCTACGCCACCGGTTTCATCGGCTACTTCTACCTGCTGCTGATCATCGTTGGCTTCGGCGCGATCGTCATGGTCGGCACCGATCCGGCGTATCGCGATGCCGCCGGCGCGATCATCGGCGGCGGCAACATGGTTGCCGTGCATTTGGCCCAGGCTGTCGGCGGCAACCTGTTCCTCGGTTTCATTTCGGCGGTGGCCTTCGCCACCATTCTCGCGGTGGTGGCCGGGCTGGCACTGTCCGGCGCCTCGGCGGTGTCCCACGACCTCTATGCCTGCGTGATGCGCAAGGGCCAGGCCAGCGAACAGCAGGAAATGCGCGTTTCGCGAATCGCCACCCTGTGCATCGGTGTGCTGGCGATCATCCTTGGCCTGTTGTTCGAATCGCAGAACATTGCCTTCCTGTCCGGCCTGGTACTGGCCATCGCCGCGTCGGTGAATTTCCCGGTGCTGTTCCTTTCGATGTACTGGAAAGGCCTGACCACCCGTGGCGCGGTCATCGGCAGCCTGATGGGGCTGGTGTCGGCCATCGTCCTGCTGGTGCTGAGCCCGGCGGTGTGGGTCAACGTGCTGCATCACGACAAGGCGTTGTTCCCGTATTCCAACCCGGCGCTGTTCTCCATGAGCCTGGCCTTTTTCAGCGCCTGGCTGTTTTCCGTCACCGACCGTTCGCCACGTGCCGCCCTTGAGCGCGGCCGTTACCTGGCGCAGTTCATTCGTTCCATGACCGGCATTGGCGCTTCTGGCGCCAGCCAGCACTGATTCTTAACTTGATGACCAAACCCGGAGCATTTGCAATGTCCCACGCCCCTACCCTGCAGAGTTTCATCGCCGGCCGCTGGATCGGCCAACAAGGCGCGCAAACCCTGCGCAGCGCCATCGACGGCCGTGAAATCTTCCGCACCCACGAAGAGCGCCCGGACTTCGCCGAAGCCATCGAACACGGTCGCCGCCAAGGCGTCAGCGGCCTGATGGCGCTGGACTTCCAGCAACGTGCCCAGCGCCTGAAGGCCCTGGCCCTGTACCTGGCCGAGCGCAAGGAACAGCTCTACGCGATTTCCCACCACAGCGGCGCGACCCGTGCCGACAGCTGGATCGACATCGAAGGCGGCAACAGCACGCTGTTCACCTACGCCAGCCTCGGTGCCCGCGAGTTGCCGTCGGGCAACGTGGTCCACGAAGGCCCGGCGCTGCAACTGAGCAAGATGGGCACCTTCGCCGGCACCCACATCCTGGTGCCGCGCGGTGGCGTGGCGGTCCACATCAACGCCTTCAACTTCCCGATCTGGGGCATGCTGGAAAAATTCGCGCCGAGCTTCCTCGCCGGCATGCCGTGCATCGTCAAGCCAGCCAGCGCCACCAGCTACCTGACCGAAGCCGTGGTACGCCTGATGGACGAATCCGGCCTGTTGCCAGCGGGCAGCCTGCAGCTGATCATCGGTGGCACCGGTGACCTGCTCGACCGCCTGCAAGGCCAGGACGTGGTGACCTTTACCGGTTCCGCCGACACCGCCGCCAAGCTGCGGGTCAACCCGAACCTGATCCGCAACTCGGTGCCGTTCACCGCCGAAGCCGATTCGCTGAACTGCGCGATCCTCGCCCCGGACGTCACCCCGGACGACGAAGAGTTCGAGCTGTTCATCAAGGAAGTCGCCCGGGAAATGACCACCAAGGCCGGGCAGAAATGCACCGCCATCCGCCGCGCCATCGTCCCGGCCAAGCACATCGATGCAGTCGCTACTCGCCTGCGTGATCGCCTGGCCAAAGTGGTGGTCGGCGACCCGTCGGTGGAAGGCGTGCGCATGGGTGCGCTGGCGTCCCACGATCAACAGAAAGACGTGGCCGAGCGCCTGGAAATGCTGTTGCAGAGCAGCGACCTGCTGTTCGGCGCCCGCGACGGTTTCGAACCGCGCGGCGAAAATGTCGACAAGGGCGCGTTCTTCGCCCCGACCCTGTTGCAGGCCCGCGACCCGCACGCCGAAGGCGGCGCCCACGACATCGAAGCGTTTGGTCCGGTCAGCACCTTGATGGCGTATGACGATCTGGACGAAGCACTGGCACTGGCCGCTCGCGGCAAGGGCAGCCTGGTGGCCAGCCTGGTGACGAAGGACCCACAAATCGCGGCCAAAGCCGTACCGGTGGCCGCTGCACTGCACGGCCGCCTGCTGGTGCTGGACCGCAACTGCGCCGGTGAATCCACCGGTCACGGCTCGCCATTGCCACAACTCAAGCACGGCGGCCCGGGTCGTGCCGGCGGCGGTGAAGAGCTCGGCGGCCTGCGTGCGGTGAAACACTACCTGCAACGCGCCGCGGTACAAGGTTCGCCAACCATGCTCGCGGCAGTTACCGGCGAATACGTACGCGGCGCCAAGGTCATCGAAACCGAAGTGCACCCGTTCCGTCGCTACTTCCAGGACCTGCAGATCGGCGAGTCGCTGCTGACTCACCGCCGCACCGTCACCGAAGCCGACCTGGTGAACTTCGGCTGCCTGTCGGGCGACCACTTCTACATGCACTTCGACGACATCGCGGCCAAGGAATCGCAATTCGGCAAGCGCATCGCCCACGGCTACTTCGTGCTGTCGGCCGCCGCCGGCCTGTTCGTATCCCCAGGCGTCGGCCCGGTCCTGGCCAACTACGGCCTCGACACCCTACGCTTCATCAATCCGGTGGGCATCGGCGACACCATCCAGGCCCGCCTGACCTGCAAACGCAAGATCGACCAGGGCAAGAAGAGCCCGCAAGGCATCCCGCAAGGGGTGGTGGCGTGGGATGTGGAAGTCACCAACCAGCTCGGTGAGCTGGTGGCCAGCTATGACATTTTGACCCTGGTGGTCAAACGCGAAGATTGATCAAGCCTCCTGGTTGACCACAGATCTTGTGGTCAACCAAAAACCACCTGTAGGAGCAAAGCTTGCTCGCGATAACGGAGAACCAGTCGACATCATCGTCGCCTGACACTCTGCTATCGCGAGCAAGCTTTGCTCCTACAGTTTTTTGAGTGTTCACAGTTGTTGAGTTCAACCGCCGCACCCCTGTGGGAGCGAGCCTGCTCGCGATGAGGCCATAACATTCAATGAAAATATTGACCTTACTACCGCCATCGCGAGCAGGCTCGCTCCTACAGTTTATCGGTTGTGTCAGGCAATCAATGCCCGCGTAACCACTCGATAAACAGCGCAAACAACTCCGATTGCGACCCCACCTCCAGCTTCAAATACAGATTCTTGCGGTGCATGCGCACGGTTTCCGGTGAGATGTTCATCTGGCTGGCTGTGGATTTCACCGAGTGCCCTCGCAACACCATGTGCGCCACTTCGCGCTCGCGTTCGGTCAGTACGTTGCACCCAAACTGCTCGAACGCCGATTGCACCCGATGCTTGAGATCATCGCGCAGGCCTTGATCGTTATTGCCCTGGATCTCGCTACTGCGCAGCAGGCCACGCTTGCTGAATTCGTTGATGAACTCGCGCACCAGCGGTTCAACGGCGCGCAGCAGGTTCAGTTGGTCGGCCCGCAGGCATGCACCGCCAAAACCTTGATAGAGGCTCACCGAGATCTTGGTGTCATTGCCGGTATCGACGATGTAGTAGCTGTCTTCCGAGCAGCCCGCATTGAGGTAATAAGCCTTGTAATAGTCACTGTCGAAGAAGTTGTCCGGCGCGATTTCTTCCAGGTGATAAAAGCCTTGCGCCAACCCCTGCTCCACCGCCAGGCAGAACGGGTCGAGCAAGTAGCCCCCGGCAAAATAGCGTTCGAGTATCGAGACCTGATACTCCTGGGCAATCCCGCGCTGATACAGCAACTGCGGCGCGCGGTCCTTGCGCTCCAGGCTGATCATCATGGATTCGATGGACACCAGCTGCGCCAACGCCGACGCCAGGTATTGCAGGGCGTCGGGCTCATCGATATGGGCGAATGCCTCACGCATTCCCCCATGCCATTTGTGCAATGCCCCGAAGGGCATCGCGATCAGCGTATCGTCGTCTGGTTTGCTCATGCCCCGCAGTCTAGCGGCTGCACACGCCCTTGGTAACAACCCGACTGACGAAATCATTGGCCGGCGTACTGTCCGCTCGCCTCAAGCTCGGCGGCCACTTCGAGGATACAGTCGCGCAGGATCTCGACGATTTCATCGACCTGGGCATAAGTGAGGATCAGCGGCGGCGACATCACGTTCAGATGCATGATCGGCCGCACCAGCAAGCCCCTGGCCTGTGCGCGCACGTGGATCTTCTCACCGATGTTGATCTCATCGGCGAACAACGCCTTGGTGCGTTTGTCCGCGACGAACTCCACGCAGGCCATCAATTTCAGGCAACGCACATCACCCACCAAAGGCAGATCGCACAACGTGGCCAGTCGCTGTTCCAGGTAGCCGCCAACATCGTCGACGTGGGCCAGCAGGTTTTCCCGTTCGATGATTTCGATGTTCTTCAGCGCCGCCGTGCAGCACACCGGATGGCCGCTGTAGGTAAAACCGTGGGTGAAGCAACGGCCCTGGCCCGGCTCGGCGATGACCTTCCAGATGCGGTCGGAAAAGATGCACGCGCCCAGCGGCAGGTACGCCGAGGTCAGGCCCTTGGCGGTGGTGATGATGTCGGGCTGTACGTCGAACACATCCTTTGAGGCAAAGAACTTGCCCAGGCGACCGAACGAAGTGACCACCTCGTCGGCGACGAACAGGATGTCGTAGCGCTGGCAGACTTCCCACATGCGCTTGAGGTAGCCCTTGGGCGGAATGATCACCCCGCCCGAGCCCATCACCGGTTCGGCGAAGAACCCGGCGACCTTGTCCGCGCCGATCGACAGGATCTTGTCTTCGAACTCCTTGACCAGGAATTCGAGGAACTGCGCCTCGTCCATGCCCTCCGGCGCGCGGTAGGGGTTGGGGTTGGACACGTGGTGAATCAGCGGGTTGGCGTAATCGAACTCCGGCACCCGGTCGGCGGCCTTGTTGCCGATCGACATGGTCAGGGTGGTGGAGCCGTGGTACGCGTTGAAACGGGCGATGACGTGCTTCTTTTCAGGCAGGCCGCGGCAGTTCTGGTAGTACTGGATCAGGCGGTACGCGGTGTCCACGGCCGTTGAGCCGCCGGTGGTGAGGAACACATGATCGAGGTCGCCGGGCGCGAGGCTGGCGAGCTTTTCGCATAGCTCGATGGCCACGTTGTTGGACATGTCGGAAAACGGATTGGAATAGGCCAGTTGCCGTACCTGATCGGCGATGGCCTGGGCCATTTCCTCACGACCCAAGCCGATATTGGTGCACCACATGCCGCCCACGGCATCGAGAAAGCGGTTGCCCTGGGTGTCGTAGATGTAGGCGCCGTCGCCTGCGACGATGTTCAGGGAACCTTGTTCGGCGTGCTCGTCGAACACGTGATAGCCGTGCATATGGTGGGCCTTGTCGGCCTTGACCAGCCGGGACTCGTCCGCTGGGGAAAAAACGGTGCGTGTTGGCGTCGCCATAAATAAACCTCTAACCGGATTGACTAACGATCGAACGAATCAGATGCCGCTTTTCACCGTGCTCCAGACCCGGGTCATGGCGCGCATGTCCTTGGCGTCCTGGGTCTTCTGCGGGAACAGGCGCTCGCGGGTGGCGTCATCGGGGTAGATCGCCGGGTTGTTGCGCACATCGGCATTCAACAACGGCGTGGCCGCCGCGTTGCTGTTGGCGTAATGGATGTAATCGGTGACGTCCGCCATCACCTGCGGCTGCATCAGGTATTCAAGGAATTTGTGCGCGTTGGCGACATGGGGCGCGTCGGCCGGGATGTACATGTTGTCGAACCAGATCAGCGAACCTTCCTTGGGAATGAAATAGGACAGGTTGATGTTCAACTTGGCTTCTTCGGCGCGGGCCATGGCCGTCGCGTAATCGCCGGACCAGGTCATGGCCATGCACACATCGCCGTTGGGCAGGCTGGTCAGGTAATTGACCGAGTCGAATTTGCGGATGTACGGGCGCACCGACAGCAACAGTTCCTGCGCCGCCTTCAAGTCCTCCGGCTTGGCGCTACGCGGATCGCGGCCCAGGTACTTGAGCGCCAGGGGAATCACTTCGGTAGGTGCATCGACCAAGGTCACGCCACAGTCGGCGAAGCGCGAGACGATCTTCGGATCGAAAATCATCGCCAGCGAGCCGATCGGCGCATCCGGCATGCGCTCCTTGATCTTATCGACGTTGTAAGTGATGCCGTTGCTGCCCCAGGTATAAGGCGCCGAGTAGGTCGGGCCCGGGTCGAAGCCTTGCAGGTCGTGCAAGACTTTCGGGTCCAGGTTGCTCCAGCCCGGCAGCAATTTCCTGTCCAGAGGCTGGAACACCTTGGCCTGGATCAGCGGCGGTGCGAGGGAGGCATTCAGCACGATCAGGTCGTAACCGGAGTGGCCGGTGAGCAATTTGGCCTGCACCGTTTCATAGGCGTCGAAGGTGTCGTAGATCACCTTGATCCCGGTGGCCTTTTCGAAATCGGCCAGGGTTTTCTCACCGATGTAGTCCGCCCAGTTGTACAGCCGCAACGTATTGCTGTCGTTCACCTCACCGGCGTGGGCACTCAGGGTCAGCGGTACAACAAACAGACTGGAAATCACCTTAAGCAGTGTCTTGCCCATAGCAAATGCACCTTATCAAGCGAGTTCGGCTCTGGATGAGCGGATGACCCTACTATTGGTGGATTCGCCGGACCGCACCATACCCCGAATGGGTGTGTGGGTCGTTTTGACGGCGCGATATGGCAAAAAGCATCAGGTCGGTTGACCCGTTTTGTCATAGCTGCGGGGATTGCCTGACGCTTAAAGTGTCCATTGAACCGACTCTGCCAGAGCCATCCATGACCGACCTGATCAAACAAGAACTGCGCGATGGCGTGCTGACACTGACCATCGATCGCCCCGACAAGCTCAACGCGCTGACCAACGGCATGTACACGCGCTTGGCCGACCTGCTGTTTGCGGCCGACGAGAACGACGAAATCCGGGTGGTCATCGTCACCGGTGGCCCGAACTGTTTTACCAGCGGCAACGACCTGGTGGACTTCCTGCAAGAGCCGCCGACGCACCTGGACAGCCCGGCATTCCGCCTGATGCGCGCCGTGACCCACCTGCAAAAGCCGTTGATCGCGGCGGTGTGCGGGGCCGCCATCGGCATCGGTACCACCCTGCTGCTGCATTGCGACCAGGTGCTGGTGACCCGAAACGCCAAGCTGCGTACGCCGTTCGTCAACCTGGGCCTGTGCCCCGAGTTCGGCGCCAGTCTGCTGTTGCCTCGCCGGCTCGGCCAGGCCCGCGCGGCGCGCCTGCTGCTGTTGGGCGACAGCCTCGATGGCAGCGAAGCGGTGGCCTGGGGCCTGGCCAACGAAGCCTTCGATGACGGCGAACAGTGCCTGGCCGCGGCCAACAGGATTGCCCAACGCTTCCTGGCGATGCCCCAGCAGGCCCTGCGCCAATCCCGGCAACTGATGACGCAGGCCGGCATGGCCGAACTGCAAGCCACCCTGCGCGAAGAAAACCTGCTGTTCATCCAGCGCCTCAACACCGTCGAGGCGAAAACGGCCTTGAACGCCCTGCTCAATCGCAGTACAGATAAGAATCCAGCGAAAGGAACACAACCATGAACACCCCGGAAATCTACGTCGTCAGCGCCGCCCGTACCGCCATTGGCACCTTCGGTGGTTCACTCAAGGATGTGCCACCGTCGGAGCTTGCGACCACCGCCGTGAAAGCCGCCCTGCAACGTGCCGGTGTAGAGCCGGCGCAGGTCGGTCACCTGGTGATGGGCCACGTGATCCCGACCGAAACCCGCGACGCCTACATCTCCCGGGTTGCCGCGATGAACGCCGGCATCCCGAAGGAAACCCCGGCCTACAACGTCAACCGCCTGTGCGGTTCGGGCCTGCAAGCGATCATCAGCGCAGCGCAGACGCTGATGCTGGGCGATGCCGACATCGCCATCGGCGCCGGTGCCGAATCCATGAGCCGCGGCCCGTACCTGCTGCCATCCGCCCGTTGGGGCGCGCGCATGGGCAATGTCCAGGCCGTCGACTACATGCTCGGCATCCTGCATGACCCGTTCCAGAACATCCACATGGGCATCACCGCGGAAAACGTCGCCGCGCGCAACGGCATCACCCGTGAAATGCAGGATGCCCTGGCCCTGGAAGACCAGAAGCGCGCAGCCCATGCGATTGCCAATGGCTACTTCAATGACCAGATCGCGACCGTGGAAATCCAGGATCGCAAGGGCACCAAGCTGTTTAGCGTCGACGAGCATCCACGCGCCACCTCCCTGGAACAGTTGGCTGCGATGAAGCCGGCGTTCAAGAAGGACGGCTCGGTCACCGCCGGCAACGCCTCGGGCCTCAACGACGGTGCTGCCGCACTGGTCATGGCAACCGGTGCCGCGGTACAGGTCAACAACCTGCGCCCACTCGCCCGTCTGGTCAGCTACGCCCACGCCGGCCTCGAACCGGAACTGATGGGCCTGGGCCCGATCCCGGCCACCCGCCTGGCCCTCAAGCGCGCCGGCCTGACCGTCGCCGACATGGATGTGATCGAAGCCAACATCGCTTTCGCCGCACAAGCCTGCGCAGTCAGCCAGGAACTGGATCTGGATCCGGCCAAGGTCAACCCGAACGGCTCGGGCATCGCCCTGGGTCACCCGGTGGGCGCGACCGGCGCCATCATCGCCACCAAGGCCATCCACGAACTGCACCGCGTCAATGGCCGTTACGCACTGGTGACCATGTGCATCGGTGGCGGCCAAGGGATTGCGGCGATTTTCGAGCGTACTTGATCCCTAGGAGCGGTGCAGGAGCTGTCGAGTGAAACGAGGCTGCGATCTTTCGATTCTGAAAAACAAGATCAAAAGATCGCAGCCTGCGGCAGCTCCTACAGGTAAGAGCCTTTTCAAGTAAGACCCGCGCCCGACATCAGCCCCTCGGTCAGCAACGCGACCAGAGGTTGCACCAGATGTTGGGTGCGAGGCTCATCGCCAATCACCGCGACTTCCGTGGACGGCAACGTCGGCAGCTTTTCCGACGGTTCAAGAATGCGCATCCCCTCCTGCAGGAACGAGGTTCCCAGGGCAGTAATTCCGAGCCCGGCAGAAACCGCCGCCTGCACACCACCAAGGTTGCTGGCCAGACACGCCGACGACCATTCCCTTTGCACCGAGCCCAGCGCCTCGATCATGATCGCGCGGTAGCCGCACGGTGGTCGCATCATCACCAGGCGTACCGGTCGCAACGCTTCCATCTCGTAGTCGCTGGCTGCCATCCACATCAAGGGTTCACGCCAGATAACACGCCCGCGTTGGGCCGCGCCCATCTTGCGCTTGGCAATCACCACATCCAGAAGCCCGGCTTCATGCTCGGCCAGCAGGTCGTGGCTCAGCCCGGTGGTCAACTCCAGTTCCAGGTCGGGATACAGCTTCCTGAAACGCGACAACAGTCTGGGCAGTTGCGTGGGCACCAGGTTTTCGGAAATGCCCAGGCGCAGGGTATTGAGCGTCACCGGCGCCTTGATGTCGCGCATGAACGCATCGAAGTGCAACAGCATTTTGCGCGCCCCGACCAACAGCCGTTCGCCCTCGGCCGTCAGCGCCAAAGAGCGGCTGGTGCGCTCGAAAACCCGCATGCCCAGGATCTCTTCCAAACGCAGGATCTTCTGGCTCACCGCCGATTGAGAACGTGCCACCACCTCGGCTGCGGCCGTGAAGCTGCCGGTCTCCGCCACCGCGATAAACGCCCGAAGCAAATCAATATCAAGGTCGCCGGACTGCATGATGTATTCGCCTTTCAACTGAATGCGATAAATATTATGCGTTGGAGTTCTAGATGGCAAAACTCGAATATTGCTCCATAGCCACATCCCATTCGAGAGGAACACAACATGTCCGCTAACCAAGCCGTAGAAATCGTCGAAAACTTCTGGCGCGAAGTCTGGCAGGCACGAAACCCGCAAGCAGCGGCCAGGTTCGTCGCCGAAGACTTTGTCATCACTTCCGGCGGGGTCGATATCACTGGTCGCGAGCAGTTCATCGAATGGATCGCTGCGTTCCTGGCGAAGATCGAAGACTTCCAGTTCGGCGCCATCGAAACCTTTCAGAACGCCGAAGGCACCCGCGTGGCTTCGCGCTGGAAACTGTCCGGCAAGAACAACGGATTCGTCGGCGGACGCGCCTGCCGCACGCCTTTCGAAATGCTCGGCACCGCAGTCTGGGAAGTGCGCCCCGATGGCCTGCTGAAACACAACTGGGTCGAGCGCAACTCGCTGGAAGTCCACCGCGACATGATCGGCCTGTGAAACCGCTGACGGTCATCCTGCTGCTCCTGCAAGTCCTGACGCCGTCCCGCGGTGCCAGGCCACCGCAAGTCATCATGGACACCCGCGACTGCGTGCACCCGTCGACGTTGCGGTAAATGCCTGCAAATAAGCTTACTGGCGATGGCGAATGTTACGCCGCCATCGCCAGCAAGCCGGCTCCTACAGGGGTACGTGGGCGTATGTCTCGCCAAAACCGTGGGAGCCTGCTGGTTGGGTTAGAGTTTGCCCTCGTCAATACCTGCCTGCAGCGAATCGGTATCGAATCGGCTGCCCACACTGACCGGGCCGAAGTTAAGCGTTTGCAGATCGCTGGTGGATACCTCGAGTTTCACGCCCTCGAGTGCCGGTTTTTGTGGCAGTTCCAAACCGGCCTTGATCCGGTGATCAAGGTTGCTCAGGCTCGTAGTGCCAACTTTGGAGTCGCCCAGGTCAACGCGCCCCTCTGGCGAGGCGATGCGGGTCCCCGTCAGTTGTGTCGCGCCGCCCACGGCGAGGTTTACGCCCTGGGTGCCGTTGATGCCGGTGGCCTGGCTCACGCTGACCTTGTACGCATACTCGCCATCAAACTTGAAAGTCGGCTTGTAATCGAAGGCCTTGGGGACCGCGTTTGTCGCGACGCTGTCGGGTTCTGCCGGCGCGGGCTTGTTGCCAGTCAGGCCGAGGTCGACGTTGAAACGCTTGTGGTTGAGCTGGTCCTGCCGGCTTTGCACCGTCAGGTCACCGCCGACCTTGCCACTGACCGCACCGGCATCGATCCGCGCACCCGCCAGTTGCATATCACCGGCGCTTTCGAGCTCCACGCGGTCGGCCTTGGTCAGGCTGTTCTGCGCAGTGGTGCTGCGCAGGTTATCGATCCCCATCTTGGCCTGGCCATTGAAGCCGTAGTCGATGGACGCTACCCCCGCTGGATCCGCGGCCGTCGGCGTAGTGCCACCAAGGTTGCCACCGCCCTTGAGTCCGACATTCCAGTTGTCGCGGGTTTTGCTCGACTGAGCCGATTCAAGATTAAGCCCGCCCTCCCCGGCAACAAAACGTACGTCCGGTGCGCTGGGTTGAGTGCCTTGCAGATGTATCGACTCGCCCGCCAGGGTGATCCTTTCCTGACTGGTTATCTGCCCGCCCGACAGGGAACGGCTGGTTTCATTGACCCGGCCGGCGTTCAGGTTGGCGTTGAACAGGCCCTTGTTCTCGTCAGTCATCTCGCTGCTGGTTTTGCTGCCGCCCAGATTCAGGCCGCCACCCAGGTTGAGCCCGCGAGTCTGTTCGGTATCGGTGGCCGCTTGCAGGTCGAGTTTGCCGTTGCTGATCAACTCAATCGGTGCCGGCGTATCGATGGCTGTCCCTTGATGAACCTGATCGCCGCCGCTGCTCAACTGCACGGGACCGGTTGCCTTGATACTGGCAACGTGGGCCCTGCTACCGTCGGTGCTGGCATTTTTGTAATCCAGCTGGGCGCCACCGCCCACGTCAATATTGGTGCCCTCCGCTCCCGGAAAGGTATCGCCTTTGATCCAGGCACTGCCGCGCAGGCTGGAGTTCTCGTTGAGTTCACGGTCGTTGGCCTGGTTCATCGCCAATGTGCCGCCGGTCTCGACCTTGACGCCGGCCTTGCCACCGCCCAACTCGCTGCCCTCGAACCGGCCGCTACCGCCCAGCTCGACATTCACACCCTGTTTGCCGGCATAGCGCCCGACTACCGCAGTGGACGTCTCTTTGTGGATGCGACTGCTGCCGCCTTCGCCGTTGGCGGTGACATTTACGTCTTCGCCGGTGGTGGTGTAGACCCGTGCGTCGACCTTGGCATCCACCACCGTGTCAGTCCGGTCATGGGTGTTGCGGGCGGCTTCGGCGATCAACTGCTCGGCGCTGATGTTCAACGCGCCGTTGTTAGCATCCCAGCGCGTGCCCTGGTCCAGTAGCGTGCCTTTGACGTTGACGTCCACGGCGCCACCGGTGAACTGACTGACCAGCACATTGCTGTTGTGCTCCTCGAAACCGGCGCTTTTATGGCCCACGCCAAGGTCGATCCCAAGATTAGGCTTGCCAAGTTTGCCCACCCCTGAGATGTCCGGCACTTTGCCGGTGAGCACATCCTTGACGGCGCTGATAACGGGGCGGGCTATGTTTTTGTATTCAACGTTAATACCAGCGTCGACTGTGGAGTTGTTTTCCGAGTGAGTGGTGCTGTCGGTGTTCTGCGCCACCCGGTTTTCTACGTCATCGGCCGCAACTTTCACAGCTTTTTTGCCAGTGACCTGTGCGCCTTCGGTGACCAATTTACCGGTGTTGATGCTGACCTGGCCGCTGCCCTCGACCGAGGTGGTCTGGGCGGTGGTTTTGCTGGTGGTGTCCTTCGACGCCGAATGCCCGATTTCTGAGCCGCTGCCCAGGCGGTCAAGGCCGCCGGTGACGTAGATACCGCCTCCCGTGGTGCTCCGTTCTGTCGAAGTGGTGAGAATGTCCTTCTCCTCCAGCAGTTGGACGGTCTTGCCGCTGAGGTTCACATCGCCTTTGGTGGCTGCAAGTTCGGCGCCTTTTACCTTCAGGTCACCGCCAGCGTTGACGTGCAGTTCGGCGCCGCGCAGGCTCGATTTTTCATTGCGGGTTTCACTGCGGCGTTCGGTCTTTTCGTTAGCCGAGTAACGTACACCGGCGCGATATTGCCCGGCGCCCGGTGCATTTTCCTTGGTATAGGCGTCGAAGCCGCGGTGTTTGCTGATGTATGTGCGGCTGGTCTTGTCCTGCGCCGAGTGCACATTCACGTTTTCCTGGGCGTTGGCAGTCAGGGTGCCACCGGCCTTGAGCGTCGAACCCACTACCTCGATGTCCTTGCGACTCCTGACGGAGAGGTTGCTGTCGGAGCTCAACTTGCTGCGCAGGGTGATGCTGTCATCGCTGCCGTGGCTAGAGGTCTTTTGTACAATGCCGAGGAATTTGTTGTCCTTGTTGTAGGTTGAGGACCGGGAGGTCTGCACTACCCCATCAACGACCAGCGACCCAACGTCGCTAATGACCGCCGAATCGGTCGCACCGCGCGCCTGACTGCCGGTCACGTGCACGTCGTCGGCCTGGATGATCAGGCGACCCGATGCGTTGATGGCGCTGCCCTGGTGCCAGGTGCCCAACTGGTCTTCCTGGCCCTTCTTGCCGAAAAACGCCCCGCCCACCAGATCACCGCGGTAACGGTCGTCCTTCTTGCTGTTGGTATGGCTGGTGGTGGTAATTTCCGCCCGCTGGGCGGCGAGCTGGATGTCGTGGTCACTGTCCAGCTTGGCCCCTTCGGTGCGCAACAGGTTCCCGGCGGTCAAGGCGATGTTGTCGCCCTGCAGCTCGGTGACCATGCTGCTCTGTTTTTCTTCGCGGGTTTCCCAGTTTTCACTCCAGAGGAACTTGCGATGCTTGCCCTCGTGGGTATCCGTAACACTTTCGGTGGCGGCAGTGAGGCGCAGGTTGCCGGCACTTTGCGCCTGCAATTGCTGCCCGGCCTTGACTTTCGAGGCCTTGATATCCATGTCGGCGCCTGACGACAGATGCACGTCGCGACTGCCGCTCACCCGATTGCCATGGTGACGCAGCTCGTTGTGAGTTTGCTTCTCCTCGAAGGTTTCCCAGGTACCCGGGGCGTCCCTGAAGAGTTCATGGCGCTTGCGGCCCTCAAAGGTCGTCAGTGTCAAGTTGCGTCCCGCATGGGCCTGAACGTCCCGGCCGGTCACATCCGTGGCAGCCAGGCTCAGGTCATCGCCGCTGTACAGGCCGATATCGCCCTGGGTACTGCGCAGGCTGGCGGGAGTGAATACGTACTCGTCGCCCACTACTCCACCGCTAATGGCCAGGTCGCCTGCGGAACGAATCTGCACGCCGTCACGGCCTTCGACCTGGACCGGCCCCACCCGCACGCCAGCACCTTCGGCAGTGCTGATAATGTTGATGCGCCCGGCCTGCATCGCGCCGAACAGTCGCGCATCGATACGTTTGTCAGCGCTGAAACCGGTGGGATCAACGTAGGTCACTTGACCGCTGGGGTAATCCACCGAGTTGCGACCGACCGTGACGTGCAACTGATCGCGGGCGGCGATCTTGCCCTCGCTGTCGATGCGCGGCGCAATCAGGCTGATCGAGCCTTCATTGTTGTGCAGGCCGGCGCCCTTTATCGCCAGCTCCCCGCCGACGTTGCGGGTGCTCAAGGCGTGCAGCTGGCCGTCGATCACTTCCGGACGCCCGACCACCAGGTGCGCGTTGGGCGTATTGATAAAGCCCCCGCCATTGACCGACAGGCCGTTGGGGTTGGCCAGTATGTAATCGGCAGCGCGGCCGAAAATTTCCTGGGTGCCGTTGATGGTCGAGGCATTGCGGCTGATCACCTCGTTGAGAATCACACTTGCGGCCTGGCCCTGGAACTGCGGGTTGGCAGCCAGTTGCCCGGCCAGTTGCGACACCCCGCCTTGCAACGCGTTGTTCAACACCAGGCCCTGGCGGTCTACGTTGTAATCGAGGAACTGGTTGTGGGAAAGACCGGCCCCGTTGGGAGCAACGATGTCAATGATCGGCACGCCGTTCTGGGTTTGCAGCTGGGCAACGCCGCCGGGGCCGGGAGCCACCACGACCCCCGAGGCCAGTACATTGGGCAGGGGAAGTACCAGCAACAGGCTGGCAATTGCCCAGCGCAGCTGGCCTCTTGGCGATAGATAAAATGCAAATGCGTGTGCAGGCATAAAAACCTCTCATTTCAGGTGCAATGTCGCGGCGCGCAAGAAGGACTGCCGTGGCTGGCGCACACAGGACCATCGGCGGGTTGGTGGTGCTCAGAGCTGCAATCCGACTCGCATCAGCCACACCGCGGGTTCGGTCCTGAAACCGTCAGGTGTGTTGAGGCTGCGTTGGTAATCGACATCCACTTGCAGGTTTTTCCAGGCGAGGTTGACCCCCAGGCCGGCGCCATTCAGGCGTTGGCTGGGGGCATCGCGAACGGGTTTGATCCAGCCGCTGTCCAGGCTCAGGCGCGGGGTGATGCGCAGCGCTTGATCGGAGTTCAGTGGCAGCCGCAGGGTGTTGCGCCAGACCGCGCCACTGGCACCGGATGCGCTGTTGAGCCGATAGCCGCGCACCGCTGCGTCATCGGTACCCAGCAGTTGTTCGATGGCGGGCAGCGGGTCGGGGCTGTATTGCACGTTGAGCTGGCTCTGCCACTGCCAGGCCAGTTGGCCGAGCTGGCCGGTACGCCACTGGCCGAGGCCGGCGCGGTACTTGCGAAACTGGGCCCTGGGTTGGCGTTTGTACTTACGATCAGAGTCATCATCCGCGCCGAACCAGCGCAAGCCCTGTGCGTAGTTGACGTCCAGGTTCCACACTGCACTGTCGAGCCAGAACAGGTTCAAACCGGTTTCAGCCACGGTCAGGGTCGGGCTCTGGATGGTCAGGCGGGAATCACTCAGGTAGCTGTCGACAGCCTTGTGCGCCAATTGCAGGTTGGCGCTGAGCAGTTGGTTCTGGCCACGCCACAACACCCGATCGGCCCGCAGGGCAAACTGCTCGGTGGTGCCGGTGCTGTGCAGGCGCAGCGCCACGGTTTTGAACGGCGCGCGGTATTCGGCATGGCTTGCCAATACACTCCAGGTCCAGTAACCGTAAGGGACGGCGTAGTACAGGCTGACGCTGCGGCTGAAGCGGTCGCCCTGGTTCAGCGTGTCGCTGAAACCCAGGCTCAACACGTCGTTTAATTGAAGTGGAGAATCGACCACCAGGCTCAGGTTACTGCGGTCGCGCCCGGTGCGTGCGCCGCCCAGATTGTCCTGGCCCAGGTTCAGTGCCCAGCGCGACTTGCCGCTGCTGCGAGAGAGCAGGATGATCCGCGACGCACCGGGCTGCCCGCCGGGAACAATGTCGGCACTCAAGTCGAATGAGCGCAGGCGGTTCAACTGGTCCAAGCCCTGTTCGAGATCCCGCAGGTTCAAGGGCTTGCCGAGCACTCCCGGGAACGCCCCACCAAGAGAGATGGGCAGGCTCTGATCCGCCAGTTCGATAGACTCGACGTAACCTTCATCGACCAGGATATCCAGCGACTGCCCCGCCTCAGGGGGGGCGCTCAGATAGGGCCGACTGGCAATGTAGCCTGCTTGCACGTAAAGCTCGGTGATGGTTGCCAGGAGCCGGTTGATCTGGCCGGGACCCATGCATGACGCCACCAACGGGGTGATTTTCCGGTCGAGACTTTGCCGCTCGATCAGGGTCGCGCCGCCGACTCGCACCCCGGACAAAGGCCAGCAACGCTCATCAGCAGTGACTGCAGTGGGCTTTGTCCGAGTCTCTGGCCCTGGACCCAGGCTGCCGCGTTCAAGTTGCCGAATGCGCTGTTCCAACTGCAACTGCTGCAGGTCACGCTGTTGCTGCTGCTGCTGGCGCAGGACCTCTTGCCCGGGTGCGGCCAATTCGGCCGCATGCAACGGCGCCCCGCAGAGCCCCAGCAGCAATGCCGGCAGGAGCGCTTTTGGGCGGGGATGACGAGGTAAAGCGCGAATGAAATTCGGCACCTGACTTCCTGACGGCTCTGAAAAGGCGTGGTGCCGTTTCGTCTATGTATTTCATCGTCAGGGCGCCGCTCGGTCTTATGCAAGATCGCGATTACACTTCCGCAACACATCTAACATTTTGTATAACGTGACCTGGCTGCCTCACATTTTTCCTTCCGGTTTCCTACATTTTCTCCACGAATTCCCCTACGCGCCGCTGCTCCCATCTGACGGTCGGTAGGAAAAAGAAATTGCCGGTAAATATTACATGCGTCATATTACTATCGTAATAATCGCCCGCAGACCACAGGTGTTTTCCATGACCAGCATGCCCAGTCCCGATCCCGAAGTTGCTGTCCAGGCGCAATCCAGGTCGCCCCAGCGCAAGCGTTTGTTGCTGCTGACAGCCAGCATCGCCGTGCTGATCTTCGCTGGCCTGTACGCTTCACACTGGTGGACCAGCGGTCGCTTCATCGAGGAGACCGATGATGCCTATATCGGCGCCGATGTGACGGTGATCGGTCCCAAAGTCGCAGGTTACATTGAGGAAGTGCGGGTCACCGACAACCAGCAAGTCAAGGCTGGAGATGTGCTGATCCGCCTCGATTCCCGGGACTACCGCGCCCGCCTGGCCAAGGCCGAAGGCGCAGTCGCGGCCGAAGAAGCCCTGCTCGCCAACCTCGACGCCACCGAACAACTGCAACAGGCCGTGATCGGCCAGGCCCGCGCCGGCATCGATGCCGCCGGTGCCGAAACCGCCCGTTCGCGGGACGACGATGCCCGCTACAAAAAGCTGGTCAGCACCAACGCCGTCTCGGTGGAAAGCGCACAACGGGCCAACGCCACATTCAAGACCGCCCAGGCGCAAAGCAACCGCGCCCAGGCTGAACTGCTGGCGGCGCAGCGGCAGTTGAACGTAATCGCCACGCAGAAACAACAAGCCCGCGCGGCCCTGGTTCAGGCCCGTGCCGAGCGCGACCTGGCGCAGTTGAACGTCGGCTACACCGAACTTCGCGCGCCGGTGGATGGGGTGATCGGTAATCGACGGGCACGGGTTGGCGCGTATGCCCAGGCCGGTTCGCAGCTGCTGTCGGTCGTACCGTCCAGCGGCCTGTGGGTCGATGCCAACTTCAAGGAGGATCAACTGGCGCGCATGGTGCCGGGGCAGCGGGTGATCATTCACGCCGACGTGCTTTCGGGCCAGGAATTCCATGGTCATCTGGACAGCCTGGCACCGGCCAGCGGTTCACAGTTCAGCGTGCTGCCACCGGAAAACGCCACCGGCAACTTCACCAAGATCGTCCAGCGGGTACCGGTGCGCATCCACCTCGACCCGGCCGACGGCGTGCTTGGCCACCTGCGCCCCGGCCTGTCGGTCACCGCCGAAGTGGACACGCGCCAGGAGCCTGAAGCGCCAGCCGTGGCCAGCGCGCCATGAGCCGCGCCCTCGCCGCCCCGGCACAACCGTTCAATGCCGCGAGCATGGCGACGGCGACCAAGGTTTTCGCCTTCGCCAGCATGTGCATCGGCATGTTCATTGCGCTGCTGGATATCCAGATCGTCTCGGCGTCGCTGCGCGACATCGGCGGCGGGCTCTCCGCCGGCACCGATGAAACCGCCTGGGTGCAGACCAGCTACCTGATCGCCGAAATCATCGTGATCCCCCTCTCCGGCTGGCTGTCCCGGGTGTTCTCCACGCGCTGGTTGTTCTGCGCATCCGCCGTGGGATTTACCCTGACCAGCCTGCTGTGCGGCGTGGCCTGGAACATCCAGAGCATGATCGCCTTCCGCGCCCTGCAAGGCTTTCTCGGCGGCTCGATGATCCCGATGGTGTTCACCACGGCGTTCGTTTTCTTCACCGGCAAGCAACGGGTGATCGCTGCTGCAACCATCGGCGCGGTGGCGTCCCTGGCGCCTACCCTGGGGCCGGTGATCGGTGGCTGGATCACCGACATTTCGTCCTGGCACTGGCTGTTCTACATCAACCTGGTGCCGGGGATTTTCGTGGCCGTGGCCGTGCCGATGCTGGTGAAGATCGACCAGCCTGAACTGTCGCTGCTCAAGGGCGCCGACTATCTGAGCATGGTGTTCCTGGCGCTGTTCCTCGGCTGCCTGGAATACACCCTCGAAGAGGGCCCGCGCTGGAACTGGTTCAGCGACCGCACGATCCTGACCACGGCGTGGATCAGCGGCCTGGCGGGCCTGGCATTCATTGGCCGCACCCTGCACGTGGCCAACCCGATCGTCGACCTGCGTGCCTTGAAAGACCGCAACTTCGCCCTCGGCTGCTTCTTCTCCTTCGTCACCGGCATCGGCCTGTTCGCGACCATTTACCTGACACCGCTGTTCCTCGGCCGGGTACGTGGCTACGGCGCGCTGGACATTGGTCTCGCGGTTTTCTCCACCGGTGTGTTCCAGATCATGGCGATTCCGCTGTACGCCTTTCTGGCCAACCGCGTCGACCTGCGCTGGATCATGATGACCGGCCTCGGCCTGTTCGCCTTGTCGATGTGGGATTTCAGCCCGATCACCCATGACTGGGGAGCCAAGGAATTGATGCTGCCGCAAGCGCTGCGCGGGATCGCCCAGCAACTGGCGGTACCGCCCGCGGTGACACTGACCCTCGGCGGCCTGGCGCCAGCACGACTGAAACACGCTTCGGGGTTGTTCAACCTGATGCGCAACCTGGGCGGCGCCATCGGCATCGCCGCCTGCGCGACCATCCTCAATGACCGCACCAACCTGCATTTCACCCGGTTGGCGGAGAACCTCAACAGCACCAACGAAGCGCTCAACCAGTGGCTGTCCCAGGTCGGCCACAACTTCGCCGCCCTTGGCCAGAGCGGCGACCTGGGTGTCACCGCCAGCCTGCGCCAGCTCTGGCTGCTGACCTACCGCGAGGCGCAGACACAAACCTACGGCGATGCGTTCCTGATGATCATGGTGTGCTTCATCGTCGCCACGGCGATGGTGCCCTTGATGCGCAAGGTGCAACCACCGGCGGCGCCGAGTGCCGATGCCCATTGAGGCTCGGCACTGGTCATGGACGTAAAATCAGGCCTGAGGCGTCTTGCGGAAGCCCACTGCCAGGCGGTTCCAGCCGTTGATGGTGTTGATCGCGACGGTCAGGTCGACCATTTCCTTGGGGGTGAACTGGGCGGCGACCACTTCGTAGTCTTCGTCTGGCGCATGGGTCAGGCTGAGCTGGGTCAGCGATTCGGTCCAGAGCAGTGCGGCGCGTTCGCGCTCGGTGAAAAATGGCGCCTCGCGCCAGGCTGTCACGGCGAACAGGCGACGAGGGGTTTCGCCGGCCTTGATCGCGTCGGCGGTGTGCATGTCGATGCAGAAGGCGCAGCCGTTGATTTGCGAAGAGCGCAGCTTGACCAGTTCGATCAGGGACTTTTCCAGTGGCAGTTTGGAAACGGCGGTTTCCAGGGCGATCATGGCTTTGAGGGCGTCAGGGGAAGCGGTGTAGAAATCGATACGCGGTTGCATGGCATGCTCCTGGGCAAGTGGGTGTGTCACTACGTTAGCCCCCGGGGCGGCGCGCACAAATAGCCAATCCGGCAGAAGTCGAGGAGGCCAATGGCCCGCGTAGGGGCCATCCTCCCGTCACACCCGACTGCGCAGCCAGTGCAAGAACCCTTTCTTCGGCTCAATGACGGGCACATCGGCGATCAGCGACTTTGCCTTGTTCAGGCGGAAATCCAGCAAGGTCTTCATCGCATCGTTGATGTCCTGGCGGGCATCCAGGCAGGGCTTGAGGTACTGCTTTTCGATGCGATAAAGCGTGCACGGGGTTTTCGCGGTGAACTGGGCGGGTAGCGCGCTGTCGGTCAGGATGCCGGCCTCGCCGATCACCTCCCCCGGCCCCATGCGCCCGGATTCGATGGGCGTGCCGTGACGGTTGAGCGTGACCGAGACCACCCCGGACTCGATGATGAACAAGTGATCGCTGACCTCCCCCGCCTCC
The DNA here is from genome assembly GCF_013416725.1 of Pseudomonas sp. SbOxS1. NCBI lineage: Bacteria > Pseudomonadati > Pseudomonadota > Gammaproteobacteria > Pseudomonadales > Pseudomonadaceae > Pseudomonas > Pseudomonas sp. SbOxS1. The sequence goes on from NZ_JAAVXC010000007.1 coordinate 293,627, forward strand.
AGTATCGTCTCGTCGGTGCGGAAGGATTGCAGGGACATGTTCTGGCTGAAGGTTTCTTTCTCATCGTGGCGCAGGGTGGAGAACAGCGGTGAGCTGTCGAGCAGCGCCCGTGGCCGTGTGAGGTCGCTGGACGGGTTGGGTTCGACGCTAGACAGCAAATGGATCCCGGATGCGCGCAAATGCCGGTACGCCAGATCGAACAGCTGATTGCGTACCGAGCGCTTTTCGCTCATCGAGGCGACAAACCCGCTGATTTCGTATTCGTTGCCGGCAGGGCTGGAGCTTTTGAGCGCTACTTTGCCGCCAGGTGAGGTCAACAAGGTCCGGCAGCCCTGCATCGCACGTTCAAGGGCATCAATCACGGTTTGCGGGCGAACATGGGGGCTGACCTGCAAGCTGATCGAAAGGCCGAACATATCGCTGGGCCGGCTGAAGTTGGTGATCTTGGCCTTGGCCGCCAGCGAGTTTGGGATCACGATCATGCTGCCCTGGGAGGTCTGCAAGCGCGTGGCCCGCCAATCGATATCGATGACCCGGCCTTCGGTGCCGTCGATGGCGATCCAGTCATCCAGTTGATAGGGTTTGGTGGTGTTCAGCACGATCCCGGAAAACACATCGCTGAGGGTGCTTTGCAAGGCCAGGCCGACGATGATCGCCAAGGCGCCGGACGTGGCCAGTACGCCCTTGACTGGCAGATTGAGTACGTAAGCCAGGGCGGCGATGACCGCGATCAGGAAAATCACGGCACCGAGCAAGTCCTGCAGCAGTCGCCCAGTGTGCCCCACCCGCTGCATCATGCCCGCACCGATCAGCACGGTCAGGGTACGCGCAGCGAACAGCCACCAGCCGATCTGCAACCCGGTGGCCGCCAGATGCAACGGCACGTTGTCGTCCCAGGGCGCGGGTTCCAGCGGGTTCATGCCTTCGTTGAACAGCACCAGGCTGAACAGCGAGAAAATCACCACCCGCACAAGCAGTTTCACGTTGTGGCCACGGGTACCGATCAAGCGCCACAACACCAGATCGGTCAGGATCAGGACCAAGGCGCAAACCAGCGGGTGTTCGGTCAGTAACGACAGCATCAAGCAGCTCCGGCACGGGACAATGTGCGAAAGATCGCACACATTGGCCAGAGTGTAGTAGGAGCGAGCTTGCTCGCGAAGAACCAGAGGGCGACGGGTTCATCCAGACAGCACGCGTTATCGTTGACGACCATCGCGAGCAGGCTCGCTCCTACAGGGGGCGATGCGTGCCGGGTTACTTGGTCAGGGTGCTGTAGCTGGTCATCAGGTTGCGGTAGTCCGGGATGTGGTTGGAGAACAGCGTGCCCAGGCCTTCGACGTCGTTGCGCCAGTCGCGGTGCAGCTCGCAGGCAAGGCCGAACCAGGTCATCAGCTGCGCGCCAGCAGTGGACATGCGATTCCACGCCGATTCACGGGTCAGCTCGTTGAACGTACCGGAAGCATCGGTGACGACAAAGACATCGAAGCCTTCGGCCAGCGCCGAGAGTGCCGGAAACGCTACACAGACTTCAGTGACCACGCCGGCGATGATCAATTGCTTCTTGCCGGTGGCCTTGATCGCCTTGACGAAGTCTTCGTTGTCCCAGGCATTGATCTGGCCGGGGCGTGCAATGTACGGGGCATCCGGGAACTGTGCCTTGAGCTCCGGCACCAGCGGGCCGTTGGGGCCGGTTTCGAAACTGGTGGTGAGGATAGTCGGCAGCTTGAAGTACGTGGCCAGGTCGGCCAGGGCCAGCACGTTGTTCTTGAACCGGTCCGGGTCGATGTCGCGCACCAGCGACAGCAGGCCTGTCTGATGATCCACCAACAGTACGGCGGCGTTGTCCTTGTCGAGACGCTTGTAGGAAGTTGTCATGGCAGTAGTCCTCGCGTGTTATCGATGCCGAAAAGTCGGCGTGGGTGTCCCGGTTAGCGCTGCGAATCCAGCACTTCATGTTCGTTCGCCACTTGTTGAGCCTTGAGGTAGCTCTCGATCAACAATTGATAATGCGGCATGGCCTGGGCATAGACAGCGGCCCACTGCTCGGCGTCCGGACGGTTCCACGAGCCTTGCAGCTCTGAGAGCGTAGCCATGATGTCGATCGGCACCACCCCGGCCTGGGCCAGGCGGGCAACTGTCAGATCAGTGGCCAACTTGGAGTGGTTGCCCGAGGCATCGACCACGGCAAACACCTTGTAGCCTTCATGCACCGCCGCAATGGACGGAAACGCCAGGCAAACGCTGGTCAGGGTGCCGGCGATCACCAGGGTTTTCTTGCCGGTGGCTTTTACCGCCGCGTGAAACTGCGGGTTGTCCCAGGCATTGATTTCGCCCTTGCGCGCCACGTATTGGGCATGGGGTGCCGCCTCGTGGATTTCCGGAATCAGCGGCCCGTTCGGCCCTTGCGGCACGGAAGCGGTGGTGATCACCGGCATCTTCAGCAAGGTGGCCGCCTTGGCCAGGGCGATGGCGTTGGCGCGCAGTTGCGGTACATCCATGTCCTTGACGATCTGGAACAGCCCACTCTGGTGATCGATCAACAGCATGGCGCTGTCATTGGGGTCGATCGTCGGTTTCTGGCCATTGAAGTTGGCCGCATTGACGGTGTTCATCAGTGTTTCCTCTTTTGACAGGCAACAGCCCTCCCTGGCCTGGGAACCGGCCTACTCATCCTGTGTAGAGCGGGGTGTCGGGGCGAAGCGGATTAACCGTGCATCTGGCCGAAGCGACCGGACTGGAAGTCGGCGAACGCCTGGTGGATTTCCTGCTCGGTGTTCATCACGAACGGACCGTGGCCGACGATCGGCTCGTCGATCGGTTCGCCACTGAGCAGCAGCACCACCGCGTCCTCGCTGGCCTGGAGGGTCATCTGATCGCCCTTGCGATCGAACAAGGCCAACTGCCCTTGACGCACCGACTCCAGGCCGTTGACCTCGATCGTGCCGCGCAACACCACCAGTGCGGTGTTGCGTCCTTCATGCAGATCCAGCGTGAGCAACTTGCCGGCATTCAGGCGCAGGTCCCAGACGTCGATTGGGGTAAAGGTGCGCGACGGCCCTTTGTGGCCTTCAAATTCACCGGCGATCAAGCGCAAGCTGCCGGCGTTGTTCTTCAGGGCAATGCTCGGGATGTCGCCATCGAGAATCGTCTGGTAACCGGCGTCGGCCATTTTGTCCTTGGCCGGCAGGTTGACCCACAACTGCACCATTTCCAGGGTGCCGCCGCTCTTGGCGAAACCTTCGGAGTGAAACTCTTCATGGAGAATCCCCGAGGCCGCGGTCATCCACTGCACGTCGCCGGGGCCGATCTTGCCGCCACTGCCGGTGGAGTCGCGGTGTTCCAGTTCGCCCTTGTAAACGATAGTCACGGTTTCGAACCCCCGGTGCGGATGCTGACCAACGCCACGTCGCGCGGTGGTCGGGGTGAACTCGGTAGGGCCGGCATGATCCAGCAGCAGGAACGGGCTGATGTGCTTGCCCAGGTTGTCGTAGGAAAACAGCGTGCGAACCGGAAAGCCGTCGCCGACCCAATGGGCCCGCGGGCTGGTGTAGATACCGATGATGTTTTTCATGGTGTCTCCTGATGAGGTGGGTGAAGCCATGGACAGAGCTTAAAACCGTGACCTTTGCTGCGCTAGACTGCAAAAATCAGCTTTAGCGTTCTATCTGGAGAACGATGGTGGAAGACCTCAACACCCTCTACTACTTCACCCAAGTGGTGGAACATCAGGGTTTCGCCGCGGCCGGGCGGGCCCTGGACATGCCCAAGTCCAAGCTCAGCCGACGCATTGCCGAACTCGAAGAACGCCTCGGCGTAAGGTTGCTGCATCGCAGCAGCCGGCATTGTTCGCTGACTGAAATCGGCCAGGCTTATTACCAGCGTTGCCTGGCGATGCGGGTGGAGGCGGAAAGCGCCGCCGAACTGATCGAACGCAACCGCTCCGAACCCCAGGGCGTGGTGCGTATCAGTTGTCCAACGGCGTTGCTCAATTCCTGGGTCGGGCCGATGCTGACCCGCTACCTGCTCAAATATCCGCTGGTGGAGTTGTTCATCGAGAGTACAAACCGGCGGGTCGATCTGATCCACGAAGGATTCGATATCGCTTTGCGCGTGCGTTTTCCGCCGCTGGAAAACACCGACATGGTGATGAAGGTGCTGGGTAACAGCACCCAGAGCGTGGTGGGCAGTCCGACCTTTTTGTCACATCTGTCGACCCCCGCCTCCCCGGCTGACCTCAGTGGCTTGCCGAGCCTGCACTGGGGGGCGGTACAGCGCGAGTACCAGTGGGAATTATTTGGCGTCGATGGCAGCAGTGCGATGATCAGGCACGCGCCGCGGATGGTCACCGATGACCTGTTGGCCTTGCGCCACGCGGCGGTAGCCGGCATCGGGATTGTCCACCTGCCCAGCGTGGTGGTGCGCGATGAGATCGCCGCCGGCCAGCTGGTCGAACTGGTGCCGGGCTGGGCGCCAAGAAGTGGCGTTATCCATGCGATCTTCCCGTCACGCCGTGGCCTGCTGCCGTCGGTGCGGACCTTGATCGACTTTCTTGGCGAGGAGTTCAGCCGCAGTGATATTGCCTGAGGGTAGCTGCAAGCTTTCAGCGGCAAGCTGGTTTGAGGGGTAGCGCAGATTTTACTTTGGGCATAACATGCTGAAAAATTACAATCATAATATTTTCTCAGCTGAGGACCTGTACATGCAAAGCCCAAACCGTGAGGCCACGCTCGCTCAATGGATCGCCCAGGAACAGGCCATGCGCGCCCGCCTGGCCGGGCCTGGCAGTTTGTCCCTGGCCGAAGTCAGCGCCCTGTCGCCCGCCGAGTTTTTCGAGGGCATCGGCAACGGTGAACTGCCCTCGCCGCCCATTGGGGCCCTGATGGATTTCATCCCTATTGAATGGTCCGCCGGGCTGTTCGTCTTTCAGGGCACGCCGGATGCGCGGCATTACAATCCGCTGGGCACCGTGCACGGCGGTTATGCCGCGACCCTGCTGGATTCGTGCATGGGTTGCGCGGTCCATACGCAACTGAAGAAAGGCCAGGGTTATACGACGCTGGATCTGCGCATCAGTTATGTCCGGGCCCTGAACAACGCCAGCGGACCGGTGCGGGCCGAGGGCAAGATCGTGCATCTGGGGCGTTCGACGGCGCTCGCCGAGGGGCGGATTTATGATGTGGATGGGCGGTTGTATGCGACGGGGACGACGACTTGCATGATTCTTGAGGCGCGGGGGTAGGACCATAGATCGAGTCGCGGCCTTCGCGGGCAAGCCTCGCTCCTACAGGTTATCGTGACCTTGTAGGAGCGTGGCTTGCCCGCGAAGGCGTCAGAACAGTCAATTTATCACCCTGCTCCTATTCATGACTTGCGGTAAACATTGCTTTGCCCATCCAGCGGTTTTTCTCACGGATGCAGGCGCGGATACTCGCGGCCATTCCCACTGCAACCTCTGGAGTCATTCATGTCTATCCCCGCTTTCGGCTTGGGTACGTTTCGCTTGCAAGGCCAGGTGGTCATCGATTCGGTGAGCACCGCCCTGGAACTGGGTTACCGGGTCATCGACACCGCGCAGATCTACGAAAACGAAGCCGACGTCGGCCAGGCCATCGCCGCCAGCGGCGTTGCCCGTGAAAACCTGTTCATCACCAGCAAGATCTGGATCGCCAACTTCGCCAAGGATCGCCTGATCGACAGCCTCAGGGAGAGCCTGCACAAACTGCAGACTGACTACCTGGACCTGACCCTGATCCACTGGCCGTCGCCGGAAGACCAGGTGCCGGTCGAGGAATTCATGGGGGCCTTGCTCGAAGCCAAACAGCTGGGCCTGACCCGGAAGATCGGTGTCTCCAACTTCACTATCGACCTGATGAAACAGGCGATAGCCTCCGTCGGCGCCGAGAACATCGCCACCAACCAGATCGAACTGCACCCCTACCTGCAAAACCGCCAGGTCGTCGAGTTCGCGCAAAGCCAGGGCATCCACATCACCTCGTACATGACCCTGGCCTACGGTGAAGTGCTCAAGGATGCGGTGATTGCGCAGATCGCCGATCGCCTTCAGGCGACCCCGGCACAAGTCACCCTGGCCTGGGCCCTGCAACTGGGCTATGGCGTGATTCCTTCGTCGACCAAACGCGCCAACCTCGCCGGCAACCTCAAGGCCAGCGCCATCACGTTGAGCGATGCCGACATGGCATCGATCGCCAGCCTGGATCGCGGCCATCGCCTGACCAGCCCCAAGGGCCTTGCGCCAGCCTGGGATTAAACCGCCAGGATCAAGCCTCAGCCCTGTTCTAACGTTTTTTCCAGGCGCGTCATGGCCCTGTACAACTGATCGACGGCGGCGTCGATCAGTGAGGCATCGCCTTCGGCGCAGGCATGCTCCAGTTGTTCGCAACACGCCACCAGCGCCTGCGCCCGGACCATTTGCGCCCCACCCCTGATGCGGTGCGCCAGGTCTTTCAAGCCATGGCGATTACCGCTGGCATGTTCTTGCAGCAGACGTTCACGATCTTCGCGGTTGGTCACGGCCAGATCCTGCAGCAGTTGCACGATCAGTTTACTGTCGGCCCCCGTGTAGCGTTGCAACCCACTCAGATCGATTTCGGTGATGGGCGGCGCTTCGGGCATGCCTGCCGATTCGCCGGGAAATCTGCTGGCCAACCATACGCTCAGGTCGACCAATCGAATGGGTTTGAACAGACAATCGTCCATGCCCGCTTCAATACAACGCCGTTTCTCCTCGGGTTGCGCGCTGGCGGTGAAGCCCAGGATCAAGGTTGGTGGCCCCACCTGGAAGCGCTCCTCATCGCGGATCGCACCCGCCAGCTCATAACCGCTGACCACTGGCATGTTGCAGTCGGTGACGACCAGATCACAGACGTGTTCGCGCCATTGCTCGAAACCTTGCTGGCCATCCTCCGCGAGCAGCACCTGGTGCCCGAGGTAACTCAGTTGCCGCGAAAGAAGCAGCCGGTTGGCCGGGTAATCATCCACCACCAGAATGGTCAAAGGGCGGGTCCTTGCCAGCGCTTCACTCGGCACCCTTTCAGCGGCGGGCAACGTCGGCAATGCCAGCAGTTCAAGACTGATGTCCAGGCGGGTGCCGTGCCCCAGGACGCTGGCGAGTTGCAAGCGCCCCCCCATCATTTCGCACAGCGTGCGGCTGATCACCAGCCCCAGGCCGGAGCCCTGCCTGCCTGAGCCCTGACGATTGCCGGCTTGCACGAACGGGCTGAACAGGCGTTGCTGGTCAAAAGTACTGATACCGCTGCCGCTGTCCTCGATACACACACTGACCGCGAGACGGTCCGGCGACGCGGGCACAACCCGCAATCTCAGGCTGACCTCGCCTTTGTGGGTGAACTTGATGGCATTGCTCAGCAGGTTGGACAGCACCTGCTTGAAACGCGTGGGATCGATCAACACATCGCGGTCGCTGTGTTCGTCCAGGTCGATGCGCCACTGCAGGTTTTTCTGCCGGGCCAGGCCTTCGAAGACCCGGCACACCGACACCACCAGCGCCTGCAGATTGGCCCGCTCCGGCATCAGCGACAAATGCCCGGACTCGATACGGGCAATGTCCAGGATGTCGCCGATCAAGGCCAGCAACTGTTGCCCGGCATTTGACGCCACCTCGATGGCCGCACGGTCGGTAACGCCCTGTTCGGCGCTTTTAAGAGCCAGCTCAAGCATGCCGATCAGGGCATTCATCGGCGTGCGGATCTCATGGCTCATGGTCGCCAGGAACGTGGTCTTGGCCCGGTTGGCATCGTCGGCGGCGTCCTTGGCCTCCTGCAATCGGGCAAGCCATTGCTGGCGCTGGCGGATCTGCCGGCGCTGCCAGGCGATCCAGGCCAGGGCGAGCAGAAGCAAAGTGCCGGCGGCGGCGAACGCCTGGAAAATCGTCTGTCGATGACGCAACCAATAACTCTGCTCCACCATCAGGTCATTGCGCCACGGCATTATCAGGTCGTCGATTTCTTCGGGAGGGATACTGAGCAAGGCCTTGTCCAGGATCGAATGCAACTCGGTGTCGTCGCGACCGGTCGCCAGGGTACTGCGCGCGGGATCGATGCCCACCGTGCTGGTGACCTGGAGGCGATCACGGTACTGCCGGGATATCAGGTAGCGGGCGCTGATCAACGAGTTGATGCCACCTTGCGCCTTGCCTTGGGCAACCATTTCCATGGCGTCGGCCGACAGTGGCGCATCGACAAAACCGATCGACGGAAAGTGTTGGCGAATGAACTCGCCAGCGATATTGCCCTCGGTCAGCGCCAGGTTTTTTCCAGCCAGATCATCCAGGGTCCTGGGGCTGTCCGGCGCCAGGCGCGTCACCAACACCGAGGGGCTGGTCAGGAATGGCCGGGTAAACAACAAGTCTTCCTCACGCCGGGAACTCAGGCCGATGCCGGCCAGCACATCGACCTGGCCGCTCTTGATCGCCTGCAGCATCCCGGCCACTGAGCGCATGCCCCGGATGTCGAATTGCAGGCCAGTACGCAGGCTGATTTTCGCCAACACATCGACACCGATGCCGCGGAACCTGCCTTCACTGTCCATGAAGGTGATCGGCGGGATGTTCTCGTTGATCGCCACACTCACGCGTGGGTGGCGGTCGAGCCAACGTTGCTCGGCCACGCTCAATTGCAGTGACTGGGTGCCCGGCATGGACACCCCGCTCGCTCCCCAGCGGCGCAGGATGTTCATCTGTTCATTGGCCGTTATCGCCGCCAGGGCCTTGTTGACAATGCGCTGCAGCGCCGGGTTGTCGCGGGCCATGGCAAAGGCGAAGCGCCCCGATTCCATGGGCGAGAAATCCGCCAGCTGAACGTTGTTCAGGTAGTTTTTGCTGATCAGGTAATGGGCGCTGATGGCATCGCCCAGGTAAACATCCGCCTGGCCGAAGGCGACTGCGCCAACCGCTGCCAGTGTCGAGGGGAAAAGCTGGAGCCGGGCCTGGGGATAGAACTGCTGCACGTTTTGTTCAGGCAAGTAGTGATAGAGCGTTGCCAGGCGCTTGCCGGCCAGTGTCGGGTCGAGTACCTGGGGTGAATCAATGCGGGTCACCAATACCGGCTGATCCACTGCATAGGCGTGGGACATTTGTAATTGGCGGTCCTGGGACTCGAAGCTGTTGGACGTTCCCAGCAGGTCTGCCGCCCCTTGCTTGACGGCTCGAACGGCATCTTCGCGGGATGAGTAGCGTCGCACTTCGATCTCCACTCGCAGCAGTTGCCGCAGCAGATCGGCGTAGTCAGCCGTCACCCCCTCGAGCGCGTGATCGGTGGTGATGTCGAAAGGTGGATAATCCGGCGCTGAAACGGCGAGCACCAAACGGGCTTTTTGTTGCAGCCAGCGCGAATCGGCTGCCGACAACGACAGCACCTGGCCGTCCACGCTGGAGCGGCCCAGTAACGTCAATACTTGCGGCTGCGCAAAGACACTCGATGCCCCCAGGCAAAGCGCCAACAGCAGATATCGAATAGTGTTCATTCAGATCAGGTGATGACGCTGGGCAAGATCGCGCAGATGCACCGACGACTTCACGTTGAGTTTTTCAGTCAGGCGGGTTTTGTAGGTGCTGACGGTCTTGTGGCTCACGTGCAGGATTTCGGCGATTTCCTTGTTGCTCGTGCCCCGGGCCAGGTGCAGGAAGATGGACAACTCGCGGTCCGAAAGGCTGTTGATCAACTGCTTTTCACTGCGTAGTACCTGGTTTGCCGACACCGAGCTCGAAGGCAGCCGGGTGAAATAGGTGTAGCCGGCCATCACGGCATGCACGGCTTTGTGCAAATGCTGCAGATCGTTGGTCTTCGCCACGTAGGCCACGGCACCGGCACGCATGCAACGATCCTGGAAAAACGCCGGTTCCTGGGCCGTGAACACCACCACACGACAGTGCGCCTCTTCCATCTGGATCCGTGCCAGTACATCCAGGCCGTCGAGCTTCGGGATGTTGAGGTCCAGCACCACCAGTTCCGGTTTATGCTCGCGGATCATCGACAGGACTTCATTACCGCAGGCCGCTTCAAAGATACGTTTGTATCCCTCCAGCTTGAGCACGATTTTGACTGCACCGCGAATCACCGGATGATCGTCCACAACCAGCGCGCACTTCATGGCAACTCCCTATGCATAAACACGACATTCGGACACTGACGGCCCATGGGCAAGAACCCGCACATAGCTGCGCATAGACTCTTGCACGTAAAACCCGATTGAACTACCTGACAGAAATGACAGTGCCGACGAACGGTTGGGGTCGATCGATGATCGCCATCAATCGCTGGATCGTCGCCAGATCCGGCAGCAAGGCGTGGCTCACCTGCACCTTGTGCCGCTCGCATGCCGCAATGACGGGGAGTTGCGCGCGCTGGCCGTCGAAGATCAGCGCGTGCGCCAGCTGCCCGTTGTCGAGACAGAAATCCAGCAGGTTCAGCTTGCCGTGCCCAAGGCCAGCATTGATGACCAGCAGATCGAATGGCTCGCAGCCATATTCGACCAGGTTCAGAAGCTCCTCGAGGCTTTGCACCGGAGCCACCCGAAAATAATCGAGCTGGTTGAACAACCGCTCGATTTTCATCCGGTTGAAGTGTTGATTGTCAGCGATCAGGATGCGTAAGGACTTGCTGGGCAACGTGGCCCCCCGGGTCAAATTGATGAGGGGGCAAGGCTACGGAAGACCTACCGCGCATTCTGTAGGAAAAATCCGAAATACCGCCGGCTAAGTCTGACGCGGATCATTTTCCACGCCTGCGTGGGAAATGATCCCTACCGGCTATTGCCAGCCAAACCGACGAATGTAGAACCCTTTCACCGCCTGGGTCAGGCCCATGTAAGCCAGCAGGATGACCGGCAGGAACAGGAAGTACAGCGACGGCAACGCCTGCAGCTTGAAGTAGTGCGCCAACGGCCCCATCGGCAGGAAAATCCCCACGGCCATGATGACCCCGGTCATCACCATCAGCGGCATCGCCGCACGGCTCTGCAGGAACGGGATCTTCGGCGTACGGATCAGGTGCACGATCAGTGTCTGGGTCAGCAACCCGACCACGAACCAGCCGGACTGGAACAGGGTTTGTTGAGCTGGAGTATTGGCGTCGAACACGTACCACATCAGCCCGAACGTGCTGATATCGAAGATCGAGCTGATCGGCCCGAAAAACAGCATGAACCGACCGACATCCGCCGGCTGCCAGCGTTGCGGTTGCCTGAGCATTTGCTCATCGACGTTATCGAATGCAATGGCGGTCTGCGAAATGTCGTAGAGCAGGTTCTGCACCAGCAGGTGCATCGGCAGCATCGGCAGGAATGGAATGAACGCACTGGCCACCAGCACCGAGAACACATTGCCGAAGTTGGAACTGGCGGTCATCTTGATGTACTTGAGCATGTTGGCGAAGGTCCGCCGCCCTTCCAGCACGCCCTCCTCCAGCACCATCAGGCTTTTTTCCAGGAGGATGATGTCGGCCGCTTCCTTGGCGATGTCGACGGCGCTGTCCACGGAAATCCCGATATCGGCGGTGCGCAGGGCCGCAGCGTCGTTGATGCCGTCGCCCATGAACCCGACCACATGGCCATTGCCCTTGAGCAGGCGCACGATGCGTTCCTTGTGCGACGGCGTCAGTCTGGCGAAGACGTTCGCGCGCTCCACGGCTACCGCCAGTTCGGCGTCACTCATGCGTTCGACGTCGTTGCCCAGCAGCAGGCACTGTTGCTCCAGGCCGACTTCGCGGCAGATCTTCGCCGTCACCAGTTCGTTATCGCCGGTAAGCACTTTCACCGCCACGCCATGGGCCGCCAGCGCCCGGAGCGCCGGTGCCGTGCTGTCTTTCGGCGGATCAAGGAACGCCACGTAGCCGATCAGCGTCAGCGCCTGTTCATCCGCAAGACTGAAAGTGTCACGCCCCTCGAGCATCGGCCGTGCCGCCACCGCGACAACCCGCAGCCCTTCGCCGTTGAACGCCGCTGTGACCTGGCGGATCCGTGCCAGCAGCGCTTCGCTCAACCCTTCATCGACCACGCCGTGGCGCACCCGGGTGCAGACCGCCAGCACTTCCTCTACGGCGCCTTTGCAGATCAGCAAATGCGGTTGATCACCCGCGCCGACCACCACCGACATGCGCCGCCGGGTGAAGTCGAACGGGATCTCGTCGACCTTGCGATACGCCGTGCCGACCTTCAGTTGCCGGTGAATTTCCACATGCTCGAGCACCGCCACATCCAGCAGGTTTTTCAGGCCGGTCTGGTAGTAGCTGTTGAGGTAAGCCATTTCCAGTACGTCGTCGCTATCATTGCCCCACACATCGATGCTACGTGCCAGGAAGATCTTGTCCTGGGTCAGTGTGCCGGTCTTGTCGGTGCACAGCACATCCATCGCGCCGAAGTTCTGGATGGCGTCCAGGCGTTTGACGATGACTTTTTTGCGCGACAGGAATACCGCCCCCTTGGCCAGGGTCGAGGTGACGATCATCGGCAGCATTTCCGGGGTCAGGCCGACGGCAATCGACAGTGCGAACAGCAACGCTTGCGTCCAGTCGCCCTTGGTGAAGCCGTTGATGAACAAGACCAGCGGCGCCATGACGAACATGAACCGGATCAACAACCAGCTGACGTTGTTGACCCCGGTCTGGAACGAGGTCGGTGCGCGGTCGGTGGCGCCAACCCGTTGCGCCAGTGCACCGAAATAGGTGCTGTTGCCAGTAGTGAGGATCAGCGCCATGGCCGTACCGGACACCACGTTGGTGCCCATGAACAGAATGTTGTCCAGGTCCAGTGGGTTGACCGTGTCGTTGTCGCGCTGACGCGGGAATTTTTCGACCGGCATCGATTCGCCGGTCATGGCCGCCTGGCTGACGAACAGGTCCTTGGCACTGAGCACCCGGCAATCGGCGGGAATCATGTCGCCGGCCGACAACAGGATCAGGTCCCCCGGCACCAGTTGCCTGATCGGCAATTCGACGCGCTGCGCGCCCTTATTTTCCGAGTCTCGACGCAGCACCGTCGCGGTGTTGCTGACCATCGCCTGGAGCGCGTCGGCGGCTTGGTTGGCCTTGCTTTCCTGCCAGAAGCGCAACAGGGTCGAGAGCACCACCATGGAAAAAATCACGATCGCGGCCTTCATGTCTTCGGTCAGCCAGGAGATGACCGCCAGCAATGTCAGCAGCAGGTTGAACGGGTTCCTGTAGCAGTGCCACAGGTGCGTCCACCACGGCAACGGCTGTTCGTGCTCGACTTCGTTGAGCCCCCATTGCCCGCGCAATGTTTGGGCTTGAAGTTCACTCAAGCCGTCGGTGTGACTGCCCAGGGCGTCCAGCAACGGGCCGCTGTCACTGGACGCGGCGCGGACCAGGGTGTGCGCGAGGGTCGGCGGCACCTCGCGGCTGACCGTGGTGTCGGTGAAATTTTCCAGCAGCGCCAAGCGACGGAAATGTCGGGCGATGTGGCGGGTGCGCAGGAATCCGGCGAAGAATTCCTTGAGCAGGGTCAGGTTCATGGCAGCGCCCCCAGAGTCAGCCTCGTTTCTGGAGAGTAAACGCGCCGTTGGGGAACATTGGGGGAATCGCAGGGTTCTTCAGGCAGGGTTCAGGAATCAAGCTTTGTGGTGTTCTTCGGGGCCTCTTCGCTGGCAAGCCAGCTCCTACAGTGGATTTTCGCCGCGACGTGATCCCCTGTAGGAGCTGGCTTGTCGGGTCGCCGCATCGCAGCGAAGGCGGCCTCAAAGCCGCCGAAGATTTAGCTGGCTGCCGCCAGGAGCAAATCCGCCATCGAGCGATGCCCGCGCTTCTTGCCATGGTCATACAACGACCCGGCGATCTCGTCCGCGCGAATCGGCAGGATCGACAGCAGCGTGTCGCTCAAGCCATGGCTGGCCTGGCAGAAGCCCTGCATATAGATGCCGGCCTTGCAGCGCTCATCGGTGATCAATTTGTAGTTGCGATCCACCTCGAAATCACCCAGGTACTGCTCCAGCGGGGCCAGCAGCTTGCGGTGCATCTGCCGCTCGTAACCGGTGGCCAGCACCACGGCGTCGTAGTGACGGACCGTAACTTCGCCGGTGGCGTTGTTGCGCACCGCCAGTTCGATGCCGCGCTCGGTGGCGCTGGCGCTTTCAATGGTGGTCAGGGTACGGAACGCATGGCGAGCGATGCCCGAGACTTTCTGCCGGTAGAAAATGCCGTAGATGCGCTCGATCAGGTCGATGTCCACCACCGAATAGTTGGTGTTGTGGTATTCGTTGACCAGGCGCTCACGTTCGCTGCTTACCTGCTGGAACACCAGGTCGGTGAACTCCGGCGAGAACACTTCGTTGACGAACGGGCTGTCGTCCGCCGGTTTCAGGGCAGAACCGCGCAGGATCATGTCCACCTGCACCGAGGGGAAACTGTCGTTGAGGTCGATGAAGGCTTCGGCAGCGCTCTGCCCGCCACCGATGATCGCGATGCTCATCGGCTGGTTGTTCACGCACGGCTGCTTGGCCATCTGCGCCAGGTACTGCGAATGGTGGAACACCCGATTGTCGCCCTTGAGCGCCTTGAACGCCTCGGGGATTCGCGGCGTGCCGCCCGCGCTGACCACCACCGAACGGGTGGTTCGCACATGTTGATGCCCAGTGCTGTCGCGAGAAATCACCCGCAGCGCTTCGACCTGCTGGTTGTGCAGCACCGGCTCGATGGTCAGCACTTCTTCGCCATAACGGCTCTGTTTATCGAACTGCGCGGCCACCCAGCGCAGGTAGTCGTTGTACTCCATGCGGCATGGATAGAAGGTGCCCAGGTTGATGAAGTCCACCAGGCGACCGTGGGCCTTGAGGTAATTGACGAACGAATAAGGGCTGGTCGGATTGCGCAGGGTCACCAGGTCCTTGAGGAAGGAAATCTGCAGCTCGCTCTGGGTCGACAGGGTGTTGCCATGCCAGCTGTAGTTGGCTTGCTTGTCGAGAAACAGCACATCCAGTTCGCCCTGGCTCGGCCCGCGTTCTTGCAGGGCGATGGCCAGTGCCAGGTTCGAAGGGCCGAAACCGACGCCGATCAGGTCGTGAACGATGGGCGATGCAATTGCCTGTGTCATTTCCAGTGTCCTCTGGATGAACCCCGAGCGGCGGGGAGATAAGCCTAAGTGACCTGGCCGGCCTTGAGCAGGACAGCAGATCGTCTGTGATTAGGAACGAGGACAGTGAAATGAAATTTAACGAAATTTTGACAAACCGGCTGGGATCAATGCCCATCCCATTGGCGCATCCGCACCCGGCAATGCTTCATCGCATTGACGATGTGTTTCTCCACCAGAGCCTTGGAAATGCCTAGGCGTTCGGAGATCTGCGGGTGTGACAGGCCTTCGATCTTGCGCAGCAGGAAACTCTCGCGACACAGCCGGGGCAATTCCGCCAGGGCGCGCTGGAGCATGTCCAGGCGCTGGCCATGGTCGAGGCTACTGAGGGGCGATGGGCTGAAATAGCGCTCTTCGTTGTCGAGCACTTCCAGCGACTCGACCTGGCGCAATGCATTGCGTCGGTGATCGTCGATCACGAGGTTCAAGGCCGTGCGGTAAAGGAAGGCCCGGGGCTGCTCGATCGGCGTGTCGCTGGAGCGTTCCAGGACTCGCAGATAAGCGTCATGCACCACATCTTCGGCCACCTGGCGGTTGCCGAGCTTGGCGTTGAGGAAACACACCAGCTCTCGATAGTAGTTTTCCAACATGACTCCCGTCCGCAGGGGTGCGGTTTCTGTCCTTGAGCCCGTTCTTCGCCCACAAAAACAGACAGTGGCACGATAGTGGCAATTTGAAGTGCGTAATTTATAGTAATTCTCATATAGATTTAAAGTATTGCTTTGTCTTGCCCGACAAATAGTAGGAGCTGCCGAAGGCTGCGATCTTTTGATCTTCTGCTTTTGATCGTTCCCACGCTCTGCGTGGGAACGATCAGTGAGGTAAGTCACAGGTGTTACGCCTTATGTCCGCGGCTAAATTCCCCGCTTCTTTCATCGTATAAAGGACAGCTCCCCGTCTCTGCCCGAACCTTGCGCGCTGAACGACGGGCCGAAATCCTTTGGCCGGAACCCTGCATGAATCGTCCCCGTCACACCCGACGCGCCCTGCTTGTAGCACTCAGCCTGATCCCTGTTATCGCCGTCGCGGCCTGGCAGTTCATCCCGCCCGGGCGTGACCAGTTCGCCACCGTGCAGGTCACCCGCGCCGACATCGAAAGCAGTGTCACGGCCTTGGGTACCCTGCAACCCAGGCGTTATGTCGATGTCGGCGCCCAGGCGTCCGGGCAGATTCAAAAGATCCATGTGGAAGTCGGGGACGTGGTCAAGGAAGGCCAGTTGCTGGTGGAGATCGATCCCTCCACGCAACAGGCCAAACTCGATGCCGGGCGTTTCTCCATCGAAAACCTCAAGGCGCAGCTGCAGGAGCAACGCGCGCAACACGACCTCGCCGAACAGAAGTACCAGCGTCAGCAGAACCTCAAGGCCGGCAATGCCACCCGCGAAGAAGACGTGCAGACCGCCCGGGCCGAACTGCGTGCGACCCAGGCGCGCATCGACATGTTCCAGGCGCAGATTCGCCAGGCCCAGGCCAGCCTGCGCAGCGATCAGGCCGAGCTCGGCTATACCCGGATCTATGCGCCGATGTCCGGCACCGTGGTCGCACTGGATGCCCGGGAAGGCCAGACCCTCAACGCCCAGCAACAGACCCCGCTGATTTTGCGCATCGCCAAGCTGTCGCCGATGACCGTGTGGGCCGAAGTCTCCGAAGCCGACATCGGCCACGTCAAACCCGGCATGAACGCCTGGTTCACCACCCTCAGCGGCGGCACCCGGCGCTGGAAAAGCACCGTACGGCAGATTCTGCCGGTACCGCCCAAACCCCTGGACCAGACCAGCCAGGGCGGCGGCAGCCCAGCCAGCTCGAGCAAAAGCGGCAGCGCGCGGGTGGTGCTGTACACCGTGCTACTGGACGTCGACAACGCCGACAACGCGCTGATGGCGGAAATGACCACCCAGGTATTTTTCGTCGCAGACCAGGCGCAGAACGTCCTGACCGCACCGATCGCCGCCCTGCAGGCCGGCGAGCAAGCCGACAGCCAGACCGCGCAAGTGGTGGCCAAAAACGGCAGCATCGAACAGCGCAATGTCCGCACCGGCATCAGCGACCGCCTGCGGGTGCAGATCCTCGACGGCCTGCAGGAAGGCGATCACTTGCTGATCGGCCCGGCCGACGGGAGTGGCGGTTGAATGCAAACGCCCCTGATCGACCTTTCGGACATCCGCAAAGCCTACGGCGGTGGCGACGCCCCTGAAGTCCACGTGTTGCGCGGCATCGACCTGTCGATCCATGCCGGTGAATTCGTGGCGATCGTCGGCGCCTCCGGTTCCGGCAAGTCGACACTGATGAACATCCTCGGCTGCCTCGACCGTCCGACCTCGGGCGAATACCGCTTCGCCGGAGAAAACGTCGCCGCACTGGACAGTGATGCACTGGCCTGGCTGCGCCGCGAAGCCTTTGGTTTCGTGTTCCAGGGTTACCACCTGATCCCGTCCGGCTCGGCCCAGGAAAACGTCGAAATGCCGGCGATCTACGCAGGCACCCCGGCCGCCGAACGCCATGCCCGCGCCGCCGCCCTGCTCGAGCGCCTCGGCCTGGCCACGCGCACAGGCAATCGTCCGCACCAGCTCTCCGGTGGCCAGCAGCAACGGGTGTCCATTGCCCGCGCCTTGATGAACGGCGGCCACATCATCCTCGCCGACGAACCCACCGGCGCCCTCGACAGCCACAGCGGCAAGGAAGTCATGGCGCTGCTCGATGAGCTGGCGAGCCAGGGTCACGTGGTGATCCTCATCACCCACGACCGCGAGGTGGCGGCGCGGGCCAAGCGCATCATCGAGATCCGCGACGGCCTGATCATCAGCGACAGCGCCCGGGACAACCCCGCCGCGCAAACCTGCGCCAATCCCGGCGCGTTGCAAGCGGTGGATCTGCGCAAGCGCCTGTCTGAAGGCGCGCAAGCCAGCGGCGCCTGGAAAGGCGAACTGGTCGATGCGGTGCAAGCTGCCTGGCGGGTGATGTGGATCAACAAGTTCCGCACCGCGCTGACGCTGCTGGGGATCATCATCGGCGTCGCTTCGGTGGTGGTGATGCTGGCCGTCGGCGAAGGCAGCAAGCGCCAGGTCATGGCGCAGATGGGCGCGTTCGGCTCCAACATCATTTACCTCAGCGGCTCGTCGCCCAACCCGCGAACACCGCAGGGCATCGTCACCCTGGACGAAGTCAAGGCGGTGGCGAGCCTGCCCCAGGTCATGCGCATCATGCCGGTCAACGGCCAGGAAGCCGGGGTCCGTTTCGGTAACCTCGACCACCTGAGTTACGTCGGCGGCAACGACACCAACTTCCCGGCGATCTTCAACTGGCCGGTGGTGCAAGGCAGTTATTTCACCGAGGCCGATGAGCGAAACGCCGCGGCGGTCGCGGTGATCGGCCACAAGGTGCGGACCAAGCTGCTCAAGGACGTGGCCAATCCCATCGGCCAATACATCCTGATCGAAAACGTGCCCTTCCAGGTGGTCGGCGTGCTGGCGGAAAAAGGCGCCAGCTCCGGCGACTCCGACAGTGACGACCGCATCGCCATCCCCTACTCCGCGGCCAGTGTGCGGCTGTTCGGCACCCACAACCCGGAATACATCGCGATTGCCGCCGCCGATGCGCGCAAGGTCAAGGAGACGGAACAGGCCATTGAGCAATTGATGCTGCGCCTGCATAACGGCAAGAAGGATTTCGAGCTGACCAACAACGCGGCGATGATCCAGGCCGAAGCGCGCACGCAAAACACCCTGTCGCTGATGCTCGGTTCGATTGCCGCGATTTCGCTGCTGGTGGGTGGCATCGGCGTGATGAACATCATGCTCATGACCGTCCGCGAACGGACCCGTGAGATCGGCATCCGCATGGCCACCGGCGCCCGCCAGCGCGACATCCTGCGCCAGTTCCTCACCGAAGCGGTGATGCTTTCGGTGGTCGGTGGACTGGCCGGGATCGCCCTGGCGCTGATTGTCGGCGGCGTGCTGATCCTCAGCGAAGTCGCCGTCGCGTTTTCCTTGATAGCGGTGTTGGGCGCCTTCGGCTGCGCCCTGGTCACCGGTGTCGTCTTCGGCTTCATGCCGGCCCGCAAAGCTGCCCGACTCGACCCGGTCACGGCCCTTACCAGTGAATGATCTTTTGATGAAGCCGCAACTGAGTTTGCTGACCCTTTGCCTGCTGCTCGGTGCCTGTGGCACACCTGTCCAGCGTCCGGAGAGCGGCATCGTGCCGCCCTCATCCTGGCAATCGCCCCATGACCAAGGTGCCGCCCGCAGCAATGCGCAATGGTGGAACCGTTTCGGCAGTCCACATCTTGGCCGCTTGATCGAACAAGCCCAGGTCGGCAGCTACGATTTGGCCGCCGCTATTGCCCGAGTACGCCAGGCACAGGCCCAAACGGTAGTCGCCGGCGGCTCGCAGTTGCCCGAGGTCAAGGCCGGCTTGAACGCCAACCGGCAGAAGTTGCTGCGCGGCAACGGCTACAGTCAACTCGACGCCGACAGCGATAACAACGCGGTCGACTACTTCACCGCCAACCTCACGGCCAGTTACGAAATCGATTTCTGGGGTGGCCAGCGCGCTTCCCGCGACAGTGCGCAATTCGCCTTGCGGGCCAGCGAGTTCGATCAGGCGACGGTCGAGTTGACGCTGCTCAGCGGGGTCGCCAACACCTATGCGCAAACATTGTCGTTGCAGGAGCAGAGCCGCATTGCCGAGCTCAATCTGGCCAACGCCCGGAACGTCTTGAAACTGGTGCAGACCCGCTACGACTCAGGTTCGGCGACAGCCCTGGAGCTGGCCCAGCAGAAAAGCCTGGTGGCTGCGCAACAACGGCAGTTGCCGCTGGTGCAGCAACAGGCCATCGACGCGCAGATCAGCCTCGCCACCCTGCTCGGCCGCCCGGTGCAGGAACTGGCGCTGGGCCAGGAACACTTCGATCAATTGTCCTGGCCCGCCATCGACGCGGGCGTCCCCAGCGAATTGCTCAGCCGCCGCCCGGACATAGCCCGGGCCGAAGCGCAACTGGCCGCCGCCCAGGCCGACGTCACCGTCGCCCGCGCCGCGATGTTGCCGACCGTGACCCTGAGCGCGGAAATCGGCTCCGGTGCCGACCGTGCCGGCGACATCCTGCGCAGCCCCTTCTACAACCTCACCGCCGGTTTACTCGCCCCGGTGTTCAACAACGGGCGCCTGGGCGCCGAGCGCGACAAGGCTTTGGGCCGCCAGGAAGAACTGCTGGAAACCTACCGCGGCGCCATCATCAATGGCTTCGCCGACGTGGAAAAAGCCTTGAACAGCATTCGCGGGCTGGACGAACAGCGCCAGTGGCAAAGCGAGGAGCTGAACCAGGCGCAGACCGCGTTCAACATCGCCCAAAGCCGCTATGAAGCGGGGGCCGAGGATTTGCTGACGGTGCTGGAGACGCAACGCACACTGTATGCGGCGCAGGATTTGAATGTGCAGCTGAGGCTGTCGCGGATGCAGGCGAGTATTGCGTTGTACAAGGCGCTTGGGGGTGGGTGGCAGGTTTTGTAGTTGATCGTTCCCACGCTCTGCGTGGGAATGCAGCCCGGGACGCTCTGCGTCCCATCCAGAGCCGAACGCGGAGCGTCCGTTGAGGCATTCCCACGCAGAGCGTGGGAACGATCATGTAACGACCGGCTTGGCCTTCAGATTCCGCGCATACCAAGGCCGCTGCGGCACCTTCCTGAACAGATCCGCCAGCTTCTTCTCATCCTCACCAAAGGTAATCCGCAGCGCCAGCTTCATGGTCTCCGGGTCCATCTCCACCGACTTGCCCGCCTGTAACCCCGGCGTGGTGTTGCAACCATGGGTATCCGGCCCCAGCCACGGGTCATCGATTTCGACCCAGCGCCCCGGCGCGAACCACGGCACGCCATTGACCTCAAGCCGACTCACCTCCCCCGGATGAAAGCGCTCATGGGCACGGAACCAGTCTTCCAGGCGATCGTCGATCCAGCCGTGGAAGTGCCAGAACACCGGGTTCACATGGGACGAAAAAGGATCACCGAGAAAGTCGTTTTCCGGCGCATACCAGCGCGCGGAAAAGTCCGCCGGATCGCGAGCGAACGGCACCGGCTGGCCGTTGGACGGATCGCGCGGCACCGAGGCCCAGCGCATGTGCAGCCAGTCATGCAGGCCCAGCTCCACCTCCGAGCCAAACTGCCCCAGGGTCAACTTCGACAGGTAACGCGGGTCGCGGTACTGCGACTCCCAGACCTGGAAATTGCTGTGGTAGGTCTCGGCGGTCTTGATGTCGCTGACCCACTGCGAATACTCGTCATCGTCTTCGGCCAGCCAGGTAGGCGGCAGCGCCGTGCCGTCATGGTTGTCGAAATAATGGGCGAAGCCGATGCGGTCCCGGAGCAGCTCCGGTTGCGGCAAGGGGAACTGCGTCCACGACGGCAAGTCCTGCATCGAACGCGCGGTGCCGAGCATGTGCCGGTGCATGAAGAAAAAGTCCACGCCGGAGCCGTTGCGATCCTTGCGCGTGCCACGGGCGTCACGCTCCTTGTCCCGCGGCCCGGGCTGCCAGCCAATGCCGCGCAAGGCATTGCGCTTGTCTTCGGGCAAGGTGTGCCATTTATCCCTGGACGCATGCCAGAGCTGGTGGAACAAGCGATGCTCCTGGGACGTCAGCCAGGCCAGCAGCGGCGGATTCAGACCGGTGCGTTCGCGGGCCTCGGGGAACACCTTCTTGACCGCGACGAAGCGATTATCCTGGGCCGTCATCATCAACGGACGATCCAGATCCAGCACGCGACCACTGAGGCTGCCGCTGCCGGCATTGCCGAAACCGGCCCAGACTTCGTCCAGCGTCATGCTGAACTCGTAATCACAACTGCCACGGGCGCTGAGCAAGCGCCAACTCAACTGCGCCGGCTTGACCCCGGCCACATCACCGAGCACCTGATAGCGCGGTGCTTCGTGTGAACGCAAACGCTCGGCGGTGTCGAGAAAACCCACCAGGCCACGGCCCTTGTGGCCGATGTCGAGAAACAGCTCCAGTCCGTCCAGTGGCAAGCCTTCGAGCCCGGCATCACGACCTTCGAAACGGATCTGCCAGACACCGCGCAGCGTATCCGCCAAGCGTTGGCCGGCGACATCCGCCACATCGAACGACGCTTCGCCGGGGGTGATAGTGGGATCCGGCTTCGTCCACTGGCGATGCCCATAAAAAGCCGCGGGCACGGCAGCACCGGTCAGCGCCAGGCCTGCCATGAACCATCGTCGAGAAATCTTCATTGCCCTACCTGTGTCAGCCATGAAGCAGGCTTTATCCAAGCTAGAACGTTTGTTGCCCAGAAAAATTTACGGCGCACCGCTGATGATCGTTCCCACGCTCTGCGTGGGAATGCCTCAACGGACGCTCCGCGTTCGGCTCTTTGGGACGCGGAGCGTCCCGGGCTGCATTCCCACGCAGAGCGTGGGAACGATCCTGCCCTACTAAATTCTCTGGCCAGCCACTCGTTCCTCCCAGATAGCAAAGGCTCCCTGACTGAGACGGCAATGACAAAACCACGTTCGAAAAAGGCTCTTTTCATCGGCCTGCCGCTGGCCCTGGCGATCACCGCGGGGGCAGGCTTTGCGGCCTGGGATTACTGGTTCAAGGACAATCCCGGCTACCCGGTCAAGGTGATGAAGCAGGCCGATGAACTGCATGAGCGCCTTCTCTCGTTCGACAGCCACATCACCGTGCCCATGGATTTCGGCACTGCCGGCAATGAAGCCGACAAGGACGGCAGCGGCCAGTTCGACCTGGTCAAGACCGGGCGCGGACGCCTGTCCGGGGCGGCCCTGACGATTTTCGGCTGGCCGGAAATCTGGAACGGCCCCAACGCACCGCATCGCCCCACCGCCGGCTTCATCGAAGAGGCACGCTTCGAACAGGAAACCCGCTACAAGATCATCAGCGCCCTGGTGCGTGACTTCCCCAACCAGGCCGCCATCGCCTATACCCCCGACGATTTCCGGCGCCTGCATGGCGAAGGCAAGTTCGCGATCTTCCTGAGCATGCTCAACGCCTACCCCCTGGGCAACGACCTCAATGCCCTGGACAAATGGGCTGCGCGGGGCATGCGCATGTTCGGCTTCAGTTATGTGGGCAACAACGCCTGGGCCGATTCGTCCAGGCCGTTGCCGTTCTTCAACGATTCCCGGGATGCCCTCGGCGGTCTCTCGGATATCGGCAAGCAGGCGGTGCACCGTCTCAACGACCTGGGCGTGATCATCGATGTATCGCAGATGTCGACCAAGGCCCTGGAGCAAGTGGCCCGGTTGAGCCGCACGCCGATGGTGGCGTCGCACTCCGCCCCGCGCGCCCTGGTGGACATCCCGCGCAACCTCAGCGACCACGAAATGCAGTTGATCAAGGACAGCGGCGGCGTGGTGCAGATCGTCGGTTTCCCGACCTACATCCGCCCGCTGAGCCAGGCCACCCAGGACAAACTCAACGCCCTGCGTGCGCGTTTCGACCTGCAACCGCTACAAGGCCTGGAGATGGCGTTGATGCCGGGCGACCCGATCATCACCGTATGGTCTGAACAACGTTTCGGCGAATACGCCAGCCAGCTCTACGCCATTGTCGACGAAGAACCCAAGGCCACCCTCAAGGATTACGGCGACGCGATTGACTACGCGGTGAAGAAAATCGGCATCGATCACGTCGGCATCAGTTCCGACTTCAACGATGGCGGCGGCCTGGACGGCTGGAAGGACGTCAGCGAGGCACGCAACGTGACCGCCGAGCTGATCAGCCGCGGCTACAGCGAAGCCGATATCGCCAAACTCTGGGGCGGCAATTTCCTGCGGGTCTGGGATCAGGTCGAAAAAGCCTCCAGGCCCGTCGCCAAAAACTGATGCCACTTTTGCCAAGCGAACCCGAAGCCATGACCAACCGTCGCTCATTCCTCAAGCAGGCCGGCATTCTCGCCGCCGGCCTGCCTCTGGCTGCTTCCGTGTACCCCCCAGCCATAGCCGGCGATCTACAACGGCAGCCGCCGCCTTTGCCCAAGGGCAAATGGGCGCAATTGCGCCAGCTGTTCAATCAAGACCCGGACTACCTGCATTTCGCCAACTTCCTCGTCACCTCGCACCCAACGCCGGTGCGCAACGCGATCGAGATGCACCGCGCCAACATCGACCGCAACCCTGGCCGGGCCATGGACTGGGACCTGCAGGAAACCGAAAAGCGCGAGCACAACGTGCGAGTCTGGGCCGGGCGTTACCTCAACGCCAAACCCGAGCAGATCGCGCTGACCGGCAGTACCACGGAAGGCCTGGCGATGATCTATGGCGGGATACATGTGCGGCCCGACCAGGAAATCCTGGTCAGCGAACATGAGCACTATTCCACCAACTACACCCTGGAATTTCGTCAGCAACGCCAGGGCACGAACGTGCGCAAACTCAAGCTGTTCGAGAACAGTCGCGACATTTCCGTGGACGAAGTGCTGGGTTCGATCGCCCAGGGTATTCGTCCGCAGACCCGCGTGCTGGGCATGACCTGGGTGCAATCGGGCAGCGGGGTGAAACTGCCGATCGGCGAAATCGGCAAACTGGTCGAAGAGCTGAACCGCAAGCGCGACGAGAAAGACCAGATCCTGTATGTGGTCGACGGGGTGCACGGCTTTGGCGTCGAGGACCTCGAGTTTCCCGACATGCACTGCGACTTCTTCATCGCCGGCACGCACAAATGGATGTTCGGCCCCCGTGGCACCGGGATCATTTGCGCCCGCTCCGTCGAGGTCAAGGACGTCACGCCGATCATACCGACCTTCAGCGAATCCACCGACTTCGCGACCATCATGACCCCCGGCGGCTATCACAGTTTCGAACACCGCTGGGCCGCGGACGAAGCGTTCAAGCTGCACCTGGATTTGGGCAAGGCCGAGGTCCAGGCGCGCATTCATGAGCTCAACACCTATGCCAAGGAGCGCCTGCTGGAGCAGCCGCGAATCGAACTGGTCACGCCAAGGAGCCCGCAACTGTCCGCCGGTTTCACCTTCTTCCGGATCAAGGACCAGGACTGCGAAAAGGTCGCCAGCCAACTGATGCAGAACAGCGTGGTCTGCGACTCGGTGGAGCGCGACGTCGGCCCGGTGGTCCGTATCGCTCCTGGGCTGCTCAACAGCGAACACGAAATCGACCGTTTCATGGCGTTGCTCAACAAAACCGCCTGACGCTGCCCGCAACGCCTGGCGCCGACTGCTTTTTTGTAGGAGCCCGGCTTGCCGGCGAAGGCGTCCTTGAAATCGCCTTCGCCGGCAAGCCGGGCTCCTACAGGTACCGGTTCCCGTTCCGGTTTTGGTCCCGGTTTCGCACCCGTTTTTTCTTTGATCGAGATGTCTCATGAACAGTGATCTGCTGTCTCCCCTCAAGGCCCTGGCCCTGACCGCCCTCGTGGCCGGCCTGCTGCCATCTGCCGCACAGGCCGCCACCCCACCGCCCGTAGGCAAGGTATTCAAGGACTGCAAGAACTGCCCGGAAATGGTCGTGCTGCCCGCCGGGACCTTCACCATGGGCACCCCGGATGACGAAGTCGGTCGTGAACCCGATGAAGGTCCGATGCATGCAGTCACCTTCGCCAGACCCTTTGCCATGAGCCGCTTCCAGATCACCGCCGGTGAGTGGGACAGCTATGTGAAGGAAAGCGGCGTGACCATCGCCAGCGGCGATACCCGGCCAGGTCGCGAGTGCGTCGCCAGCAAGCCGCGCTACCCGCAAAGCCCGCGCCAGCCGGCGGTGTGCATGAACTTCGACGACGTGAAGAATTACGTCGCCTGGCTGTCGAAGAAAACCGGGCAGAAATACAGCATGGTCAGCGAAGCCCAGCGTGAATACGCCGCACGCGGCGGCACCTCGGGCCCGTTCCCCTTCCCGTTCGATGAAAGCAAGGGATACAGCATCGCCAAACATGCCAACACCTACGGCCCGGCGGACGGCTACAGCTACAGCTCGCCCGTGGGCAGCTACCCGCCCAACGCCTTCGGTATGTACGACATGCACGGCAATGTCTACGAATGGGTCGAAGACTGCGAACACCCGGACTACGTCGGCGCCCCCACCGATGGCAGCGCCTGGCTGGAACCCAACTGCGAAGCCGTGCGCATCCGCGGCAACGACTGGGGGGAAGCCCCGGTGTTCTCCCGCTCCGGTAACCGCAACAGCCAGTACCCGCAGGAACGTGGGGACTGGATGGGCTTTCGCGTAGTGCGCAATCTCTAAACCCACCCCCGCCCCCCTGTAGGAGCCCGGCTTGCCGGCGAAGGCGTTCTTGAGGACGCCTTCGCCGGCAAGCCGGGCTCCTACAAGGTATGTGTGAAGTCGGCAACCCCGCCACCAGTCGCCCACCCTCTAAATTAACCCCCCGACCAGACGTTCTACTGGGTATCTGCCTTCCGACCCAAGGAACCGTCTTCCATGACCCAGCCTACCCGAGGCGCCATCGGCGAATTGTTCGCCCTGCTCAAACCCTTTCGACTCATCGTCGCCGCGTCCATATTCCTGGGCATGGTCGGTGGCCTGAGCGTCACGGTGTTGCTGGCGACCATCAACAATGCCCTGCATTCGGACAGCGGCCTGACCCAGGGCGTGGTCGCGCTGTTCGCCGGCCTGTGCCTGCTGGCGCTGGCCAGTTCGATCTGCTCCGACATCGGCACCAACTATGTTGGCCAGCACATCATCGCCAAGCTGCGCAAACAGCTGGGCGAGAAGGTGCTGTCGGCGCCGATCGAGCAGATCGAGCGTTACCGCAGCCATCGCCTGATCCCGGTGCTGACCCACGACGTCGACACCATCAGCGACTTCGCCTTCGCCTTCGCGCCACTGGCGATTTCCCTGACCGTGACCCTGGGTTGCATGGGCTACCTGGCGATCCTGTCGTGGCCGATGTTCCTGATCATGGTGGCCGCGATCCTGATTGGTAGCGCGATCCAGGCCTACGCCCAGAGCAAGGGCGTGCAAGGTTTCATGGCCGCCCGCGACGCTGAAGACGAGCTGCAAAAGCACTACAACGCGATTGCCGAAGGCGCCAAGGAACTGCGCATCCACCGCCCACGCCGCCAGCGCATGTTCACCTCGGGCATCAAGGGCACCGCCGAATTCATCTGCAACACCCAGGTGCGTTCGATCAACACCTTCGTCATCGCCAAGACCTTCGGCTCGATGCTGTTCTTCGTGGTCATTGGCCTGGCCCTGGCCCTGCAAACGTTCTGGCCGAGCGCCGACAAGACCGTCATGAGCGGCTTCGTGCTGGTGCTGCTGTACATGAAAGGCCCGCTGGAGCATTTGATCGGCACCCTGCCGATCGTCAGCCGTGCGCAGATCGCTTTCCGCCGCATCGCTGAACTGTCGGAACAATTTTCCACCCCGGAACCGCACCTGTTGCTCAGCGACCAGGGCAAGGTCAAACAAGCCGTGCACGAACTGCAACTGGCGGACGTGCGCTACGCCTTCCCGTCGGTCGAAGGTGCGGCGCCGTTCCAGCTCGGCCCGGTCAACCTGTCGATCAAGCAGGGCGATATCACCTTCATCGTCGGCGAGAACGGCTGCGGCAAGACCACGCTGATCAAGCTGCTGCTGGGCCTGTATACCCCGCAACAGGGGCAGATCCGGGTCAATGGCGAGGCCATCGACGCGCACAACCGCGACGACTATCGCCAGCTGTTCACCACCATCTTCGCCGACTACTACCTGTTCGACGACGTGGTCCAGGGCGACACGCAGATTCCCGAAGACGCCAACAAATACCTGCAGCGCCTGGAGATCGCACACAAGGTCAGCGTCAAGGACGGCAACTTCACCACCACCGACCTATCCACCGGCCAGCGCAAGCGCCTGGCGCTGGTCAATGCCTGGCTGGAAGAGCGGCCAGTGCTGGTGTTCGATGAGTGGGCGGCCGACCAGGACCCGACCTTCCGGCGGATTTTCTACACCGAGTTGCTGCCGGACCTCAAGCGCCTGGGCAAGACCATCATCGTGATCTCCCACGATGACCGTTATTTCGATGTGGCCGACCAACTGGTGCGTATGGAAAGCGGCCGGGTCGTCACCGAGCTGACGGCTGCCTGACCCCAAATGACATTTTTTTCACATTTCTTTTCCGGTTTCTCAATCGCATCTCGTCTTAATAATCATTCCTATTAACAAAAACTCTGCACGACACTTTTCAGGAGCACAGGCAAGTAATGCGATCTCTTCCACGCCATACACCTCTCGCGCTGGCTGTACAGCGCCCGTCACTGCACAAAACGCTGTTGACCAGCGTCCTGCTGACCGCCACGTTGCTGGGGAGCACGATGGCCAACGCAGCACCTGTAAAAGTGAGTATTTCGGTCCAGCCGCTGTCCAGCGCGCTGACCCAACTGGGCATGCAGACCAACCTGCAAATCCTCTACAGCCCGGATCAGGTGGCCGGCATCAAGTCCCGCGCGGTGTCCGGCTCGCTGGAGCCTTCCGCGGCCCTGGCCGAGATGCTCAAGGGCACCGGCATCTCTTTCCAGATCAACGGCAACAGCGTGACGCTGGTGTCGGGTGGCTCGTCGAGCCTGCAACTGGGCGCCACCACCATTTCCGGCCAGGCCCTGGGCCTGACCACTGAAGACACCGGTTCCTACACCACCGGCGCCACCACCACCGCTACCAAGTTGCCGCTGACCATTCGCGAAACACCGCAATCGGTCACCGTGGTGACCCGTCAGCAAATGGACGACCGCGGCGTGCAGAGCGTTGGCGATGCGCTGAAGAATACCCCCGGTATCACGTCCCAGAAGTACGACAGCGACCGTACCGAATTTTCCGCACGGGGCTTTGCCATCACCAACTTTCAGTACGATGGCGTCAACATTCCCTACGACGGCGTGTACGGGGAAAACCCCAACAACACCGACGACGCTGCCAACCTCGACCGCGTCGAAGTCATCAAAGGCGCAACCGGCCTGATGACCGGCGCCGGCGACCCATCCGCCACCGTCAACCTCGTGCGTAAAAAGCCGACCAAGGAGTTCAAGGCTTCGGTCAGCGCCACCGCCGGTTACTGGGACAGCTACCGCACCGAAGGCGATATCTCCGGCTCGCTGACCGAATCCGGCAACGTGCGCGGGCGCTTTGTCGGCGCCATGCAGGACAAAGATTCGTACATCGACCACTACAGCCAGAAGAGAGACCTGTACTACGGTGTTCTCGAAGCCGACCTGACCGACGATACCCTGCTGACCCTGGGCGTCGACAAGTCCAGCGCCACCCCGCGCGGCAGTTCCTGGACCGGTAACACGGTTTACTACGCCGACGGCGGCAAGACCAACTTCTCCCGAAGCTTCAACCCGGGTGCCGACTGGAGCCGTCGTGACTTCGACAGCACCACCTACTTCGCGTCCCTGGAGCAAGCGCTGGCCAATGACTGGAAATTCAAGGCCAGCTTCGACCAGAAAACTACTGATCACGATACTCAACTGGCCTCGGCCAGCGGTGGTTACCCGGACCGCAACACCGGCGAAGGCATGTTCTTTTACCAAGGCCACTGGGAAGGCCATCGCGTACAGAACACTGCTGACGTGAACGTCTCCGGTCCTTTCACCCTGGGCGGTCGCGAGCATGAACTGGTGGCCGGTTTCATGGCCGCCCACTCCCGTCAGACTGGCTCAACCTTTGGTTCCCCCACCGACTCCGATGGACTGGTACCGGGCAACATCTTTGACTGGACAGGCCATATTGCGAAACCGGACTTCCCGAAAAACGGCAAGTACGAGCGCACCCTGAGCCAGAATGGCGCTTACCTGGCCACACGCCTGCGTCCGACCGACGACCTGTCGTTCATCCTCGGCGGCCGTGTCAGCACCTACAAGTACAACGAGGATTACACCTACTACCCAGGCGCCGGCCTGGCCGACACCCACGCCAGCTACAAGGAACACGGCGTCGTCACGCCTTACGCCGGTGTGGTCTATGACCTGGACGATACCTACTCGGTCTACGCCAGCTATACCAGCATTTACCAGCCACAAATCAACAAGGACGCCGATGGCAAGACCCTGGACCCCGTTGAAGGTGACAGCTACGAAACTGGTCTGAAAGCGGCCTACTTCGAAGGCAAACTCAACGCCAGCCTGGCCTTCTTCCGCATCGAGCAGGACAACGTTGCCGAGTCGATCGGCACCAATGAGATTACCGGCGACGGCATTTACAAAGCCGTCGACGGTGCCACCACCAACGGCGTTGAACTGGAACTGGCCGGCGAACTGGCCCAGGACTGGAACGTATCGGCTGGCTACACCTATGCCCGTACTCGCGACAAGGATCACCAACGCATCTTCGGTTTCCCACTGGCCACCAGCAAACCGGAACACGTGGTACGCACCTTCACCACTTACCGCCTGCCCGGCGCACTGGACCAGTTCACCGTCGGTGGCGGTGTCAGCTGGCAGAGCGCGTTTTACGGCCAGAGCTACAGCCCGAACGTAGGCGGCGGCGAAGGCGGCAGCACCATGCTCAAGCAAGGCGGCTACACCCTCGTCGACCTGATGACCCGTTACCAGTACGACGACCACCTGAGCTTCACCGTCAACGCCTACAACGTCTTCGACAAGCGCTACCTGACCGGCCTTGGCAACTTCGGCACCACCTTCTACGGCGAGCCGCGCAACATGCAGATCACCGCGAAGTACGACTTCTGAAGCTGAGCTGAAATGAACAATGCCCGTATCGAGAGATGCGGGCATTTTTGTATGGGCCGATATTTGTGGTGCCTGTGATGACGTCATCGCGAGCAGGCTCGCTCCCACAGGGGATCTGCGGTGTGCACAAAATCCGAGTTCACCTCGGTCAACTGTGGGAGCGAGCCTGCTCGCGATGGCGATTGTTGCCCCACTACGAGTCCCTGCGCCAGGCACAAAAAAGCCGCCATTCCCCACACAGAAATGGCGGCTTTTTACTTCAGGTCAAATCCTTGAACGCATCCACCCCGCCACTTCCACATGTATCCCTTCCACCTCACTCAACAACCCGGCCATGCGCAAGAAGTCATGGGTCATGCCCGATTGTTCCAGCAACGTCACCTCATTCCCCGCCGCCCGCAAGCGCTCGGCATAGGCCAACCCTTCATCATGCAACGGGTCATAACCGGCCAGATACACCAACGCCGGGGCCACACCCGACAAATCCTCGGCCAGCAACGGCGAGCAGCGCCAATCGGCCAGGTCCGCAGGCGTGCGTGCGTAGTGGGCGTAGAACCAGTCCAGGGTTGGGGTTTCCAGCAAGTAACCCTCGGCGAAATCCCGGTGTGAGGCACGATGGGTGGTGGCGTCGGTCACGGGGTACACCAGCAGTTGGGCCTTGGGTTGCAGCGCCAGTTCCTCAGGCTCGCGGACGGCGATGATCGACAACACCGTGGCCAGTGTCGCGCCGACGCTGTCACCGGCCAGTGCCACCCGCGTGGCGTCCAGGCCATGGACCGCGCCTTCGCGAGCCAGCCAGTTGCCGGCGTCGCAGGCGTCTTGCACCGGGGTTGGGAAACGCCATTCGGGGGCCAGGCGATAATCCACGGTCAATACGGCAAAACCGCCCTGGGCCGCCAAGCGACGGCACAGTGCATCGTGGGAGTCGAGGCTGCCGACCACGTAGCCGCCGCCGTGGAAATACAGGACCACCGGATGCAGGCCGTCGACGGTTTGGTCGTCGCGATACAGGCGTGCTGCCAGGCTGTAGCCGTCGCGGGCGGTGATGGTGAAGTTGTCGCAAGCGATGTTGTCCAGCGGCACATCGAGGAATCCGGAGGATGCTTCGAAGTCGATCCGCGCCTGTTGCGGGGTCTGTTCGTGCATCGGGCGGCTTTTGCCGGTGAGGCGGCCGAACTCGGCGAGTTCGAGGAAAGCTTCAAGTTCTGGCAGTAGGGCCATTGGACGAATCCTTTACGTTTCAAGGTAGAAAATCTTGTAATCAACGCGGTCCCTGTAGGAGCTGGCTTGCCAGCGAAGGACTCAAAAGCACCGCGTTTATCCAGTAAGCACGCGTCATCGTTAACGACCTTCGCTGGCAAGCCAGCTCCTACAGAGCACCGCGTTTATCCAACAAGCACGCGTCATCGTTAACGACCTTCGCTGGCAAGCCAGCTCCTACAGAGCACCGCGTTTATCCAATAAGCACGCGTTATCGTTAACGACCTTCGCTGGCAAGCCAGCTCCTACAGGGGGCCTGCGTTTTAGGCTATGGCTGGGCTGTGCTCCAACAGCTGTTCAAGTTCGTCGAGTAACTCATCACCACGCAGCAACTCGTAGTGCCCGCCCGCCAACAGACGATCCACTCCGTGATGCCCCACCTGGGCCTCGAACACCCGGCGTTCGTCGTCGCGTCCGGCCACCCACCAGCGATGGGTGCCAACCTGTACCTTCGGCAATTGCCGCTGGGCCAGGGCCAGTTGCTTGAGCGACGAGCCGGTGGCGAAGATCTGCGTCAGTTCGCTGGCGCCCAACGCCGCGTGGCCATTGGCGCTGTGCATGGCCGCCTCGATCACCGCGGCGGCGCCTTCGCGCTCATTCAGGCCTGCGGCTTTCAAGGCAATCAATGCCTGTGCTTCTTCAGACGGTTGACCGAGGACAAACTTCAGGAAATCCGCCAGATCTTCGCGCCAGTCCCCCGCCTCGGCCGTACCCGCCACATAACTATCGACCAACCCGGCAAACGTCACCGTCTGCCCCTGGCTTTCCAGTTCATGGGCGACCAGTTGCGTCAACGCGCCCCCCAGCGACCAGCCGAGCAAGTAATACGGCCCCTCAGGTTGTTGCGTGCGAATTCGCTGCGCGTAGGCCTGGGCCATGGCCAGCAGCGACTGATCCTGCCATTGCGGGTCGAGCAGCATGCGGCATTGCAGGCCGTACACCGTGCGCCGGCCTTCCAGGCGACGGGCCAGGGGCTCGTAGTCGAACACCGTGCCGAAACCGGCATGCAGGCAGAACAGCGCCGGTACGTTCGCCACCCGACCATTCAAGGCCAGCAACGGGTCCGGCGCACTCGAAGTCTCGGCAGCCTGATAGCCACTGAGTTCGGCGATGCAGGGTTTCTGCATCAGGTCGCGCAGTTTCAATTCGAAGCCCAGTTGCGGCTGGCTGCGCACCCGCGAGATGACCTTGAGCACTTGCAGCGAGTCGCCGCCGAGTTCAAAGAAGTTGTCGTCGATGCCCACTTGCGGCACTCCCAACACCTCTTGCCAGATCGTCGCCAGCGCGCTTTCCAGGGCGTTGCGCGGCGCGCGGTAACCGCCAAGCGCCCATTCCGGCACCGGCAGTGCGCGACGGTCGAGCTTGCCGTTGGCCGACAGCGGGAAGCGCTCCAGCACCAGGATCCGCGCCGGCACCATGTAGTCCGGCATCTGCTCTTGCAGGTCGGCCTTCAAGCGCCGATCCAACCCGGCGGCAGCGGCGGCCACCACATAACCGACCAGCTGTTTGCCGGTGGGCGTGTCGTGCACCACCACGGCGGCATCCTGCACCCCGGCGCAGTCACGCAGGCGGGCTTCGATCTCGCCCAGTTCGATACGGAAACCGCGGATCTTCACCTGCTGGTCGAGCCGGCCGAGGTAGTCGATCAAGCCGCACTCGCGCTGGCGCACCAGGTCGCCAGTGCGGTACATGCGGCCACCGGCCGCAAACGGATCGGCAATGAAACGCTCGGCGCTCATGCCCGGCCGCTGGTGGTAACCACGGGCCACGCATTCGCCGCCCAGGTACAGCTCGCCGCTGACACCGACCGGCAGCGGATTGAGATCGGCGTCGAGGATGTACAGGCCACGGCCCGCCACACCACGGCCAATCGGCGCATAGGCCGCCTCGCAGGTTTCGCTGGCCTCGGCACGCCACAGCAACGGCGTGACCACGGTTTCGGTCGGCCCATAGCCGTTGACCAGGCGCTGCGGGCGCAAGGCGCGCTTGACCTGTTCGAAGCTGGCGTCCGGTACCGCATCACCGCCAAAGCAGTACACCTCGACCGCCGGTGGATTGCCTAGGCGCTCGGCCACTTCGGCCATCTGTTGCAGGTACGCCGGCGGGAAGCAGGCGACGGTGACGCTGTGGCGGTGCAGCACCTCCAGGGTCTGTTCCGGGGTCCACAGGTTGTCTTCGCGAATCACCAGGCTGCCACCGGCCAGCAGCACGCTCAGCCAGCGTTCCTGGGCACCGTCGAAGGCGAACGACATGAAGTGCAGTTCGCGGCTGCGGGGTGCCAGTTCGTAGAGGTCGATGATGCCGCGGCAATGCCGGGCAATCGGTCCACGTTCCACCGCCACGCCTTTGGGCTGACCGGTGGAGCCTGAGGTGTAGATCAGGTACGCCAGGTGCCCCGGCAGTGCATGGGAAACCGGACACTCGGTGCTGCCAGCCAGGCTCGTCTGATCAAGCAACAAGCGTGGCGGGCTGTCAGCCAGTGCCAGGCGATCACCCAGGTCGCTGTCGCACAGCAACAGGCTGGCGGCCGAATCGCTGAGCATGTAGGCCAGGCGCTCGACCGGGTATGACAGGTCCAGCGGCAGATACGCCGCACCGGCCTTGAGCACGGCAAGGAACGCGACGATGGTGCGTTCCGAACGGGGCAAGGCCACCGCTACCAGGCTTTCCGGGCCAATGCCACGACTGATCAACCGCTGCGCCAGCGCATTGGCCTGGTGTTCAAGATCGGCATAGCTGACTTCGCGATCCTCACAGAACAAGGCGATTTTCTGCGGTTGTGTGCGCACATGGTGGTTATAGCTGTGCAGCACATCAGCCTGATCGGTGGACACTTGCGGCAAGCTCAAACGCGCCTCAGGCAAACCAATGTTGCCGAGCAGACAGTCCGCATCCTCTGGCAACGCACGGAGCAAACCTTCCATCTGTGCGCGAATGCGCTGCACTTCCTGTTCGCTGAAGCGATCACGCAGGTACAGGTACTCGACTTCCAGACCCTGCTCGTTGGCGCTGACCATCAAGTCCATCGGGAAGTTGGTGACGCCGCCGCTGCCGACTTCGGCAAAGCGCAACTCACCTTCCTCGCCCCCTTTCAAGGCGCGGTCCACCGGATGGTTTTCAAACACGATGATGCTGTCGAACAGGCCCTGGCCACCCTGCCCGGCCCAGCGCTGCACGTCGGACAATGGCGTGTGTTCGTAGTCGCGCACGGCCAGGTTGTAGTCCTGCAAGTCGCGCAACCACTCGCCCAGCGGCTGTTGCGGGTCGAGGGTCTGGATCACCGGCAAGGTGTTGATAAACAGGCCGAGCATGTCCTGGGCGCCGGCCAGCCCCGTCGGCCGCCCCGCCACCGTGGCCCCGAACGCCACGCTGCGCTGACCGCTATGGCGTTGCAGCAGTAACAGCCAGGCGCCTTGGACCAGGGTGTTGAGGGTGACGCGCTGACGCTTGGCGAAACTGTGCAACTTGCGCGTCGCCTCGGCGTCGAGGTCGCTGTACATCACGCCGTGGCCGGAGCCTTCTGCGCCCGATGCCGTGGCCAGGATGGTCGGTGCTTCCAGCGACGCCAGGCGCTCACGCCAGAAGCCTTCCGCTTGCGCCTCGTCTTGGCGTTGCAGCCAGGCGATGTAGTCGGCGTAACGCCCGGCCAGCGCCGGCAGGCTGTCGTGGTGATACAGGCGCAGCATCTCGCCCAGCAGGCGCGAGGCACTCCAGCCATCGAGCAGCAGGTGGTGGTAGATCCAGATCATCTGGTAACGCGCTTCACCCAGGCGTACCAGGATGAAGCGCATCAGCGGCGGGCAGCTCAGGTCGAAGCCCTTGGCCTGTTCGGCGGCGGCCAGTTCGCTCAGCGCTTGTTCGGTGTCCGTACGGTCGCGCCAGTCGAACTCTTCAATCGGCAACTCGACGCTGGCGAACACCGCTTGCAGCGGATCGGCCAGGCCGTCACGCCAACGGAACGCCGCGCGCAGCACCTCATGACGTTCGATCAGCGCTTGCCACGCCGCGCGGAATCGCGGCACCTGCAAGCCGTCCACCGCCACGCTCAACTGGTTGACGTAGGGGTTGAGCTGCGGCGATTCGAGGCAGTGGAACAGCATGCCCTGCTGCATCGGCGACAGCGGATACAGATCTTGCAGACCCTCGCGGACGGATACATCGATATATGGCACCAGCGCAAAAGCCTCGACTGCTGGTGCTTCGATCAATGCCGTTTCACGGCGGCTCGCCACCGCGGCCAGTGCACGAATGGTCTGCTGCTCGAACAGTTGCTTGGGACTGAACACCAGCCCGCGCAGCCCGGCACGACTTACCGCTTGCAGCGAGATGATCGAGTCACCGCCCAGTTCGAAGAAGTTCTCGGTGACGCCCACCGAGTCCAGGCCGAGCAAGTCCTGCCAGATTTCCACCAACAGCGCTTCGGCAGGCGACGCGGCGGCCACCTGATCCTGAGTCTGTCGAGTCGCTTCAGGCGCTGGCAATCCCTGGCGATCGAGCTTGCCATTCGGCGTCAGCGGCAACGCGGCCAGGCACATCAAATGCGCCGGTAGCATGTGCGCCGGCAAACGGCTGCGCAGGTGCGCAGTCAATGCGTTACGCAGTTCCTGCTCGTCGGCCAGCGGATCGCGCGGCACCACGTAGCCCACCAGTTGCCGGCCCACCGGACCTTCGCGATCAATCACAAAGGCTTCACGCACGCCGTCATGTTCGAGCAGGCAGGCTTCGATTTCGCCGAGTTCGATACGGAAACCGCGAATCTTCACTTGCTGGTCGATACGGCCCAGGTACTCGACGACGCCATCGGCACGGAACCGCGCGAGGTCACCACTGCGGTACAGACGCGCCCCCGGTACGAACGGATCGGGCACGAAGCGTTCGGCAGTCAGGTCCGGGCGTTGGTGATAACCACGGGCAACGCCCTCGCCACCCAGGTACAACTCACCCGCCACGCCAACCGGCAACGGCTGCAAGCCGCCGTCGAGGATGTAGGCGCTGCGGTTGCCCACCGGGCGGCCGATCGGCATGAAGGCCGAGTCGAATTCGGTGTCCGGATAGGCCAGCCAGATCAGCGGCGTGATCACCGTTTCGGTCGGGCCATAGCCGTTGATCAAGCGCTTGGGTTGCAGGACTTGCTGCACCTCGTCGAACGCATGCTTGGCCATCCCTTCACCGCACGGGGTGTAGGAGCGGATCGGCAGGTCACGCCCGGCTTCGCCCATGAAATCGGCGATCTGCCCCAGGTAGGTCGGGGTGAAGCAGGCAATGGTGATGCCGTGCTTTTCGATCTCGGCGCAGGTGCGCTCCACGCTCCACAACTCGTCATCGCGGGGCATCACCGCCGAACCGAACACCAGCGGCGTCAGCCAGCGCTCATGGGCGCCGTCGAAGCTGATCGAGGCAAATTGCAGTTCGCGGTCGTCCGGGGTCATGCCGTACAACTCGCCGATCTTCACGCAGTGCATGGCCAGCGGGCCGTGGGCCACGCTGACGCCTTTGGGCCGGCCGGTGGAGCCCGAGGTATAGATCAGGTAGGCGAGGTTCTCACCGCAGGTGAGGTTGACCGGGTTGCTCTCGGCCATGGCCGCCAGCGGTTCGCGGTCGATTTCCAGCACCGGCAAGCCATCGGGCAGTGGCAGTTTTTCCCGCAGCCAGGATTGGCTGACCAGCAGGGAAATGCCGCTGTCTTCCATCAGGTAGCGCAGGCGCTCCGCCGGGTAGGCTGGGTCCAGCGGCACGTAGGCGCCGCCGGCCTTGAGGATCCCCAGCAGGCCGATGATCATTTCTGGCGAACGCTGCATGGCCAGGCCGACCCGCACTTCCGGGCCGATACCCAAGGCGCGCAGGCGATGGGCCAACTGGTTGGCGCGGCAATTGAGCTGGTCGAAGCTCAGTTCCAGGTCGTTGAAGATCAGCGCCGTGGCGTCGGGTCGGATGACGGCCTGGGCCTCGATCAGTTGATGCACGCACAGCGGGTTTTCTTCTGCGCTGAACGGCGGGTTCCACTCCAGCAGTTGCTGGTTGCGTTCCGCGCCGGTCAGCAGGTTCAGCTCACTCAACGCCGCCTGTGGCGCAGCCACCATCGCCGCCAGCAGCGCAGCCAGGTGCTCGCTCATGCGCGCGATCGCCTCGCGGCTGAAGTGGCTGCACTGGTAACTCCAGTTGATGCTGAGCTGGTTTTCGGCGGTGGCCGCCAGGGTCAGCGGGAAGTTGGTGCGTTCGTGGTTCTGTGGGATCGAGAAACTCAAGCCAGCCGGTGCGCCCTGCTGCAAGGCTTCGGCGACTGGGAAGTTTTCGAACACCAGCAGGCTGTCGAACAGCGGCTCGCCGGCACGTCCGGCCCAGCGCTGAATGTCGCCCAGCGCGGTGAATTCGTGCTCGCGCAGTTCCAGGTTTTGCGCTTGCAAACGCGTCAGCCATTGCTCGACGCTTTCCACCGCGTCCGGGCTGCTGATCACCGGCAGGGTGTTGATGAACAGGCCGAGCTGGCTTTCGGCCCCCGGCAAGTCCACCGGACGCCCCGCCACCGTGGCGCCGAACGCCACGCTGCGTTGGCCGCTGTAGCGTTGCAGCAACAATGCCCACGCACCTTGCACCAGGGTGTTGAGTGTCACTTTCTGCTGCCGGGCAAAGTCGCTGAAGCGCTGGCTGGTGGCGACGTCGAAGGTCTGGCGGTGATCGGCAAATGCCGTGTCCGCCAGATTGTTGTGGGACAGGCTTTCAGCCAACAGGGTCGGGTTGTCGAGTGCTGCCAGTTGCTCGCGCCAGAACAGCTCGTCGGCCTCGGCATCCTGGCGTTGCAGCCAGCCGATGTAGTCGGCGAATCGCCCGGTGGGTGCAGGTACGTCCTGCCCGGCATAACGCTGCAGCACTTCACTGAGCAGCAGCGAATTGCTCCAGCCATCGAGCAACAGGTGATGGTGGGTGTAGATCAGTTGCTGGCGCTCATCGTCCAGACGCACCAGGGTCAGGCGCATCAACGGTGCGCGGGTCGGATCGAGTTGCAGGCGTTCGCTGTCGATCAGTTGCGCCAGCGCATCGGCCTGATTCTCGCGACCACGCCAGTCGAGGCAGGTCATCGGCAATCGCAGATGACGATGCACCAGTTGCACCGGCGCCTCGAAACCTTCGGGGAAGTGGAAGCTGCTGCGCAGGATCGCGTGGCTGTCGAGCACGGCTTGCCAGGCACGGCCCAAACGATCGGCATCGAGGCCACGGGCTTCGACGCTGAGCTGGTTCACGTAGGCGCCAGACTCGGATTCGTAGAGGCTGTGGAACAGCAGACCCGCCTGCATCGGCGACAGCGGGTAGACATCCTCGATCTGCGCCGGCGGCACTGGCAGGCCATCGAGTTGCGCCTGGCTCAAACGCGCCAGTGGGAAGTCCGCCGGGGTCACGCCGCCGGCGCCGTCGCTCAGGCAATGGTCGATCAGCGCCAACAGTTCAGCGCGGAAATCGTTCGCCAAGGCTTCGATTTCGCGCAGCTCGAAGCATTCGCGGCTGAAGGTCCAGTCGAGTTTCAGTTCACCGCCATAGACCTGACCGTCCACCGACAGCCAGTTGGGCAATGGTGCATCGGCCGACTGCGCGGCGCCGCTGGATTCGCGTGCTGGCGTGAACAGCGCATCCTCGGCAAAGCTCTGGTCGAACTGGCCGAGGTAGTTGAAGGTGACCCGCGCGTGCGGCAATGCGGCCAGTGTCGCTTGCGCCGCAGCATCGCCCAGGTAGCGCAACAGGCCGTAACCCAGGCCTTTGCCGGGGATGTCCCGCAGTTGTTGCTTGATTGCCTTGATCGAGCCGCCGAGGTCGGCCGTCGGCGTCAGGCGCACCGGGAACAGGCTGGAGAACCAACCGACGGTGCGGGTCAGGTCGATGTCGTCGAACAGCTCCTCGCGGCCGTGGCCTTCGAGCTGGATCAGCGCCGATTGGCTGTCGGTCCAGCGGCTGAGGCTGCGAGCCAGTGCGGTCAGCAGCAGGTCGTTGACCTGGGTGCGGTAGATCGCCGGGGCCTGTTGCAGCAGCTGGCGGGTCTGCTCGCGGTCCAGGCCGATGCTGACGCCTTGGCGCAGATGCCCGGCCTGATTCGCTTGTGCATTGGCCGCCGGCAACGAATCACTGGCACCGTGCAGATGACTCTGCCACCAGCTCAACTCATTCATGGCCGTTTCGGACTTGGCATAAGCATCGAGTTTGTCCGCCCAGGCCTGGAAAGCACTGGTCTTGGGCGGTAGGTCCTGGCCTTGATACGCGGCCTGCAGATCTTCCAGCAGCACGCGCCAGGACACCCCGTCCACCGCCAGGTGGTGGATGACCAGCAGCAAGCGCTGGGCACCATCGGCCTGGGCGATCAGAGCCACGCGCAGCAGCGGCCCGTCCTGCAGGCTGAGGCTGCGCTGGGCTTCGTCGCACACCGATTCGAGCGAGGCATCGCTGGCGACGCGGGCAGTCCAGAGCATGTCGATGACATCGGCACTGTCGGCGCCGACATAACGCGCCGACCATTGGCCGTCGATCTGGCTGAAACGCAAGCGCAGGGCATCGTGTTGCTTGAGTACACGTTGCAGGGCG
This sequence comes from Pseudomonas sp. SbOxS1, assembly GCF_013416725.1. Taxonomy (NCBI): domain Bacteria; kingdom Pseudomonadati; phylum Pseudomonadota; class Gammaproteobacteria; order Pseudomonadales; family Pseudomonadaceae; genus Pseudomonas; species Pseudomonas sp. SbOxS1. Next base: position 334,234 of record NZ_JAAVXC010000007.1, read on the forward strand.
CCTTGCAGGCGTGGAAGTTCGAGGGTTTCGCGCGGCGTCAGCAACACCGCCTGGTTCCAGTGGGCACGCTGCGGGATCGGTTCTTCAAAGAACCAGCGCTGGATCGGCGTGAGTGTCTGCACGCCATCCACCGGCCCTTGTTGCGCCAAGGGCGCTGCCTGCTCTTTCACCACCGCGGCCAGCGCTTGCAGGGTCTGTTGCTGGAACAGGTCGCGCGGTTGCAGGCTCAGGCCGGCACGGCGGGCGCGGCTGACCACCTGGATCGAAATGATCGAGTCGCCGCCCAGTTCAAAGAAGTTGTCCTGACGTCCGACCTGCTCCAGGCCCAGCACGTCCTGCCAGATCTGCGCCAGCACGCGCTCGTGCTCGCTGCGTGGCGCTTCGAACGCGCGCTGGCTGACCTGCGCGGTCGGTGCCGGCAGGCGCTTGCGCTCGAGTTTGCCGTTGGGGCTCAGGGGCATCTGTTCGATCAGCACGGTCTGCGCCGGCACCATGTAGTCCGGCAGGCTGCCGAGCAGATGACTTTTCAGGGTTTCGCGCCAGGCGCCTTGCTGCTGTGCATCGGCGCTGACCAAGCCTCGATCCTGCGGCACGATGTACGCCACCAGTTGCTTGCCGCTCGGGCTGTCGAGGGCCAGCACCACGGCTTCCTGCACGCCGGCATGTTCTTGCAGGCGCGCTTCGATTTCCCCCAGCTCGATACGCAAGCCGCGAATCTTCACCTGATGGTCGATACGTCCGCAGTAGTCGATGGCACCGTCGGCGCGATAACGCGCCAGGTCACCGGTGCGGTACAGGCGCTCGCCGCTGCCAAACGGGTCGACCACGAAACGCTCGGCGGTCAACGCGCCACGGCGGTGATAACCCCGCGCCAGGCCGATACCGCCCAGGTACAGTTCGCCCACCGCGCCCAGCGGCAAGGGTTGCAGTTCGCTGTCGAGGATCAAGGTGCGCAGGTTGGCGATCGGCCGGCCGATTGGCACGCTGTCGCGCCCCTCTTCCACGCAGGTCCAGTGGGTCACGTCGATGGCCGCTTCGGTCGGGCCATACAGGTTATACAGATGGGCTTGCGGCAGGCTGCGCAGGGTCTGGCGTTGCAGCTCCATCGGCAATGCTTCGCCGCTGCAGATGATGCGCGTCAGCGAAGTGCAGGCCAGCGCCTCGTCGGCAGCGATGAAGGCCGAGAGCATCGATGGCACGAAGTGCAGCGTGGTGATCGCCTGCTCGACGATCAGTGCGGCAAGGCGCTGCGGGTCGCGATGCTCGCCCGGCGCGGCGATGACCAGCGTGGCGCCTTTGATCAACGGCCAGAAGAATTCCCATACCGACACGTCGAAACTGAACGGCGTCTTTTGCAGCACGCGGTCGCTCGGCAGAAGGTTGTAGGCCTGCTGCATCCACTCAAGGCGGTTATGCAAGGCTACATGACGGTTGCCCGCGCCTTTCGGTTTTCCGGTGGAACCGGAGGTGTAGATCATGTAGGCGAGGTTTTCGCCGACAGCCAGGTTGGGCAGATCATCGCCCGGCAGGTCGCTCAGCCACTCGGCGTGCGCTTGCAGGCACAGGGTGCGCACGCTGTCCGGCGTCGGCAGTTGCGCCAGCAGGTGCTCCTGGGTCAACAGCAGGGAAATGCCGCTGTCCTCGATCATGTAGCTCAAGCGATCGAGCGGGTATTCCGGGTCCAGCGGTACGTAGGCACCGCCGGCCTTGAGGATCGCCAGCAGGCCGACGACCATTTCCAGCGAACGGTCGCAGGCGATCCCCACGATCACTTCCGGGCCGACACCCTGGGCGCGCAAGTGGTGGGCCAGGCGGTTGGCGCGCAGGTTGAGCTCGGCGTAGCTCAGGGACTGGCCCTGGAACACCAGCGCCGTCGTCTGTGGATTTTCCATTACCCTCGCTTCGAAATGCCGCTGTACGCAGACTTCACCTGGATAGGCTTGAGCGGTGTCGTTGAGGTCGTCGAGGATGCGCAGGTGCTCGTCGGCATCGAGCAATGGCAATTCGGCCAGCGGGGTTTGCGGGTTCGCCAGCACCCCGGCCAGCAGGTTGCGCCAATGCCGGGCCAGGTGCTCGATGCGTTCGGCATCGAACAGATCGGTGGCGTAGGTCAGGCTGGCGAACAGCTTGTCGCCCTCTTCCTGGGTGTCCAGCTGCAGGTCGAATTGGGTGGTGTGCGCCGTGGCGTTCAGCGCCTCGACACGAAGGCCGGCCAGCAACCCGCTGACCGCTGCGGGTTTGGCCTGCTGGTGGTTGAACATCACCTGGAACAACGGGCTGTGGCTCAGGCTGCGCTCGCCTTGCAGTGCCTGCACCAGGCGCTCGAACGGCAAGTCCTGATAGTCTTGGGCATCCAGCGCAAAGGCGCGGGTCTGGTCGAGCAACTGGGTGAACGGCAGCCGGCCGTCGAGTTCGGCGCGCATCACCTGGGTGTTGACGAAGAAGCCGATCAGACCCCGGGTTTCCGCACGGTTACGGTTACCGATGGGTACGCCGATGCGCAGGTCGGACTGGCCGCTGTAGCGGTAGAGCAGCGCCTGGAAACTCGCCAGCAACAGCATGAACGGCGTGACGCCGCGCTGTTTGGCCAGGCTCATCAGGCCGCGGGCCAATGTTGAGTCGAGGGCGAAATCCAGGCGCGCGCCCTGCTGGCTCGGTTGTGCAGGGCGTGGGCGGTCGGTGGGCAATTCCAGCAGCGGTTGTTCACTGCCGAGCTTTTCCCGCCACCAATTGAGTTGACGCGTAAGCTCCCCCGCTTCCATCCAGCGACGCTGCCAGGCGGCATAGTCCGAATACTGGATCGGCAGCGTTTCAAGCTCAGCGCTCTGGCCCTGGCAATAGGCAGCGTAGAGCCTTGAAAACTCCTCGACCAGCACCCCCATCGACCAGCCATCGGTGACGATGTGGTGCAGGGTCAGCACCAACACATGATCATCAAGGTCCAGCTGCAACAGGCTGACGCGCAACAGCGGGCCGTGTTGCAGGTCGAACGGCCGGGCAATCTCCGCTTCGACTTTTTTCATCGCCGATTCAAGCCGTAGCGCCTCGGGTTCGGTGCGCAGATCGTGCTGTTCGATGGGCAGCGTGTTGAAGCTCGCCAGGGCTTGCATCACCTGGCCGTCGTCCTCGACAAAACGGCTGCGCAGGCTCTGATGCCGCTCCAGCAGCACGTCGAAACTCTGTTGCAACGCCGCAAGGTTCAGCGGCCCCTGCAGGCGCAGGGCCGCAGGAATGTTGTAGGCCGAACCCTGTGGGTCGAGCTGCCAGAGGAACCACTGGCGTTGCTGCGCGTAGGACAGCTCGAAGGTCGCTTGTGGTTCGACGGCGGGCGGGATCGGCAGTTGGCCGAAGCTCACGCCCTGCTCCTGCATTTTTGTCAGGAACTCGCGGCGCTTGTCGGCAGGCAGGCCGGCGAAACGGGTGGCAATACGCTGGGCAGTGCTGTGTTCCATCAGTTGAACTCCATCTCGTCCAGAAGCGACTCAAGCGCATCCAGGCGTGCATCGTTGTCAGTCGGGACTTTTTCCCCGGCCATGGCGGCATAAGCCTGAAGGTCGTTGCTTTCGAACAGCGCGCGCAGCGGCAGCTCGATGCCCAGTTCCAGTTCCACACGGGCACTGGCCTGGGCGGCGAGCAGCGAATGCCCGCCCAATTCAAAGAAGTTGTCGCGCCGGCCGATCCGGGCCACGCCCAGCACCTCGGCCCAGATCGCGGCCAGTTGCTGTTCGAGTTCGCCTTCGGGGGCTTCGAACGGGCGCTGCCAGTCTTGGGCATCCGGTAGCGGCAAGGCCTTGCGGTCGAGCTTGCCGTTGCTGGTCAGCGGCAAGGCATCGAGCAGCAGCCAGTGGCTGGGCACCATGTAGTCCGGCAGGTCGACCTTGAGCGCGGCGCGCAGGTTGTCGCGCCAGGCGATCGGATCATTCGGCAGGTGTTCGGCGACGACGTAGGCGCACAGCTGCGGACCGCCGTCGTCGACATGCACGCTGATCACCGCCTGACGCACACCCGGCTGCGCCAGCACGGCCGCTTCGATCTCGCCCAGTTCGATGCGGAACCCGCGGATCTTCACTTGCTGGTCGATCCGCCCCAGGTAGTCGATGCTGCCGTCGGCCCGCTGGCGCGCCAGGTCGCCGCTGCGATACAGGCGCTGCGAAGCGTCGAACGGGCTCGGCACGAAACGCTCGGCGGTCAGGCCGAAACGCCCGTGATAACCCCGCGCCAGGCCGGCACCGGCGATGTACAGCTCGCCCGCCACGCCCACCGGCACCGGTTGCAACTGGCTGTCGAGCAAGTACCAGCGCAGGTCGCGGATCGGCAGGCCGATCGGGCTCTGGGCCTTGCCGTCGAGGTCGGCCAGGCGGATCGCGCGGTAGGTCACGTGCACCGTGGTTTCGGTGATGCCGTACATGTTCACCAGGGTCGGTTGCCGGTCGCCGAAGCGTTCGAACCACGGGCGCAGGCTGGCCACTTCCAGTGCTTCGCCACCGAAGATCACCTGGCGCAACGCCAGGCTGCGCGGGCTGGCGCAGGCGATCGGCAACAGCTGGCGGAACGCGGTCGGGGTCTGGTTCAGCACCGTCACGCCTTCATCGCAGAGCAAGCGGTGGAACTCCTGCGGCTCGCGGCTGATGTAGTACGGCACGATCACCAGGCGCCCGCCGGTGCACAGCGAACCGAACAGCTCCCACACCGAGAAATCGAAGGCGTAGGAGTGGAACAGGGTCCAGACATCGTCGGCACCGAAATTGAACTCGCCCGCGGTGGCCGTGAGCAAGCGCCCGACGTTGCCATGGCTGAGCAAGGCGCCTTTTGGCCGGCCGGTGGAGCCGGAGGTGTAGATCACGTAGGCGAGGTTGTCCGGGGTCGCCAATGGCGCCAGGTTGTCGGTGCTGTAGCGGTCCAGCTGCAAGGCCGCCAGGTCCAGGACCTGCACGCCTTCGCGGGTGGGTAAGCCGTCGATCAGGTGAGCCTGGGTCAACAGCAAGCCAATGCCGCTGTCGTCGATCATGTAGCTCAGGCGCTCGGCCGGGTATTGCGGGTCCAACGGCACGTAGGCGCCACCGGCCTTGAGAATTGCCAGCAAGCCAACTACCAGCGGCATCGCCCGCTCGGTGGCGATACCCACGCGCACTTCGGGGCCGACACCCTGCTCGCGCAGTTTGTGCGCCAGGCGGTTGGCCTGGGCGTTGAGCGCGGCGTAGCTCATCTGCTCGCCTTCGCAGGTCAGTGCGATGGCGTCCGGCCGTTGCGCGGCTTGGGTTTCGAACAGTTGATGCAAGGTTGGCGACTGCGCTTGTGCCTCGAAGGTCGGATTCCAGTGCTGGATCAAATCGTCGTATTGCGGCGCTTGCAGCAACGGCAGTTCAGCCACGCGCTGCTGCGGATCTGCGACCACCGCACGCAGCAGGTTCAGCCACTGTTCGGCCAGACGCTGCATCGAAGCCTCGTCGTACAGATCGGTGGCGTAGCTCAAGCTGGCGTCCAGCTCGTCGTCCTGCTCCTGAGTGTCGAGCACCAGATCGAATTGCGCCGTGTGCTGTTGCCAGTGCAGACGCTCGACCTGCAATTCGGCCACTGCGCGCTCGACACTGGCGCCGAGTTTTTGCTGATGGTTGTAGAGCACCTGGAACAACGGGCTGTGATTGAGGCTGCGGTCCGGCTGCAGGGCATCGACCAGTTGCTCGAACGGCAAATCCTGATGGGCTTGCGCGGCCAAGGCCGTTTGCTTGACCTGTTGCAGCAGCGCGCTGAACGGTTGCTGCCCGTCGATCTCGGCGCGCAGCACCTGGGTATTGATGAAGAAGCCGATCAGGCCTTCGGTTTCCAGGCGCGAACGGCCGGCACTCGGCACGCCGACGCTGATGCTCGACTGCCCGCTCTGGCGGTGCAGCAGGGTCTGGAAACTCGCCAGCAACAACATAAACAGCGTCACTTGCTGCTCCTGCGCACGCTCACGCAAACCGGCCAGCAGCTGGCGATCGATGTTCAACGTCAGGCTGGCGCCGCGCTCGCTGCGGCGGGCCGGGCGTGTCAGTTCACTCGGCAACTCCAGCGGCGCCTGGCTGCCTGCCAGTTGCTCGCGCCACCACGCCAGTTGCCGCGCGCCCTCGCCAGCTTCCAGCCAGTCGCGTTGCCAATGGGCGTAGTCGCTGTAAGCCACCGGCAGTGCCGGCAGGTTGGCTGCACGGTCTTCAACGGCAGCCTGATACAGCGCGCTGAACTCATCGACCATCACCTGCATCGACCAGCCATCGGCGGCGATGTGGTGCACGGTGAGCACCAGCACATGGTCTTCGGCGCTGACCTGCAGCAGCAAACAGCGCCACAGCGGGCCGTTGCGCAGATCGAAAGGCCGGGCGATTTCCGCAGCCACCGCAGTGTTGATCGCCGACGCATTGATGAGCTGTTCGTTGAACTGCAACGGCAGCTCGACATGCACCACCGGCCGCGCCTGCTGTCCATCCTGTTCGAAGGTGGTGCGCAGGGTTTCGTGGCGCAGCTGCAGCTGGGCGAAGGTTTTGCGCAGGGCGTCGCGGTTCAGCGGGCCTTTGAGGCGCAGCGCCGCCGGGATGTTGTAGGCCGCGCTGTGCGGGTCCAGTTGCCAGAGAATCCACTGGCGTTGCTGGGCGTAGGACAGCAGGCGCGGCTGATCGTCCGCTGCGCGTTGCAGCGACGGTTGGCCGCTGAGGGTCGCTTGCGCCGCGCGCTCAGCGAACTCCGCCAGATTCGTCGCCGAGAACAGGCTGCTCACCGACAACTCAAGTTGCAGTTGCTGACGTACACGGGAGATCACTTGCAGCACCAGCAGCGAATGCCCGCCCAGCTCGAAGAAGTTGTCGTCGCGACCGATTTTCTCGACCTGCAGCACTTCTTGCCAGATCTGCGCGAGTTGCATTTCCAGACCTTCGGCAGGCGCTGCGAAGGCACGTTGCGCATCGCCCGCTTCAACCCGTGGCAGGGCCTTGCGATCAAGCTTGCCGTTGTTGTTGAGCGGCAATCGGTCGAGCAGGACCATATGGTTCGGCACCATGTATTCCGGCAGTGACTGTTGCAGGACGGCCTTGAGCCCTGCCAGGTATTCAGCCTGCGCAACCACCGCGCCGCTGGCGACGACGTAAGCAACCAATTGTGTGCCGTCCTGGGCGATGACGGCGGCTTCGCGCACTTCGTCCCGGGCTTGCAGGCAGGCTTCGATCTCGCCCATCTCGATGCGGAAACCGCGAATCTTCACTTGATGGTCGATACGCCCGACGTATTCCAGATCGCCGTTACCGTTGTAGCGCGCCAGGTCACCGCTGCGGTACAGCCGTGCGCCCGGTTCACGGGCAAACGGGTCCGGGAGGAATCGTTCGGCGGTCAGCGCCGGACGGTCGAAATAGCTTTGCGCCAGGCAGGCCGGTGCGCCGATGCACAATTCGCCGACGCCGTCAGCCGGCAGTAGCTGACCGGCCGCATCCAGCACGTACAGCGCCCGGCCAGGGATGGCCCGACCGATTGGAATGCCGAAGGCATCGCTGGCATCGGCCAATTGGCATTCATGCACGCTGGACACCACGGTCGCCTCGGTCGGCCCGTAGGTGTTGAGCAGGCGCACGTGGCTCAAACCTGCTTGATGCCACAGGCGTAGACCTTCCACCGACATCGCCTCGCCGCCGACGTGCACCTGGCGCAAATCGCCGAGGCTTTGCACCACGCCGCTGGCGCATTCGCGGGCCAGCAGGAACCAGTAGGCGGCCGGCAAGTCGGCCACTGTCACGCCCTGCTTGACGATTTCCGTAGCCAGTCGGCCGGCGTCCCACAGGTCGTCGCCGCGCATGATCAAGGTTGCGCCGACGCACAATGCCGGGAAGCATTGTTCGACGAAGCCGTCGAAGCTGAAGGTGGCGAATTGCAGGACGCGATCGGTGGGTGACAGTCTTGAGTAGTCGGCGGCGGTCTGGCAGAACTCGTGCAGGGCGGCGTGGGTGATGGCGACGCCTTTGGGTTGGCCGGTGGAGCCGGAGGTGTAGATGATGTAGGCCAGATCGTCGGCGGCAGGGAGGACGCCTTCGCGGGCAAGCCTCGCTCCTACAGGAGGTGTGGTGTCTTCGAGGGTTAGGCGTTCTACGTTGGGTACGTCTTCGAGGAGGCCGGATTCGTGCAGCAGCACGTCGAGGCGGCTGTCTTCGATCATGTAGGCCAGGCGTTCGGTTGGGTATTTCGGGTCGAGGGGGACGTAGGCCGCGCCGCTTTTCAGCACCGCCAGCAGGCTGACGATCAGTTGCGGGCCGCGATGCACGGCCAGGCCGACGCGCTTGCCGGGGCCGGCGCCGTTGTCGATCAGGCGCTGGGCCAGGTGGTTGGCTTGTGCATTGAGTTGGCCGTAGCTCAGGGTGTGGCCGTCCACCTGCAATGCCAGTGCATCGGGAGTGGCAGCGGCTTGCGTGGCGATTTGTTCGTGGGCCAGAAGCGTTGTGGATAACTCGACCGCAGGCGGCTGGCTGATCGCGAGCACCGCGTTTTTGCCCTCGACATCGAGCAGTTCCAGCGAGCCCAAAGCAGCCTCCGGCGACGCCACCAGTTGCATCAGCAGGTGCTGCAAATTAGCTGACAACTGTGCGACCTGAGCCGCGCTGAACCGCGCCGCGTCATAACTGAACTCCAGACCCAGGCCTTCGCCCAGTTCGATGCCCAGGGTCAGCGGATAGTGGGTGCGCTCGTGGTTGTGCAGGTTGCCGAACGACAACCCGGCCGGCGCGCCCTGCTTCAGCGCTTCGGCCACCGGGAAGTTTTCGAACACCAGCAAGCTGTCGAACAGTGCCGAACCCTGCTGCCCCGCCCAACCCTGGATGTCGTACAACGGCACGTGTTCGAACTCACGCATGGCCAGGTTCAGGCCTTGCAATTCGCCCAGCCACTGGCTGACGGTCTGGTCCGGTTTCATCGCGCACACCAGCGGCAGGGTGTTGATGAACAGGCCCAGCTGTTGTTCGATCCCCGGCAACGGCGCCGAACGCCCGGCCACGGTGGCGCCGAACACCACGCAATCCTGGCCGGTGTAGCGTTGCAGCAACAGGCTCCACGCCGCTTGCAACAGGGTGTTGAGGGTGACTTTCTGTTGACGGGCGAACTCGGCCAAACGCTGGGTGGCGCGGTTGTCGAGGTTGACGCGATGCTCTTCGTTACCCGTGGCGCCCACCGGTGGACGCAAGGCTTCAGCCAGTAAGGTCGGTGCTTGCAGCGGTACCAATGCGGCTTTCCAGAATTGCTCGCCGGTGGTTGCCGATTGCTGTTGCAACCAGCCCAGGTAGTCGCGGTATTGACCGCTTGGCGCTGGCAGCGGCTGGCCGGCGGCGTAGTGCTGGATCACTTCGGCCAACAACTGTGCGTTGCTCCAGCCGTCCATCAGGATGTGGTGGCTGGTGTAGATCAAGTGCCAGGCGTCAGCGCCGGTACGCACCAGTTTCAGGCGAAACAACGGCGCCATGCCCAGCTCGAAACCTTGCGCACGCTCGGCGTCGGCCAGTGCCTCGGTGTCAGTCGCTTCAAGCACTTGGAGTGGCAACGCGACCTGACGGGCAATCGCCTGGTGTGCGCTATCGAGGCCTTGCCAATGGAAGCTGCTGCGCAGGATGTCATGACGCTCGACCGCGGCTTGCCAGGCGCGGGTAAATCGCTCGGTGTCCAACCCGCCGATGTCCAGGCGCAACTGGCTGATGTAGGCGCCGACCTGCGGTTCGTATAGGGTGTGGAACAGCATGCCCTGTTGCATTGGCGACAGCGGGTACAGGTCTTCGAGATTGGCAACGGCGAGCGGCAGCCCGTCCAGTTGCGCCTGATCGATGCGCGCCAGCGGGAAGTCCGATGGCGTGGCTTGCGGTGCTTCAAGGGCGCAGCAATGTTCGATCAGGGCGATCAGTTCCTGGACGTAATCATCAGCCAGGCGCTGGACGGTCGCGGTGTCGAACATCTCACGACTGAAGCCCCAGCTCAGGGACAACTCGCCGCCGTAGACCTGGCCTTCCACCACCAGCCAGTTGCCCAGCGGTGCCGACGGGTCCTGCGCGATGCCGTTGCCTTCGGTGGACGGGGTGAACAACGCGCCGTCGTCGAACTGACGGTCGAACTGCCCCAGGTAGTTGAAGGTGATGCGCGGTTGCGGCAACGCTGCCAGTTCGGCGCGGGTCGGTGCGCTGCCGAGGTAGCGCAGCGCGCCGTAGCCCAGGCCCTTGTCCGGGACGCTGCGCAGTTGTTCCTTGATGGATTTGATCGAGGCGCCGAGATCGGCAGCAGGCTTGAGGTTGACCGGGAACAGGCTGGTGAACCAACCGACGCTGCGCGTCAGGTCGACGTCATCGAACAGGTCTTCGCGGCCATGGCCTTCGAGCTGGATCAGCGTGCTGCCCTGCCCGCTCCAGCGGCCAACGGCGCGGGCCAGTGCGGTCAGCAGCAGGTCGTTGACCTGGGTGCGGTAGGCCGCCGGGGCCTGTTGCAGCAGCTGGCGGGTTTGTTCGGTATCGAGCTTGATTTCGAGTTTGTGTTCGAAGCGGTATTCCAGTGCGCCGTGCGGGCGTTCGCACGGCAGGTCGACTGGCGCGTCCTGCAGTTGGGCCTGCCAGTGGCCGAGGCTGAGTTCGAAGGCTGGAAGGTGATCCTGCAAACGCGCGACCCAGCGCTGGTAGCTGCTGGTTTTCGCTGGCGCCGCAGCGCCGTTGTAGAACTGCTGGAGATCTTCCAGCAGCACGCGCCAGGACACACCGTCCACCGCCAGATGGTGAACCACCAGCAGCAAACGCTGGCTGCCGTCAGCCATCGAAACCAGCAGTGCGCGCAGCAACGGGCCGTTGTGCAGGTCGAGACTGCGCTGGGCTTCATCGCACAAGGTGTTCAGCGCTTCGACCGATTGCGCCTGGCGCTGCCACAGCACCGAGTCGGTGGTCGGCGCGGCATAGGCCTGCTGCCAGCCGCTATCTGTCTGTTGATAACGCAGGCGCAGGCTGTCGTGATGGGTCAGCAATTGTTCCAGGGCACGCTCCAGCGCCTCGATGTTCAGCGGCTCGCGCGGTACCAGCAACAGCGACTGGTTCCAGTGCTGACGCGCAGGGATAGCCTGTTCGAAGAACCACTGTTGCACCGGTGCCAGCGCTACCGCGCCGCTGGCTGGACCCTGGTCGATCAGTTGTTGCTCGCCACTGCGCGCCGCCTGGACCAGGCTGCGGATGGTCTGGTGCTGGAACAGGTCCTTGGGGCTGAGCAGGATCCCGGCCTGCCGCGCGCGGCTGACCACTTGCATCGAGACGATGGAGTCGCCGCCCAGTTCGAAGAAATTGTCTTCCAGGCCGACGTTGTCGATGGCCAGCACGTCTTGCCAGATCGCCGCGAGGGATTTTTCCAGCGCACTGCGTGGCGCGACGTGTTCGCGTTGTTGCTGGCTGCCGTCCACCGCCGGCAGCGCCTTGCGGTCGAGCTTGCCGTTGGGGGTCAGCGGCAGTTGCTCGAGGAACAGCAGGAACGCCGGGACCATGTAGTCCGGCAGGTGCTGACGCAAGGCCTCCTTCAGGGACTCACGCAGGGTCGCTTGCGCGTCGAGGTCGACCAGCAGTGCCGGATCGCTCGGCACGATGTAGGCCACCAGGTGCTGACCGTTGATACCGTCCTGGGCCAGCACCGCCAGTTCGTGCACCGCGTCCTGTTGCAACAGCCGCGCTTCGATTTCACCCAGCTCGATACGGAAGCCACGGACCTTGACCTGATGGTCGATACGGCCAACGTACTGCAAGGTACCGTCGACCTGATAACGGGTCAGGTCACCGGTGCGGTACAGGCGTTCGCCGGTGCTGGAAAACGGGTTGGGTACGTACTTTTCTGCGGTCAGGCCTGGCCGTGCCAGGTAACCACGGGTGATGCCCGCGCCGCTGAGGTACAGCTCGGCGGATACGCCTTGTGGCACCGGTTGCAGGTCGGCGTCCAGCAGATAGCTGGCGGTGTGCTTGAGCGGGCGGCCGATATTGGCGCGGCCACCGGCTTCGCGGCGGGTCCAGGTGGAATAGGTGGTGTCTTCCGAAGGGCCGTACAGATCGTAGACGTGCTCGACGGTCGGTTGCTGGTACAGCGCCTCCACCAGGCTCTGTTTCAACGGCTCACCGGCCAGGTTGATGATGCGCACGCTCGGCGGGATGTGCCCGTCGCGCTGCAACGCGTTGATCGCCGAGGGCACGGTGTTGATCAAGCGCACCCGGTCCCGGGCCGGCAGCTGCGGCAACTCCAGGGCGTTGCGGGCGATGATCAGCGATCCACCGTTGGCCAGGGTGACGAACAGTTCCCACACCGACAGGTCGAAGCACACCGACGTCGACGCCAGCACACCTTGAATGTCGTCGCGACTGTACACCGCCTGCGACCAGTCGATCAGCGCCAACACGTTGCGATGGGCAATCGCCACGCCCTTGGGCTTGCCGGTAGAGCCGGAGGTGTAGATGACGTAGGCCAGGTTGTCCGGCGTGACGCCGGTGACCGGGGCGCTGATGGGGTAAGCCGCCAACGCGAGGCTGTCCATCAGCACCACTTGGGTATCGCTCGCCACACTCAGGGTCCTGGCCACTTCCGCTTCGGTGAGCAGCACCAGCGCGCGGCTGTCTTCGAGCATGTAGGCCACGCGTTCGGCGGGGTAATCCGGGTCCAGCGGCACGTAGGCGCCACCGGCCTTGAGCACTGCCAGCAAGGCCACCAGCAGTTGCTCGGAACGCTGCATGGCCACGCCGACCCGGACTTCCGGGCCGACGCCGAGTTCGATCAGCTTGTGCGCCAGGCGATTGGCTTGGTGGTCGAGTTCGCCATAGGTCATCTGGCGGGTGGCGAAGGTCACGGCAAGCGCATCCGGGGTCGCGGCGACTTGCTGGCTGATCAGTTCATGAATGCACAAGTCCCGGGCGAAGCCGTCATCGGCGCGGTTCCAGTCATGGACGATGAGTTGGTATTCGGCTTGTTCCAGCAGCGGCAGATCGCTGATGCGCTGCTGGGTATCGCTGACCATGCCCTGTAGCAGGTGCGTCCAATGCTGCGCCATGCGCGCGATGGTCGTGGCGTCGAACAGGTCGTTAGCGTAGGTCAGCGCGGCGTGCAGCTTGCCGCCTTTTTCGTACGTGTCCAGGGTCAGGTCGAACTGGGTGGTGCGCCCTTGCCACTCGATCGTGCCCAGCACCAGGCCGGACGCCGTGGTCACCGTGGAGATGTCCGCGACCTGCGGCTGGTGGTTGTACATCACCTGGAACAGCGGCGTGTGGCTGAGGCTGCGCTCCAGTTTCAGCGCTTCGACCAGGCGCTCGAAAGGCAAGTCCTGGTGAGCCTGGGCGCCGAGTGCGGTTTCCTTGATGCGGCGCAGCAGTTCGTCGACCCGGACCTGGCCGTCCAGTTGCGTGCGCAGCACCTGGGTGTTGACGAAGAAGCCGATCAGCCCTTCGATCTCGGCGCGGTTGCGGTTGGCGATCGGTACGCCGACGCGGATGTCGGTCTGCCCGGTGTAGCGATGCAGCAGCACATTGAAGGCACCGAGCAGCAGCATGAACAAGGTGATGTTGTGTTTCTGCGCGGTGGCCCGCAATTGCTCGGCCAGTTGTCCGTCGACGGCGAACTCGTAGCGGGTGCCGCGATAGCTCGGCATCGCCGGGCGCGGGTGATCGGTGGGCAGCTCCAGCACCGGGTGCTCGTCGCCCAATTGTGCCTGCCAGTACTCGAGCTGACGCGCCTGCTCGCCAGCCTCCAGCCAGCGGCGTTGCCACAAGGCGTAGTCGCTGTACTGGATCGGCAAGGTTGCCAGTTGCGGTTGTGCACCGGCATGGAAGGCGTCGTAGCAGCGGATGAATTCGTCGATCAGCAGGTTCATCGACCAGCCGTCGGACACGATGTGGTGCAGGGTCAACAGCAGCACGTGTTCCTGTTCGGCGAGCTTGAGCAAGGTCACGCGCAGCAAAGGGCCAATGCCCAGATCGAACGGCAGCACCGATTGGCGCTCGGCGGCTTCGGCCACCGCCTGCTCGCGCTCGGTGGCCGGCAAGGCGCTGAAATCGACTTGTTCGATCAGCAGCGGCGCCGTGGCCGGCACTTGCAGCAAGCTGTCGTCAGCCTGCGCGGCGAACACCGTGCGCAAGGTTTCGTGGCGCGCCACCAGGCTGGCGAATGCCTGTTCCAGCGCCGGCAGGTTCAGGCGACCGGTCAGGCGCACCGCACCCGGCAAGTTATAGGCGCCGCTTTGCGGGTCCAACTGCCAGAGAAACCACATGCGTTGCTGGGCGTACGACAGCGCCTGGCGATCCTCGGCCGCAACCCCTGCCGGAATCGGAAACCGGGCGAAATCCACGCCCTCCTTGTGCAAGGCCGCAAGGAACATCTGGCGCTTTTCCAGGGGCAACCCGATAAACCGGCGAGCAAGTTTCAAGGAGTCTTCAGCATTCATTTCTGGGTATCCGGATCAGTGGCGGGAAGCACAAAGGCACGTCGTCCCTATAAAACGAATGCAGACCGGAAAAATTAGCGAATGAGAACAACTATCAGAAATGAGGGTTGTAGGAGCTGGCTTGCCAGCGAAGGCGGTCTTGGAATCTTGTATCGGGCTTGCGGGCCTCTTCGCCGGCAAGCCAGCTCCTACGGGGTGTTATGTGGTCAGGCGCTGACGGCCATGGCATGCCGCCGATGATGAACTTCAAGCTGATCCTTGATCACCTTGAGTACCTTGGCTTCATGCTCATGGATGAAGAAGTGCCCGCCGGCGAGCATGTCCACGGAAAAGCTGCCGAGGGTTTCCTTGCGCCAGCCGATCAACTGCTCGCTGGTGGCGCGGTCGGTCTTGCCGCCGAGCACGTGCACCGGGCATTTGAGCAATGGCCGCTGCAGCGGCTCGAAACGCCCGCACAACTGGAAGTCGGCGCGCAGGATCGGCAGTGTCAGGCTCATCAACTCCTGGTTGGCCAGCACTTCTTCGCTGGTGCCGTTGAGTGTGCGCAGTTGCTCGATCAATTCGGCATCGGTCTTGGGCTCGGCGAACCCACGGTCGTAGTCCTCGCGCAGGGTCGGCGCGGCAGTGCCCGAGGCGAACAGTGCGACCGGCTCAGGACAGCCAAGCGAGCGAAACGCATGGGCCATTTCACAGGCGAGCAACGCGCCGAGGCTATGGCCGAACAGGGCATAGGGCGCCTTGAGCATGGTTTTTTGTTCCAGCGCCAGTTGCAGCGCCAGGCGGCGCATGTCGGTGTGCAAGGGTTCGCCGAAGCGGGCACCGCGCCCCGGCAGCTCTACGGGCTGCAGCTTGATCCACTCCGGCAGCTTGCGCCGCCATCGGCTATAGACCATGGCACTCGCGCCCGAATAGGGCAGGCACAGCAATGTCAGCTGGGTCACCGGGGTTACCTCGGAAGTTGTCTGTATAGGAGAACGGATGAGGTACGCAGGGAATTAGTCGTGCGTGTATCCCCTGTAGGAGCGAGCCTGCTCGCGATGGACGTCAACGATAACGCAGGGCATCAGACAGACCGTGTCGTCCATGCGTCCATCGCGAGCAGGCTCGCTCCCACAGTTAGAACATCATTTCAGATGGCGATAGCTTTGGATCGCGGAACCGAGGACCACGGCCCCCGCCGCAATCGCCAGCCAAAACCCGCTGCGCGCCCCGAACGCATCCACCATCCACCCCGATCCCGCCGCACCGATCGCCACGCCGATGCTCAACCCGGTCACCAGCCAGGTCAGGCCTTCCGTGAGTTTGGCCGGCGGCACGATTTGCTCCACCAGGGCCATGGCGACGATCAGGGTCGGTGCAAAAAACAGCCCGGCGACGAACACCGCCAGGGACAACCCGAGAATGTTCGCCGCCAGCAGTAACGGCAAGGTCGTCACCGCCGTCGCGACCCCGCCGTAAAGGAACAGGCGCGGCAGCGGCACTTTCGAACGCAACGCACCGAACGCCAATCCGGCCAGGCACGACCCGATCGCATACACCGACAACACGATACTCGCCGCGGCCGGCTGGCCCTGGTGCTGGGCGAAGGCCACGCTGACCACATCCACCACCCCGACGATGGTGCCCATGGCGACCATCAACAGCATCAGCCACTGAATCTCGCGGGAACGGATGATCGAGCCTTGATGGTGTTCCTCATGGGCGTGCACCGGTGGCTCGGTGCTGCGTTGCAACACGAAGGCCGTAACCCCGATCGCCAGCATCAGCAATGCTGCCAACGGCCCGGCCTCGGGGAACGCCACCACGCACAACCCCACCGACAGCGGTGGCCCGACGATGAAGCAGACTTCATCGAGCACCGACTCCAGGGCATAGGCGGTTTGCAGTTGCGGCTGGCCGCGATATAGCTCGGTCCAGCGCGCCCGGACCATCGCCGACATGCTCGGCATGCAACCGGCGATCGCAGCGAACACGAACAACGTCCAGTTCGGCGCCTGCAACCGGGTGCAAAGCAACACCAGCAACAATGCCCCACCCCCGATCAGCGCCGACACCGGCAGGATCCGGCGCTGGCCGAAACGGTCCACCAGCCGCGACACCTGCGGCGCACAAAATGCCGTGGCCAGGGCAAAGGTCGCCGCCACGGCACCGGCCAGGCCGTAGCCGCCCTGCAACTGCGACAGCATGGTGATCAGGCCGATGCCGGTCATGGAAATCGGCATGCGCGCGATCATCCCGGCCAGCACGAAAGCTCTGCTGCCTGGGGCCTTGAACAGTTCGCGGTAAGGGTTTGCCATGGATCCGGCCTCGATAAGGGCATGCAAGTTGCCATATGGCCGGTAGCAGGGAAAGGTCCGAATTGTTGGTTGAATGTGAAGGCCCCTTGTAGGAGCCAGGCTTGCCGGCGAACCAGGCGCTGCGGTGTACCTGCAACACGCGAAGGGGCCAACAAAGCCACCACCCAATCCCAGACTAATGAACTCTCCACCGCTCAAACCAGTCAGCTGTTTAAGCCCTCGATTAACGAGCCCCGCGCCAATGCCCGACCATCACCTCGAACGCCAAAGCCCCATCGACGCCCACGGCATCATCGGCGACATGCGCAGCGCCGCGCTGGTCAATGACAAGGGCAGCGTGGATTTTTTCTGCTGGCCGGAGTTCGACAGCCCGTCGATTTTTTGTTCGCTGCTGGACACCCCCGAGGCCGGTATTTTCCAACTGTCCCCGGACTTGCCGGACGCTCGCCGCGAGCAAATCTACCTGCCCGACACCAACGTGCTGCAAACCCGCTGGCTCAGTGATCGTGCCGTGGTGGAAATCACCGACCTGCTGCCCATCGGCGACACCGAAGACAACCTGCCGGTGCTGATGCGTCGGGTGCGGGTGGTCAGCGGCCAAGCGACGTTTCACCTGCGCTGCGCCGTACGCCACGATTACGCCCGGGCCAGCACCCTCGCCCGCCTGGATAAACAGGACGTGGTCTTCGAAGCCGCCGATCAACCGTCCCTGCGCCTGGCCGCAGATCAGCCATTGCGCATTGACGGGCAGGCAGCCGTCGCCGAATTCACCCTCGAGCAGGACCAGACCGCCGAATTCCTGCTGGGCGCCATCGACGATCCGCGCTTCAAGGAAAAAGGCGCCACGTTATGCCTGGAACGCACGCTGAAGTTCTGGCGCGACTGGATCGGCCTGTCCAACTACCGGGGCCGCTGGCGGGAAATGGTCAACCGCTCGGCCCTGGCCATGAAGCTTTTGACCTCACGCAAACATGGCGCAATCCTCGCCGCGGCGACCTTTGGCCTGCCCGAAACCCTCGGCGGCGAACGCAACTGGGATTACCGCTACACCTGGATCCGCGACGCCTCCTTTACCGTCTATGCCTTCATGCGCCTGGGTTTCACCGAAGAGGCCAACGCCTACATGCGCTGGTTGCGCGGGCGCGTCAGCGACTGTCGTGGCCAACCGATGAAACTCAATATCCTGTATGGCATCGACGGTCGCCAGGAACTGCCGGAAATCGAACTCTCGCACCTGTCCGGCCACGGCGGCGCCACGCCGGTTCGCATCGGCAACCTGGCGTATGCGCAGGTCCAGCTGGATATCTTCGGCGAACTGCTGGACGCGGTGTACCTGGTCAACAAATACGGCGAAGCCATCTCCCACGAAGGCTGGAAGCACACCGTGGAAGTGGTCGATCAGGTGTGCGAAACCTGGCAGCAGGAGGACGTCGGCATCTGGGAAATGCGCGGCGAGCAGCACCACTTCCTGCACTCGCGACTGATGTGCTGGGTCGCCCTCGACCGGGCGATCCGTCTCGCCTCGAAACGCTCGCTGCCTGCGCCGTTCGCCCGCTGGGACCAGACGCGCCAGGACATCTACACCGACATCTGGGAAAACTTCTGGAACGACGAACGCGGGCATTTCGTGCAGCACATCGGCGGCACCGGCCTCGACGGTTCGATGCTGCTGATGCCACTGGTGCGCTTCGTCAGCGCCAGGGACCCGCGCTGGCTCGCGACCCTCAACGCCATCGAGAAAACCCTGGTACGCGACGGCATGGTCTACCGCTATCACAACGACGATCAACACATCGACGGCCTGCCCGGCACCGAAGGCGCCTTCGCCGCCTGCTCATTCTGGTACGTCGAATGCCTGGCCCGCGCCGGCCAGGTGGAAAAGGCCCATCTGGAATTCGAACAACTGTTGCGCTACGCCAACCCGCTGGGGCTGTACGCCGAAGAGTTCGACAGCCGGGCGCGGCACATGGGCAATACGCCCCAGGCGCTGACGCACCTGGCGTTGATCAGCGCGGCGTGTTTTCTGGATCGGAAATTGAGCGGCGAGAAGAGTAACTGGCAGCCTTGAGGTGATCTATCAAACACCACCTATCCCCTGTGGCGAGGGGATTCATCCCCGTTGGGTTGCGAAGCAGCCCCAAACCCTATGATTGCGGTCCGGCAGGTACACCCTGTCTAAATGGTTTCACGACTGCTACGCAGCCGGACGGGGATGAATCCCCTCGCCACAGTGCTCCATCGCTATAGGTGCTGCGCAAGGCCAAAGTCCTACATTCGTTAAACAAAACACCCGGAAATACCCTGTTGCCAGCCATTACATCCCCACCTAACATCCCCGTCCAACGGGCACAGCGGAGCTGTCCAACAAAACCCGAATTCAAGGAAAACGAATGACCCAGCGCATCCACCGCAGCATCGACCTCCCCCTTCGAACCGGCCTGAACCGCAACGAACTGTGGGAAGCCCACGACAAGGGCCTGATCAAATGCTGGGAAGTCGGCCGCCAGCGCGCCGCCCGCTTCCCCGACCTCGCCCATCAATGCCTCGCCGGCGAACTGCCGGTGCTGGGCTGGAAAGGTGGCGTCAATCGCAGCCTGAAAAAACTCGAAAAATACGGCTCCCTCAAATACCTCGCCCAATGGCAGGGCTTGCGCGGGGAAGATCTGGATGTGGATCTGGGCGAAGAACGAGTGCTGACTTGTGCACGCACAAAAATGGTCGTGACGTTTACCCCGGATCGAACGAAGTATTTCAATCAGATGACGGAAGCTTAAACCTGGGAGATGGCTGACGAATGAGTACTCACCCGCTGATCCAGTATGCCCGCACTCCAAGCCTGAACCTCGCCTACGAGGAACATGGCCCCACCGCCGGTGACCCGGTGATCCTGCTTCACGGCTTCCCCTACTCGCCCCGCGCCTTCGACGAGATCGCCCCGCCCTTGGCTGCAAAGGGCTACCGCGTGATCGTCCCCTATCTGCGCGGCTACGGCCCGACCCGTTTCAACAGTCCCGACACCCTGCGCTCCGGTCAGCAAGCCGCCCTGGCTCAGGACTTACTCGATTTGATGGACGTCCTTGGCATCCCGCAAGCGGCCCTTTGCGGCTACGACTGGGGCGGTCGGGCGGCGTGCATCGTGGCGGCGCTGCGGCCGGAGCGGGTTCGTTGCCTGGTAACCGGGGACGGTTACAACCTGCAGGACATTCCCCGTTCGGCCCGGCCACGGGACCCGGAAACCGAGCACCGCCTCTGGTACCAGTACTATTTCCACTCCCCACGGGGCGTCGCCGGACTGACGGAAAATCGCCGGGTCCTGTGTGAACTGCTCTGGAAACTGTGGTCGCCGACCTGGGCCAAGGGTCCTGAGTTGTACCCGCTGAGCGCGCCAGCCTTCGACAACCCGGACTTTGTCGAAGTAGTGATTCACTCGTACCGGCACCGGTTCATGTATGCGCCCGGCGATCCGGCGCTGGAGTGGATGGAAGAAGCCCTGACCCAACAGCCACCGATCAGCGTGCCGACGATTTCCCTGTGTGGTGCCGACGATGGCGTGGGCCCGGCGCCCGAGATCGACGACGACATCGAGCACTTTACCGGGCATTACGAGCGCCGGGTGCTGGCAGGTACAGGGCACAACATTCCCGAAGAAGCGCCCGAGGCCACGCTCAAGGCATTACTGGATCTGCTGCTGCACTGACCGAAAACCGCTCGCGATAAGCCTGCGGCGTTACCCCCATGGCCCGCAGGAAACTGCGGCGCAGGGTTTCTTCGCTGCCGAATCCGCATTGCACGGCCACCCGCTTGATGGGCACGCCCGTATCGCTGAGCAGGCGTCGTGCGGTTTCGACCCGGATCAGCTCGATGGCTCGGGCCGGGGTCTGGCCGGTGTCGGCGCGGTAGTGGCGCACGAAGCTGCGTTCGCTCATTCCGGCCTGGTTGGCCAGGGCTGGAATGCCCAGGTCCTTGTTGAGGTTTTCGCTGATCCAGGCGTGAAGTTCGTCGAAGCGGTTGCCTTCTTTCTGCAAGGACAGGGTTACGCTGAATTGCGATTGGCCGCCAGGGCGTTTCAGGAACACCACCAGTTGCCGGGCCACTTCCAGGGCCATGGTTCGACCGAGGTCGGCTTCGACCATCGCCAACGCCAGGTCGATACCGGCGGTGACCCCGGCCGAGGTCCAGACCGGACCATCATTGATGAAGATCGGATTGGGCTCGACCTGCAATCGCGGGTGTTGCTGCGCCAACTGTTCGCAGCGGGTCCAGTGGGTGACCACGCGCCGGCCATCGAGCCAGCCGCTGGCCGCCAGTAAAAACGCCCCGGTGCACACCGATGCCACGCGCCGGCACGTTGCCGCGTGCTCACGCACCCAATTGACCAGTGACGGGTCCTGCGCCGCCGCATAGACGCCCCAGCCGCCGGCGATGATCAAGGTGTCGCTGCCCTGCCCGGGCAAAGGCTCGGCCAGCAACGCCAGGCCCGCCGACGACATCACCGCCCCGCCGCCGCCGGCAATCACCGACGGCGCATAGGGCGGCGGCGAGCCTTGCTGGCGGGCGATGTCATTGGCCGACGCGAACACCTGCAACGGCCCGGTGACATCGAGTACTTGCACATTGGCGAAGGCGAGCACGTGAATGGTTTTCGACATGTTGGCGTAATTCGTGGGGTGATTGGCGTATACGCCAAATCCTAGGCGCCTACAGTGAAGGCGTCCACCCACTTCAGGAGAAAAACACCATGACCTTGCAGATCGGTTTTCTGTTGTTTCCACAGGTGCAGCAACTCGACCTTACCGGCCCGTACGACGTTCTGGCGTCGCTGCCGGATGTGAAGGTGCATCTGATCTGGAAGGACCTGATGCCCATCACCGCCAGCACCGGGCTGGTGCTCAAGCCGACCGTGACTTTCGACGACTGCCCGGCGCTGGATGTGATTTGCGTACCTGGTGGCAGCGGGGTCGGGCCGTTGATGGAGGATGAGCCAACCCTGGCCTTCATCAAGGCCCAGGCCACCAACGCGCGGTACGTGACGTCGGTGTGCACCGGTGCGCTGGTGCTCGGTGCGGCGGGCCTGCTCAAGGGCAAACGCGCCACCACCCACTGGGCGTATCACGAATTGTTGGCGCCGCTGGGAGCGATTGCGGTGGCGGATCGGGTGGTGCGCGACGGCAATCTGCTGACCGGTGGCGGGATTACCGCAGGCATTGATTTTGCCCTGACCCTGGCCGCTGAGTTGTTCGATCAGGACACCGCCCAGCTGGTGCAATTGCAACTGGAATACGCGCCTGCGCCCCCATTCCAGGCCGGTAGCCCGAAAACGGCGCCCGCCCGCGTGCTGGAGGAAGCTCGCCAACGTGCCGCCAGTTCATTGAAACTGCGCGCGCAGATCACCGAGCGGGCGGCGGCGAAACTCGGCTGACAAATGAATGACTGGCTGCGCGAACCCGTGTTCAAGCAGCCAGGGCATTTCTGACGCCCACAAAAAAACCCGCCGAAGCGGGTTCTTCCAAGACCATTACAACTCCCTGTCGTCAGCATTCCTTGCAAATGGCCGATCATCCATGATCCTGAGAGCACTCCCTGTGCCTCAGTGGATGTGGCCAGAATACGCATAGGATCCAATATGTAACAGACGACATAGTTGTAACCGCGTGTAAGACATTCGCTATAGCTGCCCTTCCCAAATGCTCTGGGACGCGTTTTAACCAAGGATCTGCCGTCACTCACTCCCCCCGCTCGCGGGCCTTGGCGTTTTCGGAGAGGAATTGTTCGAGTCGGCTCAATTGCTCTTCCCAGCCACGGCTGTCCATGTAATACGCTTCCTTTTGGCGTATGTCGGGAATGTGAGCAAAACCTGACTCGGAAACCTTGAGCAACGTGCCGTTTTCGTAATCCTGCAGTTCGAATTTGACCAGCGTGGTCGGCTCCTGGGAGTAGTCGATTTTGGGGTTCACTGCGTAGGGGTGCCAGCGAAAGGAAAACAATTGCTGCGGCTCGACCCGCTCGACCAGCACGTTCCACAACACATGTTCATAACCGGGATACGTAACCTGCCCCTGCGTCCACTCGCCGGCAATGAACCGCCTGCCTTCGAGCGCAACGCCGAACCACTGACCGAACGCCTCGGCATCCACCAAAGCGCGCCACACATGGGCGCGGGGCGACTTGAGCATGATTTTGCGTTCAAAACTGTTGGGTACTGGTTTCATACGTCACCTCCTGTAATGAACAACAGTAGGCCTCTAAGACCACATGTCCAGCCCGAAAGTTGTATCAAGCGGCTGTCAATTGTCGAAATCGCCGTCTTGGCATCGCTACACTGCCCCCAATTCCCCTGTCACAGCGAGCCTTCCCCATGTACTCACGCTTCCTTCTGGCACTGACACCTTTGCTGTTCACGCCCTTGGCCCAGGCTGCCGACTGCGACAACGCCAGCGACCAGGCCACGATGAACCAGTGCGCAGCGCAGCAGCATGCGGCGGCGGACAAGGAGTTGAATGCGCTTTACCAGCAGATCACTACACGTTTGAAGGGCAATCCCGACAGCAAGAAGCTGCTGGTGGGTGCGCAGCGTTCGTGGATTGCGTTTCGCGATGCCGAGTGCAAGTTTTCGGCGTCCGGGGTAGAGGGTGGGAGTGTTTATCCGCTGATCTACGGCAATTGCGTGACCGAATTGACCAAGGCGCGGGTGGAGACGTTCAAGACTTACCTGAAGTGCCAGGAGGGGGATTTGGGGTGTCCGGTGCCGGGGGTTTGAATTGTTCTTGAGGGCCTCTTCGCTGGCAAGCCAGCTCCTACAGGATTCGTGTCGTACACAAGACCTGTAGGAGCTGGCTTGTCGGGTCGCCGCATCGCAGCGAAGGCGTCAGTTCAGGCGCCGCAATTACCGCACAAAAATCTGCGCCGTCGTGATCGCCATATCCCCACCTGGCAACTTGATCTTGCCCACCTGCTTCAAGCTGTCGGCATCGAAGATCGCCACATCGTTGAAGGTGCCGGCCAGGTAGATCTTGCTGCCGTCCTTGTTGAAGGAAATGCAGTAGTAGGAGTGATCGAGCGTCGCCGCCTGGAGCATTTTCTTCTCCTTGATGTCGTACTTGGCCAAGCGGTTGAGCACGCCAAACATCAGGTTCGGGTCTTTGGGCGAGCGCATGCCGCTGAAGTAGATTTCCGTCAGGGGGCCGAAATCGGTGGTTTCGGTCTTGCCGGTCTTCAGGTCGACGCTGAACAGGCCGTACAGGTATTCGGCGGTGGCCGGGTCCTGTTTCTTGTCCTTGAATTTCGCCGCGGTGTAGAGCAGCGAGAAATCATGCCGGTAGGTCTGCTGGTTCCACACGTAGAGCACGTCCGGCGCGCTGTAGTTCGGGCGTTTCCAGTGACGGCTGGGGATCAGCACGTCGAACTTGCCGGTTTGCACATTGACCTTGTAGACATCCGCCCCGGCCACGTACAGCGTGCCGTCGTCACCGCTCTGCATGATGGTCAGCTGGCGCGGCGCCGGGAAACTGCGCACCGGCTTGGCGTCCATGCCGGCGTCGGTCTTGTACACGTCGAGCCGAGGCTGCTGCACTTCGTAGCGATCGTTCATCATCAACGTCGGGTTGGCGACGGTGTACAGCTCCTTGCCGTCATGGCTGACGGTGAAGGCGAACATGGACTTGGCTTTCTCGCCCGGTTTCTGCGTGATGCTGGCGTGGAACACCTGCTTGCAGCTGTCCAGTTCGACGCCGTAGACATCCGCGTAGTGATTGTTCAGCACGTAGGCGGTCTTGCGGTCCGGGGACAATTGCACGGTGCCAGGGCCAAAGGCGTCCGGCATCTTGCAGGTCTTGTACAAGGTGTCGGTGGCCAGGTCGATCACGTGCAGGTTGTTCGGGTAATTGGTGGTCAACATGTATTCGTGACCGTCTTGCAGCGCGGTGTTTTCATCGGCCAGAACGGTGAGCGAAAGAGTGCTCAGGACGGCGAACGCGGCCAGGCCGCAGGCTTTGCTGTGCATGCTGGAATCCTTCTTGTTATCTGATCACTTGTCTTTCGGGAAGACAGTGCCAAGGTTTCGCCAATTGTCGTTGGACGCCTGGGCATCCTTGTTCCAGTCCGGGTAGGTGCTCATCATGTCCGGCACCTGGGCCGGCCACCAGCACGGATCGGAGCAGCCATACAGGTCGGCTTCCATCGGCTGGCACAGCGACGACACACCACCAAACGCATCGATTTCCCAGCCCGGGTCGGTGGTCGAGGCACAGCCCGCCACGGAGCTCATGGCGACCACTTCTTCAATGCGGTTTTCATCCGCGGCCTGATCCAGCTTCAACGCCTTGTTATTGATTGCCTTGAGATGTTTCATATCAGTGAGCCTTGCGCGGAGTGATGTAGCTGCTGATGAACGCAGGGTTATTGGCCATGATCCGGGTGTAGACCTCGATGCCGAAGTCGACCCAGTCACGCATCAGTTCGCAGTAGTGATAGGTCGGGTGCGTCGGGTCGCCGTAGCGGGCGTAGCTCTCGTGGTAGCAGCCGCCGGAGCACAGGTTGCGGATCTGGCAGTCTTCGCAGCCGGTGTAGGTGCGGTCCAGGCGCTGGGACAGAAAGTCGTTCAACTCCACCTGTTTCACGCCGCTGTGCACGTTGCCGAAGGTCGGCAGGCTCGAACCGGTAAAGCGGTGGCACAGGTTCAGCTCGCCCTTGTGATCCACCGCCAGCATCTTCAGGCCCGCGCCGCATGGCAGGGCTTTCTTGTGGCCTTCATGGATGTCGGTGATCAGTTGGTGCAGGTTGGAGAAACCGATGTTGCGGTGCTCCAAAGCGGCTTCCAGATAGCGCCGACCGAGGGCCTTCATGTTGGCGAACACCTGCACCAGTTCATCGCTGGTGAGGTTGAAGCTGCTGATGTCGCCGGAGGTCACCGGGGCAAAGCCGACTTCGGCAAAACCCAGTTCGTTGAACAGGTGATCCCAGATGGTTTCGACGTCGGTGACGCCGGTGGTCAGGGTCACCCGCGCGCCCACTGGACGGCTGTTGTAGCGCGACAGCAGCATCTCCGCCTTGCGCCGCACCACGTCGTAGGTGCCCTGCCCGCCCACGGTGATGCGGTTGCGGTCGTGCACGGTTTTCGGCCCGTCGATGCTCACTGACAAGCCAAAGCGGTGGGCGTTGAGGTAGTCCACGGTCTCTTCGGTGAGCAGCGTGGCGTTGGTGGTCATCACGAATTCGACGAACTTGCCGGCTTCACGAAAACGCTTCTCGCAGTAATCGACCATGTACTCGATCAGCTTGCGGTTGCTCAGCGGTTCGCCGCCGAAGAACACCACGGTGAAACGCTCTTCGTCCGGGGATTCGCGCAGCAGCATTTCCACCGAGGCGATAGCGGTTTCGACGTCCATTTTCTTGCCGGCCGACGGCTTGTCGAGGTCTTCCTTGTAGCAGTAGGTGCAGCTCAGGTTGCAGCCGGTGTTGACGTTCAGCACCACGGTATTGATCGCGGTGCGCTCGACGCGCTTGGTGGCGATGTCCGGGGTCAGCGGCGAGCCGTCGCTGACCAGTTCCAGGGCCATCAGCTCGCGCAGGGTCTCGGTGATTTCCTCGCCGTTGAAACGCGCGGCCAGGCGCTGGATCAGGTCGTCCGACGAACAGCCCGGGCCGCGCAAGGTATCGATGATGGTGCCCGTCAGTTCATCGCTGGCGAACAGCGAACTGCTGGGGATGTGAAACAGCATGCGGTCGGCATCGACCTGCACTTCGTGCAGGTTGCGTTCGACCAGATTCAAGATAGCGCCCATTGCCAACCTCCTGTGCAGGCCCCGTTGTGCGGGGCTTGCGGTCATTCCGAAAAGTGTCTGATGCGATCAACGGTCAGCCAACTCATGGAATGGGTGGATTGTTCCAGCGTTGCACGGTCACGATCATGTGGCCTTCGCCGGTCAGGGATTTCCCTGCGTCGTCGACAGCGGCGATCACCTTGAGGTTGCCGGCATTGTTGGTGGACATTTTGCGCGCCGGGTTCGGCCCGGCATCGCCCGGGGTGAACACGCCCGCGTCGGCCTGCATGGTGCCGGCGAACTTGACGTCTTCATCTTCCTTGGCACGGTCATCGAAGGCCTCGACCTTCCACTGCGCCGGGAACACGCCGATGCGATACGGCTTGCCGTCAGCGCCCTTGCCCCAGGCTTCGGCATCGAAACGGCCCTGGACTTTCGGTGTCGAACCACCGCCCTCGCCGATCCGCGCCACCGAGAATTCCGGCACGACCTTGACCTGGTCGATCTTGCTGTAGACCGACAGGCTCGGGCCTTTTAGCGTGCCGGCGGTGACCGCGTGCAAGCCCGGCTGGGCATTGGCGGCGGCCTTGATTTTGACCTTGATTCGCTCCGGGCTCTGCTCGACGACTTCGAGCACTTCCACGCCTTTGCCGAAGTTCGGCTTGCCGCTCAGGCCGCTGCCGATCAGGGTGACTTCGCTTTCGCTGCCGGCCTTCACATAACCCGGCTGCACTGCCAGCAAACGCTGGGAACCCTGCTTGGCGGCGACGAAGTCCAGACCGCGTTCATCGTGCTCGGCCTCGAACATCCGGCCCTGCATCGCGTTGCCTTGGGCGGCGAACACCTGGCGCATGGTTACGCCGTCGATGCTCACGTTGCCGCGCCATTCGTAGCCGGTATAGAGAATCGCGCTGCCGTCGCCGTTGAACGGCGTGCCATCGGCGTATTGGCCTTTGACGCTGACCTTGAAGGTGTCGCTGCCGTCGGCGCTTACGCTCATGACGCCGGCCAGCTCGCCTTTGCCCGGCAAGTGACCGCTGAAGCTCCAGTCACCCACCAGTGCCTCGCTTTTGGGTGCCGTGCCAAGCCATTTTTTCCAGGCCGGATTGTCCAGCGGATAGCGCTTGGCCAACAGCGGCACCATCTCTTTGCGGGCCAAGTCGAACCAGTCGCGGTCGCGGGAGAGTGCCTGGTATTCCAGGGACGGCCATTGGCCTAGGTGGAAGTTCACCAGACGCTCCCACTCCTGCGCCGGACGCCGTTGCAGGGCGACCCGCGCACCGGAGTGGCAGCGGCCGCACATCTGGCTGTGCTGGTCGTCGAACTGCTCGACCGTGTTGAGCCGGCGCTCCAGCGCATAACGCACGCCATCGGTTTCACTCGGCGCCAGGCCCTGGGTGTCGGCCAGGTATTTAACCAGCGTACGGCGATCCTCATCGCTGATCTGCAGGCCGTGCATGGTCTGCATCCGCGCGATACTCATCAGCCAGCCTTCCGGCGTTTTGCGCTGGTGGCTGATGCGGCTCAGGGCGTTATCGGCTTCGGGGGTGTGACAGCCCTGACAGGTTTCCTTGAGGATGGTCTGGGCGTCGCGGGCTGCCAGGCTGTGAGGCGAATGCAGGGCCACGCAAGCTGCGATGGCCAGCAGACTGGCGCTCATACCTGAACGGAGTTTTCTCTTCATCAACGTCGAACCTCGCACGGTGCTTTCTTATTTTTGTGGCTTATCGTTTTTTGGGTTTCTGCCGCCGGCGGCAAGCCGCTGACGGAGGCAGGAGAAACGTCTGCGATGAGCAATACACGGAGCGTGCCAGCTTAAGAACATTTCGTTGAATCAATGGGTTGCGGGTAATTACCGGGGTTTTGACGTAAACGTTAACGGCATTCCACGTTTAATTTCGCGACAACTGTTGCAACCTGAGACAAGCATAGACCCCCTGTAGGAGCTGGCTTGCCAGCGAAGAGGCCCTTGAAAACACCTTTCATCTTCAGGCCGCCTTCGCTGCGATGCGGCGACCCGACAAGCCAGCTCCTACAGGGCGAGGTGTTTCGGATGTCTCACGCCGTCGCAAATTGCGACGTTTGTCGATGTCATTGCGATTCGGAAAAGGGCCGCCAAACCCGTCGAATCAAGCCCTCGCCGCAAAAAACCGCATCTGGCACAGCCATTGCGAAAGACCTCGCCACACGAACAAGACGAGGTTTCATCATGTCGCTTCCCAACCTGCTTCCCGCCACTTCGGCCTTTATCCAGCGCGCCCCGCGCATGCTCATCGGTGGCGACTGGGTCGAGGCCGCCGACGGCCAGACCATGCCCTTGCACAACCCCGCCACCGGCGAGGTGCTGTGCGTGGTGCCACGGGCCACACCGGAAGATGTAGACCGCGCCGTCCTCGCCGCCCGCCAGGCCTTCGATGACTCGGCCTGGACCCGCACCCGT
This sequence comes from Pseudomonas sp. SbOxS1, assembly GCF_013416725.1. NCBI lineage: Bacteria > Pseudomonadati > Pseudomonadota > Gammaproteobacteria > Pseudomonadales > Pseudomonadaceae > Pseudomonas > Pseudomonas sp. SbOxS1. The sequence goes on from NZ_JAAVXC010000007.1 coordinate 363,160, forward strand.
CCCCGTGAGCGGCAGAACCTGTTGTGGAAACTCGCCGACCTGATGCAGCGCGACGCCGAACTGCTGGCGCAACTGGAATGCCTGAACAACGGCAAAAGCGCCGCCGTGGCGCAAGTGATGGACGTGCAGTTGTCCATCGACTTCCTGCGCTACATGGCCGGTTGGGCGACCAAGATCGAAGGCTCCACGGTCGACGTGTCAGCGCCGCTGATGCCCAACGACCAGTTCCACAGTTTCATCCGCCGCGAAGCGGTGGGTGTGGTCGGCGCCATCGTCGCCTGGAACTTCCCGCTGCTGCTGGCCTGCTGGAAACTCGGCCCGGCCCTGGCCACCGGTTGCACCGTGGTGCTCAAGCCCGCCGACGAAACCCCGCTCACCGCACTGAAACTCGCCGAGCTGGTCCTTGAGGCCGGTTACCCCGAGGGCGTGTTCAACGTGGTCACCGGCACCGGCATCACCGCAGGCTCCGCGCTGACTCAAAACCCGCTGGTGGACAAGCTGACCTTCACCGGCTCCACCGCCGTGGGCAAGCAGATCGGCAAGATCGCCATGGATTCCATGACCCGGGTCACCCTGGAACTGGGCGGCAAATCGCCGACCATCGTGATGGCCGATGCCGACCTGAAAACCGCGGCCGCCGGTGCTGCCAGCGCAATTTTCTTCAACCAGGGCCAGGTTTGCTGCGCCGGCTCGCGCCTGTATGTGCAGCGCAAGCATTTCGACAATGTGGTAGCGGACATCAGCGATATCGCCAACGCCATGAAACTGGGTAACGGCCTGGACCCGAGCGTCGAGATGGGCCCGTTGATTTCCGCGCGCCAGCAGGCACGGGTCTACGGGTACATAGAAAAGGGCCGCGAAAGCGGCGCGACCATCGCCTGTGGTGGCGAGCAATTCGGGCCGGGCTTTTTCGTCAAACCGACGGTGATCGTCGACGTCGATCAAAAACATTCGCTGGTGCAGGAAGAAATCTTCGGCCCGGTGCTGGTGGCGATTCCCTTCGATGACGAAGCCGATGCGCTGCGCATGGCCAATGACAGCCCTTATGGGCTGGGCGCGAGCATCTGGTCCAATGACCTGGCGGCGGTGCACCGGATGATCCCGCGGATCAAGTCCGGCTCAGTGTGGGTCAACTGCCACAGCGCCCTGGACCCGGCGCTGCCCTTCGGTGGCTACAAGATGTCGGGGGTCGGCCGCGAGATGGGGTATGCGGCGATCGAGCATTACACCGAGTTGAAGTCGGTGCTGATCAAGCTCTGACTCACTGATCGTTCCCACGCTCTGCGTGGGAATGCATCCTGTGACGCTCTGCGTCACCTCCAGAAGCGGAACGCGGAGCGTCCCTGGCGGCATTCCCACGCAGAGCGTGGGAACGATCAGTGCGCTGGTTTGAAACCCTGAGCCAACAACCAACTCCTGACCATCCTCCCCTGCTCTACAGTCAATCCAGCCAGCGCCTGCTCAGCCGGCTCGGTTCGCAACCGCCGCACCAACGGCGCCAACTCCACCCCTTGCACATGCCAGATCCCCAACGGCTGATCCGCCGTGATCACCACTTCGGCCTCATCGACAAACCCGTCACGCAGCACCGGTGCCCGCTCGATCCTCAACGCAGTGAAATCCGCCTCGGCATGAGCCACCTCGGTATCCGGCCATTGCCGCCGCGCCTGCCAGAACGGCTGATCCAGCCAACGCTGCTCATCGGCATAAAAATCCCGGCCAATGCGCGCAAACCGCAGGAACAGCTGCTCTACCCGCTGCTGATGAAACCGCCGGGCCAGCGCCGCGCGCTCGGGTTTGCGCAATAAGGTGTTGATCACCGTCGGCGCCTGCAACGCCGAGGACAGGGATTGAAAGATGCCGTTGCCCGACAACGGGTCGACCGCCATCGCCGCATCACCGACCCGAATCCAGTTGTCGCCGCACACCTGCGGGCTGAGAATTGCCGTGCTGCTGCGGGCGTGCAGCTGCAAATCGACCTCGGCGTCGCCGCCGAAAAACGCCTGGGCAAACGACGATGCCTGGCGCCGCTGTCGACAGTACTCGAGCAGTTGAGCCTTGCCCGGCAGGGCGGCGCTGGCCACGTCCACGGTCCATTGCCAATAACACTGGCCGTCGGCCCGTCGCGCCATCCAGGCCCAGCCGTCCTGAAGGCTTTCCACGGCGCTGGCGGTGTTGCCTGGCGCCCCTTGCCAGCGATTGAGCAGGCTGACGGTCTCCGGCCCGCGCAAGCCTTTGCCGAGGGCGGGTGCCTGGCGGCCACGGGCTTCCACCAGGAAGTCCGCAACCACTGCCTGGCCACCGTCCATGTCGATTCGATGACCGCTCGCGAGTGCCTGAACCGCCAACACCCGGCCCTCGATCAGCTCAATGCCCGCCAGTCGCAACGCTTCGCGCAGGCCGCGATCGAAGGTCGGACGGTCGAGCAGGAACTCGACGTTCTGCGCGTGCTGCTGGCCGTTCCAGTTCACTTGCCGCTGGGAGGGCAACGTCGCCTGCGCCAGCGCCTCATGCAGCCCGGCACCGCGCAACGCCTCCAGCACCCGTTGGGAAACACCTTCCAGGGCGGCAAAGCGGCGCCATTCGCTGACCAGCGTGACCGCATACCCCAATCGCCGCAGCCCCAGCGCTACCGCCGCGCCCGCGGGCCCGGCGCCCAGGACCACTATCGCGATCATGGCCCTGAACGCCGTTCGGGGCCGCGATACCGGGCGTTTTTCTGCAAATACTCGATGACCTGCTCGTTGCTCGCCTCGGGCTGTGCCACCAGGAATGCCGCAATGTGCCCGCTCAACGCCGCACAACCGAGACTGGCGCCGGACTGCCCCGGATAAGTGCCGTGCACGCACGCGGCGAAATCCGCCTGGGCACTGTCGAGCCATGACCATTCGAGTTCGGCGCAGCGCGCATCGCCGGTCACCCGCAGCACCTGTGGGTAATTCGCCGGAAACACGCCTTCGCCCTGGGCCGGGCTGGAAGCGCACAGCAGCACGCCCCGCTCCACCGCCGCCGCGCAGGCGCTGCGCAACAAGCTGCGATCCTGACGCAAACCCAGGCTCAGATTGATCAAGCGCACGTCCTGCGCCACCAGCCAGTCGATGGCCGTGGCGATCTGCAAGGCGCTGGTCACCCCGCGCCGGTCGAACACTTGTGCCACGCAAAACAGGGCCGAAGGTGCACGCCGGCCGATGGCTTCGATCACCGCGCTGCCATGGCCCAGCGGATCATCACGCAAGTCGCTTTCAACCAGGCCATCTTCCACCAGGGAAAAACGCCGGCCGGCGACGACTTGCACCCGCTGCGCCGTCGAATGGCCGCTGTCCACCACACCAATCCTCAACTCAGGCTTCATGCAGCACCGTTTTCGAAATCAATACACCGTCGAGCAATTCAAAGCGCAGATCGGCATCGGCCAGGGTCGAGGGGCGATGGCTGATGAGGATGCGCGTGCGCCCGGCAAACAGCCGGTCGATGGCTTCGATCACCTCGCGCTCGGTGGCTTCGTCCACCGCCGAGGTGGCTTCGTCGAGCACCAGGATCAATGGGTCCTGCAACAAGGCGCGGGCAATGGCGATGCGTTGTTTCTGCCCGCCGGACAACTGCTGGCCGCGCTCCCCCAACGGACTGTCGAGGCCCTCGGGCAGGGTCGCGATCAGGCTGTCGAGCTGCGCCAGCCGTGCGACTTCGGCGATCGCTTCACGGCTGGCGTCCGGCACGGCGTAAGCCAGGTTGTCGGCCAGGCTGCCGCGAAACAGCACGATGTCCTGGCTGACCACGGCAATGCGCCGACGCAACTCGAACAGGTCGAGTTCGCGCACATCCACGTCTCCCAGCAGCACCCGCCCGGATTGCGGGTCGTGGTGGCGTTGCAGCAGATCGATCAGGGTCGACTTGCCGACCCCGGAGCCGCCGCTCAGGGCGACTTTCAAGCCGTAGGGAATCCGCGCCTCGATGCCGCGCAGGGTGGTCGGGCGACCGGGATGGCTGAAGTGCACGTCATCGAAACGCAGCTCGCCAGAGCTCGGCATCGCTTTCGGTGCTTCGGGTGTCAGGACGGTTGCTTCTTCGCCGCGCAGCTCCATCACCCGTCCGAGGCTGACGGTCATACGCTGAATCGCCACATAAAGCCCAAGCAGGCTCTGAACCGGCCCGACGGCCATGCCCAGGTACGTGGAAAACGCAATCAACGCACCCAACTGCCAGGTGCCCTGCACCACCCAATAACCGCCAATCAGGAACGCACAGGCGCGCGACAGCGAAGTCAGCGTGCCCGGCACGGCCTGGGTGAAAAACTCGGTGACCTGCAGGCGCAGCAACTGGCTCATGTAGCCCTGGCCCAGGCTCTCCAGCCGGCGCGCCTCGCGTTGTTGCTGGCCGGCGGACTGGATGAACTTCATCACCGGCAGCGTCTCGACCATGAACGACGACATGTCCGCCGAGCGCTCACGCAACTGCCGCACATCGCGCTCGACCTTTCGCCGCATCCAGCGCAGCCAGAGCACGTCGAGGGGAATCAGCACCAGTGCCAGCAGCGACAGCTTCCACGACAAAGTCAGCAGCATGACCACGGCAACCACCAGGCCGATCACGCTGGACACCGCCGAGAACAACGAATCCACGGCAAAGCGCTGGATTTCCGCCACGTCGCCATCGAGTCGCGACATCAGGTCGCCGATGCGCCGCTGGCCGTAAAAGCTTGGCGACAGGGTCTGCAAATGCCGATACAGATCATCGCGCAGGGCAAACAGCATGCGCCCGGACAAGCGCGTGTGCAGGTAACGATTGATCCCGGACAACGCCGTGCCGAGCAATCCCGCGACGATCATCAGCCCGGCGATCAGCACCAGCATCGGGAAGTTGCGCGCCAACAGGCCATCGTCGATCAGCAACTTGGTCAGCCACGGCTGCACCAGGACCAACGCCGAGGCGCAGACCGACAAGCCCAGCAGCCCGGCAATCGCCAAACGGTGCGGGCGCACGAAACTGTATAGCCAGCGCAACGCGGCTTGCAGGGCCTCGGGGTCCTGGCTGTCGATCAGCCGCACGATCAGGCGCTGCATCACGGGCGCAACTGCTTGAGCTTGCGATACAGGGTCGCGCGGCTGATGCCCAGGGCGTCGGCGGCGGCCGAGACGTTGCCCTGGTGGCTGTCCAGGGACTGGCGGATCATCTCCAGTTCGTTTTCCCGGATACTGCCGGCCTGGGGTCGTTCGCCGGCGTTGAGCTCGTCGAGCATGCTGTCGGGCAAGTGGTCGAGGGTGAGCACGGTCTCCCCCGCTTCGCGCATGGCCAGCGCGGTGCGCAGGACCATCTCCAGCTGCCGGATGTTGCCCGGCCAGTGATAGCCCTCGAGCAAGCGGTTCAAGTCGTCGTGCAGGACCACGTTCGGTGCCTCGAGACGGGTCAGCAGTCGGCCGACCAGCGCACTGAAATCCTCGCGTTCGCGCAGCGCCGGGAGCATCACGCTGATGCCGTTGACCCGGTAGAACAGGTCTTCGCGAAAGTGCTTGTCCTGCACCAGGCGCTTGAGGTCGCGGTGGGTAGCGCAGATCAGCGCGACGTCGATGTCCTGCTCTTCGCCGGCGCCCAGCGGCGCCACCTTGCGGTCCTGGAGCACGCGCAGCAGGCGGGCCTGCAAGGCCAGCGGCATGTCGCCGATTTCATCGAGAAACAAGGTGCCGCCGTGGGCCTGTTGCAGGCGTCCGACCATCCCGCCCCGGCGCGAACCGGTGAACGCGCCCTCGCGGTAGCCGAACAGTTCCGACTCGATCAGGCCTTCGGGGATCGCCGCACAATTGACCGCGACGAAGGGTTTGTCGCAGCGGCTGCCGGCCATGTGCAGGGCGCGGGCAATGACTTCCTTACCGGTGCCGGTTTCACCCAGCAGCAATACCGGCAACTGGTTGGCCAGGCCTTGTCGGGCCATGCGCAGGGCACGGGCATACCGGGTATTGCTGCCGGCTAGGGATTCCAGGTCCGGTTGTGCCTTGGCGGTTTTTGCCGGGCTGCGTGGCGCAGTTCCGACGTTGAGGGTTCGCTGCGGCGCGCGCAGGGTCTTGTAGAAGAACTCGCCTTTGGCGGTCTGCAGGCTGCCGACGCCGCCCTGGTGCAGGCGTGCCAGCAATTGCAGGCCATCGACGCCGAGAAACTCTTCGCAGCGCCGACCCACCAGCGCCGAACGCTCGGCATGCAACAACTGACAGGCCTGGGCGCTGACCGCGAGGATCTGCCCGCCCAGGCTCACCGCCAGCAGGCCCTGCCACGGCGATTCGAGGTACTGGCGGCGACTGTGGAACGCCAGGACGATTTCGTCCGGATAGCTGGCGTTGAACACCCGGCTCTCGATCTGGCTGACGGCCATGGCCAGCAGCGCGGTGCTGTCGTGGGCTCGGCCCAGCGGGCCTTCGCGGGTCAGGTCGAGGACGCCGAGGATGTCGCCCTGAGGGCAATGGATCGGCACCGAGGTGCAGGAAAAATCACTGAGGCGATCCAGGTAATGTTCGCCGCAATCGATCAGGGTTGGCCGGGCTTCGACCAGTGCCGTGCCAAGGGCGTTGGTGCCGCGAACGGCTTCGCTCCAGCAGGCGCCAAGGGTGATGTCTTGCAGGCCACTGCCCTTGAGACGGTCGGCGCGGCCTTCGACGGCGAGGATGGTGGCGTCGGAGTTGGCGAGGATGATCAGCCCTTCCTTGCCCTGGCGTTCGGCCAGGTAATCGATCGACGGCAACGCCGCATCGATCAGCAGGCGATTGCTCGCCAGCAACACATCGACGCTGGCACTCGATTCCAGCGCCAACTCATGCTTGGCATTGAAATGCACGCCATGGCTGAGGCTGCGCCGCCAGGAGGCATCGATTTCCGCGCGCAGGACGCCGTCCGGGACTTCGCCTTCCAGGTGCAGCTTTTCCCGGGCCAGCCGGGCTTCACGGTGCAATTTGGGGGAGTTTGTTTTTATTAGCGTCATCAAGCGCTCCGGGTCGTCCGCCCTGCGCCGTACTTTATATGTCGGCGCTGTGGAGCCATCTTGACGTTAACGTCAGGGCAATGGCAAGTGCCTTACGGCGCTTGTGTTCCGGCAGGTGGATCGCGTTATCGTTCTTCGCGGGCAAGCCTCGCTCCTACAGTGGTTGGCAATCAAAAAAAAGGGAGGGCATCCATTGCCCTCCCTTCCTCTGTTTACGCTTACTGCGACACTACTGACCAGGACCTCAAGTGGCCAGAATGAAGTCTGTTGCAGTAATGGTTGTTGCGTCGTTCACACCTACCAGGCGAATGGAGTCAGCTCCTCCGATGCTGACCAGGGTATCCGCACCCACATCGGTGATGGTGACGCTGCCGGCAAAGGTCGCCGCCGTGATGTTGAACGCGGTGACATCGAGCCGATCCTGGCCTCCTGCCGCGTTGGCATCGAAGCTGATGATCTGATCGGTCCCGAATCCCGCTGCGAACAGGAAGATATCGTTGCCGATGCCGGCATCCATGATGTCGTTGCCGGCACCGCCCGTGACCGTATCGTTGCCAGTACCGCCATTGAGAAGGTCATTGCCGTTACCCCCCAGCAATGTGTCGTTACCGACACCGCCGAGCAACGAGTCATCGCCATCGCCACCCTGGAGCAGATCGTTGCCGGTACCGCCATCCAGGCTGTCATTCCCCAGCCCGCCCAGCAGCGTGTCGTTGCCTGCGTCACCATCCAACGCATCATTGCCGTCACCGCCGTCGAGGCTGTCATCGCCAGTGCCGCCGTTCAGGGTATCGAGGCCAAGGCCACCCAGCAGTTGGTCGTTGCCGGCATCACCATTGAGCGTGTCGTTACCGCCGTTGCCGCTGAGGATGTCATCGCCGCTTTCACCACTGAGGGTGTCATTGCCTGCCCCTGCGGTGATGACGTTGTTCAACGTGTTGCCGTTGCCCACGAAGTTGCCAACGCCGGTGTAGGTCAGATTCTCGACATTGGCATCCAGCGTGTAACTGGCCAGCGACGTCTGCGTGGTATCCGTACCGCCACCCGCCGCCTCGACCACCACGTCCGCGGCGACATCGACGACGTAGGTGTCATTGCCGGCGCCCCCCACCATCCGGTCAGCCCCCGCACCGCCATTGAGGACGTCGTTACCGACCCCGCCGGTGAGGGTGTTGGCCAGCGCATTACCGGTACCGGTGAAGTTACCGACCCCGGTATAGGTCAGGTTCTCGACGTTGGCCGCGAGCAGGTAGCTGGCCAGGCTGGTTTGCACCAGGTCGGTACCGCCACCCACCGCCTCGATGACGCTGTCACCGACGTTGTCGACCACAAAGGTGTCGTTGCCGGCACCGCCATTCATGGCATCCGCACCGAGCCCACCGTTGAGGATGTCGTTGCCATCCCCGCCATTGAGGACGTCGCTGCCGGCCCCGCCGGTGAGGGTGTTGGCCAGGGTATTACCGGTACCGGTGAAGCTTGCGGCACCGATGTAGGTCAGGTTCTCGACGTTGGCACCCAGGGTGAAGCTGGCCAGCGCCGTCTGCACGGTATCCGTACCGCCACCCGCCGCCTCGACCACCACGTCCGCGACTGCATCGACGACGTAGGTGTCGTTGCCGGCGCCCCCCACCAACTGGTCAGCACCCGCACCGCCATTGAGGACGTCGTTGCCGGCCCCGCCGGTGATGGTGTTGGCCAGCGCGTTACCGGTACCGGTGAAGTTACCGGCACCGGTATAGGTCAGGTTCTCGACGTTGGCCGCGAGCAGGTAGCTGGCCAGGTTGGTTTGCACCAGATCCGTACCGCCACCCACCGCCTCGGTGACGCTGTCACCGACGTTATCCACCACAAAGGTGTCGTTGCCGGCACCGCCGTTCATGGCATCCGCGCCCAGCCCGCCGTTGAGGGTGTCGTTGCCGTCCCCGCCACTGAGGGTGTCGCTGCCAACCCCGCCGGTAATGATGTTGTCCAGCGCGTTACCGGTACCGGTGAAGTTACCGGCACCGGTATAGGTCAGGTTCTCGACATTAGCACCCAGGGTGTAGCTGGCCAGCGACGTCTGCACGGTATCCGTACCGCCACCCGCCGCCTCGACCACCACGTCCGCGACTGCATCGACGACGTAGGTGTCGTTGCCGGCTCCCCCCACCAACTGGTCAGCACCCGCACCGCCATTGAGGACGTCGTTACCGACCCCGCCGGTGATGGTGTTGGCCAGTGCGTTACCGGTACCGGTGAAGTTACCGGCACCGGTATAGGTCAGGTTCTCGACGTTGGCAGCGAGCAGGTAGTTGGCCAGACTGGTTTGCACCAGATCGGTACCACCACCCACCGCTTCGGTGACGGTGTCACCGACGTTGTCGACCACAAAGGTGTCGTTGCCGGCACCGCCATTCATGGCATCCGCGCCGAGCCCACCGTTGAGGGTGTCGTTACCGACCCCGCCGGTAATGATGTTATCCAGGGCATTACCGGTACCGGTGAAGTTACCGGCACCGGTATAGGTCAGGTTCTCGACATCAGCACCCAGGGTGTAGCTGGCCAGCGACGTCTGCACGGTATCCGTACCGCCACCCGCCACCTCGACCACCACGTCCGCGACTACATCGACAACGTAGGTGTCGTTGCCAGCTCCCCCCACCAACTGGTCAGCACCCGCACCGCCATTGAGGACGTCGTTACCACCCCCGCCGGTGATGGTGTTGGCCAGCGCATTACCGGTACCGGTGAAGTTACCGGCGCCGGTATAGGTCAGGTTCTCGACGTTGGCACCGAGCGTATAGCTGGCCAGGGTGGTCTGCACCAGATCGGTACCGCCACCCACCGCCTCGGTGACGCTGTCACCGACGTTGTCGACCACGAAGGTGTCGTTGCCGGCACCGCCGTTCATGGCATCCGCGCCAAGCCCACCGCTGAGGATGTCGTTGCCGTCTCCGCCACTGAGGGTGTCGTTGCCGGCCCCGCCAGTGATGCTGTTGGCCAGCGTATTACCGGTACCGGTGAAGTTGCCGGCACCGGTAAAGGCCAGGTTCTCGACGTTGGCGCCGAGCACGTAGCTGGCCAGGGTGGTTTGCACCAGATCGGTACCGCCACCGGCCGCCTCGGTGACGGTGTCACCGACGTTGTCGACCACGAAGGTGTCGTTGCCGGCACCACCATTCATGACATCCGCGCCGGTTCCACCGTTGAGGGTGTCGTTGCCGTCCTCGCCATTGAGGACGTCGTTGTCGGCTCCGCCGTTGAGAATGTCATTGCCCGTGCCGCCCAACAACAGGTCGGCACCCGCCAGGCCATTGAGCGTATCGTTCCCGCCCAGGCCATTGAGCACATCGTCACCCGTTCCGCCCGTCAGGGTGTTCGCCCCAGCGTCCCCCGTCAGTATCACGCCAGGCGGTACCAGCGCCGTTGCCGCAGAGGTCACCGTCTCCAGCGTGCCGAAGCCATCGGTGTAGCGCACGATCACCCGCAGTTGCAGATTGCCCTGCGCCCCACCCGGGGTGAACGTCGCAGCGGTCGCGCCGTTGATGTCGGTGAAGGTAGTCCCGGTACCTTGCTGCCATTGGTAGCTGAAGGTGCCCAGCCCATCCACATCGGCTATCCCGGCGGTCAGCGCGGTCAGCACCTGCCCTTGTTCCGGTGTCGTATCGCTGATCAGCGGCGCACCTGTCGGTGCATCGTTGACGTTTTCCACCGGGTCCGAAGGGTCGGACGCCACGCTTTCGGCCACACCGAAGTCATCCACGTAACTGACCACCACGCGCACCTGATCGCCGACCTGATCCTGAGTCAGCGTGAACGTGCTCCCGGTGGCTCCGGGGATGTTGACGAAGCTGACCCCGTTGGTCGCCTGCCACTGGTAGGTGAACTGCGGATTGCTGAGGCCATCGAGGTCAATGATGCTCGACGGGTCAGCGGTCAACACCTGGTTCTGCGCCAAAACCCCGAGGATGGTCGGCCCTGCGGTCGGTGTGCTGTTTCCCGCCGAGTCGACGATCTCCAGCGTACCCTTGGCATCCTGGTACACCGCCCGGACGCGGATGTTCAGGCCCGCCACATCGTCCGTCACCCGGAAGGTGGTGCCCGTCGCCCGCGAAGCTTCGCCGGCGTCGACAACGGTGATGTCCTCATAGATTCCCGTGCCAGGAATGTTTTCAACCTGCCAGTAGTAAGCCACCGCTCCGCTCACCGCGCCGGTCAGATTGCTTGCGCTTACGTTGTCCGCGTCGTGTACCCCCCGATTGCTGACGCGCAGCAACTGGCCGGCCACAGGCGTATCGTCACGCAGACCGGTAGCATTATCGAGAATCGCCAGATGACCCGACGGGCCCTCGTTCAAGGCAGTGCCAACGCCGGACGACTGCGCCAGGTCAGAGAACTGCAGACGCTCGATGCCGGTCAGGCGATCGACACCATCACGCCCCGCCACCAGGTCGGTCACGATGACCGTATTGCCCACGACTTCGACGGTGTATTCCGTAGAATTACCGGAGAACACCGCGGTATCGAAGCGGTCATTGCCGGTGAGGATCTCCCGCTTGATGATCAACTGACCCGGATTGTACGTACCGTTGAGCATGAACGGCACCAGCGGTTCCATGCTGTCGAAGGTGGCGATTTCCGGGCCAGTGCCATCAAGGTTTGCCCGTACGCTGATGCGTACGTTCAGCCACTTGTCACCGTCGATGATGTCGTCGCCGCCGCGACCTTCGATCAGGTCGCTGCCGCTGCCACCGAGGATGATGTTGCCGCCGTCGAAGAACGTCGCGCCCTCCGGCAGCACATCCGCCAGGCCGTCGATCAGGTCGATGTTGGTCAGCACACTTCCGGTTGCACCCGCGCCAGGTAGTGATGCGGCATCTTCGTTGTCACCGCGCAGGAAGTCGCCATGCCTGGAACCCGACAGACCTTCCATGATGTCGAAACGCACCAGCGCCGAGGCCCCCGAACCTGGTACCAGCGGTACATCGAAAAAGCGGTCGCTCATGTCGATGCTCACGCCCTGGGCGAGATCCTTGAACGTCGCCCAGTCATAGCCGGAGCCGCCGATATAGCGGTCACCAAGGCCGAGACTGCCGACCATGATGTCGTCACCGCCTTCACCGTTGAACTTGTCGTTCTCGCCACCGCCAATGAACACATCGTTGCCGATGATCGGGTCGTTGCCCAGCGGGTCGAAGTTGTCGCCAGGTGCACCGTCGGAGGTGCCCTTCTCGATCCAGTCGTCGCCTTCGTTACCCATGTCCTGTTCGTTGGCTTTGCTGCCGAGGATGAAGTCGTTGCCCTGGCCACCAATGGCTTCGGAAGCGTCCTCACCGGTCACGATGAAGTCATTGCCGAACCCGCCAATGATCAGGTTGACGCCGTTGCCACCGTGCAGCACGTCGTTGCCGTCGCCCCCCTGGATGTTATCGTCGCCGCCAGCGTCAGTGATGATGTCGTCGCCGGCACCACCGCGCAGTTGGTCGTTGCCGTCACCGCCTTCGATGCGGTCGTTGCCGCCGTCACCCCAGACGGTGTCATCGCCTTCACTTGCGATGAGGATGTCTGCGCTGTTGGTACCGCCCAGCACGATGTGCTCTTCACCGGTGTACTTGATGTAGTTGGCATCCGGTCCGGCGGTCAGCGGGTTGTCGCGGAACACGACCTGATGGCCGTTCTCGAACGGATCGGCACTGCCCAGGCCATCGTTGTACTGCTTGGACTGGTCCCTCTCCAGATAGAAGCCAGGGTCCGAGAACACCAGGCCCGGCAGGTGCGTGGCCGAGGTGTTGGCCATGATCAGCTTGGCGAACGAGTTGCTTTCCAGCTCGGCATTCATCGACAGGCCAGAGGTACGCTCCAGGTAGTAGAAGCGGTCGCCGTCCTGCAGTTTCTCCATTTGATTCTCGAACACGAAGTTGAAGGTCGAGCCGAGCATGCCGCCAAACGGCGTTATCTGTTCAGCCAGGCCGCCGATCCATAGATCGATGGCGTCGACCCCCGTGATCGTCACACCCTTCAGGTCGTCGGCAGTCCCCAGGACCCCATCCTTGCCGGCCCGCGTTACGTTGGCCCAGGTGCCGGTGCCGTTGAGGAAGTCCAGGCGATCGGATGGCTCGTCAATACCCCCGTCGCCAAAGACCAGCAACATCGCCGCGGCGCGCTTGGCTTCCAGCGTGGTTGCCCCCGTGATCGTGCCATGGGTGCCGTAGGCCGCGATGAAGTTGATCAACGACTCCGGATGCTTGAGGTGCTGCACCAGGTCGACCCAGCTGCTGTACGGCTTGAGTTGGGTATCTCCGGTCTGGCTGTAGATGTCGCGGCGAATCGCATTGAGCGAGGGAATCCCCACGTCGCGGCCACGGGCGATGTTGATCGCCGGCAGGTCGAGTGGCAGGCCCAGCAGGTTGTTGCGCAGCGCCTCGGTGACGAACTCGTCGATTTCGTTACCGGCTTGCCGAGTCACCCCACGCACGATCGCACTGGTCGCATCCTCTGGCGTCACGCCACTGGCGGCATAGGCCAACGGGTTGAGGAACGCCGCGATCAAGCCCAGTTGTTGATCGGGGTTAGCGCTGCTCGGATCGCCAATCACGTCGAAATTGACATCGTAGCGATCGACGGTCTCGGTCAGCATCGAGTGGCCAAACCGGTACACGGTGTGGGCGAACTCGGCGACGATCGAGGCATCGAGGTCGACGTCATAGACCTGGGTCGGTGCAAAGAAAAGGTCAACACGAGGCTGGATGGTCCGCGCAAACTCCTCGAACACCAGGTGCTGATACTGCATCTCGGTGCCGAACTTGGCCGCCTGGAACAAGCGCTCGCCGTTCCACACCAGCGCATCGATCTCGGCCTGGTTCGCTGGCAAGGCCGCCACCGGCGTGAGCAGCCACTCGTTGAGGAAGGCCACGTCATGGGAATCGAGCACGGTGTCCTTGGTCTGCGCCACCAGCCGATTGTGCTCGGCGTGGAAGATCGCATGCACCGCGGTCAGGCCGATGTTCTCGTTGACCCGGCCGTCACCGGCGATGTAGTGAGCATCCAGCAACTCGTTGTCGTAGGTCAGGTTGGCCCCGGTCTGCGGATTGAACGCTTGTGGATTGCCCGTATCGGTATCCAGGTCAGGCACGAGCACGCCGCCGCTGAACACCGGCACAGCATTGTGGGCGATGTCGTTGAGGAAGGCATGGCCGGTGCGTACCGCGTTCACGAGGCTGATCGGGTTGGCGGGATTGCCTTCCATCAGGGTAGTGACGTCGTCGGCGGTGCCGGCAAGGCCGTCCTGCCCGTTGTTGAGGCGAATGACAACCTGAGGGAAGCCGTTCGGCCCCTTGATGAAGTTGCCATAGGCGTCCGTCGCCAGCAGCGGACCGCTGTCGATATCGGCGTCGGTGAGATTGATGCCCAGCACGTCACGTGCCTGCGCCTTGACCACCTTCCAGGTCGCCATGCCACCGATTTCGGTGTCGTCACTGGTACCGAACTTGCCGTCCAGCCCCAGGTCACGGTTGGTGATCAGGTTGCCGGTCGCTTTAGGGCCGTCATCCGTCATCACGTATCCGCGCAGGAACACCTGGTGCGACGGATGCGAGCTGTAGGTCTGGTTCTGGTCCACGAACGGCGTGGTGGTGTTGGTGTGCTCATGAATGTCGTCGGCCGTACCGAGAACGCCATCCGCCCCTGGCTGGTTGGTCGCGCGGGTCAGCACCATGAAGTTGGTGTTGCCGCCGGGCACATACAGCGGATCGTCAGTTTGCAGCGGGATGTAGATGGTGCCTGAACCGCCCTTGGTCACCAGGTCCAGGCCGTGGTCGAAGAACTGCCCGAAGAAGGTCATCCAGGCGTTGAACGGCGCGGACAATCCCGCATCCGTCGCGGTGTTCTCGAACAGGTACACATCGTGATCGTCTTCCGTACCGAACTTGCCATCCATGCCGGGGCTGGCGACTATGCGTACGCCATCCTTGAGCACGTCGTCGTTGCCGCTGCCCTCTACACCGTAGTCGAGATGACCGTTCGCACCCGGGTCGTATGCCGTGGCATAGGCCGCCGGGTTGTTCGACGTCTGGTCGACGATCAGGTTACTGATGGTGCGCGGCTGCGAGTCAAACACAGCGCCGCTGTTCTGTGCATACGATGATCCCGGGATGGCCGGCGAACCGGGGCCGAAGAAACCGGCAGGCGCACCTTGCGCCGGGTTGAAGACCGGATCGGTCAAGCGCGGGAAGGTGTTATCGGCGGCACCAAACCCGGTGTTGTTGATGCCGTTGAGGTTCAGCAGGTTGTTGTTCGACCCGTCGACCGCACGCAGGCCCAACGGCGCGCGGATATTCGGGATCAGCGAGAGGATGTCCTGACCGGCCGCGTCAGCCTCGGCAATCTTGATCTGGTCAAGGATGAAGTTGAGGTCGGAGCGGACCATATGCAGGCCCTCGCCACCCGCCGTGGCATCGGCCACGGGGGTCGGTGCCGTCGGAACAACCGGCGCGCCGGGCGCCACTACGGCCGTCGGCTGCGAGAACACTACTTCAGTCGTGCCATGGCCATCCTGGTAGATCGCCTTGACCCGCAACGACAGCCCGGCGAGGTCAGGAGAGACCTTGAACGAGGTGCCGTCGGCACTCTGGAACGCCAGGTCGCCAGCGGGCAAGAGGATGATGTCCTCGAAAACTCCGCTGCCTGGATCCGCCTCGAATTGCCAGTAGTAGGACACCGAGGAGTTGTTGAGACTGCCCCCGACGTTGTTGGCATCGATCACCCCGGCCACGCTGACGGTCAGCATGTCGCCCACCGTAATCGCGCCTCCGTTGTTATCGGTGATGGTCGGTCTGCCAATCGGTTGGGCATTGCCTGGCGCCAGCGCCAGCTGTCCATCGGCGAACTGCAGGCGTTCGATATGCAGCAGGGTATCGGTGCCGTCGCGGCCCGCTACGCTATCCGCCACCGTCCACACATCGTCCGCCGTGTCGAGCGTGCCACGGGTGTCGCGCGTCACCAGATAATCGATCTGATTCCCGGAGAAAATCGCGGTATCGAAGGCCTCCCCGCCGGTGGAGGTACCGGGCAGGATTTCCCGCACTGCCTTGAGTTGACCGGGGTTATAGGTGCCATCGAGCATGAAGGGAATCATGTCGACCATGCTGTCGAAGCTGGCGACCTCGGGACCGGTATGGTTGACATCACCCGGGGCATAAACGGCAATCCTGACGTTGATCCATTTGTCGCCGTCGATCAGGTCATCGCCACCGCGGCCCTCGATCAGGTCACTGCCATTGCCACCGAGGATGATGTTGCCCGTGGCAAATCCCGTGGTGGGCAGGCCGGCATCGGCCAGGAACTGCGCCAGTCCACGGATCAACGCCACATTGGTAAGCGCACTGCCCGTGGCCCCCCCGTGGTTGAGGATGGTGTCGGCATCGACATCATCGCCCCTGAGTACGTCGCCGTACTTCGAACCGGACAAGCCTTCCACTTCGGCGAAGCGGTCAAGGATCGAGGCGGGCGAGGCGCCGACCGGATTGAACACGCCGGTGTTCTGGTTTGGCGCGTTGCCGTGTGGCTGCGCCAGCGCGGCCATGGTCAGGTCAGCAGTGACGCCGAACTTGTCATCCTTGTAGGTGACCCAGTCGAAGCCGGACATGCCTTCCATCTTGTCCTGGGCATCGCTGCCGACAAAGATGTCATCGCCACCCTCGCCGATCATTTCGTCGAAGCCACCGCCACCGACGAAGATGTCGTTGCCGATCGTATCGTCAGTGAGCAACGGCGCGGCGTTATCGCCAGGCGCTCCGTCCTGGGTGCCCTTCTCGATCCAGTCGTCACCTTCGTTGCCGGTCGGTGGCAGGTTGGTCTTGGCACCGAGGATGAAGTCGTCGCCCTGGCCACCGAAGGTGGTGGTGATGTCTTCGGTGGTGACGATGAAGTCCTGGCCATCGCCGCCCAGGATCAGGTTGCCGGCGGCCAGCATGCTGCCGGCGATGATCACGTCGTTACCGGCATTGCCTTCCAGGCGGTTGTCGCCGAACGAGTCGGTAATGATGTCATCGCCTGCGCCACCCAGCACCGCATCGTTGCCGGCGCCGCCTTCGAGGCGGTCGTTGCCCCCGTCGCCATAAACGGTGTCATCGCCGTCACCGGAGATGATGATGTCATTGCCGGCGGTGCCGCCCAGGACCACATGGTCTTCACCGTTGTAGCGCAGGTAATTGCTGTCTCCACCGGGGGTATCGGGGTTGTCGCGGACCACCAGTTTGACGATTTCCACACCGTCGATCATGAGGCCGCCCGTCGGGTCGGCTTTGCCGCCCGCACCCAGGCCCGTGAACTGATTGTCCTGATTCACCTCGAGGGTGAACGTCGGTGTCAGGAACACGGTGTTCGACAAGTGGGTGACATCGCTGTTGAGCATGATCAGCTTGGCGAAGGAGTTGTTCTCAAGCTCAGTGCCGAAGTTCAGGCCTGCGACGCGCGACAGGTAGTAGAAGCGGTCGCCGTTCTGCAACGCCTCCATCTGGGTTTCAAACACGAAGTTGAACGTCGAGCCGAGCATGCCGCCAAACGGCATCTTCTGCTCGGCGAGGCCACCGACCCAGAAGTCGATGTCGTCCACACCGGTGGTGGTGACACCGTTGACCATGGCGTAGATGCCCGAACTGTTAAGGAATGCCAGGCGATCGGCCAGATTGGCGGTAAAGGTACGCTCATTCTCAGTACCCACGTTGATCACCGCGCTGCCGCCGAACACCAGGGCCGCGGCGACCGCACGCATCTCGACCAGCGTATCCACATCGGCCGCGATCAATGCGCTGTGGGTGCCGAAAGCGGCGATGAAGTTGACCAGGGATTCGGGGTGCTTGAGGTGCTCCGCAAAGTCAGCCCAACTGATGTACGGCGTGAGTTGGCTGTCGCCGGTGGCTGCATACATCTCACGGCGCGCTTCATTCAACGTGGGGATGCCCGTGTCGCGACCGCGCGCCAGGTTCAGGGCCGGCAAATCCAGCGGCAGACCGAGCAGGTTGTTGCGCAACGCTTCGGTGACGAACTCGTCGATCTCGTTGCCGACCTGACGGGTCGCACCGCGAATGATCGCACCTGCCGCTTCGTCCGAGGTCGCTCCGCTACCGGCGAACGCCAGCGGGTTAAGGAAGGCTGCGATCAGCCCCATTTGCGAGTCCGGGTTGTTCGGGTCAGTGAGGAGCGGATTGAACTCGGGGTCGAAACGATCGACGGTTTCGGTCAGCATCGAGTGGCCGAAGCGGTACACCACGTGGGCGAACTCGGCGAGGATGGCCGGGTTGATCGAAGTGTCATAGCCGTTGGGGGCAAGGAATTCGTCGACCTGCGGTTGAATGGTCCGCGCGAACTCCTCGAACACCAGGTGCTGGTACTGCATCTCGGTACCGAACTTGGCGGCCTGGAACAGGCGTTCGCCGTCCCACACCAACGCCGCGATCCCGGCGGCCGTGGTGGGTATCGCAGCCACGTCGTCCGCCAGCCATTCATTGAGGAAGGCCAGGTCGCCGGCGGCAAGGATGGTGTCCTTGGATTGCTGGACCAGGCGGTTGTGCTCGGCGTGGAACACATGGTGCACGGCGGTCAGGCCGATGTTCTCGTTCACCCGGCCGTCGCCGGCAATATAGTGGGCATCGAGCAGTTCGTTGTCATAGGTCAGGTTGTTGCCGGCATTGCCAACGGCCTGCGCGTTGCCGACATCGGTGTCGCCATCCGCCTGCAGAACCCCGTTGACCACGACCGGCGCGGCATTGTGGGCGATGTCGTCGAGGAAACCATGCCCGGTGCTCACGGCGTTGGCCAGGCTGATCGGCGCATCCCGGTTGCCTTCGACCAGTTGCGTGACGTCATCCGCCGTGCCGGCGGTACCGTCAGCACCGTTGTTGACGCGCATCACCACCTGCGGCATGCCGCTTGGCCCGCGGATGAAGTTGCCGTAGGCATCGGTGGCCAGCAGCGGCACGCTGTGCACATCGGCGTCGGTCAGGTTGATGCCGAGAATGTCACGGGCCTGGGCCTTGACCACTGCCCAGGTCGCCATGCCGCCATTTTCGCCATTGCCATCATCGGCCGTGCCGAACTTGCCATCGGCGCCGAGATCACGGTTGGTAATCAAGCGACCCGTTGCAATAGGGTCGCCTGCCGCGTTGAGGGCGTACTCGCGCAGGAACACCTGATGGGAGGGGTGCGAGCTGTAGGTCTGACTCTGGTCCACGAAAGGCGAGGTGGTGTTGGTCTGGCCATCATCGGCAGTGCCGACTTGTCCGTCCGCGCCAGCGGCACGCACTGCACGTGACAACACCATGAAGTTGGTCGGGCTGCCCGGTACGAACAACGGATCGTCCGGCTGCAGCGGAACGAACACAATGTCGGTACTGCTCTTGGTGACCAGGTCCAGGCCGTGGTCGAAGAACTGGCCGAAGAAGGTCATCCACGAGTTGAAGCTGGCGGTCAGGCCGACGTCCGGCGACACGTTGGGGATGAAGAACACTTCCTTGTCGTCTTCCGTGCCGAACACGCCATCCAGCCCGGGACTGATCACCGGGTCGGCACCGCCATTCGCCGCAACTGCTGCCGGGTTGTTGCCGGTCTGGTCGACGATCAGGTTGCTGATGATGCGTGGCTGCGGGTCGACCACATTGCCTGATGCGGCATAGGCCGCTCGATACTGGGCATCGAGCAGGCGCAGGAAGGAATTGTCCGCGGCGCCAAACTCGGTTTGCCCGGCGACCAGGTTGTTGTAGCTGCCATCGACGGTTCGCAGACCGAATGGCACCTGAGTGTTAGGCAGCAAATCGATGAGGCTGGCGCCACTGGCGTGCGCTTCTGCGATGAAGATTTGCTTGAGAATGAATTCCAGGTCCGACTTGTTGAAATTGGCCATTTTTTATTGTCCTCGATCTCTCTGGGGGAAAGGCATGGGACGAACGAATCCTCCCACGCCCAGTCAGGTGCTGGCTTGCGTAGTTCATTGGTTCAGCTGTATGGCGAGAGCAGGCGTGGGATAGGCAAAGCCGTCCCCGGCGCCTGGGAATGCGCGCCTGGAATTCGCGAAATGAATGGCTCGCTGAGCGATCAGGCAGAGCGATGCCGAGCCGGAGGGGGGCCATGGAAACTGGAAGTCGAAGCGAACTTCCTGAACAGCTCCGTCAGTGCGCAAGACAACGAAATGATCGCCATGTGTGCTCCTTCAGGAAAATCACCGTGCCTTGCATTGCCAAAGTGTTGGCTGGCTTCAGGGGGGCGATCACCCAACATGACTAAAGTTCCATAGCAAAAAACTGTCAATATTACGCCGCAAAAACAGACGACCGGTGTTAGACCCGCCAACTAGCTGTTCTTAAACGATATATAGAAAATACGAAGCACTTATAGCGCGAAATGTTATTTCAAAGTGTATCGCTACGGAAACAAACGCCACCTACGCTCCTGCATGTGAATTACCCAAAGAACATACCCAGAGAACTACCGCTTGTGTCGACGAGTTACTCGGGGAACTAGATGTATTGATAGTCAATTTCATTTACTGGTAGCGGGTGCGCCGCAAGGGCAACCGGCTTTTCGGTGAGGGAGGGTCAAATGCAAAAGCAGTCGAGCACCCGCTCAGAACTGGCGGACGCGATTTTTCGCCTGCGTCGCAGTTTTTACTCGCTGGGAGCGTTCAGTGGCGTTATCAACGTCATGATGTTGACGCCAGCGGTGTACATGCTGCAGGTCTATGACCGGGCCCTGGTCAGTCGCAACGTCACAACATTGACGATGCTGACCCTGCTGGTGATCGGGCTGTTCCTGCTGATGTCCACGCTGGAAATGGTCCGTACCCGCGTCGTGATCCGGCTCGGCAACTGCCTCGACATGGACCTCAACCGGCGCATTTTCACCGCCGCCTTCGAGCGCAACCTGAACCGCGCCGGAGGCAACCCGGCCCAGGCCCTGCAAGATCTCGCGCAGGTTCGCCAGTTCCTCACCGGCAACGCCCTGTTCGCATTCTTCGATGCGCCGTGGACGCCGATCTACCTGCTGGTCGCCTACCTGATCCACCCGCTGCTGGGCCTGCTCACGCTGATCGGTTCGCTGATCCTGATGGGCCTGGCCTACCTCACCGAAAAGGCCACGCAGAAGCCGCTGGCCGAAGCCAATCAGGCCTCTCTCTCCTCCGCCACGTACGCCAATAACAACCTGCGCAACGCCGAGGTCATCGAGGCCATGGGCATGCTGCCGTCGATCAGCAAGCGCTGGTACCAGAGCCATTTGCGCATACTGGAAATGCAGACCCTGGCGTCCGACCGCGCCGCCCTCATCAGCAGCACCGGGCGCTTCGTGCGTATCACCTTGCAGTCGCTGATTCTTGGCGCCGGCGCGCTGCTGGCGATCGAAGGCAAGATCACCCCGGGGATGATGATTGCCTGCTCGATCCTCACTGGCCGCGCACTGGGCCCGGTGGAACAGGTCATCGCGTCATGGAAGCAACTGCTCGGCTGCCGTTCGGCCTGGGGCCGGCTCAACGAGATGCTGCACGACTATCCGCGCCGGCCAGCGGGCATGCCACTGCAGCGTCCGCTGGGCATGTTGGCGGTGGAGAATGTGTTTGCCGGTTCCCCCGGTACCAACAACACGATCCTGCGCGGGGTGAGTTTCAGCCTTGTCCCCGGCGAAAGCCTTGGCGTTATCGGCCCATCCGCCTCGGGCAAATCCACCCTCGCCCGCCTGCTGGTTGGCGTCTGGCCGGCGCAGGCCGGCAAGGTGCGCCTGGACGGCGCGGACATATTCACCTGGAACAAGGGCGAACTTGGCCCCTGGCTCGGCTACCTGCCACAGGACGTGGAGCTGTTCGAGGGCACCATCGCCGATAACATTGCGCGCTTTGGCGAAGTGGACAGCGACGCAGTCATCCGCGCCGCCAAGAGCACGGGCGTGCACGACATGATCCTGCGTTTTCCGCAAGGGTATGACACCCGCCTGGCTACCGATGGCAGCCCGCTGTCCGGTGGTCAGAAACAACGCATCGCCCTGGCCCGCGCGCTGTATGGCGAGCCCAACCTGATCGTGCTGGATGAACCAAACGCCAACCTCGACGACGTCGGCGAAAAGGCCCTGGTCGATGCGCTGGCCGAACTCAAGGCCCGCGGCGCCACCGTCATTCTGATTTCCCACCGTCCCAACGTACTCTGCGCCGTCGACAAGGTGCTGATGCTGCGTGACGGCGGCGTGCAGATGCTCGGCACGCGCGACGAAGTATTCGCAGCGCTGCGCAAGGCCAGTGTGATGCCTGCTGGCGCGGCGACCCCGTTGGCCTCCGTCAAAGCACGGGAGTGACCGATCATGCAAATGAGCCAAACTACCGAGATGATTCAAGCCGATCCCAGGAGCGTGGTAGACCTGGACGTCGGTAAACCCGCGCGTTGGGGCGTGTGGCTGGTGCTCGCCGGATTCGGCGGCTTCCTCCTGTGGTCCTGGCTGGCACCGCTGGATGCCGGCGTGGTAGCGACAGGCACGGTCAAGGTCACCAGCAATCGCAAGGCCGTGCAGCACCTCAGCGGCGGCACCGTGGAGGCCATTCTCGTTCGCGAAGGCGATGTGGTGAAAAAAGGCCAGGAGGTGGTCCGCCTCGACTCGTTGCGTGCCGCTGCCGAACAGGGTGCGGTTGGCGCCCAGTACATCGTCAGCAAGACGGTGGAAAACCGCCTGGAAGCGGAACGTGACGGCCGCGATGTGGTGGAATTCGACCCTGAGTTGCTCAAGCGCTTCAGGGATGACCACCGCCTGGTGGCCGCCATGGACCTGCAACAGCGCCTGCTGGACACCCGGCGCGCTGGGCTCGCGGGTGAAATCAGCATCCTGGAGGAAAACCTGGCGGCGTCGCAGGTGCAGCTCAAGGGCCTGCAGCAGGTCTATGGCGCCCGCGCCTCGCAAATCAACTTCCTCAACCAGGAACTGCAAGGCACCCGCGTGCTGGCGGCCGAAGGCTATGTGCCGCGCAACCGCTTGCTTGAACTGGAACGCAGCAATGCCGACCTGTCCGCCGGCCAGGCCGAGAACCTCAACAACATCGCTCGGGTGCGTAGCCAGACCACCGAAATCAAGTTGCGCATCCTGCAACGCCAGCACGATTACCTGAAGGAAGTCGAATCGCAGCTGACTGAAACCGCCAAGGAAAACACCACCCTGGCTGACCGCTTGCGCGCGCTGGATTATGAAGTGACCCACACGGTGATTCGCTCGCCCATCGATGGCATGGTCCAGTCCCTGAGCATTGCCACGGTCGGGGGAATCATTCAGCCCGGCTTCAAGATCATGGAAATCGTTCCGGTCAACGAACCGCTGCAGGTCGACGCGATGATTCCCGTGCAGGCCATCGACAAGATGGTCCCCGGCCTGCCCGTGGACATTGCCTTCCCGGCCTTCAACCACGCCCAGACGCCAAACATTCCAGGGCGCGTGAAGACCATCTCCGCCGACCGCCTGCTCGACGAGGAAAGCAAGCAACCGTTCTACCTGGCCCAGGTGGAAGTCACACCCGACGGCATGAGCCTGCTTGGCAGCAATCACATTCGTCCCGGCATGCCCGCCAGCGTCACGATCAAGACCGGCGAGCGCAACTTGATGAGCTATCTGCTCAAACCGATGCTCGAGCGTGTGGACAGCTCATTCAAGGAACAATGAAATGGACCGTCATTGCCTATTCTTCTGCCTGCTGGGGCTTTCCCTGCCGACCTGCGCCATGGACCTCAAACAAGCCTGGGACCTGTTGCAGTACCAGGGGCCCGTCTACCGCGCCGCCGTGCATGAAAAAGCCGCCGGCGAGGAAAACCGCGCCATTGGCAAGGCCGGCCTGCTACCGCAGATCAGTGCCTCGGCCTACGACAACAAGGTCAATGGCACCCAGCGCCAAAGCGGTGTCGAAAGGGATCTGGACTACGACTCCAAGGGCGCCAACGTGCGCCTGCGCCAGCCACTGTTCAACAAACAGAAGATGGCCGAGTACCGCCAGGGTCAGCAACGTGCCGACTACAGTGTCGCGGTGTTCGATGCCAAGACCCAGGACGCCGCGGTGCGCCTGGCCGAAAGCTATTTCGACGTGCTTCTGGCGAGCGAAACCATCGTCCTGGCCAAGGCCAAGTTGAGTGCCTTCGATGAGCAACTCGCCTCGGCGAAACGGCGCATGGAGCTGGGGGCCGGCACCGTCACCGACATCGACGAGTCGGTCGCTCGCCGCGACCTCGCCGAGGCCGAACTGATCGAAGCGCAGGACAACCTGGTCAACGCCCGCCGCCAGCTGGAGGAATACATCGGTGAGACTCCCGAATCGCTGACCACCTTGCAGCCGAACTTCGATACACCACCGCTGCTGCCGAGCAACCTGCAGGACTGGCTGGTCAAGGCCCAGGCCGATAGCCCGCTGATCATCGCGCGCCGTTACAGCAGCGACCTCGCCGCAGAAGAAGTGAAGCGCGCCAAGGCCGGCCACTGGCCAACACTGGATTTCGTTGCCGGCTACACCGCGGGCGATAGCCAATCGATCTCCGAGTTGAATCAACGCAACCGCTACGGCTCGATCGGCCTGGAAGTCAATCTCCCGCTGTTCAGCGGTGGAGGCGTCAGCGCGTTGACACGCCAGGCCAGTGCCAATAGCTACAAGGCCCAGGACGAACTCGACGCCACACGGCAGGAGGTCATCTCCGGAACCACCCGTGAGTATCAAGGTGTGCAGAGCGGCGCCAAGCGTGTTCGCGCGCTGGAGAAGGCAGTGGCGTCCAACGAACGCTCACTGAGTTCGACACGCAAGGGCTTCAAGGAGGGGGGCACCAGCACCAACTCGGACGTCCTCAACGCTGAAGAACTGCTCTTCGTTGCGCGCCACGATCTGTTCGAAGCCAAGTTGCGCTACTTGATGTCGCGCCTGCGCCTGGCCTCTTCGGTGGGCAGTCTTGGCGATGACGATATCGATCAAATCAACGATTATCTAGGTCCTGAGCTACTGGTCAGTAACTAACTTTTTCCTGCCGGCCGGTCGAGCCAGGCGATGGCTGACCGGCGCTACACCCCCGGAGCAAATTTTTCATATTTGCCCGACTCCGACTCGCCTTCGGCACCCCGGCCTGCACGCCACTTTTCACCAGGTGGCGAGCAATGTCCAGGCACCCCACATCGCGCCATGAGTCCCGTACTTCCTGCCTATACAGGCCAAACATCTGTATCAGAACACAGTTACCGGCGAAGCCTGAAAAGCAACCTGCCCGGTCGACTCCGTGCCGGATCTGGTCGGCAGCATCGAGCGCGGCCTGGCCAAAAACGGTTGGTAAAACAGGGCCGCCACTATCAACATGAATGGGGCATTACACCCACTTAAGGGGAAATTCCCCCCCAAAGTTGAGGAATATCCCCCAGTAACATTTCTGTCGTTTTTAACAATTAAAACAACTCATTAATTAATTTGAACTTTTTTTTCGCCCTGCTGTAGTGGCTCGTTAGTTGCTCCATCCCTTCTACCCGCAACATCGTCCCGGACTTGGAGACGGCGGGGCATCACGCGAGGGGAGAAAAATGAAACGTGCAACACCACCCTGCTATTCCATTGACTTGCTGCGCAGGTCCAGCTTGCCCTGCGCGATGCTCCTGACCCTGGCCACAGCCGATGCCGCGCCGCTCGACGATGTCAGCCAGCCACCCCCGACAGACCCCTCGGCGTATACCAATCCTCCAGCCGACCCACTGGCCGCTGCGGCCGCGCTGGAAGCCTTGAAAACCATGCCGCCGACCAACCAGGGCGCGATCGCCCTGCCCAACGGCGTGTATGGCGACCGCAACACCCCACGTGCCGAGAACGTTCTGCCGCCAAGCCTGCAGACATCGTTCAAGATCCCCACCAACGGCAAGCCCAGCCCGTTGTTCGGGGCCCAGCCCTTCACCCAGCAATTGCTGTTGTTCGAAGAATTCGGCACGGAAAAACTCGACCCGACGCTGCCCGCGCCGCCACTGAAATTCCCGGTACCCCTTGCCGGCCCGGCGCCGGCCCAGGACCCGGACAGCATCGCTCGCAGCGGCCCGTCGAAGGCGGCACTGGAAGCCTTCATGCGCCAGCCCGGGCTTTACCCGTTTCCGTCGCAGTACTCCAACGTGCTGGACCGCAACCCGTGGAAATCGCAGATCGAAGCCTTCCTCAACCGCCATCCGGTAGGTTCGCCGGCCGAGGGGCGTCCGCCTGGAAAGGGTTGGTCGCATCAACGCTGGAACGAGTTCTACCCGCAGGCCGCCTTCAAGACCGTGCAAGTCGGCGCGCGGATCAACACCGGCATGCGCGACCGCCGACAATTGCACAACTACGCCGTCGGTGAGTTCGGGCCTGGCGGGCTCTACTACCAGACCTCGGACATCCCGACCACGACCGGCACGACCAAAGGTATCGACACCCGTTTTCACCCCAACATGCCGATTCAGAACCACAAGGCGCTATGGACCTTCGACGGCACCTTCCCGGCCAAACTGCTGATGGTACGTTATGGCCAACCGGTGCTGATGCGTCACTACAACGCCCTGCCGATCGACCCGTCGGCCAACATGGGTTTCGGCCTGCACACCCTCAGTACCCACGAACACAACGGCCACACCCCGGCCGAAAGCGACGGCTATACCAATGCGTTTTTCTTTCCCGGGCAGTACTACGATTATCGCTGGCCGCTGCAACTGGCCGGCTACGACACCATCAACACCACGGCTGCAGATCCACGCGCGGCGTTCCCTTGCGCACCGGGCGAAACGTTGTACGTCAACGACGCCAGTCCCGGTCTCAAGACCTGCAACAACGGCTCGATCAAGATCCGTGGCGACTGGCGCGAAACCATGAGCACCCACTGGTTCCACGACCACATGCTCGATTTCACCGCACAGAACGTCTACAAGGGCAACGCGGTGATGATGAACTACTACAGCGCCCTGGACCGTGGCAACGAAGCGCTTCAAGACGGCGTCAACCTGCGCCTGCCCAGCGGCTCGGCCATGCCATGGGGCAACCGCGACTACGACGTCAACCTGATGGTCGCCGACAAGGCCTGGGACAAGAACGGCCAACTGTGGTTTAACCCGTTCAACACCGACGGCTTCCTCGGCGATCAGATCCTGGTCAACTGGCAGTACCAACCGCGCCTGAAAGTGCGCGCACGCAGTTACCGCTTCCGCATTCTCAACGGCTCGGTGTCGCGCTACTTCCGTTTCGCCCTGGTACGTGAAATCGCCGGCACCGGTGGCGAATTCCCGGGGCCTGCAGGTTCCGGCCTGTCTTATACCCGCGTGCCGTTCCACCTGATCGCCAACGACGGCAACCTCATGGAACACGCCGTGCCGTTCGACGGCAGCATGGACCTCGATGGCGACGGCGATACACAGGACCACAACGCCATCCTGCCGACCCAGGGCATCGCCGAGCGTTTCGATATCATCGTCAACTTCGCGAAAAACGGGATCAAGACCGGCGACAAGCTGTACTTCGTCAACCTGATGGAGCACCAGAACGGCAAGGGCCCGGAGAGCGTACCGCTGAGCCTGGCCGATGTGCTGTCCGGCAAGTACAAGGCGGTGCTCAAGCTGGGCAGCAAAGGGCTGGAATGGGACATGGGCGACCCGGTGGTGGGCAAGTTCATGCAGATGGTCGTGCAGCCTTATTCCGGCCAGGACCTGAGCATGAACCCGGCCGACTATGAACCGGCCAAACCGGGCAAGCCGGCGGGCAAGAAAATGATCCCGCTGACCCTCGATCGCGATAACCCCACCGACCTTGCCAAGCTCAACGTGGCGCGGCATCGCGAGTTCATTTTCGGCCGTTCCGACGGCACCGACGAAGAACCGTGGACCATCAAGACCGACGGCGGCTTCGGCTACAGCATGGACCCACGCCGGCTCGCCGCCGCCCCGCAACTGGCCAACGGCCCGACCGATGGCGGCTACAGCGGCGACGGCACCCTGGAGGTGTGGAAAATCAGGAACGGCGGCAACGGCTGGAACCACCCGGTGCACGTACATTTCGAAGAAGGCATTGTCCTCAACCGCGACGGCAAGGCACCACCGGAATGGGAAAAGTGGGCGCGCAAGGACGTGTATCGCATCGGTGAAGGCATCGACAGTTCGACGGACGTGGAAATAGCCATCCGCTTCCGCGAATTCGCCGGGACCTACATGGAGCACTGCCACAACACCCAGCACGAAGACACCTCGATGTTGCTGCGCTGGGATATCGAGAAGCCCGGCCAGTTCCAGTTGATGCCAACGCCCCTGCCCGGCTGGGACGGCGTCACCTACGTGAACTCTGCGGCGCTGCCGACCTTCCGCACCGGCGCCAGAGATGACGACAACGAAGGCCAGAACCAGAAACCGATCGCCAAAGCCGACAGCGCCGTCAGCAACAACGGCAAGCCGCTGATCATACAAGTCCTGGCCAACGACACCGACCCTGACGGCAATGTGCCGCTCAAAGTAGTGGGTCTAGCGCAGCCGGACTCCGGCAAGGGCTCGGTCAGCACCGACGGCTTGCGTGTGGTCTACACACCACCGGCCACAATCGCCGCGCCGTTTACCGCGACCTTTACCTATCAAGCCAAGGATACCAAGGGCGCGGAGTCGCCACCGGCGACGGTGACCGTGGCGGTCTCGGCAGCCCGCTGACGGATGTCAGCCCACACCACCGTCGCCGGCTTGAGCGCGACGGTGGCAAAGGGGCGACCGAAAGTTCGCGAAAGCGTTTTCACATCCGCAAAAGATCGCAGCGTGCGGCAGCTCCTACAGAAAATACGCAATCCCCTGTAGGAGCTGCCGCAGGTTCGGGCCGCGTTCGGACGATCTTTTGATCTTCTATTCCCGCGGATCAATCCGATCCAGCGCCCGGTTCACCGCCAGCTCCCCCAGCATGATGACTTGCGCAATCCCCAGCAGGGTATTGCGACTCGTCCCCTCCGTACGATCCGCCAGATCCAGGGTCATGACATTGGCCGAAGCCAGAGACTCACAGGCGTGGGCCAGCAGGGTTTCGACATCGAGTTCAGGGTTGACGATGAACATGCTGCAGAGTTTGCGCGGCGTGGCCTTGATATCGGCGGTCGAGGGGAAGTGATAATCGAGGGCGCGTTCGGCGGCTTCGTTGAGTTTGTTTGAGTGGGGTTCATACGGGGATGCCGGATCGTTGTCTGGCGGATTGGGTGACGGCTTCTTCATCTGCTGAGTTTTCCTGATGATGTGCCAACCCCTCTTGCGACTAAACGAAAGGGGAGGCAACTGCACGCAGGTTAGTCGACCGGCAAACTCAGCAAACCGGCGCGCCCGAGAGCGCCCTACGTACAGCTACCATCAAGTACAGGCAATGAAAGACCTGCATGACAGATGCACGCACAACTGAGTTAACACGGGCGACTAAACCCGATCACTGATGGGCAGTGACGCGAATCAAGTTACCGAGCGGCCCCAGGGCGCACAAGCCGGCGGATTCTGGCGTAACCGTAGGCAACGGCGCAAGAAGTTGTGGCTTTCATCAAGTAACCGCAAAGGTCGTTAAACAAGCTCCCCCGGAGGATGTTTAACGACCTCGATCACTCAGGCTTTCCCCCACTCATCCCGCTGCATCACCTCAACAATAATCGGCACCGGCGTCATCAAATGGCTTCGCATCATGCTTGTCGCTCGATCGGTATCGCGGGCCAAAATGGCCTCAACCAACGCCGCATGCTCCTTACGCTTCAACGCCAGTGCCTCTTCGGAGAACACCGTTTGCGTCAGCCACAAATGCCGATACCGCTCAGCCTGGTCGAACAGATAGGTACGCGCCTGCAGCAAATGCCTGGAGCCGCAACCCGCCGCAATGGCGCTGTGGAAAGCCTTGTGTCGTTCATCCCAGACGTCGAGCACTTTCTCGCGGGTGGTCACGTCCATGACTTTGGACAAGGTGTGGGACTGGGCGAGGATCTGTGCTTCCCAGGCGTCATCACCGCGCTCGATGGCCAGGCCGACGATCATGGCTTCAAGATTGGCGCGGGCGTCGTAGATGTCCTGCATCTCTGCCAGGGACATGGGTGCGACCCGGTAGCCTTTCTGGCTGATGACCACCACCAGGTGCTCGGCGACCAGCTGTGACAGTGCTTCACGCAGCGGCCCGACCCCCAGGTCGTAACGCTCCTTGAGCCCGCTCATGAGGAGTTTTTCACCGGGCTTGAAGGTGCCGCGGATGATGTCCAGCTTGAGCCGCTCATACCCACTGAACGCAGAGTTGAGCCTGGGGGTGAGGCTTTCCAAGGTGCTGCTCCAAAACGTGCCAAACATCCATCATACCCAAACATCTATCAGACGAAAAACAATCCACAAACGCAAGTTTTGTCGTCTATTTATAAAAATGTAGACATTTTTAAATTGTGGCGATATTTTTCATCTGCCAGATCCAGAGACAGCTGGAAGGCGCCTTTCATTCCCTTCTGCCCGGAGTTGCCATGAACGCCTTTACGCAAATTCAGGACCTTGTGATGCCACTGCCATCGGAAACCAAGGGTTTCACACTTGGCCCTTCCAGCCAGTCGCCGCGCCTGCTTGAGCTGAAATTCGCCAGGGAAACCGTCGACGCGTTCGTCAAGGCCGTGGCGGAGTGGCCGGTCCAGGCCCTGGAGTACAAGTCGTTCCTGCGCTTCCGGGTTGCCCAGATCCTTGACCAGCTGTGCGAAGGCACCCTGCGCCCGGTGTTGATCAACACCATCCTCGACCGCGCCACCGGCGGCATGTTGATCACGCCTGAAGGGTTGGACGACGTGTCCCAGGCCGATGACATGGTCAAGTTCTCCTCGGCAGTCGCCCACCTGATCGGTCGCTCCAACTTCGATGCCATGAGCGGCCAGTTCTACGCGCGCTTCGTGGTGGTCAACACCGACAATTCCGACAGCTACCTGCGTCAGCCACATCGGGTCATGGAACTGCACAACGACGGTACCTTCGTCCAGGAGCGCACCGACTACGTGATGATGATGAAGATCGACGAGCAGAACATGGAAGGCGGCAACTCCCTGCTGCTGCACCTGGATGACTGGGAAGATCTGCATCACTACTACACCCACCCGTTGGCCCGCCGTGAAATGCGCTTCACCGCACCACCGAGCAAGAACGTGCGCGAAGACGTGTTCCATGCCGTGTTCGACAACGATGCCGAAGGCCGTCCGACCATGCGCTACATCGACCAGTTCGTGCAGCCCAAGGATTTCGAGGAAGGTATCTGGCTGAACGCCCTGAGCGAATCCCTGGAAGGCAGCTCGCAGAAACTCTCGGTACCGGTGCCGGTCGGCAGCTTCGTGCTGGTCAATAACATGTTCTGGCTGCACGGCCGTGACCGCTTCACCGCGCACCTGGGCCTGCGTCGTGAGTTGATGCGCCAGCGTGGCTACATCAGCTACCAGAAAACCCTGTACCAGCGCGGCCAGTAAGGTCTGCCAGGCGTGACGGTGCTTCCAATAAAAACGTAATCCAGGTGGGTGCAAGCGAATGGCTGTGTACGACTTCATCATCATCGGTGGCGGCATTGTGGGCATGTCCACGGCCATGCAATTGGCGCAGGTTTACCCGGACGCAAAAATCCTCCTGCTGGAGAAAGAGTCCGGCCCGGCCCGGCATCAGACCGGTCACAACAGTGGCGTGATCCATGCCGGCGTCTACTACACCCCGGGCAGCCTGAAGGCGCGTTTCTGCCTGGAAGGCAACAAGGCCACCAAGGCCTTCTGCAACAAGCACGGCATCCCTTATGACGAGTGCGGCAAGCTGCTGGTGGCCACCAACGAGCTGGAAATGGAGCGCATGCGCGCGCTGTGGGAGCGCACCGCCGCCAATGGCATCAAGCGTGACTGGCTGACGGCCGCCGAGTTGCGCGAGCGCGAGCCGAACATCGTCGGCCTGGGCGGTATCTTCGTGCCTTCAAGCGGTATCGTGAACTACGCCCAGGTCACCGCCGCCATGGGGCGCGAATTCGAGGCCGCCGGTGGCGAGATTCGCTACAACAGTGAAGTGGTTGCCATCGATGAACGTGCGGATGAAGTGGTGGTACGCACCCATGACCAGGAGCACCACGGCAGCTTCCTGATCACCTGCTCAGGCCTGATGGCCGACCGCGTCGTGCGCATGCTCGGGATCACGCCGAACTTCATCATCTGCCCGTTCCGTGGCGAGTACTACCTGCTGCCCAAGCAGCACAACCAGATCGTCAATCACCTGATCTATCCGATCCCGGACCCTTCCATGCCGTTTCTCGGCGTGCACCTGACCCGCATGATCGACGGCACCGTCACCGTGGGTCCCAACGCGGTGTTGGCCATGAAGCGCGAAGGCTATCGCAAGTCCGATTTTTCGCTGTCCGACATGTTCGAGACCCTGACCCACCCGGGCATTCTCAAGGTGCTGAAGAACAACCTGCGTCCCGGCCTGATCGAGATGAAAAACTCGCTGTTCAAGGGCGGTTACCTCAAGCAAGTGCAGAAATACTGCCCAAGTATCAGCAAGAGCGACCTCACCCCCTACCCCGCCGGTGTCCGCGCCCAGGCGGTGTCGCTGGACGGCAAACTGATCGACGACTTCCTGTTCGTCAACACCGCTCGCAGCGTCAGTGTCTGCAATGCCCCGTCGCCTGCCGCGACCTCCGCCATCCCGATCGGTGCGTACATCGTCGACAAGGTCGGCGAACAACTCATCCGCTCTGGCGCCAGTTTCGCCAAACCCGCCAGCTCCACTCGGCCCGCCCCTGTGGCGGCCTGCGTCGCAACCCGATAACGAGGAATCAAGCGTGCAACTCAAGGATCCGCAACTGTTCCGCCAGCAAGCCTATATCGACGGTGCCTGGGTCGATGCCGATAACGGCCAGACCCTCAAGGTCAACAACCCCGCCACCGGTGAAATCATTGGCAGTGTGCCAAAGATGGGCGCGACCGAGACCCGTCGAGCCATCGAAGCCGCGGACAAGGCGTTGCCGGCCTGGCGTGCCCTGACCGCCAAGGAGCGCGCCAACAAGCTGCGCAAGTGGTTCGACCTGATGCTGGCCAACCAGGAAGACCTGGCCCGCCTGATGACCCTTGAACAAGGCAAGCCGCTGAGCGAATCCCGTGGTGAAATCGCTTACGCCGCCTCCTTCCTGGAGTGGTTCGGCGAAGAAGCCAAGCGCGTCTATGGCGACATGATCCCCGGTCACCAGGTCGACAAGCGCCTGATGGTGCTCAAGCAACCGATCGGCGTTACCGCGGCCATCACGCCATGGAACTTCCCTTCGGCGATGATCACCCGCAAGGCTGGTCCGGCCCTGGCGGCCGGCTGCACCATGGTCCTCAAGCCGGCCTCGCAAACCCCCTACTCGGCCCTGGCCCTGGCGGAGCTGGCCGAGCGCGCCGGGATTCCCAAAGGCGTGTTCAGCGTGGTCACCGGCAGTGCCGGCGAAGTCGGCGCCGAGCTGACCGGCAACCCGCTGGTGCGCAAGCTGACCTTCACCGGCTCCACTGAAATCGGGCGCCAGCTGATGGTTGAGTGCGCCAAGGACATCAAGAAAGTCTCGCTGGAACTGGGCGGCAATGCCCCCTTCATCGTGTTCGATGACGCCGACCTGGACGCTGCCGTCGAGGGCGCGCTGGTCTCCAAGTATCGCAACAACGGCCAGACCTGCGTCTGCGCCAACCGCCTGTACATCCAGGATGGCGTGTACGATGCCTTCGTCGAAAAACTCACCGCCGCCGTGGCCCGGTTGAACATCGGCAACGGCCTGGAAAACGGCGTTACCACAGGCCCCCTGATCGACGCCAAGGCCATGGCCAAGGTCCAGGAGCACATCGACGATGCCGTGGGCAAAGGGGCTCGCGTGGTGGCCGGCGGCAAGCCGCACGCCCTGGGCGGGACCTTCTTCGAGCCGACGGTGCTGGTCGATGTACCGCGCAACGCCGCCGTCGCCAAGGAAGAAACCTTCGGTCCGCTGGCACCGCTGTTCCGCTTCAAGGATGAGGCGGATGTGATCGCCATGGCCAACGATACCGAATTCGGCCTGGCCTCCTACTTCTATGCCCGCGACCTGAGCCGTGTGTTCCGCGTTGGCGAAGCGCTGGAGTACGGCATCGTCGGCGTCAACACCGGGATCATCTCCAACGAAGTGGCGCCGTTCGGTGGCATCAAGGCCTCGGGACTGGGCCGTGAAGGCTCCAAGTACGGCATCGAGGACTACCTGGAAATCAAGTACCTGTGCATCGGTATCTGAGTATGTTCAGTTAAGCGTGGGGTCCCACATTTGTGGCGAGGGGATTTATCGAAACGTCGCACCGCCCCGTTCGGCTGCGAAGCAGTCGTAAGTCCGCACAACTCGGTCTGCTTGTACGGACACTGAGGGCCGCTTCGCGGCCCAACGGGGATAAATCCCCTCACCACAAATTTCTTGCTCGCCTGGAAACTGTTTTAATTGCTCGAGTCAGTCAACATCCCGTGCAGCATCCGCGCCATCATTTTTGGCGTGTCCTTGTCGGTGAGGTAGCCCGGTCTTTCCAGCAGCATGGCCCGTGGCAGTGCCGACCATGTCTGGTAAACCATGAACTCGGCCTTTTCCCGGTCCTTCACCGTGATTTCACTGGCGAAGCGCTTCATCAATGCCGAACTCGCCGTGGCGGTCCAGAGTTGCTTGGCCTTGACCACATCCAGTCGCACCAGCTCGTCATAATGGGTGGAGCGCACACTGAACGCCGGGTCGAACAGGGTTTTCTTGTGATGGGCGGCCAGTACGGCCCGCAAGGCCAGCAAAATCCCGTCCATCAGCGTGGTGCCAGGCGGTAGCGCCATGATGTCGGCGTAGAGCCCGATGCGCGCTTCCGTGCGGTAATCATCAAACACCGCAGCGATCAGCGACTCCATCGTCGGGAAGTACTCGTAGATCGAACTGATCGCCACCCCTGAGTCTTCGGCCAGGCGAATGGCGCTCAAGGCATCGCGCCCCTCGCTTTCGAGAATCTGCCGACCGGCCTGCTTCACCGCCGTGACCAGCGCGATCGAGCGCGCCTGCCGAGGTTCCTTGCGCGGCTGGGCCGGGACTTCGACCTGCACGCCCGGCTTGTCGGAGGTTGGTTTGATCATGCTGTCCTCTCCAGAATGCTGCTCGTTGCCACTGTGGCAGAACCGGCAAGCAGCACACTGGAGTATGACCGAGCCGGCTCGCTTAGTCAGCGAGTCTGGCGAGTGCGGAGCGCACCGTTGGCGGGATGGGCACCGAGGTGTTGCTGGCGCGGTCGACATACACATAGACGATATGGGCCGCTGCCGCCGCTACCTGTTCATCGTTGCGAAACAGCGCCAGCTCGTAGCGTGCGCTGCTGTTGCCCAGGCGGGATATTTTCATGCCGACGGTGATTTGGTCGGGGAAGCCGATGGACGAAAAGTAGTCGCACCCCGAATTGACGATCAAGCCGATCACCGGGCTGTTGGTTATGTCCAGGGTGCCCTGTTCGACCAGGAACGCGGTGATCGCCGACTCACAGTACGAGTAGTAGACCACGTTGTTCACATGCCCGAAGGAGTCGTTGTCTCCGAAGCGCGTGGGCATCGAGGTGAAACGGCAAAACTCGTCCCGGCATGGGCGCTTGGCCTTGTTGCTCATAGAATCTCCTTGTAGATCGCGCGCACATCGGCCAGGCAGAGTTCCCGGGGATTGTTGCCGAGCAGGCGTTGCTGCTTCATCGCATCGATCGCCAGCGCCTCGATGTCTGACTCGACGATGCCCAGGTCACGCAAGCGGGTCGACAGCCCCAGCTCACCGGCCAGGGAGCCGAGGTAGTTGGCCAGGGCAGAGGCTTTCTCCCTATCGCTACCCAGGACGCCAGGCAGGACGATATCGGCCAGTTGCGCATACAGCGGCGCCACCGTCTCGAGGTTGAAGCGCATCACCGGCCCCAGCACCAAGGCATTGGAAAGACCGTGGGGTATGTGGAAACGGGCGCCGAGGGGATACGCCAGGGCATGCACCGCCGCCACCGGTGCGTTGGCGAACGCCATGCCCGCCAGGCAAGCACCGAGCAACATGTTCTCCCGCGCTTGCAGGTGGGTACCGTCCACGCACGCCTGGAACAAACTGCCGGACAACAGGCGCAGCGCCTCTCGCGCCAGGCAATCGGAAATCGGGTTCTTCAGGTGCCTGGTGGTATAGGCCTCTATGGCATGCACCATGGCATCGATACCGGTGGCTGCCGTGACGTGCGGTGGCAGGCCAAGGGTCAGTTCGGCGTCCAGCACCGCCAGGTCGGGCAGCAGCATCGGCGAGTAAACCACGTTCTTTTCACCGGCACCGGTGGTCACCACCGACACCGACGTCACCTCCGAACCAGTTCCTGCGGTGGTCGGCACCAGGATCAGCGGCAGGCGCGGGCCCTTGGCCTGGTTGATGCCATAGGCTTGAGCCAGGGACTCGCCACTGCACGCCAGCAGCGCGGCCAGCTTGGCGGCATCCAGCGAACTGCCGCCGCCGAGGCCCACCACGCAATCGGCGCCACAGGCTTTGGCGGCATCCACCGCGGCCAGGATCACCGACTCCGGCGGGTCGGCCTGTACCTGGGAAAACACGCTGACGGCGATCTCCTGGCCCTCGATGCCTTTGATCACCGCATCCAGTAGCCCGGCCGCGATAACCCCCGCATCGGTCACCAACAACACCGACTTGCAGCCCTTGGCGCGAACATGATCGGCGAGGCGGGTTGAAGCACCGCGTTCGATGATCATTGATGGCGTGGTCTGAAATACCATTTTCAACATGGAAGCCTCGCAAATAGTGGTCTGAGTGGCGGTTCTCTACCCCATCGCAAGGGGTGAGAGAGACCGAGTGTATGCCAGCCAATTTGCTGTTCGCGCCTGAAATCCGGCCCTCCACCGCGAATTCGGAATGGCCTGCACGGGCACTGCTGAACTTCATGTTTTTTTCTTGTTTTTCAACAACTTAACAAATCAATGAAAGTGCTTGAATCCGGAATAAAACCCGGCTCGTCCTCCCCATACTTGGCCCACACCCTCCCCCCGGCCTCGCCGGTTCCCACTAGTCGAGTAGCGAGCCAGACAATGCCCACTGCACAACTGTCGATAGAACAAAAAACCCAGCAGCTGCTGAACAACCCGGCAGAATTGGTCAACTATTCCCAGCAAGCCTGGAACCATTTGCCCCGCGCCGAAATCGACGCGCTACAGCTCAACGCCCTCAAGCAACGCTTCGCCGAACTTCGCGAACGCATACCGGTACTCAAGAAACTCGCCGACGCCCAAGGCGTGGACAACATAGAGCAGCTCGACGATGTGGTGCCGCTGTTGTTCGAACACACCGTCTACAAGTCCTACCCACCCTCGTTGCTGGAGAAACGCAGCTTCGGCCAGATCAACAAGTGGCTTGGCAAACTGGTGACGCCAGAGGTGGCCGAAGCCATCGCCGCGGTCAACGTCAGTGATTGCCAAGGCCTGGATGACTGGTTCGAGACCATGGACGAAGGCGTGCCGCAACTGCGCATCAGCCACACCTCGGGCACTTCCGGCACCCTGTCGTTCCTGCCCCAGGGCGTGCATGAGTGGGATAAATTCGCGCAACTGCGCAAGATGATGGTGTGGAACATGGAAGGCCCGGACACCCCGGAGCCCAACCTGCACACGATCTACCCTTACTACCGCAAGGGCTACCTGAGCCATGTGCGCGTCCATGCCGCGATGATTCCAGCGCTGTTGCCGCACGAATCGCATTTCCATGCGGCGTACCCGACCACCCTCAGCACCGACGTGCTCCACCTGGGCGCCAAGCTGCGCGCGGCACAG
Source organism: Pseudomonas sp. SbOxS1 (assembly GCF_013416725.1). Classification (NCBI taxonomy): domain Bacteria; kingdom Pseudomonadati; phylum Pseudomonadota; class Gammaproteobacteria; order Pseudomonadales; family Pseudomonadaceae; genus Pseudomonas; species Pseudomonas sp. SbOxS1. The sequence continues at coordinate 400,922 of NZ_JAAVXC010000007.1, forward strand.
TCCAAAGGTACCCTCGACCGCCTGGTGATCAGCCCGGAACTGCTGGAAAAGAAGAAGGCTTTTGATCAGTTGCAGGCCGAGATGCCCCAGCACCTGGCGACCTTCTTCGATCACATGTCCACCCAGCTCAAGGGCCAGCGCGTGTACATCGGTGCGACCTGGAACCTGCTGCACAGCATGGCCAAGGCCGGCCTTGCGCGCGGCCTGGAAGGTGTCTTCCACCCTGACTCGTTCGTGCACACCGCCGGTGGCGGCAAGGGTGTCGTGCAACCCGACGGCTGGCGTGAAGACGTGCTGCGATTCACCGGTGCCAAGACCCTCAACGAATCCTACGCCATGTCCGAAATCGTCGGCGGCGCCCATGCGCGTTGTGAAGAGGGGCATTTCCACTTCGCCCCCACTGTCATCCCCTACCTGCTCGATCCAGAGACCAGCAAGCCGCTGCCGCGCCATGGCCGCGTGACAGGTCGTGCCGCCTTCTTCGACCTCGGCGCGGAAATCCGCTGGGGCGGTTTCATCACCGGCGATGAGATCACCGTCGAATGGGACAAGCCATGCGCCTGTGGCCGGCCGAGTTGCTACGTGGTCGGGCCGATCCAGCGCTACAGCGAACTCAATGGCGGCGACGACAAGATCACCTGTGCCGCCACAGAAGACTCCCATCGCCAGGCGATGGATTTCCTCAACACATTAGAGGGCTAACCCCATGAGCAAACCTATTGCGCCAATGATCATCCGTGGCCAAGTCATCACCGACAACCTGATCGACGTAGGCGGTCGTGGCGGCGACCTGATCTTCCAGACCCCGGATGCGCACAAGTACATCGATCAGCTGCCGCTGGGTAACCCGGCCAAGCTGGCCGACCTGTATACCCTCACGTTCAACGACATCCTCGACTACGCCGAAGCCCTCGGTGAACGCCTGGAATTTCACAACAACCCCTACCTGCAGGAAGCCTGCGAGCTGTCCTACCTGACGGCGCCGGTCACCCCGAGCATGGTCAAGGGCAGCTACATGGGGCTGCGCCACATGCTCACCCGTGAGTCCGTCACCGAACAGGTGGAGAACTCGGTGGGGGTCAAATACCTGGAAGGCTGGGTCAAACAGCGCTTGATCGACGGCACCGAGCTGGATGTGCGCTGCTTCGGCGCCCGCACCCTGCATATCGTCGCCGGCAACGCGACCGGGCTGTCTTTGCTAACCATCCTGCGCAACATGGTGCTGCGCAGCGACGCGATCATCAAGGCGCCGTCCAACGACCCGTTCACCGCCCTGGCCATCGCCCGCACCATGGTCGAAATGGCGCCGGACCACCCGCTGACCAAACACCTGAGCGTCGCCTACTGGAAAGGTGGCGACCAAGCCTTCGAAGAGCGCCTGTACCAACCGCAGAATCTGGAGAAGATCGTTGCCTGGGGCGGCTTCAATTCCATGAAGCATGTCACCCGCTACATCCAGCCGGGTCTGGAGCTCATCTCCCTCGACCCGAAACGCAGCGCCAGCATCATCGGCAAGGGCGCGTTCGACAGCGAGGAAACCATGCGCGAGGCCGCCCTGCGCCTGGCCAGCGACATCGGTGCACTGAACCAGAAGGCCTGCGTGTGCGCCCGGGTGGTCTACGTGCAGAGCGGCACCGACGAGGCCGGCCTGGCGAACCTGAACACCTTCGGCCGCTATGTCTACGACGCCATGCAGACCTTGCCCAACACCCTCAGCACCGTACCTAAACGCTACGACCAGGGTCTCAAGGCCGAAGTCGACGCGCTGCGCCTGGATGATGAGTGGTACCAGGTGATCGGTGGCCAGGACGGCGAAGGCGCGGTCATTTGCTCGCAGCTTCCGGAGTCGGTGTCCTTTGCCGCCCGGCTCGACGACCGCACCGCCAACCTGGTGCCGGTCGATGACCTGCACGAGATGATGGATGCCGTGGATGCCTACACCCAGACCGTCGGCGTCTATCCGGAAAGCATCAAGGACGACCTGAAAGACATCCTGCCGCTGTATGGCGCGCAGCGAATCGTTTCGCTGGGCTACGCGGCGGGGCTGAAATGGGCCGGTCCCCAGGATTCCATCGAGCCGCTGCGGCGCATGGGCAAGTGGATCGTCAACCAGATCGCCACGCCGGAAATGACCCCGGCGCCGTGGTTGCGCCCTTCGATCTGACCTCCCGTCCCCCCGGCTTTTTGCCGGGGGGACGCATCGATTCCTACAGGACTTCTCCATGACTACTTGCCTGGGATTTGCCGCCCATGAGGCCCATTCCGCCCTTGCGCCGTTTCGTTTCGAGCGCCGGGCCCTGCGCGACGATGACGTCGCCATCGATATCGCCTACTGCGGTGTCTGCCATACCGATGCCCATCAGGTACACAACGACTGGAACAACACGGTCTATCCCATCGTGCCCGGCCACGAGATCGTCGGGCATGTGACGGCCGTCGGCCGTCACGTCAGCCGCTTCAAGGTCGGCGACCGGGTTGCCGTCGGGTGCCAGGTCGACAGCTGCCTGCAGTGCACGCCTTGTGCAGAACATCAGGAACAACTCTGTGCCCAGGGCCCGACGCCGACCTACAACGGCAAGGATCGTCACACCGGCGAGATCACCTATGGTGGTTATTCCGAGCATATCGTCGTGCGTGAGCAGTTCGTCCTGCGCATGCCCGAAAGCCTCGATCCACGCTTCGCCGCGCCGCTGCTTTGCGCCGGCATTACCGTGTGGAACCCGATGCGCCGCTACGGCGTGGGCCAGGGTTCGAAAGTCGCGGTGGTCGGCCTCGGCGGGCTGGGGCATATGGCGGTGAAGCTGGCGGTGGCGCTCGGTGCCGAGGTGACCGTGATCACCACTTCACCGGGCAAGGCCGACGACGCCCGCGCCCTGGGAGCCAATCACGTACTGCTGTCCAACGATGCACCGGCCATGTCGGCGGCGGCCAACGCGTTCGAATTCATCATCGACACCATTCCCAGCCGGCACAACGTCAACCCCTACCTGATGCTGCTGGGTCGCGAAGGCGTGCTGGTGCTGGTCGGTGCCATCGAACCCCTGGAACCCATCCACGGTGGCTTGCTGATCCGCAACAACCGCAGCATCGCCGGCTCGCTCATCGGTGGCATCCAGGCGATCCAGGAGCTACTGGATTTCTGCGCCGAACATCAGGTACTGCCCAGCTGCGAAATGATCGATATCAAGGACATCAACACGGCCTTCGACCGCCTGCAGAACAATGACGTGAAGTACCGCTTCGTGATCGACATGAGCAGCCTGCGCGACGTCGCACGGTAATGCAGTCCCACGCTGCGGTGCGCATCACCGCAGCGTCTTGTTGAGGCAATATACTCCTGGTGGGCGCGGCCATCGTTGAACGACAACAATCCGCGCTTTTGCCGTCTCACGGACTGACTCGAGGACCCTCATGAAAGCCATTCAACTGCTACATCCCGCTGGCCTGGACAACCTGCGCCTGGTCGACATGGCCGCCCCCGGCGCGCCCGCAGCAGGCGAGATCCAGGTGCGTATTCATGCCAGCTCGCTCAACTACCACGACCTCGGCGTCGTCACCGGCCACCTCCCTGCAGAAGAGGGTCGCATCCCCATGTCCGACGGCGCCGGCGTCGTCACCGCCGTGGGTGAAGGCGTGACGGAATTCGCCGTGGGCGACTGCGTGGTGTCTTGCTTCTTCCCCCACTGGCAATCGGGCCGCGTCGTGCCCACCACCTTCCAGACCGTGCCTGGCGATGGCGTCGACGGCTTTGCCCGGGAAGTGGTGAACATGCCCACCGAGGCCTTCACACTGGCGCCCAAGGGCTACACCCATGAAGAAGCCGCCACCCTGACCACGGCCGGCCTGACGGCCTGGCGGGCACTGGTGGTGGACGGTCGCATCAAGGCGGGCGACACCGTATTGGTGCTGGGGACTGGCGGGGTGTCCATCGCCGCCCTGCAAATGGCCAGGTCCATGGGCGCGCGGGTGATTGCCACGACTTCGTCGCAAGACAAGAAAGCACGCTTGCTGGAGCTGGGGGCCGATCAGGTCATCAACTACAAGGATCAACCCGAATGGGGTGACGCGGTGCTGGCCGCTACTGGCGGGCTCGGAGCCGACATCGTGGTCGAAGTGGGTGGCCCGGGCACGCTGCCGCAATCAATCCGCGCCTGCGCACCCGGCGGCCACATCGCGCTGATCGGCGTGCTCACCGGCATCAGCGGCGCCGTTCCAACCCTGGAATTGATGCGCAAGCAGCAGACCTTGCGAGGCCTGATCGTTGGCAGCCGCGAGCAGCAGCAAGACATGGTGCGCGCGCTGGAAAACTTCAGCTGGCGTCCGGTCATCGACAGCCGCTATCCGCTGGAGCGGATTGCCGAGGCCTTTGCCCACCAGATAGCCGCCACGCACTTTGGCAAGATCTGCCTGCAGTATTGAACGGGGTGATGGCAGCACTGTACCTGTAGATGCTCTGTTCCCGGTCAAGCTTTCAGCATGTCCCCAACCCACTGTGGGAGCTGGCTTGTCGGGCCGCCGCATCGCAGCGAAGGCGTCCTGACAGACGACCTGTTGTTTGTTGACGGAGTACATATCCATTCCTGCGGTAACGGCCACCTAGGGTTTCGCCCTTACGACGAGTCACTTGGAAGAGCCCCAAGTAACCAAGGGCTCTTGCCCCTGGCGTTCGGTGCCT
>NZ_JAAVXC010000007.1:405603-423057 GCF_013416725.1 Pseudomonas sp. SbOxS1
GCCGGTTTACCCACTGCGCAGAACCTCCACTCGGCCTCTCGAGGGGGCAAGAAAATCAAAAGCCAGATCAAGATCAAAAGCCAAAGCGAGGCGGCCTTAAAGCCGACCTGATCGGGAGCCGTACGCGTTCCCCCTGTAGGAGCCAGGCTTGCCGGCGAACCAGACGCTGCGGTGTGTCTGTTGGACCGCGTGATCGTTCTTCGCCGGCAAGCCTGGCTCCTACGGGGGATCGGGTGCACCCGCAAAGTCAGGTCGGCTTTAAGGCCGCCTCGCTTTGCTTTGGATTTGGGTGCCCCGTTAACCACGATGGCCGAACGCAGGCATTGCGCAGTGGGGAAACCGGCAGGACGCCGGTTTAGCCGCGCTGGGCCAGGGACGGCCCATCGCGGCGACCCACGGAGCAATGCCGGAGAGAGGGCATGCCGAGCCTTAGCGAGGCACCGAGTGGTGGGGCAAAGCCTTTTGCTTCCTTTTTGGCGTTTGAAAAAGGGAGTCGCTGTAAGAGCGAAACCATAAGTGGCCGTTACCGCAGCAATGGATATGTACTCAGTAAACAATTCCCCACAGGCTTTGACGCGGCATGTCTCAACGTTGGTAGAGGCCCCGATGGAGGTCGTCACAGGTTGACGAACAGGCTCAGGGCATGAGGGGGCCAGAAAATCAAAAGCCAAAGCAAAAGCAAGGCGCCCTACCAGCCGGCCTGATCTCAGTGAACATGTTCCCCTGTAGGAGCGAGCCTGCTCGCGATGGAGGTCAACGATGACGCGGGGTGCCTGACACCCCGCGGCGCTCTCGGGTCCATCGCGAGCAGGCTCGCTCCTACAGGGTTCGGTGTTGCCATTGTGTCAGTGATGCTTCAGCGTGAGGTCCTGCGCGGGCTGCGTTCCTCGAGAATGTCCCCCATGCGCTGCTCGATCAGGCCCTTGATCTTTTGATGGGGCAGGATGTAGAAGCGCTTTTGCTTCACTGCATCGAGGGTGATCTGCGCAATGTCGGTCGCGCTGAGTTTCCCGGCCTGGGTGGCCTTGCGTGTCTGTTCTTCGTACTTCTCTTTCAGCGGATTGGCGGCAGCCAGTTCGGCCGGGCGGTTTCGACCGGCATCGGCGATGCCCGTCGAGACGAAGGCCGGGCACAGCACCGATACACCGATCGAAGCGCTCTCCTCCTGCAGTTCCAGCTGCAAGCACTCGGACATCGTCACCACAGCGTGCTTGGTTGCACAGTAGATGCCGTTGCCCGGCACCGACAACAGACCAGCGACCGAGGCGGTATTGACGATGTGGCATTCATCCCCTTGGGCCAACATGCGCGGCACAAAACTGCGAATACCATGGGCGACCCCCATCACATTGATGCCAATCATCCACGCCCAATCCTGCACGGTCGTTGTCCACATCGGGCCACCGACCAGTACCCCGGCGTTGTTGAACAGCAGGTGCGCAGCACCAAAGCGCTCGTAAGTCGCTACCGCCAGTTGCTCGACCTGTTCAGCCTGAGCGACGTCACAGGTCACGGCCAACACATGCGTGGCCGACGGCAGCCGCTCGAGGGTGCCCTGCAGGTTTTTCTCATCGATGTCGCTCAACACAAGACGCATGCCTTCGTTGGCGCAGGCTATCGCCAATTCGCGACCGAAGCCGCTGGCGGCACCGGTGATCACGGCGACTTTGTCGTGCAGTAATTTCATGGGGGTCTGACAGTCCTGTGTGTTCGAAAAAAGCTCGCGGCACTCGAAAAAATCCATCTACAGCGTGCTGCACAAATGACCTGCATCCACCACGATCTCGCTGCCCGTCATGCCGCGACTGGCGTGCGAGGCAAGCAGCAACAAGGCGCCGTCCAGATCGGCCGGTGTGCAGAAGCGCCGCGAGGGGATACGGGCGCGCAACTTTTCGCCCGCCTCGCTGCGCAGGAAATCGCTGTTGAGCTCGGTCATCACGTAGCCGGGGGCGATGGAGTTGACCCTGATTTCGTGACGCGCCAGTTCCAGGGCCAGGGAGCGGGTCAAATGGCTCAGGCCGGCTTTCGCCGCGACATAGGGGGTCAGGCTGCCGGCAACGCGGCTGGCGAGGATCGACGTCACGTTGATCAGGCTTCCGCCACGCCGCGCCTCGACCATGCGTCGTGCCACTTCCTGGGCAACGATCCAGGCGCCCTTGAGGTTGGTGTCGAGCACCCGGTCCCAAGCATCGTCGGTGTACTCCAGTACATGCAGGCTGTCGCTGACGCCCGCGTTGTTGACCAGAATGTCCAGCGGGCCCATTTCCTCGGCGATCCGCGCCAGGCAGCCGTTGACCGATGCCCGGTCGGTCACGTCCAGGGCAAAGGCTTTGGCACGCCCGCCCTCGCCTTCGATTTCCTCGACCAGAGTCTGCAGTTGTTCGACACGTCGCGCCGCCACCGCCACTTCGGCGCCAGCCGCCGCCAGCGTGCGGGCGAAATGCCGGCCAAGCCCGCTGGAGGCGCCTGTGACCAAGGCACGCCGGCCCGTGAGATCAAACAGCTGAGTGATAGCAGGTTGCATCAGGAAAACTCCTTGTGTCCTTCGAGGATTTTTTTCGCCAGGCTCATGCGGTGCACCTCGCTCGGGCCGTCGTAGATACGGAATGGCCGGATGTCGCGGAAGATGCGCTCGACCACGGTTTCCCCGGTGACCCCGCGTCCTCCCAGAATCTGCACACAACGATCGACCACATGCCACAAGGCTTCGGCACTGAGCACCTTGGTCATGCTCGACTCGACATTACCGCGACCGCCTTCGTCCAGGACCCAGGCGCAATGCCAGATAGCCAGGCGGGTGCTGTGCAGCGCCATCTGGTTGTCCGCCAACATGAAGCCCACCCCCTGGTGCTCGCCCAGGGTCTTGCCGAACGAGTCACGGGTCCTGGCGTAGTCGCAGGCGATATCGTGAGCACGCCGGGCAGCCCCCAGCCAACGCATGCAGTGGGTCAGCCGCGCGGGCGCCAGGCGTACTTGCGCATAGCGAAAACCCTTGCCGATTTCGCCCAGCACATCGGTGGCAGGAATGCGCACATTGTCGAAACGCAAGACGGAGTGACCGCCGGAGAAACAGCTGTCCAGGGTCTTGAGTTGCCGTTCGTGGATGATCCCGGGGGTGTTCATGTCCGCCAGGAACATGGTCGCCGAGCCGTCCTCCATGCGCGCCATGATGATCGCGAAGCCGGCGCCGTCAGCCCCGGTGATCAGCCATTTTCGGCCGTTGATGACGTAGTCGTCGCCGTCACGCACGGCAACGGTCTGCAGCATCGACGGATCGGAACCGGCACCCGGCGCTGGCTCGGTCATGGCAAAACAGGAGCGGATCCGGCCACTGACCAGGGGGCGCAGCCAGCGATCTTTCTGTGCCTCGGTGGCCACCTCGTCCATCAGGTGGATGTTGCCTTCGTCCGGTGCATGGATGTTCAGGGCGATGGGGCCCAGCGGTGAATAGCCGGCCTCCTCGAAGACGATCGCCTTGGCGACGTGACTCAGGCCTGCGCCGCCCATTTCGCGACTGGCGTGGGGGCACAGCAGGCCGGCCACACGGGCTTTTTCCAGCAGCTCCTGGCGCAAGTCTTCGCTGGGGCCGTGAGACGTGTATCTCTCATCGGATTCCATGGGGATCACTTGCTCGGCGATAAAGGCGCGGGTCTTTTCGCGCAGGTCCAGCAACTCTTGGGGAATGGTGAAGTTCATGGTGGTCCTGGGTTCTAATTAATCAGGGGCACGAGCTGGGCGTAGATGCGTTCCATCACGGTTTGCCGCTGGCCTGCCTTGGGGAGATCGTAGGGCGTCAGGTTCACGACCCGGACGAAGCGGCGCAGGATGCGACCGTCCTGCATGTCGAAATCGATGATGTTCAGGCAGGCGTTGTCTTGCTCCAGGGCGGCGGCACAGCCGCGCGCGCCACCCAGGGCCCAGCCCAGCAACAGGCGGTTGACCGCGTCATGACTGACCAGCAACAGGTTTTGCCAGTCCGGTTCGGCGAGCACTTGCTCGAAGCGGGCGAGGACGCGGCTGTCGAAATCGTGCCAGCGTTCGCCGCCCATGAAGCGACCTTCAGGGTCGGCGAAACTGTCATAGGCGTAGCTGACCTGCTGTTGCAATTGCTCAGGCGCAATCTCGCGCAGGCGGCCGGCACGCACCTCTCGCAGCTGCGCGCACGCCTGGAGCTCGAGCGGGCGATCACCCAGCAACAACTCAGCAGTCTGCCGGGCACGCGGGTAATCGGAGCACAGCGCACGGTCGAAACTGATCGGCGCCAGCACCTGCCCCAGTTGGCGTACCTGATCTTCTCCGAGTTCGGAGAGCGGCACGTTGCGAGGGTCCAGCGGCTGGCCGTCGGGCGCAAAATAATCCACATGACCATGGCGTACCAGGTAGCAACGGCGACGATAAACGGCTGCTGTGCTCATTCGGCGAGCCCCTTCGGATTGCTGATCGACAGCCGCGCCCGGGTGATCGCCGAGAGCGCCGCGAACAGCTGATCCTGATCATTTCCCGGCTCATCGAATCGGCCCTGGCGAATGGCTCGGCACAGGGCCTGACGGGCATCGGCCAGTGAGGCCTCGACAGCGTCCGGCAGCGCTGCAAGCAGCTGAGACTCGGCGGCATCCGCAGCCTCGCCGTCACTGTACTCGCGACCGGCGATCGCCATGGCATTGGCAACCATCAGCGCCTGGTAGCGAAGGCTGCCGGGTAACTGCGGCAGTAACTCATCAAGCAGGGTCTGGCGGGCAATCGCCAGCAGTTCACTGGCATCGGGACGGATGTTCATCGGCGCACTCCTGTGGTCAAGCGCAACAGGTCCTGTTCCAGTTCAGGAATCAACCTTCCGGTCAGGGCCAGCTCCAGTGAAGGCTCTTCACCGGACAAATGACGCTGGGCCTGCTGCAGGGCGATGACGGCCCAACGCAAGGTGGCCATGACCTGCCAGAAGACCAGCTCGTCTTGTTCGATAACCAGCGGGGAGACCTCGTTGTAGCCGCGCAGGAAATGCTCCAGCGTGCCGATACCGCCCGCCTCCAGGTCAGGCCGGGCGAAGCGCCAGCAACGGGCGGTGAACCAGCCGATGTCCTGGCGCGGATCGCCCCAGCCGGTGAATTCCCAATCCAGTACTGCCTGCAGGCTGCCGGCCTCGGCCAGGTAATTGCCGGTACGAAAGTCACCATGCAGCAAACACGGCTCTGCGCTTTTCGGCGCGTTCGATTCACACCAGCGCAGCCCCCACTCCAGCACGGGCTGATGCGCCCCAAGGCGATCCAGTACGCCACGCTGGGCATCGATCGTGGTTTGCACCGAGACCTGCTGCGGATCGCCAAGAAACGCCAGCCGGGCTTGGGCCGGCAAGATGCAATGGATTCGCGCCAGGTTGGCGCCCAGGTCAGCCACCAACTGCGGATCGCCTTCAGCACCCAACTGATTGGTGAGCCTGTGGCCGGCCGTGATGCCGGACACCCACTGCATGATGAAAAATGCGCGGCCGTGGACCGCGGTGTCTTCGCACAGCCAGAGTGGCCGAGGCACCTTGACACCGGCCCGATGCACCGCGCTCAACACCGCGAATTCCTGGGCGCGACTCAGGCTCCCCTGCACCACCGATTGGGCGTCGCTGCGCAGGACCCAGCGTTGACGGCCAGCATAGGCGCCGCCCTCTACGCTCACGTCGAGCAACCAGTTCTCCTGGATAGCACCGCCAGACAGGCGCTGCTGATGCTCAACGCTGAGCTGTTGCGCGCCAGCCTGGGCGCAAAGGAAGGATTCCAACCGGTTTTTCTTCAGCTGTTCTTCGGGCAACGGCTTTGTCGCCGCTGCTGCATTCGGACCACTCATGTGTCGCCGCACCTGACTTGTTGGATGTGTAGATAACAGTGCTTCAGCAATTGCCGGGCCAGCTTTTCCAGCGCAATGCTGCACGCCTTATGTAACGGGGCCTGCAGCCATCCTGGCCACAGGCACAAGGTCTCGCTGCGGACTTGCAATCTTGCATTATTGAAACAACTGCATTCATATGTGAGACCAAACTGAAACACCCATGAGAGCCCTGCCGCCATGCCGCCTCGCCACCCCCGGATCGTTGTGCTGATCAGCCACCTGGAACGTCCACTGCAACAGAGCCGCCTGGCTCGCGTGGTGACCAGCGTGCTGCCTGACTACTCGGGCGAAACCGACATTCGCGTGCTCGACACCACCGTCGAAGAGTCCTTGCAACTGGCCCGCGAGCTGGAGCAGAACAACGAAGTCGAGGTGTTCGTCTGCGCCGGCGCCACCGCCGCCTACCTGCGCCGACATCTGACCCGCCCGGTGCTATCGATGCGCGTGGGCGGGGCCGATCTGCTTCGGGCTTTGGAACAGGCGCGACTGCGCTCAGCGCAGATCGCCGTCATCAGCCATGCGCGGATCAACGCCGACCTCGACTCCCTGGCGGCACTGTTCACGGTGCAGATCCATCAGGGGAGTTACGTCACTCTCGATGAAGCCAGGCAGGCGGTAGAACGCGCGCGCAGTCTGGGTTGCCAAACCGTGATCGGCTCATCCACGGTGGTTGAACTGGCGGAGCAGGTCGGTTTGCACGGCGTGCTTTCAATCAGCCAGAACACCGTGCGCAAAGCCCTGGAAGAAGCCTTGGGCGTCCTGCACAGCCAGCGCAGCGAACTTGCCAAGCGCCGGCACCTGGACGCGGTGTTGCAACACATCCCCACCGGCGTTGCCGCCGTGGATAACCAGGGCATCGTGCAAGCGCTGAACCCTGCACTGGAAGCGTTACTGGGCATGCCGGCCAGCCACCTGCTCGGTCGCCCGCTGCAGGAATTCTGCCCGCAACTGGCGCTGGACGACGTACTGCGCAGCGGCGTCGGGGAAGAAAACACGGTCATTCAACTGGGCCAGAATCTGCTGCTGTGCAATGTTCTGCCGATCCTCGAAGACGGCCAGCGCACCGGGTTGGTGTTGACGTGTCAGGACACCTCGGCGGTTCAACGCGCCGACCAACGCATTCGCTCGACCCACCGCCCCGGCGGCTTCTCGGCCAAATACCGCCTTGAGCAGATCAGCGGCAAAAGCCAGGCCACCCGACAGTTGCTCAAGCTGGCGCAGCGCTATGGGGCAACCGCCTCTACCGTGCTGATCACCGGTGAAAGCGGTACCGGCAAGGAGTTGCTGGCGCAAGGGATGCACAATGTCAGCAGCCGCCATCGCGGCCCGTTCGTTGCGATCAACTGCGCGGCCTTTCCCGAATCGCTGCTGGAAAGCGAGCTGTTCGGCTACCAGGAAGGCGCCTTCAGCGGCTCGCGCAAAGGCGGTAAACCCGGCCTGATCGAAGCCGCCCATCGCGGCACGCTGTTCCTCGACGAAATCGGCGACATGCCGGTGTCATTGCAGACTCGCCTGCTGCGAGTCCTGCAAGAGCGCGAAGTACTGCGCCTGGGTGCAACAGAACCGATCAGCATCGACATCCGGATCATCGCCGCCACCCATCAGGACCTTCCGCAAGCCATCGCAGCCGGGGGATTTCGCAGCGACCTCTACTATCGCCTGAACATCCTGCGCCTGCAGACCGTGCCGCTGCGCGAGCGCAGTGAAGACATCGCCGACATCGCCCGGGCCATTTTGCGTCGCCTCAATGGTGACCATCGTGCGCCGCCCTTGCAGGAGCGATTGCTGGACGCACTGTTGCCCCACCTCATGGCGTACCACTGGCCCGGTAATATCCGTGAACTGGAAAACATCCTGGAGCGTGCCGCACTCTCGGCCCAGGATCTGTTGCGAGGCAACGTGATCGATGAGCTGAGCCTGGCACTGGTGATCCCCGAACTGCGCAATATTCAGGCATTGCCACAGACTGCGGCCGTCACCGACTTGAAAAGCATCGCCAGGGAAAAAGAAAAGCAGTACGTGCTGGAAATGCTCCAGGCCTGCGACGGCAACCTGGCAGAAACCGCCAGCCGGCTGGGCATCAGTCGCTCCACGCTCTGGAGGCGCCTGCAATAGAAACGGCAGCGGTTGCGCACCTGGCGTGTTCCAGGTGCGCAACCGCTGCCGTGATGCAAAGAGCTATTGATCAGGTCCTGGCGCTGCTCACTGGAACACTTCGAACAGTCCCGCCGCGCCCATGCCACCGCCGACGCACATGGTCACCACCACATACTTCACGCCGCGTCGCCGGCCTTCGAGCAAGGCATGCCCGACCATCCGCGCGCCACTCATGCCGTAAGGGTGGCCGATAGCGATGGAGCCGCCATTGACGTTCAGCCGGGCGTCGTCGATGCCCAGGGTGTCACGGCAATACAGCACCTGGCAGGCGAACGCTTCGTTGAGCTCCCACAGGCCGATGTCGTCCACTTTCAAGCCGTGTTGCTTGAGCAGCTTGGGGACCGCCAGTACCGGGCCGATGCCCATTTCTTCCGGGGCCAGGCCCGCCATGGCGATACCGCGGTACAGGCCCAGCGGCTTGAGGTTGCGCTGCTCAGCGAGGCGCGCATCCATCAACACGCAGGCGCTGGCGCCGTCGGACAATTGACTGGCGTTGCCGGCGGTGATGCAGCCGCCATCGATCACCGGCTTGAGGTTGACAAGGTCTTCCAGGAGGGTCTGGGGACGGTTGCCTTCATCGGATGTGAGGGTGACCTCTTGCAGACGGGCTTCGCCTGTGACTTTGTCGATCACCTGCCGAATGCTGGTGACCGGGACGATTTCGCTGTCGAACAACCCGGCCTGCTGCGCCGCCGCAGTACGCATCTGCGATTGCAGGGCATAGGCATCCTGGGCTTCGCGACTGATGCCGTAGCGCTGGGCGACGAACTCAGCGGTTTTCAGCATGGGCATGTAGGCGTGGATCGCGTTACGTTCCACCCGCGGATCGCGCTCGTCGTAGGCCCACTCCATGTGGCGATTCTGCACCGCGCTGATGTTTTCCTGGCCGGCACCGATCGTGACCGGCATGCCGTCGACGATGATCTGCTTGGCGGCAGTAGCGATGGCCATCAGGCCCGAGGCGCACTGGCGATCCAGGGTCTGCCCGCTGACCGTCAACGGCAGGCCCGCCGCCAGGGCGGCCATGCGTGCGAGGTTCAAGCCGGCCGTGCCGCTGGTCAGTGCGGTGCCCAGCACCAGGTCTTCGATCTCCTGCGCTTCGATACCGGCGCGCACGACCGCCTCGCGGATCGCGTGGCCGGCCAGGGTGGGCGACTTGATGGTGTTGAACGAGCCACGGAACGCCTTGGCGATAGGCGTACGGGCCGTGGAGAGAATGACGGCTTCTTTCATGGTTGGGGTCCTTTGGTGTCAGTTGTGGCGGCCACCCTCGAGCGGCCGCCAAAGGTCAGATGCGTTCGATGCGGGCCTGGCCGCTGGCAACCAGGCGCTCCAGCAGCGCGGCCGGCTGGAACCACATTTCGCCGTAGGCACCGAGTGCCTCGCGGTAATGGCCGATGCGCTGCAGTACCTGGGCCAGCCCCAGTCCTTCGGCGTAGTGCAGCGGGCCCCCGCGCCAGGCCGGGAAGCCGTAGCCGTTGTTCCAGACCAGGTCGATGTCGCTGCTGCGCTGGGCGATGCCTTCATCGAGCAACTGGATGCCTTCGTTGACCAGCATCAACACGCAGCGGTCGTGGATTTCCTGATCACTGATGGCGCGACGCTGGATGCCCAGTTCGCCAGCGATCTGCTCGGCCAGTGCGAGCACTTGCGGGTCATCCTTGCGCTCGCGGCCTTCGTAGAGGTAATAGCCACTACTGGTCTTCTGGCCAAAACGGCCGAGGCCGTAGAGCGCGTCGGCGAGCTTGCAATAGCCTTGGTCGTGGGCGATGAGATCGCGGCGCGACTCGCGCACCAGGAAGCTGACATCGATGCCGGCCAGGTCGTGCATGGCCAACACCCCCATGGCCAGGCCAAGGCCGGTGAGCACCTTGTCGACCTGCGCAGGCGTAGCGCCTTCGAGCAGCAGGCGGTGCGCCTCGCGGGAATAGGGTTCGAGCATGCGGTTGCCGATGAAGCCGAAGCACACCCCGGAGACCACCGGGATCTTGCCGATGCGCTTGGCGATTTTCAGCGTCGTGGCCAGGACATCGGGGGCCGTGGCCGTGCCGCGAACCACTTCGAGCAGGCGCATGACGTTGGCCGGGCTGAAGAAGTGCAGGCCAACGACGTCCTGTGGCCGGCGGGTGACGGCAGCAATGGCGTCGACATCCAGTGTCGAGGTATTGCTCGCGAGAATCGCCCCGGCCTTGCACACCTCGTCCAGGGTGCGAAACACCTGCTGTTTGATCGGCAGGCTCTCGAACACGGCTTCGATCACCAGGTCAGCGTCGGCGATATCGGCGTAGTCGAGGGTGCCGTGGATCAGCGCCAGGCGCTCGTCCACCTGCGCGGCCGTGAGCTTGCCGCGCTGGACGCTGGCCTGGTAGTTTTTGCCGATCAGCTCAAGGCCGCGCGCCAGGGCATCGGCCTTGAGCTCCAGCAGTGTCACCGCCATGCCCGCATTGGCAAAGTTCATGGCGATCCCGCCGCCCATGGTGCCAGCGCCTATCACCGCGACCCGGCTGATCGGACGAATCGGCGTGCCCGCGTCCAGCCCCGGCAGCTTGCCCACTTCACGCTCGGCGAAGAACACATGGCGCAGTGCCTCGGACTCGCTCGACGCCTCGGCCTCCTTGAACAATTCGCCCTCCCTGGCCAGGCCTTCAGCCAAGGGCAGGCTGCAGGCAGCCTCGATGGCCGTTACTACTCGCTGTGGTGCGCTCTGGCCTTTCCAGCGGCCCAGGTTGGCGGCACGGTAGTCAGCGAAATAATTCGCCGGCACGCCAGCCCCCGGATTCGCTTGAGGCCAGGCCGGATGCGCCGGCGCCTGCCGGGCAATCAGCTCCAGGGCAACGCTGCGAGCGGTATCGAGCAGGCTGTTCGCGTCTGGCGCCACGCGCTCGATCAGGCCCAGTTCCAGCGCCCGCTGCGCCGTGATCGGTTGGCCCGAAACAATCATCTCCAGTGCCGCCTCGGCGCCGATCAGGCGCGGCAGCCGCTGGGTGCCGCCAGCGCCGGGCAACAGGCCGAGCTTGATTTCCGGCAGGCCCAGGCGTGCCCCGGCCTCCGCCACGCGGTAGCCGCAGGCCAGGGCGAGCTCCAGCCCGCCACCCAACGCCAGGCCGCCGATGGCGGCGATCAGCGGTTTATCCAGTTCGCTCAGGCGAACCAGCAGGCTCGGCAGGTCCGGCCGGGCGAACGACGCGGCGCTGCCGAACTCGGCAATGTCCGCGCCAGCACTGAACACCAGGCCTTCGCCGTGGAGGACAAGCGCTTTCACGCCGGGGTCGGCGGCGGCACGTTCGCAGGCCTCCAGCAATTGCTCGCGCAGTGCCTGGCCGAGGGCGTTGACCGGGGCACAGCTGAGGCCGATCAGGGCCAGGGAATCTTCACAACGGTATTGGATCAGGTTTTTCATCGATATTTTCTCAGTCGGATAAAGGCGTAGAAACCGCGGGACACGTCTGTCTCCCTCAGCTCAACACGCTTTCCCGAATCAGCTTCTTGTTGATCTTGCCGACGCTGGTCTTGGGGATCTCGGCGACGAACTTGAACTGCTTGGGAATCGCCCACTTGTTGATCCGGCCGCGCTCGACAAACCCTTGCAGGTGCGCCTCGAGGATCTTGCGGTCCAGGTATTGCCCCGGCTCACACACCACCAGGGCCATGGGCCGTTCGCCCCATTGCTCGTCCGCAATGCCGATCACCGCGACAGACGTGACCGATGCGTGCTCGCTGATCAGGTTCTCCAGCTCCAGCGAACTGATCCACTCGCCGCCGGTCTTGATCACGTCCTTGATGCGATCCTTGATTTCCACCCCGCCCTGGGGGTCGATGGAGGCCAGGTCGCCGGTGTGCAACCAACCGCCCTGCCACAGCTCGGCGCCCTTTTGCGGATCCTTCAAATAACCTTGGGTCAGCCAGGGCGCGCGCACGACGATCTCGCCCAGGGACTCACCGTCGTGGGCAACGCTTTGGCCGCTGGCATCGACGATCTTCAGGTCGACCATCGATATCGGCAGGCCGGTCTTGATGCGCGTGGCCAGCTGCGCCTGCATCGGTTGCCCGAGCGCCTCCCCGCGCAGGTAAGTCGAGCACAGCATCGGGCAGGTCTCGGACATGCCGTAGCCGCTGTAAACAGAAATGCCGCGGGCAGATGCCTGGCCGGCCATGGCCAAGGTCAGCGCACTGCCGCCCAGGAGCATTTTCCAGCCATCGAAACGGGTCTGCGCCGCCTCATCGCAACCCAGGATCATTTGCAGGATGGTCGGTACGCAGTGGGAAAAGGTCACCCGTTCTTCGCGAAACAGCCGGACCAGGCTATTGGGCTCGTATCGACCGGGGTACACCTGCTTGATGCCCATCAGGGTGGCGACATAGGGCACGCCCCAGGCATGCACGTGGAACATCGGCGTGATCGGCATGTAGACGTCGTCGGACCGCAGCAGCGCATAGCTTTGGTGAGCGCCCAGGGTCCCCACGGCATTCAAGGTGTGCAGCACCAACTGGCGATGGGTGAAATACACGCCCTTGGGGTCGCCGGTGGTGCCGGTGGTGTAGAACAGCGTCGCCACCGAGTTCTCGTCAAAGTCGGGGAAGTCGTAATGGCAGGCGGCCTGGGAGAGCAGGCTTTCATACTCCCCCAGTACAGGCAGTTCGGTGCCGATCGCGGCGTCGTCAGTGAGCCTGATATAGCCCTTGACGGTGTCCAGGCCAGGATGAATCTGCTCGATCAATGGCAGGAAGTCGTCATGCACCAGCACCAGGTCGTCCTCGGCGTGGTTCATGGTGTAGAGCACCTGGTCCGGCGACAGGCGAATGTTCACCGTGTGCAGCACCGCGCCGATCATCGGCACGGCAAAGAAACACTCCAGGTAGCGGTGGCTGTCCCAGTCGAGCATGGCCACGGTATCCCCGGCCTTGACCCCGGCCGCGGTCAGCGCATGGGCCAGCCGATGGATGCGCTCGATGAGGGTCTGGTAGCTGTAGCGCAGTTTGTCGGCGTAGACGATCTCGTTGGCAGGTGCGTAGCGTACCCCGGACAGCAACAGGCGCTTGATCAACAGCGGGTAGCTGTAGGCGCCTGGTGCCGGTGGAATTATTTTTGTGTTGAGCATGGTCGTGACTTCCCGATTCAGAACTGTGCTGCGTCCAGCAAATAAAGGCTTTCGCTACCGGCCTTGACCGAAGCGCTCAACGAATGGATACGTGGCAGCAAGCGGGCGAAATAGAAGCGCGCGGTGGCCAGCTTGCTGGCGTAGAAATCGTCATCGCCCTGCTTGCCCATGGCGGCCTTGGCCATCAATGCCCACATGTAGGCGTACGCGGTGTAGCCGAACACTTGCAGGTACTCGACCGAGGCGGCGCCGATTTCATTCGGGTTGCCCTGGGCCCGGTCCAGCAGCCACGCCGTCAGTTCGTCGAGGGTGTCCACGGCGGCGTTCAACGGCTGGGTGAACTCGCCAAGCTCAGTGCTGGCGTCGGCGGTGAAGTTACGGACCTGCGATGCAAACAAGTGGTATAGCGCCCCGCCGCTGCCGACGATCTTGCGCCCGGCCAGGTCCAGGGACTGGATGCCATTGGTGCCTTCGTAAATCTGCGTGATGCGCACATCGCGCACCAACTGCTCCTGGCCCCATTCACGGATGTAGCCATGGCCGCCGAAAATCATCTGCCCGTGCAGGGTGGTTTCCAGCGCCATGTCGGTGAGAAAGGACTTGGCGATCGGGGTCAGCAAGGCCACCAGCTCCTGGGCTCGGGTACGGGCCGTCGGGTCGTCGCTGTACTTGGCGATGTCCAGTTGCAGGGCGACGTAGCTGGAGAACGCACGGCCGCCTTCGTTCAGGGCCTTCATGGTCAGCAGCATGCGGCGCACGTCGGGGTGGACAATGATCGGGTCAGCCGCCTTGTCCTTGCACTGCGCACCGCTCGGCGCACGGCTCTGCAGACGGTCACGGGCGTAAGCGACGGCGCTCTGGTAGGAGCGCTCACCCTGGGCCAGGCCCTGGATACCCACACCCAGGCGCTCGTAGTTCATCATGGTGAACATCGCCGCCAGGCCCTTGTTCGGCGCATCGACAATCCAGCCGGTGGCGTCGTCGAAGTTCATCACGCAGGTGGCCGAGGCCTTGATGCCCATCTTGTGTTCGATGGAACCGCAGGACAGCGAATTACGCTCGCCCAGGGAACCATCGGCATTGACCAGCAACTTGGGCACCAGGAACAGCGAGATGCCTTTCGGGCCGGCCGGGGCATCCGGCAGTCGTGCCAGCACCAGGTGGATAATGTTCTCGGTCAGGTCATGCTCGCCGCCGGTGATGAAGATCTTGCTGCCACTGACCTTGTAGCTGCCATCCGCCTGGGGCTCGGCCTTGGTGCGAATCAGGCCCAGGTCGGTGCCAGCATGGGCTTCGGTCAGGCACATGGAGCCGCTCCAGGTGCCGGCGTACATGTTGGGCAGGTAACGCGCCTTGAGTGCCTCACTGGCGTGGGCATTGAGCGACAGGCAGGCACCCGCCGTCAGCATCGGGTAGGTGCCGAATGACAGGTTGGCCGAGGCCACCATCTCCTCGACCTGCGCCGAAATCGCCTTGGGCATGCCCATGCCGCCGTACTGCGGATTACCGCCGACACCGACCCAACCGCCTTCGGCGAAGGCATGGTAGACCTCGGCAAAACCGTCCGGGGCGGTCACCGAACCGTTGTCCCAGGAACAGCCCTGCTCGTCGCCACTGCGGCGCAGCGGAGCGATGCTGCCCGCACTGATCTTGCCGGCCTCTTCGAGGATCGCGGCGGCGGTTTGTTCATCGACCACCTCGGCCAGGCCGGGCAATTCGGCCCAGAGCCGGGACACCTGGAAAACCTCGTTGAGGACGAAGCGCATGTCGCGCAGGGGAGCGTTGTAGTCAGCCATTGTGCTTACTCGGAAGTGGCCAGGGCATGGGGCATGCCGGGGCGTTCAGTGGTTTCGGATGGGGTGGCTTGCGCTGCAGGGGTGTGCGCGACAGGCACCCGCTCACGCAACAGGAAGTACGACAGGGCGGGAATCAGGATCAGCGCGCCGAGCATGTTCCACAGGAACATGAAGGTCAGCAGGATGCCCATGTCGGCCTGGAACTTGATCGGCGACCAGACCCAGCACACCACGCCGGCCGCGAGGGTGATACCGACCAGCCCGACCACCCGGCCGGTGAACGACACGGCGTTGCGGTAGGCCTGGGACAGCGGCAGGCCCTGGCGCTGGTGGTGTAGCTGAACGCTGAGCAGATACAGTGCGTAATCGACACCGATCCCCACGCCCAGGGCGATCACCGGCAGGGTCGCGACCTTTACGCCGATGCCCATGACCACCATCAACGCTTCGCAGAGGATCGAGGTCAGCACCAGCGGCAGCAACGCCACCAGCGTGGCGCGCCAACTGCGGAAGGTGATCAGGCAGAACAGCGTCACCGCCGCATACACATAAAACAGCATGGTGCGGTTGGCCTCGCGCACCACGATGTTGGTGGCCGCTTCGATCCCGGCACTGCCGGCGGCCAGCAGGAACTGGCGATCCTGGGTGCTGTTTTCCTTGGCAAACTTGTCGGCAATCGCCACCACGGCGTCCAGGGTCTCGGCCTTGTGATCCTTGAGGAAAGCGATCACCGGCATCAGCGAACAATCGTTGTTGAACAATTCCGGTGAGTTGACCGAGGCTTGCTGCGCGGCGTAGTTCAGCACGTCCTGGTTGCGCTGGATGCTGTTGAGCTTGGGGTTGCCTTCATACGTGCCGGCGGTGATCTGGCGCACCGCGTTGACCAGCGAAGTGGTGGCCTGCACCCCCGGAGACTGTTGCAGCTCCCAGGCCAGGCGGTCGGCGAGGATCAGGGTCTGGTAGTTCAGGCAGCCTTCCGGCGCGGTCTTGATCATCACCGCGAACATATCGCTGGACAGCGCGTAATGGCTGGTGATGTAGGCGTTATCGCGGTTGTAGCGCGAGTCGGCGCGCAACTCCGGCGCCCCGCTGTCGAGGTCGCCGATCTTCAGTTGCAGGCTGACCATGAAACCGCCAATGCCCATCAGCGTGGCGACCAGCACCGCGCCTGTGGCCCAGCGCCGTGTGGTGAAGCGGTCGAGCAGGTCCCAGAGTTTGCCGAAGCCTTTGTGGTGTTCGGCACGGGTGTCGATCTTCAGCGCACGCTCGGCCGCCTTGTGCCCGACGCCGACGTAGGACAGCGCCACCGGCATCAGCAACAGCGAGGTGAAGATCAGCACCGCCACACCAATGCTGGCGGTGATCGCCAGGTCCTGGATCACCGGGATGTCGATCAGCATCAGCACGGCAAAGCCCACGGCGTCGGCCAGCAATGCGGTGACCCCGGCGATGAACAGACGGCGGAAGGTGTAGCGCGCGGCGATCAGCTTGTGGGTGCCACGGGCGATGTCCTGCATGATGCCGTTCATCTTCTGCGCCGCGTGGGACACGCCGATGGCGAAGATCAGGAACGGCACCAGCACCGAATACGGGTCGATGGCGTAGCCCAGCCAGGCGACGATGCCCAATTGCCAGACCACCGCGATCAGCGAGCAGCCGACCACCAGCAGGGTGCTGCGCACGCAACGGGTGTAGGCGTAGATGATGACCAGCGAGGTGACCACGGCCAGGCCGAAGAACATCATCACCTGGATCAGGCCGTCGATCAGGTCGCCCATCAGCTTGGCGAAACCGATCACCCGCACCTTGTACGGGCCCTTGCCCTCTGCCCCGGATTTACGCGCGGCGCTGTCGCCGGCGAATTCGATCTTGTCGCGCAACTGCTCTTCGAGCAATCGCGAGAACTGATGGTAGTTGATGCTCTGGCCCGTGGCCGAGGCCTTGTCCAGCAGCGGTACGATCAACATGCTCGACTTGAAATCGCTTGCCACCAGGCTGCCGACGATGCCGGCACGGCCGATGTTCTGTCGCAGACGCTCGATGTCTGCGGGCGAGCCGCGGTAGGAATCAGGCATCACCGGACCGCCCTGGAAACCCTCCTGGGTGACTTCAGTCCAGCGCACCCCCGGACTCCACAGCGACTTCATCCAGGAGCGGTCGACGCCCTCGGTGAGGAACAGCTGGTCGTTGACCTGCTTGAGCACCTCAAGATAACCGGGGTCGAAAATATCGCCCTGGGTGTTCTCGATCACCACCCGCACCGAGTTGCCCAGGCCGCGCAGCGACTGGCGGTTCTCCAGGTAGTTCTGGATGTACGGCTGGCTCTGCGGAATCATCTTTTCGAAGCTGGGGCGCAGTTCCAGGCGTGTCACGGCCATAAACGCCAGCACCACCGTGGCCAGGGCCATCAGCAGCATGAACAGCGGCCGATAGTTGAACACCAGGCGTTCGAGCAGGTTGCCGGAGCGACGGTCGAAATCCCGCAGCTCGCGGATCACCGGCATGGCGTCTTGTTTGATATTGCCCAT
>NZ_JAAVXC010000070.1:0-22794 GCF_013416725.1 Pseudomonas sp. SbOxS1
CACAGGATGCATTCCCACGCAGAGCGTGGGAACGATCAGGTTGGGGGTAACCGGAAAAGCCAGGTCGGCTTTAAGGCCGCCTCGCTTTGGCTTTAGATCTGGGTGCCCCGTTAACCACGCTGGCCGAACGCAGGCATTGTGCAGTGGGTAAACCGGCAGGACGCCGGTTTAGCCGCGCTGGGCCAGGGATGGCCCATCGCGGCGACCCACGGAGCAATGCCGGAGTGAGGGCATGCCGAGCCTAAGCGAGGCACCGAGTGGTGGGGCAAAGCCTTTTGGTTCCTTTTTGGCGCTTGAAAAAGGGACTCGCCGTAAGGGCGAAACCATAGGTAGCCGTTACCGCAGCAATGGATATGTACCCAGACAACAATCCCCCACAGGCTGTGACGCGGCATGGATCAACGGCCTGATCGGGTGGTGTTCGGCGTCAGTCGAAAAAATTATCGAATGGTTGGCCGCCTACGCTTCGACGCGGCGATCCGATAAGCCGAATCCTTCATTGAAGCATCCGAAATTTCACGGCCGCCAGATTTCAACATCCTTCGCATCCACCGCCTTGGGCAACAAGCCAGCGGCAAAAAACGCGTCGGCGATTTTCTGCTGTTCGCCCAGCTCATCGCTTTTCACCGGCTGCACCTGGTAGCTGCGATGGGTGTTGGCGCTCTCGACGGTGTCTACCCCAAGGTTGCCCCATAGCGGGCTGAGCACCTGGGCGGCTTCACGGGGGTTGGATTTTACCCAGCTACCGGTCTTGTCCAGTTGCTCGTAGACCACCTTGAGTACATCCGGGTGTGCCTTGGCGTAGCTCGTGCTGGTCAGGTAGTAGCGTTTGTAACTGGCCAGGCCCGTGCCGTCAGCCAGGGTACGGGTCGGCAGTTGCCGTTGCGCGCTGGTGAGGAAGGGTTCCCAGGTGACCCAGGCGTCGACCTTGTTGTTTTCGAACGCGGCGCGGCCATCGGCGGGCGACAGGTAGGCCGGCTGGATGTCGGAAAACGCCAGGCCGGCCTTGCTCAGGGCGGCGATCAGCAAATAGTGGGCGCCGGCGGCCTTGGTGACAGCGACCTTCTTGCCTTTCAGGTCGGCCAATCGCTGCAGCGACGAGTCCTTGTGCACGACGATGGCCTGGGCCGAAGGCGAGGGCGCTTCCTGGGCAAAGTAGGTCAGCCTGGCCTGGGCAGCCTGGGCGAAGATCGGCACGGTGTCCGCCACGTCGGCGCTGATGTCGACATTGCCGACATTCAGCGCCTCCAGCAGTGGCAGGCCGCTTGGAAACTCGTGCCAGCTCACATCGATGTTCTGTTGCGAGAGGTTTTTTTCCAGGGTGCCCTGGGTCTTGAGCAGGGTGATGAGGGTCGATGACTTCTGGTAACCGATCCGTAGCGTTTCGCGGGCCTGGGATGGCAGGGAGAACGTCAGGGCCAGCGCAACGACCAGGCCGGCCAGCACTGGCCGTTGAAACTTCGCTAAAGCAGACGGGATGGATCTGGACATGGCACGCTCGATATCAGGAAAGGGAAGGGCTCGCTAACCTGAATAATATGGTTATAAAAAAATGTTTATAAATACGTATTAGGAATTAGCTTAGTGAGTTTTTTACATCAGAACGCGTACTGCAAACGGGTGTAGTAGTACCCGCCGGTGAAACCGAAAGGTGAGTAGCTGCCCCAGTTGTCGCCGAACGAAGAGTTGGGCACCCCGATATGATCGGGGTATTTATCGAACAGGTTCTGCGCCCCGACGGCGACGGTCAGCTGTCGGGTCAGGGCGTAGGCGACATCGAGGTCGGTGATCCATTTGGCGGAGTACTCGCGGTCCAGGCTCGGATCGGCGGAGCTGTTGACCTCGGTGTAGGTGCCATAGCGGGTCAGGCGCAGGTTGACGTCGAAGTCATGGATCGCCCAATCAGCCGAGAAAATCGCCTTGCTGCTGGGGGAGGTCTTGGTGATCAGCGCCCGGGCCTGGCGCCCCAGCAGTTGATAGCTGCTGTTCAGGGCGGTGAGCTGGGACGGGGTCTGGTCGACGCTGAGGATTTGCGTGTGGTTGTAGTTCAGCGCCGCGGTCCATCGCACCGAGCCGAACGCATTGAGGTTCTGCCGGTAGTTACCCACCACATCGACCCCGGAGGTACGGGTACTGGCGCCATTGGTGAAAAACTGCGCCCCGGCGGTCGCGGGCACGCCAATGCTGTCGAGCAGGGCGGCGACACCCGGGCCCTGGAAGCGTTCGCTAAGCACCAGGCGGTCACGCAGGTTGATCACGTAGCCATCCACGGTCAGGCTCAGGTCCTCGCCGGGCGTGAGGGCGAAGCCGAGGCTGAAGTTGGTCGAGCGCTCCGGTTTCAAGGACTCGGCCCCCAGCGCCTGGGCACCTGCCGAATCCACCGGCAGGATCACGTAGTTATAGGACTGGTAGACGCCATTGATGGTGTCGAACCCGGTCGAGCGCGCGGTGAAGATCTCGTTGGCCAGCGATGGCGCACGGAAGCCGTTGCTGATGGTGCCGCGCACCGAAAACACCGGGTTGAATTCGTAGCGGCTGCTGATCTTTCCGCTGCGGGTGCTGCCCACGCCTTCGTTGTAGTGTTCATAACGCGCCGCGACACCCAGGTACCACTGCTCGACGGGGTAGAAACCCAGGTCGATGTAAGTGGCGACGTTGTTGCGACTGACCTTTTGCGCGTCGTCAGGGGTGATGCCGTTGGTGACCTGGGCGCCCGGATCGGGGCGTTGCCCGGCACGCGGATGACCGGCAGGGAACACGTAGCCGCCGTCGATATAGGACGCCTCGGAGCCCGCGCGCGTCTCGTATCCGTCGCGCCGATGCTCGAAACCGAAGGCGACATCCAGTGGCTTGGACAAGCCGATCTCGTAGCTGTTTTTCAGGTCCAGGTTGCTGGTCCACTGATCGGCGATGTAGATGCCGGAGGTGAATTTGTTCGGCGTGTTTTCGCCCAGCGACGGGTTCTGGTTGTCATAGGTGCGTTGCTTGGCGTAGTTGCGCCCGTAGGTGCTGCTCAAGTCCCAGGCCCAACCGCCGATGCCGATGTCGTCACCCCGGGCGCCGAAGGCGGACTGGAAGTCGGTCTCGTTGATCAGCCAGTAAGGGCTGTAGCCGTCGGGAAACCCATTGGGGCCGGTGGTGATGGTGTTGCGCCCGCTGGGCAGGCGGAAGTTCTGGCCGTCGTTGTTTTCCCGGGTAGCCAGGGTCGAGAACGAATAGAGCGTCACGGCTTCGTTCAATGGCAGATCGAGGTTGTAGGCAGCATCCGCCAATTGGCTGCGGGGCAGGCCGTAGCCTTTGTAGGTGTGATGGCTGGCCGTGGCCTCACGCGGATCGGGCGAGCCGTCCGCCAATGGATAGTAGTGCGAGGCATAGCCGTTACTCCCGGCCTTGTTGTCGCGTTCCTGGTAGCGAGTGTCGAGCGAGACGTTGAGCACGCCGGCCTGGCCCACTTCGAAACCATAGTTGAGGGCTTCCTGTGCGGTCCCCCGTTTGCCGTCGTAGTTCTGGCCCAGGGTCGTGTCGGAGCTGCCGCCGGTGGTCTGCTTGAGGATGATGTTGATCACCCCGGAGATGGCATCCGACCCGTATTGGGCGGCCGCGCCGTCACGCAACACCTCGATATGATCGATGGAGGCCACCGGGATCAGGTCGAGGTCGCTGGGTGCCGCGCCGCTGTTGATGCCGTTGATGTTCAGCGTCGCACTGGTATGCCGACGCTTGCCGTTGACCAGCACCAGCACGTGGGAAGCAGTCAGGCCGCGCAACGTCGCCGAACGCACCACGCCGCTGGCATCCCAGCCCGCCCGGTCGGGCAGGTTGAAGGACGGGATGAATTTGCTCAGCGCCTCCAGCAGGCTCGGTTTGCCCACCGCGCGCAGTTGGTCGCCGGTCACTACGTCGATCGGTGTCGGGCTGGTGGTGACGGTGCGTTGTTCGGCGCCGCGGTTACCGGTGACCACCACCGTATTAAGGGTGGGCGCGCTGGTTTCGGCGGCCTCGAGGTTGAACGAGGCAAGGCTGCAGGCAATCGACAGTGGCAACAATAAGGGTCGGTACGTCAGCGCTGTGTCGCGCTTTGGGTGGTTGGACATAAAGGTGAAGCTCCTGATTGGCGGGTGAATTCCATGTCACTTCTTGCGCGCGGCGACGGCCTCGATTTCGACCAGGCCGCCGGGCAGCGGCAGGGCCACCACTTGAACGGCGGTGCGTGCCGGTTTGTTCGGTTGCGCGGCGCTGCCGAAGAACGGCGTATAGCCTTGCTGCAACCCGGCGAAATCCAGCTTGCCGCCCTTGGCCGGGTCACCCACCAGGAACACCCGCAGTTGCACCACATCGCCCAGGTCCAGGCCCTGGCTTTGCAGGACGCCCTTGAGCTTGTTGATGATCGAGGTGGTCTGGGTCGCGGTGTCGCCGTAGGCGGTAAAGGAATCCTTCGGCGCGTTCGGGTCGTGCAGGTCGGCCAGCAGGCCACTGACGAACAGCAGGTCGGTTTGCGCCGGCACCGACACCGCCAGCGAGATCGGGAAATTCGAGTTGGGCAAGGCGACGCGCTTGATCTCGTCGGCGTGGCTGTTGAGTGCGGTGGCGGTCATGAGGATCCCTGTAAGCAAGGTGATGGCTTTCATTGTTCAGTCCTTTCCTTCAATGGTTCAGGCAGCGACGCCCGGTTGATTGCGTTCGGCGTGCCGGCCGATCAGCGAAACGATGCGCCGTGCCGAATCGGCGGCGCTGTTCTGCCAGATGCCGACACCGCCGTGGGCCAGGGCATCGCTGGCCAGGTAGGTGCGGCCCTGGGGTTGGTTGAGGAGTGCGTAGGCGCTCTCGCCGACTTCGTCGTTGACGATCCACGGGCCCTTGCTGAATGGCACCTTGGCCCAGTTGATGGCCACCGGTTTTTGCAGCTTGGTGCTGTGGCCGGGATGCAGCAGTTCCACGGCCTGGCGGGAGGAGGCGAACTGTTCGGCGAGGGACTTCTTGCTGAAGGCCTGGGCCGATTCGCTGGTGTTGTAGGCCGCCACCAGAATCCCCTGGGCGCTGTTGAGGCGATCGCTGGGGTACCACAGGCCTTTGACTTCATGGTCCAGGTAAGAGAGGCCGCCGTAGATGTTGAAGTCGGTTTCCCAGAACCGTGGCGACTGCCAGGCGACCTTGTTCGCCTGATCGCTTTGCGCGCTCTGGATCGCTTGCTTGAACGGCTGGCTGAAGTTGCTCGGTAACTTGGCCAGCAGTGGCAGGGGCACCGTGACGATGGCGTAGTCGGCGTTCAGGGTTTGCGTGGCGCCGGTCTTGCGATCACGGTAAGTGATGCGGCTGCCAAGCTCGGCGGTCTGGATGTCGCTGACTTCGGCATTGAAGCGCACCGCATCCTTGAGCTTCTCGTAGAACGCATACGGAATGCGGTCCATGCCACCGACGGGCTGGAACATGGTCGAGGAGAACTCCGGGATCTCATCGAACACCAGCGCGCCCCAGAGCTTGGGATTGAGCAGGGTCTGCAGTTCCAGCGGCGCCCGGGTGATGCCGGTTTGATCGCCCGCACCGGGTACGCGGGTGTAGCCAGAACGCACCGAGCCCTTGTATTGGAAGTCGGCGTTGAGGTCGCCGTAGACCTTGAGGAAACTCAACAGCGCCTTGCGATCGTCAGCGCTCAGGTCCTGATCCAGGGCTTTGCGACTGACCGTGCGCGCCAGCAACTCGGACAGCTGCCCGCGGGTATCGTTGACCGCCTGGCGCAACTGGAACGCCGGCTGCTTCGGGTCCGGCAACGCCAGGGCATTGCGGCTGCTGTTGACAAGTACTTGCAGTTCGACGCCCAACTCGCGGCAGTAGCCGAGGATGGTCTGGTGATGGCTGGGAATGCGCGCGGGACCGGCGTTGAAAAACTGTCCGTCATCGAAGTCGACGGTCTGGCTGACGCCGTCGTCGAAATCGATTTTACTGCCGCGACGCAGGGTCCAGTTGCGTCCGCCCACCCGATCACGGGCTTCGAGAATGGTCACGGTAAAGCCGGCCTTGCGCAGCTCATAGGCACTGACCAGCCCGGAAATACCGGCGCCAACCACCACCACATGTTTGCCTTTGCCACTGTTGCCCAGTTGCAATGGATTAAAGGTCGAGGCCACGGCCTGAGGCGTCAGCCCCAGTGCGCCGAGGGCGCTGACAGCGGCGGAATAGCCGCCGACGGCGGCGATGCGGGAAATCAGTTCCCTGCGGGTGAAAGCCATTGTGATGCTCCTTGGAATACTTGCTTTGAGGGCTCTGTAGGAGCTGGCTTGCCAGCGAACGCGGTGGGTCATTCAACATAATTGTCGACTGCCTCTCCGACTTCGCTGGCAAGCCAGCTCCTACAATTGGTTGGGGTTAGAGGTCGTAGCGCACGGACAACAGAACGGTGCGCGGGTCGTTGATCGAGTAGAAGCGGGCGCCGCTTGAAGGCACGTAGCCGACCGACTGCGGATACGCGCGATCCAGCAGGTTTTTCACCGCCAGGGTGGTGGTCCAGTGACCGTCGCCGGAGATGTAGCGGGTGTTGGCGTTCCAGAAGGTCTGCTTGGGGATTTCCTGGATGTCGTCGTTCAGGGCGTTGGCGTAGGACTTGGTCTGGAACTGCGCATCGGTACCTGCGAGCAACGTGCCGGGCAGCCCGGCCGGGATGGTGTAGTTGAGGCCGACGCTGGCGTTCCAGCGCGGTGAGAACACCAGTTGCTTGCCGTTGGCATCGACGCCTGCGCCGGCGGCGTTTTCGAAGTCGTCGTACTGGCTTTCCAGGTAGCCGACGTTGGCGGTCAGTTGCAGGTCGCGGGTCAGCGCGGTGAGGGTTTCCAGTTCCACGCCATAGGTGTGCGCCTTGCCGACGTTGGTGCGCAGGCTGACGCCGAGCGCCGGGTCGTAGGCGTTGGTCTGCAAGTCGTCGTAGTCGTTGTAGAACAGCGCGAGGTTGGCGCGCAGGCGCTGGTCGAAGAAGTCCCCCTTGAAGCCGGTTTCCCAAGTAGTCACGTCTTCCGGCGAGAACGCCTGTTCGGCGGCGGCCTGGGTCGGCGCGCGGTTGTCGTAGCCACCGGCCTTGAAGCCTTTGGCGACATAGGCGTACTGATTCAGATGCGGGGTCCAGGCGTATTCGAAGCCGACCTTCGGGCTGGTGGACTGCCACGACTTGCTCGAATCGGCGCTGAAGTTGGTCCCGGTGATCTGCCGTTCGGTGGTGATGGCGTAGTTGGTGTAGTCGAAGTTCTTGTGCTCGCGGGTAAAACGCAGCCCGGCGATCAGCGACAGTTTCGGCGTGACCTTGTAGCTGCCCTGGCCATAAAGGGCGTAGCTCTCGGTTTTGGTGGTGCTGTATTGACCCTGGCCAATCACCCGGTTGCGCGCGATGGAGTAGGTGAGGTTGTCGCGGTCGGCGTCGAAGGTTTCGCGGTACGCATACAGGCCGGTGCTGAAGCTGAAGTCGTCGTAGTCACCGTTGAGTTGCAGCTCCTGGGTGACGTAGTCCTGTTTGTAGAGAATCAGGTTGTTCTGGATCAGGGCCGCCTGACCCGAGTTGTCATAGTTCACTGGCTGGTGGAAGGCCGAATAGGCGGTCACCGATTTGAAATTCAAATGGTCGTCGATGTTATACATCGCACGCAGCACCGAGCTGCCCTGGTCCAGGCGGTTTTTCGGATTGAGGCTGCTGTAGCTCTTGAACTTGTCGAAGCGACCGTTGGCATCGAACGGCGTGTAGCTGGTGGTGTCGCCACGGTCGAAGGTACCGGCCAGGGTCAGTTGTACATCCCACGGCGAATCATCGGGGTTATAGCGCAGCTTGCCGCGATAGGACTGGATGTCGACGTTGTTCACATCCGTGTGGCGCGTCGGGTCCGAGACGGTGCCGTCGCGGGTGAGACGAATCGCCGAGAAACTGCCGAACAAGGCGTTATCCACCAATGGACCGCTGATCAGCAGGCGACCGTTTTGCGCGTTGTAGTCGCCGGCGGCGAGTTCGAAGAAACCACGGGTTTCCTGGGTCGGATCGCGGGTGATCACGCGGATCGCGCCGGCGCTGCTGTTGCGGCCGTACAACGTACCTTGCGGGCCGCGCAGCACTTCGACGCGCTCGACGTCGTTGAAGTCGAGCATCGAGGAAATGGCCCGCGGGATGTACAGGTCGTCGGCGTACACCGCGACGGCGGATTCCTGGATCGGATCGGTCTCGCCGATGCCACGAATCCCGTAGGTCTGCGCGCTGTAGGAGATCGACTGGCGACTGAGAGTCAGGTTCGGCACCTGCCCGGAAAGGTCGCGAATGCTTTTGATCTGCTTGTCTTCCAGGGCCTTTTCGTCGAACGCGGAAATCGCCAGCGGGGTCTTTTGCAGGTCTTCGCTGTGGTGCTCGGCGGTGACGGTCACGACGGGGAGGGCACCCTCCCGGGTGGTTTCGTCGGCGTGGGCGGACAAGCCGGCGATCGCCAGCGAAACGGCCAGCGTCAGGCGGGTTGAACGGAAAGTGGTGTGCATGGTGAACCCCGGATACGGCGTTGGCGGTGATGTTTTTTTCGGCAAAGCGTTGCCGTGGCCATGGTTTGAAAGCCATGGCGGCGCTGGCTTGAGCCGGTTTCTGGTTTGGGTGAAGCGGTTGACCGTGGAGTGGTGTCGGCCGGAAAAACGAATGGTTCCGTGGGCCTCCACCTGGTCAGGGGTCGGTGATGGTTGTAACAATATTTATATAAACAGCCGGTGTAAAAGTCCGATTAGTTATAAGGTAATTATAAATAACAGACATTAAAATTTAGATTTAAATGCGTAAGTTTGATGTTGTATTTGAGGCCAGGCACAAACCAATGTGGGAGCGAGCCTGCTCGCGATAGCGGCGTGTCAGCCAACATTTATGCCGACTGACACGCCGCTATCGCGAGCAGGCTCGCTCCCACAGTGGATTGTGTTTAATTCAGTACCCGCGTTGTACGTTCGCCTGGTTCTCAAGGGCCAGGCCATTGAGAAACCGCTCCAGATTAGCCAGGAAACTATCAGCGATCTCATGGCGACTGTTGCTGGAAATCGCCGAGGTATGGGGCGATAGGCGCACCCGTGGATGGGCATAGAGCGGGTGACCATCCGGCAGCGGTTCGGGTTCGGTCACGTCCAGCGAGGCCAGTCCGATGGTGCCGTTGTCCAGCGCTTCCAGCAGCGCCCCATGATCGAGCAAACCGCCCCGGGCAATGTTGATCAAGTGCAGGCCGGGCTTGGCGTTGGCGAGCACGGCACGGTCGACGATATGCCGGGTCGCTTCGGTCAGGGGCGCGGCCAGTACCAGGTGATCGGCACGCGAAAAAAGCTCGTGGATATCCCGTACCGCTTCCACGCCTTCAACCTCGAACGGCGCCTGGCTTTGACGCAACGCCAACACCTTGATCCCCAGGGCACGGGCCTTGGTCGCCAGGCTGCGGCCGATGGCGCCAAAGCCGAGGATGCCCAGGGTGGTGCCCTTGAGCGGTGTCAGCGCGGTGAAGTTCCATTGCGCGTCATGCACCCAGATGTCCGGCAAGCGCTTGGCCGCGGCAAAGATCGCCGCCAGCGCGAACTCGGCGATGTTCTCGGCGGCGCTGCCCCGTGAGGTACTGACCGGCGGGCCGTTGAACAGCCAGGACGGGTAGAAGTCGATGCCCGATGACACCACCTGAATCCATTGCAACCCATAGGGCCAACCCGGCGGCGGGGTGTCCGGTGCCTGATAGCCGCGCACATTGATCGGCCGCGCCAGCAGGATCCCGACTTCGGCCGGCAGGTCGCTGGGGACCCCGGCCGGCACACCGATGACGCGGGCTTCGGGGTGGCTCTGCGCAAGGCGCTGGCGGATCACTGCGTTGAAATCTTCATCCAGTTGGCTGGCGATGACAAGCTGGCTCATGGGCGCTCCTTGGACTGGGGTGAGGATTGGCGCTGGGCAAACACGGCTTTGCCGACGCCCTGCAAGATGGCGTCGTTTTGCGGCGTGTGGACGCGACTGCAAAGCACATCGCGATAATGCCTTTGCAGCGGATTGCTGCGTGACAGGCCGGGATTGCCCGACGCTTCGATGGCCAGCTCCACGGCGCGGATCGCGTTGCCCGTCACCAGGTACTTCAGTTGCGCCGCGTTGCCGGCAGGCGTGCGACCCTCCGCCGCCGCGTCGAGCAGGCTACGGTTGGCAAACAGCAAGGTGTCGATATGCCCGACGATTTCCTGAAAACGTGGCAGTGTCGAAAGCGCGGCGCCAAGGTTGGACGGTGCACGGGTTTCCAGCCAGCCCACCAGCCAGTCGCGTGCGGCCTGGGCCACCCCGTCGTAGACCGATGACAGCAACACCGACATCCAGAGAAAACCGTCGCCATCGAGCTCCGCTTGCGGCGCGCTCCAGCGGCTGACGCTGACCGCGTGATCCAGTGGCACCAGCACATTGTCGAACACCACCTCATGGCTGCAGGTGGCGCGCATGCCCAGGTGATCCCAGTCTTCGATGATGCTGATCCCCGGCGTGTCCTTGTGCACCAGCCAGGCACCGACCAGGGGATCCTCATCGGTGCTGCGCGCCCAGACGCTGAACCAGGTCAGGCCATGGCTGCCGGTGGAGTAGATTTTTCGCCCGCTGATGCGCCAGCCTGCCGCGGTGCGCCTGGCGACGGTTGCCGGCAGGCCGCCGCGAGCGGGGGTGCCCAGATCCGGCTCGACGCGCAGGGCGTTGATCAGCGCGCCATCGCGCACGGCGTCCTGTGCCACCTGCACGCGCAACGCTTCGGGCCAGTTTCGATTGTCCTGCAGGCGTGCGTGCTGCAGGTACTGCATCACCAGGATCAACGCCGTCGAAGGCTCGCCCTTGGCGATCGCGCTGATGGCCTTGCGGGCGTGTGCGAGGCTCGCACCGCCACCCCCCAGGGCTTTTGGCACGGTCAGCGCTACGAGCTCGTGGTTATGCAGTAGCTTGAAGTTGTCCGCGGGAAAGGCGCCGCTCTCGTCATAAACGTGAGCACTGGCGGCCAGTTGTTCACTTAGACGCTCAAGCAATGCTTCGAAATTGGCCACTTCGATGGATCGCAGGGGTGGAGAAAGTTGAGAGGAAAGACTCATGGTGAATTCACTCGATCAAAAGGTGAGACCCGCTAGGGGGGCTGCACAACCCCTGTAGGAGCTGCCGAAGGCTGCGATCTTTTGATTTTCAAGGTCAAAAGATCGCAGCCTTCGGCAGCTCCTGCAAAGGCTGGTGTTCGGCCTGATTTACACCGGCAACAACGAAAAGTTTTTATCCCAAAGCGGACTCACATCGAGCCGTTCGCTGACCACGCCGGCGTCGAAGAACAAGTCGGCGACTTCCTGCTGTGAAGCGATCGCCTGATCGTTCACTTCGATGATTCTCGAGGCCTGGCTGCGGTTGTTGTACATGTCGAGGAACACGCTTGTGTCGACGCCCAACAATTGCGCCGACTTGGCGGCCCAGGGCTCGGGATTGTTGTTGATCCACTCCAGGGTGCGCGCCTGGCGTTGCAGGTAATCCTGAATCGCCTGCTTGCGCAGCGGGTCTTCCAGGGCGGCGGGGCGCGCGGCGATCAGGTAGTTGCCGGACAGATAACCCAGCGCGGTTTTCAGCACCCGCGCGCCACTGCGGAATTTCGCCAGCTGGATAAACACGCCATAGATCACCCAGGCATCGAGCTGACCGCTCTGGAACGCGGTGAACCCGTCCTGGGGCGTGAGCGCCACGGCGGTGATGTCCTTCATGGTCAGGCCCTGTTCCTTGAGGGCCTTGATCAGGAAATAGTGCGAGGTGGTGGAGCGCACGTAACCGACGCGTTTGCCGCGCAACTGCGCGACCGATTCGATGTTCGACGTCTTGGGAACGAGGAACACCTGGTTGTTCACGTCGCCTTGCAGCACCGCGATCAGCTTCGGTTGACGATGGCTCTGGATCGAGAAAATCGGCGGGATTTCGCTCATCGAGCCAACGTCCAGGCTGCCCGAGGCCAAGGCTTCGACGATCAGGTTGCCGCCGGCAAATTCCGCGTATTCGACTTTGTAGGGCGTGTTGGCAGTGCCGGCGTCTTCGGTGAAGTACGAGTCCTGGCCACGGTAGGTGGCGACGCCCAGGGTCAAGTCCGAGAGGCTGGGCGCCTGGGCGAAGGCACGGGAGGGCAATCCCAGGGAGGACAATCCCAACGCACCGAGGGCGATCGAACTGGCCGTGAGAAAGCCGCGACGATTGAACTGTCCCTGTGTGATCTTGTTCGTCATGGTCAGGCTCTTGTCAGATGGCGATTTGCACGGGCGCTTGGCCGAGCAGCTGTTCGACCGCGCGTAGCACCGGGTCGGCTTCCGTACGTACAAGCCAGTCCGGGCTGACTTCGGCGAAGGCCACCGTGCCGTCGCTGGCGATAACCACTACAGTCGGTTGCGGCAACTCCCAGGTACCGGTGCCGGTGGTTTCGCCGATGCTGTTGCCCTTGGCCAGTGCGGCGTTGCGCGAGGCCTCATCGAAGCTGTAGAGAATGCCCAGGCGTCGGCCAAGCCGGTTGTCCGGGTCGCTGGCCACTTGCAGTTCCAGGTTGTGGCGGGTCTTGATCTCCAGCAGTTTCTCCGGCACTTGCGGGCTGACCGCCACCAGCGGCACGCCCAGTGCCTGCAATTGCGGGTAGAGCTGGCGCTGGTAATACGGCAGGGCGATGTTGCACGCCGGGCAGCCGGCGAAGCGGAAGAAAATCAGCACCGCCGGCCCCTTGGCCAGCAACTCGTCACGGCTCAGGCTGCCGCCTTCGACCTTCAGCAAGGTGAAGGCCTCAAGGGCGTCGCCCACTTTGACGAAGTCCGCATGCCTGGCTTCATCCACCAGGCGTTGGCGCTGATCGATGTTGACCTGCAGGGCCGCCGGCTCCCAGGTCGCCACGCGTTGTGCATGCAAGTCGGCCAGCAGTTGATTGAGGGAATCGCTCATGCCAACGCCTCGCTTTTTTCCTGTGCCAGGGCCGCGATGGGCGCATGACGGTTCACCGGTACCTGCAGGCCAAGGTGCTGGCGCAGGGTGTCGCCGCTGTACTCGTCGCGGAACAGGCCACGCTGTTGCAGCACCGGCACCACCAGTTCGGTGAAATACTGCAGGCCGTCCGGCAACAGCGAGTTGATGATGAAACCGTCCGCTGCGCCCTGTTCGAACCATTTCTGGATGGCGTCGGCGACTTGTTCCGGAGTGCCGACAAAATCGCGACGTGGCCTGGAGAAGCGCAGGGCCACTTCTCGCAAAGTCAGGCCCTCGTCCCTGGCCAGTTGCTTGATCCGGTCTGATCCACCTTTCTGGCTGTTGGAGCCCAGGTCGCCCAGTTCGGGGAAGGGTGCATCCAGCGGGTACTGGCTGAAATCGTGATCATTGAACGGCCGGCCGAGGGCGACGATGGCGTCTTCGATGGTCACCAGTTCCACGGCTTGCTGATAACGGCTTTCCACCTCACTGGCATCGCGACCCACGATCGGACGAATACCCGGAAGGATCGACAGTTTCTGCGGGTCGCGACCAAAGCCTTCGGCACGTGTTTTCAGGTCCAGATAATAGGCGTGGGCGTCCTCGAAGTGTTCGGGGCTGACGAAGATCGCGTCAGAGTTTTGCGCGGCGAAATCGCGTCCGGCCTCGGAGGTCCCGGCCTGGAAAATCACCGGCTGACCTTGCTTCGAACGGGAGATGTTCAGCGGGCCTTTGACCGAGAAAAATTCGCCCTTGTGCTCCAGTGCATGCAATTTGCCCGGGGTGAAAAACTCGCCGCTTTGCTTGTCGTAGGCGAAGGCATCGTCTTCCCAGGAATCCCACAAGCCCTTGACCACATTCACATGCTCTTTGGCGATGCGGTAGCGCACGGCGTGTGGCGGGTGTTCGCTCTTGCCGAAGTTATCGGCGGTGCCGCTGAGCCACGAGGTCACTACGTTCCACCCGGCGCGACCGCCGCTGATGTGATCCAGCGAGGCGAACTGGCGGGCGACCTGGAACGGTTCGGTGTAGCTGACCGTGACGGTAGCCACCAGCCCGATGTGCTGCGTCGTGGCGGCCAGGGCCGAGAGAATGGTCAGCGGTTCGAAGCGGTTGAGGTAATGCGGGCTGGATTTCTCGTGGATGTGCAGGCTGTCGGCAATGAACACGAAATCGAATTTTGCCGCTTCCGCCAGTTGCGCCTGCTGCTTGTAGAAGTCGAAGCTCACGCTGGCGTTGGGCCGCGCCTGCGGGTGGCGCCATTCGCCCCATCCATGGCCGACACCATGGACCATTGCACCGAGTTTCAGCTGTCGTTGTTTGCTCATGGTCTTACTCCTGGATCCGTCGCATCGTTATCGCGATGCCTGGTTGAGTTGGGCGCGCTTGGCGTTGAAGCTCTTGTCGAAGCCTTGGGAAACGTCGATGTGTTTGCCCAGGATTCCTTCTTCCTGATAGATGTCGGCGGTGGTTTGCAGGCCGCCGATGACCTGGTCGTCGATCTCCACCGGTTGCATGTGCGTGCCCTTGGCCACGGCGATATGCACGTCCAGCGGCAAGCCGGTCACGCGCGCCTGGGCGGCGGCGTATTCCTCGGGATGGGCGTTGGTCCAGCGGTAGGCGCGATCGACCCGGGCGATGAAGTCGTCCAGTTGCTGGCGCTTGCCGGCGATGGCCTGGCTGGTGGCGGCGAAGTACAGATGGTTGGTCAGCAACTTCTCGCCGCTGACCAGCACCTTGGCCTGATTCTGGGTGGTGGAAATGGTGGTGTAGGGGTCCCAGGTCGACCAGGCGTCGGCACTGCCGTTGTCCAGCAGGATTCGCGATTCACTCGGCAGCAGGTAGATGAACTGCACGTCGCTGGTGCTCAAGCCGGCGTCACGCAAGGCCTTGATCGCCAGGAAATGGCCGATGGAGCCGCGGGTGGTGACGATTTTTTTGCCCTTCAGGTCGCTGGCCGTATTCAGCGGCGATTGCTTGGGCGCGAGGATGGCGGTGGTGTAGCGCCCCTCGGCATGCACGATGCTGACGACCTTGATCGGCGCGCCGGCACCGAGGGCAAATACGTAGGGCGCATCGCCCAAGGCACCGATGTCCACGGCACCGGCATTCAGCGCTTCGCCTAAGGGCGCTGCGGCCGGAAACTCGGAGAACTGGATGGCGTAGGGCACGTTCTTCAGCTCGCCGGACACTTCCAGGAGTACTTTGATCGAGGATTTCTGATTGGCCACCAGCAGTGGTTGCAGGTCGGTGGCGTGGGCGGTAGCAGCGAAGCCCAGGGCGAGAGAGAGGCTCAACAACAGGGATTTGGGTGACATGGGGAACTCCAGGCTTGGTGCGTTTGGTAGGGCCTCCGCCTGGAGAAGGGGTCGGTCTGTGGTTGACGTTATCTCTATAAGAATCGACTGTGAAATTCTTTATGGTTATATGCTAATTATGAAGTTAGCTGATTGTTTTGCTTGTTAATATGAAATAAGTGCATTTTATGTCGCGCAACGATCGTTCCCATGCTCTGCGTGGGAATGCCTCATCGGACGCTCCGCGTTCGGCTCTGGATTTGGGACGCGGAGCGTCCCGGGCTGCATTCCCACGCGGAGCGTGGGAATGATCAACGGAGCAGGCAGGACCATCAAAAGTTGTAGGCAATTCGCGTGTAGTAGTACGCCCCACCAAAACCGAATGGCGAGAACTGCCCGTACTTGTAGCCGCCCGCCCAATCCTGGATGCCGTTTTTATCCGGGTACACGTTGAACAGATTGTTCGCCCCCAGTGCCACCGTCAGGTGCTGGGTCAAGTCGTAGGCCGCATCGATGTCGGTGATCCACTTCGCGCTGAATTTACGATCGTTCACCGGGTTGTTGTCACCCTCGACGTAGCTGCCAAAACGGGTCACCGCCAGGTTGAGGTTGTAATCCGTGACTCTCCAGTTCGCCCCCAGGATCAGTTTCGACTGTGGTGTGGCGACGGTCAGGTCCTTTTGCAGGCGTCGGTCGAACAATTGCAGGCCGGAACCTGCGAGTTGCGGCGGGTTGTCCTGGATTTTCTCGATCTTGGTCTGGTTCCAGTTATAGGCCGCGCTCCAGCGGATCTGGCCGTACTGATCCAACTGCTGGCGGTATTCGTTGACGATATCGACGCCACGGGTTCGGGTGTCCACGGCGTTGGTGTAGTACTGGGCAAACAGGCCCGGGGACAAGCCGTTGGCGACGAGTACCTGGGACACCGCCGCGCCGCCGAGCAGGCTGGTGGAAACGATGCGGTCGCGGATGTCGATCTGGTAGAGGTCGGTGGTCAGCCGGTAGTTTGCCGTGGGCTCATAGGTGAAACCGAAGCTGTAGTTCAGGGATTTTTCCGGCTTGAGTTTCTCCGCGCCCAACGCTTGTGCCTCGGGGGTGTCCACCGGCAGCACCTTGACCGGCACCGAGACTTGCTGGCCATTGACCACGCCGCCAGAGGTGAAGGTTGACGAGGCATAGATGGTTTGCGCCAGCGACGGTGCGCGGAAGCCGTTGTTGATCGTGCCGCGCAGGGCGAAGGCATCAGTGAAGGCGTATCGCGTGGAGAACTTGCCGCTCCAGGTGCTGCCGATGTCCTGGGTGTAGCGCTCATAACGAGCGGCCGTGCCGATGTACCATTTATCCGTCACATCGAGGCCCAGGTCGACATAGCTGGCGACGTTGCTGCGGCTGATTTCCCCGGAATCGGCGGGGCTGGTGCCGTTGTAGGAGGCAAGCCCGGGCAAGGGCGTTCGGCCCGCAAACGGTCCGCTGGGGATGACGTAGTTGCCAGGGGTGTAGGCATCGAAGTCACCGGGCTCGATCTGGTATTTCTCCCATCGGTACTCGAAGCCGAAGGCGGTTTGCAGCGGGTTTTTCAGGCCGATGTCAAAGCCGCGGTTGAAGTCGAGGTTGTTGGTCCACTGGTCGAAGATCTGCGACGCCAGGTTGAACGAGGTGGGGCTGGTTGGCCCCAGGGACGGGTTGAGCGTGTTGTTGGCATTGAGCGTCGAGTCGTCCTCGCCCCAGGTGGAACTGGCGTCGTAATTCCAGCCACCGACCTCGCCCTTGAAGCCGCCCGCCACCTGGAAGTCCTTGGTGCGGTTGCGCCGCTGGGCGTGGATGCCATCGGGGTAGGGCGTGTTCGGGTCGCCGGCCAGGGACGTGATCTCGTTGGGCCGATAGTTGCCGGTGACCTTGGTGGTTTCCATGTAGCTGGCGGTGGAGAACGAATAAAAGCGCAAATCGTCCTGCAGCGGCAGTTCGAGGTTGTAGCTGACGTTAGTGACCTTTTCCCGGCCCAGGCCATAACTGGGGTTCCAGCCGTGGCGATTGACGGTCTGGTCGCGGCTGTCGGGGAAACCGGGCAGGGAGTAGAGGTTGCCCGTGGCACTGCCCGTGCGGTCGAAGGGTTCCTGCTCCTTGGCGTCCAGTGCCAGGTTGGCGAAGCCGTCGTTGGGCAGCGCCAGGCCGTAGTTGGCGGTCTGGTGCACGGTGTCGCCATCGCCGGCACCGTAGCGACCGAAGGACGTTTCGACGCTGCCGCCGCTGTCGTTTTCCTTGAGGATGATGTTGATCACCCCGGCGATGGCATCCGAGCCGTACTGCGCCGAGGCACCGTCGCGCAGCACCTCGATATGATCGATTGCCGAAACCGGAATCAGGTCGAGGTTGACCGGCACCGCCGCCGTACCGATGCGTGCCAGGTTGTTGATCAGCGCCGTGTTGTGCCGGCGTTTGCCGTTGACCAGCACCAGCACCTGATCCCCGGACAAGCCGCGCATGGTCACGCCACGCACCGACCAGGACGTGCCGCCGCCATTGATCGCCGGCAGGTTGAAGGAAGGCAGCAGGCGGGCGAGCAGTTCCTTGAGGCCGACCTTGCCGCTGGCTTGCAGTTGCTCGGCACTGATCACGTCGATGGGCGAGGGGCTATCGGTAACAGTACGTGGCTGGCTGCCACGGTTACCGGTCACGACCACCGTACTCAGCGTCTTGTCCGGCTCGATGGTGTCGGCTTGCGCCTGGCTGCTCGCGGCCAGCAGGCTCAAGGCGGCGGCTGCGTAATAATCGTATTTGACTCGGGGGCTGGATGAACTCATGACGCCAATTCCTGAAAGATTGCCACGCACAGGCAAACCCCTTCGCGCCTGTGGGCGAATGGCAGGGGTTGCAGAATGTTTTTCAAGCGGGGGGAGGGATCCCGCAGATCCCGGTGCTGATGACCGGGTCAGGGCAGTGTCTGGATGTAGTGCAAGGCAACGGACATGAAGTCATTCCTCTCGATTGTGGGTTCAGCCTCCGCCTGGAGAGGGGTCGGGTGTGTGGGGGGATTTGCTCCGGTGCCTGTCAGGGCACCGGGGCGCGGGTTGCTAGATCACGAAAAAGCCGTGGGTGCCGTCGCGGGCCAGTTGCTCGACCAGCCCGAACTCCCAGTCCAGGTAGGCTTGCATCGCTTCGCGCGGGTTATCGGTGCCTTCATAAGGGCGGCGATAGCGGTCGATGCGCGGTGACGCCAGATGGGTTTCGCCTTCTTCCAGAGGCAGTTGTGCAGCGATCCAGCTCGCGGTGCCACCTTTGAGCAAAAACACCGCCTTGCCGGTCAGTGCTTCGACTTCGGCCACCGCCAGGCGCGCCAACTGGCTGCTGCCGCAGGTCAGTACATAGCGCTCGGCGGAGGGTACTTGGTTCAGCGCTTCACGCAGTTGTCCGCGCAATGCCCACCAGGCCTCGGGGATATGACGCTTGACGTAGTTGGCGCTGCTGGTGAAGTCCAGCACGGCGGTATCACCCTGGGTCAGCCATTGGGCCAGGGTCTCGGGGCTGACTTCCTCGGCCTGTCGTGGCGCCGGGACCGCTGCCTGCCAGACGCCTTTTTCACTGAAGTGAGCCGGGGTCAAGTCATCCAGCACATGCACTTCCCAGCCCAGTTGCGCAAGCCAGGACGCGGACATGTTGGCCCGTACGCCATCGTCGTCCACCAGCACCAGGCGCGCGCCGCGCACGCTGGCGAAGTGGTCGGTTTCCTGCACCAGTTGGCCGCCGGGGGTCGAGCGGGCAGCGGGCAGGTGGCCGGCTTCGAATTCTTCCGGGGTGCGCACGTCGAACAGGTAGGTGCTGCGGCTCGGTTGTTGTTGCCAGCCTTGCAGGTCTGCCAGCGTGGCTCGGCCCACCCGGGCTTTGTCGGCGACGCTGCGGGCATCGCGGGCGGCCAGTTGCCGATGCTCTTCACTGGTCGGGGCGAATTGGCGCGACTGTCCGTGCTGCAGTTTTTGCCCGGCCAGGGTCCAGCCGATGGTGCCATTGCGCAGGGCTGAAACCGGGTTGGCGATGCCGGCGTTGATCAACGACTGCGTGCCGATGATGCTGCGGGTGCGCCCGGCGCAATTGACGATGATACGCGTGGCCGGGTCCGGTGCCAGTTCACGGGCGCGCAGTACCAGCTCCGCGCCCGGTACGCTGATGCCGGTGGGAATGCTCATGGTCTGGTATTCATCGAAACGCCGGGCATCGAGCACCACCACGTCGGCCTCGCTGTCGAGCAGGGCCTGGACTTCTTCGGCCGCCAGGGACGGCGTGTGGCGCTGGCTTTCCACCAGTTCGCCGAAGGCTTTGCTCGGTACGTTGACGTCGATGAACAGCTCGCCGCCAGCACGGCGCCAACCGTCCAGGCCACCGTCCAGCAGGCTGACATTGACGTAGCCCAGGTCCTGCAAGCGCTGCGCGGCGATGTTTGCCAGGCCTTCGCCATTGTCGTAGACGGTCACTGGGGTATCGCGCCGGGGAATCCGCGAGAACACCTCCAGTTCGAGTTTCGACAATGGGATGTTGGCGGCGAACAGCGGATGGGATTCGGCGAAGGGCGCTTCTTCGCGCACATCCAGCAGCGCCAGTTCTTCTCGGTCCAGCAGGGCTTGGCGAATTTCGGCGAAAGAACGGGTCGACAGGGTGCTCATAGGGCTTGGTTCTCTTTGGACAAATCCCAGATATTGGGCAGATAGGCGTTGGAATAACCGGAAATGAACAGCTTCTCGCTGCCGTCGGGCTGATACACCGCGCGCCGCACGGCACCGATGTTGGCGCCATACACATGGATGCTGATCGACACCTGGTCGTCAAAGGCGTTGCTGACTTGATGGATGTCGCCGATCTTGGGCGACACGGCCTCGACCTCTCCTGGCCGCAGTTGCACCCGGTCGCCATCGACGATCAAGGCGCCGTCGTCGTTGCGTTTGAAACCTTGCGAGTACTCCGCGCCGCGCAGCATGCCGATCAGCCCCCAGACCCGATGGTCATGGATCGGCGTACTTTGCCCCGGCCCCCAGACAAAACTGACGATGCTGAACCGCTGCCGTGAATCGGCATGCAACAGGTATTGCTGATAGCGCTCGGGGTCTGGCCGGGCAAAGTCATCGGGCAACCAGTCGTCGTGGCTGACCAGTTGGCTGAGCAGCTTGCCGCCACGATGCAACAGATCACCCTCGCGGGGATTGCCGTCGATCAATTCCGCCAGGGCGCCTATGAATGCTCTGAGTCTCTCCGGGTGTCGGGCCTGGGTCATGGCGATTCCATCGTTCGTTGTGAAAGTTGACCCTTTGATTTAAGCATAATGTTTTAGATCAATATGCGATTGTTTAATGATTAGGTTATAGCTGAATGGAATTTATAACCCTATCGCATAGCACCAGAAGCTATTGGCTGGTGGCCTGTCGTGTGGCGGGCTATCCTTCCCCTGATTATGGAACTATGCTTTTCAGACATCTTATTGACTGTTCTCTAT
This sequence comes from Pseudomonas sp. SbOxS1, assembly GCF_013416725.1. NCBI lineage: Bacteria > Pseudomonadati > Pseudomonadota > Gammaproteobacteria > Pseudomonadales > Pseudomonadaceae > Pseudomonas > Pseudomonas sp. SbOxS1. Next base: position 20,735 of record NZ_JAAVXC010000070.1, read on the forward strand.
GTGCGGGCCAAATGAAAATTGATGATATCGATGCCTTTGTAGAGGTGATTCGTTGCCAGTCCATCAGCCATGCCGCCGAGTCGCTGCAACTGACCCAGCCGGCCATCACGCGGCGCGTGCAGAACTTCGAGCAGGCCTTGGGTGTGGAGTTGTTCGACCGCAACACCAAGCCGCTCAAGCCCACGTTGATCGGTACGCGGGTGTATGAACAGTGCCGCCTGATCCTGCGGGAAATGGATGCGCTGCGCGAACTGGTGGCCACCGACGCGCCACCGACCGGGCTGCTGCGCCTGGGGGTGCCGCAAACCATCGGCGACGTGGTGTTGCTCGACGCGCTCAAGCACCTGCGCATCGAATACCCCGACCTGCGGGCCCAGGTGGCCACGGGGTGGGGCAGCCAATTGGTGGGCAAGATCGAGCGCGGTGAGCTGGATGCCGCCGCGGCGTTGTTCCCGGCGGGCAAGATTTTCCCGGACAACATCGTTGGCGAGTCGATTGGCAAGATGGAGCTGGTGGTGGTCTGTGCCAAGGCCCAACTGCCCAAGCGCCCGTGCAAGCTGGCTGACGTTTACCAGAGCGGCTGGATACTCAACCCCGACGGCTGTGGCTTCCGCGCCGGCCTGCAAAGAACCCTGTCGGACCAGGGCCTGGCCCTGCGCGTCAACCTGGAAACCTTCGGCACCGAATTGCAGTTGGGCCTGGTCGCCGACGGCCTTGGACTGGGCCTGGTACCGCGTCCCTTGCTGGAGCGCAGCGTCCACCGCGAGCAATTGGCGGCCATGCCGCTCAAGGATTTCAAACCGGTGATGGACCTGTGGCTGATCTATCCGCATTTTCTCGGCAACCTGCAAGGGCCGGTCGACGCCTTTGGCAAGCTGGTGGCCGGTTCATTGCAAAAGATCAAGAGCGCGGCCTGATCACTCAGGTCGCCTATAATAAAAAAAAATCATAATTAGCTTAGATTAAAATGTGATTTTTATTATGTTTTAGCTTCCCATAGGCTGGCTGCAACTCGTTAAGGCCATCCAGGAAGTTTTGCCATGAGCAGTGTCAGCCCGTTATCCAGCGTCTCGAAAAATGTCCGCCAGCGCGTCAGCCCCGAAGAGTGGGAGGTGCGGGTAAAACTGGCCGCGGCCTACCGGCTGGCGGCCTTGTTCAAATGGACCGACCACATCTATACGCATTTTTCCGCGCGGGTACCCGGGCCGGACGAGCATTTCCTGATCAACGCATTCGGGCTGCTGTTCGACGAAATCAGTGCCTCCAACCTGGTCAAGGTCGACATCGACGGCAGCATCGTCGACGACCCGACAGGGCTCGGTATCAATCCAGCCGGTTACGTGATCCACAGTGCCATCCACGCGGCCCGACCGGACCTGCAAGCCGTGCTGCATACCCATACGCGCGACGGCATCGCGGTGTCGGCCCAACGCGACGGCTTGCTGCCGATTTCCCAGCACTCGATCGGTTTTTCCGGGCGGGTGGCCTATCACGGTTACGAAGGGGTCGCGCTGGACCTCGACGAGCGCGAGCGCCTGGTGGCGGACCTGGGCGATAAAAGCGTCCTGATCCTGCGCAATCACGGGCTGCTGACCGCTGGTATCAGTGTTGAACATGCGTTCCAGCAACTGCAGGGGCTTGAGCGCGCCTGCAATATCCAGATCGCGGCGCAGGCTGGCGGCAATGCCGAGTTGATCTTCCCGCCTGGCGATGTGGTGGCCAAGGTCGAGAAACAGGCCGAGGTGTTCAAAAGCGGTGACGGACCGGGTGTGGCGCGACACTGGAATGCGCTGATTCGGCAGCTGGAGCGCACTGATACGGCTTACAAGGAATAACCTGTAGGAGCGAGCCTGCTCGCGAAAAACCTGAGCACGCCGCGGGGTGCCAGGCGGGTAGCGTTATCGTTAACGACCATCGTCGGAACGCCGCCCGGAGCCTCTACCAACGTTGGTCCATGCCGTAACGCAGCCTTTGGGAGATTTTTGTCTGAGTACATATCCGTTGCTGCGGTAACGGCCACTTATGGTTTCGCTCTTACAGCGACTCCCTTTTTCAAACGC
>NZ_JAAVXC010000071.1:0-18244 GCF_013416725.1 Pseudomonas sp. SbOxS1
ATCGTTCTTCGCGGGCAAGCCTCGCTCCTACAGGCGAAGCAGACGCCGCGGTGTACCTGCTGCACCGCGTTACCGTTCTTCGCCGGCAAGTCGGGTCGCCGCATCGCTGGCTCCTACAAGGCATCCATCAGCGCCTCATGAAAGTAAGCCATCGATGCCCGGTCGCAGAGGATGAACAACCTCGGCTGCTGCGCGGTTGTGGCGTTGATCACGATCACGTTGATGCGCGCCGCCGAGGTTTGCGCCACGGCACCGGGGCCAAATACCTGGGGGTTCAAGTCGACGCCGCAGAGTTTGGCCATCACCTCGGGAACGTGCTGGCCACTGAGCTCGAACCAGGCATGGCTGTCCTGGCGTGGCAACAGGTAGTTGGCCTGCGGGTCCAACGCCCAGCGAGCCTCCTCTTCGGCAATGCGTTGGCCCTGGTCCTGCGCACTGCCCAGCAGCAGGTATTCGGTCTGGGACAGGCGCACGGCGTAACTGCCGTCAACCTGGGCGACGGCGCGGTTGGGCGCGTCCGGCAGCACGAAGTCCCGACTCTGCAAATAGCGCGCACTGTCGGCGCCGCGAAACCCGACCCGGGGCAGATCGGTCAGGTCGGTCAGCGCACAGGTGGGCAGGAGGGCGAAGGCCGGTTGCCCGGCGCTGTGTTGTTGTCTCAGGCTGGTCATGGCTCAAAGCTCCTGGCGCAGGTTGGAGGGGTCGAAAAAGGGTAGCGGCACGACATCGGCATGCACCACGCGGCCACCTTCAACGCGGATCGCAATCCGTTGCCCGGGCGCGCTCTGGTCGATGCCGGCGTAGGCCAGGCCGATGATCTTGCCCAAGGTCGCCGAGTACTCGCAGGACGTGACGTTGCCGCTGATGTCCGGGCCATTGAGCACCAGATGACCTTCCAGCGGTTGCGCGCTGTCCTTGGGCAAGGTGAAACCCACCAGTTTGCGCGTTTGCGGCTGGGCTTCGAGGATGTCCACCGAGCGCCGTCCGACGAAGAACGGTTTGTTGCGACTGACGGCCCAGCCCATGTCGATTTCCATGGGATGGGTCATGCCATCGGTGTCCTGGCTGATGATCACATGGCCTTTTTCCAGGCGCAGCAAACGCTGGGTCTCCACACCGAACGGGCGGATGTCATGGGCCTTGCCGGCCTCCATCAGCGCGTCCCAGAGCTTGAGGCCATGGCGCGCCGGTACGTGGATTTCATAACCCAGTTCGCCGACAAAACCGACTCGCAACAGCCGGGCCTTGATCCCGGCCACGGTGCCTTGGCGCACGCCCAGGTAGGGGAACGCTTCAGCGCTCAGGTCGAGGTCGCTACAGACCTGCTCCAGCACTTTGCGCGAATCGGGCCCGGCGACATTGACCGCGCAGATCGCCGCCGTGACGTTGGCGACGTCCACGTCCAGGCGCCATTGCGCGTTCCACTTGAGCATCTGCTGGTAGATGCGATCCACGCCGCTGGTGGTGGCGGTGACGTAGAAGTGGTTGTCGGCGAAACGCGCGCACACGCCGTCGTCGATCACCACCCCGTGTTCATTGGTCATCAGCGCATAACGGGAGCGACCGATCGGCTGCTTGAGGAAGGCGAAGGTGTACATCCGGTTGAGCAGTTCGGCGGCGTCCGGGCCGCGCACATCCAGGCCGCCCAAGGTCGAGACGTCGATGATCCCGACCTTGTTGCGCACATGCAGGGCTTCGGCTTGCATGCACGCGTCGCGGTTGCTGGCATCGCCGTAGTAGGCCGGACGCTGCCAGATGCCCGCTGGCATCATCTTCGCGCCGGCTTGCAGGTGCCGGGCATGCATGGGTGTTTGTCGATACGGATCGAACGCCCGACCTGCGACGTGGGCCAGTTTTTCCGCGACAAAGGGCGGGCGCGCGGTGGTCACGCCGGTTTCGCTGATGTTGCGCTGGGTCGCCCAGGCCACCAGGCGCGCGGTTGGCAGTGCCGAGTGACGCCCTTGCGAGGGGCCCATGCCCACCGTGGAATAGCGCTTGACCAGTTGCACGTCGCGATAGCCGATGCGCGTGGCATTGACGATGTCTGCCACTTGCAGGTCCTCGTCGAAATCGACGAAATCCTTGCCCTTGGGGTGGGGGAAGATCGGCCAGTTGAAGTTGACCCGCACCTCGCTGCCCAGCGGCGCCCGGTGCACACCGACCGCCAGCCCCAGCGCAGAGGCGGCATCGGCACCGGCATTGACGCCGTCGGCGATCACGTTGTCGAGGCGGTGACGGCCATTGACCGAGCCTGCGACCGCGAGGTTCCGGGGCAGTCCGCTGAGGGTGAATTCGGCGCGCTGATCATCGTAGGCCAGCTTGCCACCGGCCTGGCACAGCAGTTGATAGACCGGCATGTAGCCGGCGGACATGCACAACAGGTCGCAGTCCAGGCGTTGCCCGCTCTCGGCGACCTGGCCCTGGGCAGTGATCTTGCGCACGTCGACGCCGTTGACATGGCGCATACCTTTTTCGTGCAGGGCCTCGTACACGGTGCTGTTGCGCTGGCAGGGGATCTTGCGTTGTGCCAGCGCGCCCAGCAGGGCCTCATCGCCCGGGCCGTGGCGCAGGTCCACCACGGCAGCGACTTCGACGCCCTGATCAAACAAGTCCAGGGCGGCGAGGTAACCGTCATCGTTGCCCGTCAGCACCACCGCGCGCTTGCCCGGCTTGACCGCGTACAGCTTCATCAGGCGCTGTGCGGCGCTGGTCAGCATCACGCCGGGCAGGTCGTTGTTGCGAAACACCACCGGCTGGTCGAATGCACCGCTGCACACCAGGCACTGTCGGGCACGCACCTTGTACATGCGTTTGCCCTGGATCACCGGCAGGTAATTGTCGGTGAACCAGGCGTTGCAGGTCGCCTCGGTGAGGATGCGAATATTGGCATGTTGCTGTACTGCCGCGAGCAGTTCGCCGCGCAAGGCGTCGGCGCGTTTGCCCGGAATATCGAAGCGGGCATAGGTCAGCGAACCACCCAGGACCGGCTGTTGTTCGATGAGCAGCACCTTGGCCCCGGCATTGGCCGCGGTCAGTGCCGCGTGCAGCCCGGCGGGACCGGCGCCGATCACGGCCAGGTCGGTGAACAGGTAGGCCTTGTCGTAATACTCGGGCTTGAACGTCAGGTCGAGTACGCCCAGGCCGGCCTTCTTGCGAATGATCGGTTCCCAGACTTTCCACATGCCCTTGGGCTTGTAGAACGAGCGGTAGTAGAAGCCCACCGGCATGAATTTGGAAAACTTGCCCAGATAAGCGTCGCGGTCGTTGTCCAGCGAGCCGTTGACGTTCTGCGCCGTCACCTGCAAACCGGCGGCCAACGCGTGTGCATCAGCCAGTACGTTGGGTTCCTGGGGCAATTGCACCAGGCTGTTGGCGTCCTGCCCGGCCATGGTCAACGGGCCACGGGGGCGATGGTATTTGAACGAGCGGGAAATCAGGAAACGTCCGTTGGCGAGCAGGGCGCTGGCGATGCTGTCGCCTTGCAGGCCCTGGTAGGGAAGGCCTTCGAAACTGAAGTCGAGCGGCTGGTCACGGTCGATCAGCAGGCCCATCGGGGCGGGTAGGCGGTTCATCCGGCGATCTCCTGTGCGGCGTTGAAGTCGACGCGGGCAGTGAAAAGTTCTTTGGGGTCGAAGGTGCGCAGGATCTCGTCGGTCACGGTGTGACGTTCGGCGAGAAACCAGTAGCTCGATGGCGTGTGCATCCACCATTCGCGCACCACACCGGCGAGGTTGTCCGTGTTGAACACGTAGTCGGCCCACTCGGCATCGCTGCAGCGCAGCGTGTCGGGCATCGGCTTGAACTCGCCGCCGTAGGTGAATTCGCTGATGTTGCGTGGCCCGTTGAGCGGGCAAATGATGATTTTCATGGGTCCCCTCTGCCTCAGTGACTGGCCGCCGTAGCGCCCATTTCGTTGACTTGCCGGAAGGTCGAGAAGCGCTCCAGGCCAAAGGGCTTGATCAGCTCCGGCACCTTGCCGCCACTGGCCACCAGTTCGGCCATGGTCTTGCCGCAGATTGGCGTCGCCTTGAAGCCCCAGGTGCCCCAGCCGGCGTCCAGGTAGTAATTTTTGACCGGCGACAGGCCCATGATCGGGCTGTAGTCCGGGGTCATGTCGGTGATCCCGGCCCACTGGCGCATCAGCTTGGCATTGGCCAGGAACGGGAACATCTCGATGGCGTGGGCCAACAGGCTTTCCTTCAGGTCCAGGGTCGATCGGGTGTTGAACAGCGGGTACGGATCGGAGCCGCCGCCGAACACCACTTCTCCGCGGCTGGTCTGTTGCACGTAGCAATGCAGCGCCGACGAGCTCACCAGCGGATCAAGGAAGGGTTTGAAGGGCTGGGTGACCATGGCTTGCAGCGGGAAGGTCTGGATTGGCGAACGAATCCCGGCCTTGGCCATCAGCAGCGAACTGTGCCCGGCAATCGCCTGCACCGCGCAGCCGCACTTGATGGTGCCGCGGTTGGTCTTCACGGCGGTGATGGCGCCGTTCTCGATGATCAGGTCCTGCACCTCGGTGAGCTGGTGGATTTCCACGCCGCGCTTGGCCGCCTGCTTGGCGTAGCCCCAGGCCACCGCGTCGTGGCGCGCGGTGGCGCCGTCGATGTGCCAGAGGCCGGCGATCACCGGCAGGTGGCCGGGGTCGAGGTTGAGGCTGGGCACCAGTTCACGGATCTGCTGGCGGTCGATCATTTCGGTGCGGCCGCCGAAGTGCTTGTTGACCTCGGCCCGCTGGCGGAACGAACGCACGGTGGCATCGGTGTGGGCCAGGGTCAGCTGGCCGCGCTCGGAGTACATGATGTTGAAGTCGAATTCGTTGGACAGGCCCTGGAACATCCGCACCGATTCGGCATAAAAACGCACGCCTTCGCTGGTGAGGTAGTTGGAGCGGATCACCGCCGTGTTGCGTGCGGTATTGCCACCGCCCAGATAGGACTTCTCCAGCACCGCGATGTTGGTGATGCCGTGGTATTTGGCGAGGTAATAGGCGGTGGCCAGGCCATGGCCACCGGCACCGATGATCACCACGTCATAGCTGGATTTCAGTTCACGCGGTGGTGGCAGATCCACTTCCACCGGGTACTCGGAACTCAGCCCGTACTTCAAGAGATTGAATGGCATACGGCCTCCGATGGGCTGTGCTGTTGCATAAGGGCCGCGGTCACGGTGTTTTTCATCAGGAAGGCAATGGTCATCGGCCCGACACCACCGGGTACCGGGGTGATCGCCGCGACCTGGGGCAGGGCGCTGTCGAAGTCGACATCGCCGACCAGGCGGCTGCGACCGGCGTCGTCGATGCGATTGATGCCGACGTCGATCACCACCGCACCGGGCTTGAGCCAACTGGCGTCGATCAGGCGCGGACGCCCCACGGCGGCAATCACGATGTCTGCCTGGCGGCAGAGGGCCTGGGGATCGGGGCTGCGCGAATGCAACACCGTCACCGAGCAGTCGGCCTTGAGCAGCAGCGCCACCATGGGTTTGCCGACGATGTTCGAGCGGCCGATCACCACTGCGTGCTTGCCGCGCAGATCGCCGCAGGTTTGCTCCAGCAGGTACAGGCAGCCGCTGGGTGTGCAGGGCGCGAGCACCGGGCGGCCCTGGCTGAGGCCGCCGACGTTTTCACTGTGGAAGCCGTCGACGTCCTTGCCCGGATCGATGGCTTGCAGCGCCCGCAGTTCATCGACATGAGCGGGTAACGGCAGTTGCAGGAGAATGCCGTGGATCGAGGGATCGGCATTCAGTGTGGCGATCAGGTCGAGCAGCTGTTCGGTGCTGGTGTCTGCGCTCAACCGATGTTCCAGGGAGCGGATGCCGACCTCGTCTGCGCGCAAGATCTTGTTGCGCACGTAGACCTGGCTGGCCGGGTCGCTGCCGACCAGGATCACCGCCAGGGCCGGCTGGATGTCTTGCGCGCGCAGGCGGTCGACGTCCTTGCGGACCTCGAGCAACACCCGGGCGGCGGCGGCTTTGCCGTCAATCAGTCGGGGGGCGTTCACCGGAAGATCACCGTTCTGTCCTGGTTGAGGAAAACCCGGTGCTCCAGGTGGTACTTGACCGCCTTGGACAGGGCCACGGTTTCTGTGTCACGGCCGGTGGCCACAAGGTCGTCCGGCAAGTAGACGTGATCGACCCGCTGCACCTCCTGCTCGATGATCGGACCCTCATCGAGGTCGCTGGTGACGTAGTGGGCGGTGGCGCCGATCAGCTTCACGCCGCGCTGGTACGCCTGGTGATACGGCTTGGCGCCCTTGAAACCGGGCAGGAACGAATGGTGAATGTTGATCGCCCGGCCGGAAAGTTGCTTGCACAGGTCGTCGGAGAGGATCTGCATGTAGCGCGCCAGCACCACCAGTTCGGTGCCGGTGTCGTCGACCACCTTCATCAGCTCGGCTTCCTGGCGGGCCTTGGTGTCCTTGGTGACCGGCAAGTAGATGAAGCGAATGCCCTCGCGCTCGGCCATGGGCCGCAGGTCGAGGTGGTTGGAGACGATGGCGGTGATGGTCATGTCCATTTCGCCCTTGTGGTAGCGGTAGAGCAGGTCGGTGAGGCAGTGGTCGAACTTGCTCACCATCAGCAGCACGCGCATCGGTTCGCGGGTGTCATGCAGTTCCCAGTGCATGTCGAAGGCCTGGGCAACGTCGCTGAAACCGTCCTTGATCTGCTGGATATCCCCGGCGTGGCCGTCATTGAAACGGAACACCGCGCGCATGAAAAAGCGGCCGCTGAAATCGTCGTCGAATTGCGCCATCTCCCCGATGTAGCAACCGTTGTCCGCCAGGTAGGTGGTGACGGCAGCGACAATGCCGGACACCGCGGGACAGGTGATCTTGATGATGAAATGGTTCTTTTCGTGTTGCATGACACGTCCTCGGGATGATGGCGGCAGCTCATCGCATAGCGAAAAAATGTCAGCGGACGGCAAGGCTCATTCCTTGAGCGCATTTTCTTGTTAGGAATAAAATATTCCTGTTGGTGGCTTTATAAGGGGAATGACGGCCGTGCGTCCAGAGGTTTTGTGAAAGTTTTTTAACTGGTGGGAATTTTATTGGGTGATTGATGTGCTGTACGAATACCTGTCGACGCGGACTTTGTAGGAGCCCGGCTTGCCGGCGAAGGCGTCCTTGAGTATTGCGTAGGTCTCTCGGGCGCCTTCGCCGGCAAGCCGGGCTCCTACGAGGGTGGCTTCGCCACGCCTCTTGCACACATGAAATTAAACATGTATTTTTTCATGAAATTAAAACTATAAAATTTCATGGAGCCGGTATGTTTCAGCAATCCACCCAGCATGTCGCCAGCTATTACGCCCACACGTGCGCCGATCGCCTGGTCAATCGGGCGGCGTTGGAGGGCGAGCAGGACACCGAGGTGCTGATCATCGGTGCCGGCTTCAGTGGTTTGCACACGGCGCTGCGCCTGGCCCTGGCCGGCAAGCGCGTGACCTTGCTGGAGGCCAGCCGGGTCGCCTGGGCCGCGTCGGGACGTAATGGCGGCCAGGCCATTCTCGGTTGGTCCTGTGACATGCCGCCGCTGGAAGCCGCGCTGGGTCATGAGCGCGCGCGGCGGTTGTGGGATGGCATGCGCTGGGCGGCCAGGGAGTTGCGCGAATTACCCGTGCGCCATGGTTTCGATTGCGACTACCGGCCCGGCCACCTCTGGACGTCGGTGATGCCACGGCGGGTCGGCCTGTTGACCGAATGGCAGCACGAGGCCAGCCACAAATGGGGGCATGACGGTTTGCGTTTCATCGAGCGCGCCGAGTTGCCCGAGTGGGTCGCCAGCGAGCGTTATCAGGCCGGTTTGTACGACCCCGAAGGCGGCCATTTGAACCCGCTGAAACTGGCGCTGGGACTGGCCGCCGCGATTGAGCAGGCCGGTGGCGTGATTCATGAACAAAGCAAGGCGTTGAATTATCGCGAGTACGACAATGGCTACGTGGTGACGACTGAACGCGGGCGCATCCGCGCCGAGGTCCTGGTACTGGCCTGCAACGCCTATCTCGACCGGCTCGACCCGCAGCTATCGAGTTGCGTATTGCCCGTTGGCACTTATCAGGTAGCCACGGCGCCGATGTCCGAGGCCCAGGCGACCGCGCTGCTACCCGGCAACGTCTGCGTCACGGACAACCAGTTCGTGCTCGATTATTTCCGCCGCACGCCGGACAACCGGCTGCTGTTCGGCGGCGGCTGCACCTATCTGGGGGGCATGCCCAAAGACATCGCCGGCGCCACCCGTCCGTGCCTGGAAAGGGTGTTCCCGCAATTGAAAGGCATAGAATTGGAGTTCGCCTGGGGCGGTCATATCGACCTGACGCTCAAGCGCACGCCCGACATCGGTCGGCGTCGCGACCTGTACTGGTTGCAGGGCTATTCCGGGCACGGCGTGCTCCCGACCCTGGCCGGGGCACGGGCGGTGTCCGATGCCATTCTCGGCCAGCCGGATGAGCTGGCGTTGTATCAGGGGTTGAGCAACGGCAGCTTTCCCGGCGGCAAATACATGGCAGCGCCGCTGGAAGCCATCGGCAAAGCCTGGTACCGGCTGCGCGACAGCATTTGAATCGGCCATTTCTGGAAGCCTTTAGATGGACATGCAAGAAGAGATTTCGGCGCTGGCGATCCTGATCCAGGACCTGCGCAAGCACAAGAAGTACACCTTGAAGGATCTGGCCGACAAGATCGGCCGCTCCGTGGGGTTTCTTTCCCAGGTCGAGCGTGGCTTGTCCCGCCCCACGGTGGCGGACTTGACCGCCATCAGCGAGACCCTCGGCGTGCCAACCACCTATTTCTACAGCCTGCCCAAACCCATGGCCCTGCCCTGGGTGACCCGGCCGGATGAGCGCCGCACGTTGTATTACGCCGATGGCATCACCGACATTCTGGTTTCGCCAAAAATGCGCGCGTCCTTTTCCATGCTCGAAAGCCAGCTGGAGCCCGGCGCCAGCAGCGGCGATCGGCACATGAAGGACAGCTCGGAGCAGGGCGGCTATGTGCTGGAAGGGGAACTGACCCTGTGGCTGGATCAGGACGAACCGGTGACCCTGCGCACTGGCGACAGCTTTCAACTGGCCAGCCATGCCCACTGCCGCTACGGCAACCTCTCGGACCAACTGACCCGCGTACTTTGGGTCTACACCTGATAAAAACAAAGGAACAAAACGATGGATGCTGTGTGCTCTGATCTGTTGGCCGAAGTGCGTGGGTTTCGTCAGCGCTACCCCGATGTGCGCCATGTCGACCTGATTTCCCTGGACATACCGGGGCATTTCTACGGCAAGCGCTACCCGATCGAAATGCTCGAGAAAGTCGCCGCTGGCAGCGCCCTCAAGTTGCCGCAAAACTGCGTGTTGCTCGGCACCCAGGGCGGGCTGTTCAAGATCGGCGACTACTGCTTCAACGATGGCGATCCGGACGCGCTGCGTCGGCTGGTACCGGGCACGCTCAAGTTGGTGAGCTGGGAGAAGCAGGCGTTGGGGCAGATGTTGATCACCTCCGATGGCACGGAAAAACCGATCGTCTTCGAACCCCGTGAAGTCCTCGCGCAGGTGTTGGCGCGGCTTGGCCGCAAGGGCATTTTCCCGGTGGTGGCGTTCGAGCTGGAGTTCTATCTGTTCGACAGCCGGTTGCGCGATGGATTACCGCAGTTTGCCCGCGACCCGCTGACCGGCGATGCGGACGACCAGCCGAACATGCACATCGAACGACTCTCGCGATTCGCCCCGGTGCTCGACGAAATGGTCGAGACCGCGCGTGCCCAAGGCATCGATGCCACAGTGATCACCGCCGAACTGGGTCCCGGTCAGTTCGAGATCAATTTCGGTCATCTGGACGATGGCCTGCGCGCCGCTGACTGGGCAGCCCTGTTCTGCCGCAGCACGCGAGGCGTGGCACTCAAGCACGACTACCGCGCCAGTTTCATGGCCAAGCCTTACTTGCAGCACCCCGGCAGCGGCATGCATGTGCACGTCAGCCTTTACGACGAGGCGGGCAACAACCTGCTGGCGGCGAACGGGCAACGAGCGTTGCGCCATGCGGTGGCCGGTTGCCTGGATGTGTTGCCGCATTGCATGCCGATCTTCGCGCCGAACCACAACGCGATGCGTCGCCTGAGCGCTACGGTGAACGTCGCCTCGCGCGCCAGTTGGGGCTTCGAGGATCGAGACGCGTGCCTGCGGGTGCCGGAGTCGGACGCCAGGAACCTGCGCATCGAACATCGCCTTGCCGGCGCCGATGCCAACCCGTATCTGGTGCTCGCCGCGATCCTGGTGGGGATGGAGCAGGGCCTTGAACAGGGTCATGAACCCATCGCCCCGCTCAACGAAGACCGCAACAGTGGCATCGACTTCCCGCTGGAAATGCTCGAGGCCGTGCGAGCCATGCAAGGCCATCAAAAACTGCGCGAAGGCCTGGGCGCGGAATTCGTCGATGTGTACTGCGAGAACAAGCGCCAGGACCACTTGGCGTTCCTCAACGACATCAGTGCGCGGGAGTACCGCTGGTTCCTGTAGTTAAGGTGGTTTCGAGGTTAACCGTAAAAAATGTCTGGATATATAACAGGTTAGAGATTTTAGTAACTGAACGGTTAATCAAAATATCTTGTTACAGGGCGAAACATTGCGTAATATCCGCCCCGCGTTCACCACCACGGTTTATGCATTTTTAAGTCCCGGGCGTCCATCAGCTGCCCGGGATTTTTTTTGCCTGAAATTCGGTGTCATTTAGATCGATTATTTCCTTGGGCTATTTAGATAGACGCAATCCGCATATCCATGACCGAAGAATCCACGCAGTGGCGTTGACCTTGTCCGCTATCGAGGACGCTTGTTCGTCATGGCAGAAAAATCTGTCCCGCCTGCTTCATTGAGGCTGCCCCAACGTCGACTTTGACTGTTCGACCGACAGCTTGTCGGGCCTGGCTGAATCCATAGAATCCGCCCCATCAGCTTCGTCCAACTATCCAGTCCTTCAGGGAGCAACACCATGATGAACGCCATGCAGATGCCAATGAACACCAACATGCCGATGATGCCGATGATGGGCATGCCGATGATGATAGCGACCATGACCTGCGAGATGATGGACGACGGCATGATGTGCAAGATGATGCCGGCTGCTGGCATGGACATGGCCATGTTCAAGAACAGCGCTGAAATGATGCAGATGATGATGAACTGCGGCATGCCGATGATGATGCACTGCGGCAACATGAGCATGATGTGCATGTCCCAGGCGAGCATGAGCATGCCGATGTCAACCATGATGATGCCCATGCCGATGATGGGCATGCCGATGCCATCGATGAAGTGCGTGATGGAATGCACCATGATGGCCGACTGCATGATGTGCAAAATCATGCCGATGGCCGGCATGAATATGGACATGATGAAAAACTGCTGCGCCCTGATGATGAAGATGATGAACGACTGCAGCATGCCGATGATGATGAGCTGCAACGGCATGCCGCTGATGTGCTGCACCTGCTGATCTTGTAGGAGCCGGCTTGCCGGCGAAGGCGTTCTTGAGGACGCCTTCGCCGGCAAGCCGGCTCCTACAATTTAAATAGCTTTTCAGTCCAGGCGTTCGGGGTAGGTCACCACCAGATAAGCCACCGCTTCGCTGTCGGCCGGGTTGCGATAGCGGTGGGGCTGGTCGGCATAAAACAGGATCGAGTCGCCGGTGGAGAGCAGGTAGCGTTCATCGTTGACGCTGATTTCCAGCACACCCTGGGACACCACCAGGTTTTCCTGGACTCCGGGGCCATGGCCTTCGCTCTGGTCCTCACCCAAGGGGCTCAGGCGCAACTCATAAAACTCCGATTGGCGCGCCACGTCGAACGGGAACAGCGCACGGCTAACAAACGCGCCGTTGGCACTGACCAGGCGCTTGCTCTGGTTCGCCGACAACAGCGCTACCCCCTCGAAGGCCCGATGCTCAAGAAACGCGGCCACCGAAACCTTCAAGCCTTTGGCGATTTTGCACAGCACCTTGATCGACGGCACGCTGCGCCCGGATTCGATCTGCGCCAGCATCGCCCGGCTCACGCCACACTGGCGGGCCAGCGCATCGAGAGACAGGTGACGCTTGCTGCGCAGGCGTTGAAGATTCTGTGCCACCCGTTCGCAGTTGGCGTCTTCCTCTTGATGCTCCAGTTGATTGAAGTCCAGCGCAGGTTCATCGGCGCTGACCAGATAGCGTGAGGGAGGGTGCACGTTCACGCGTGACGAGTCTCGGTCGCCTTGGCGACTTGCGCCCATGGAAAAGCCTGGAGAGCGGCGTTGCGTGCGTACATTTCCCACATGGCCCGTGCCCGTTGCTGAGCCTGTTTGCGTTTGCGGTAGCTGGCGAAGTCGATGAGGTTGTCAGTCGGATTCATGGGGCACTTCACTGTGGTCGATGACGGGGTGAGTTGAGAATACCTGCGTATTGTTATAACCATAAATACTTGTTAACTATTTATTAATTCGTTTTGGTTATTATTGGTTGTGTCGCATCCGTGCCTTGGTAGATGAGGTTTATATTCCTGAAAGGTATAAATAGATAATTATATATTCCTTTTAATGTAATCAAAGGCAGTGCACCTTGGAGGCCTGCCCCTTCATTCGCAAGGGCAAGACACCCAGACAGGAAGCCTCAACATGACCATCAAAGCGATCAACGTCCGTAACCAGTTCAAGGGCGTCATCAAGGAAATACTGGAAGGCGAAGTGGTCTCGGAAATCGACGTGCAAACGGCGTCGGGCATCGTCACCTCGGTGATCACCACCCGTTCGGTGCGCGACCTTGAATTGAAGGTGGGGAGTGAAGTGATTGCCTTCGTGAAATCTACCGAAGTCTCGATTGCCAAGCTGTGAGTGCAGGCGCAAAAAAGCCCGGCTGATCAGGCCGGGCTTGTTTTTTACGCGGTGAAGCGATGGGGTCAGGCGACGGTGTTGCCTTGCAGACGGTCGGAGCCATCAGCCGCGACGGTGTTGCCTTGCAGGCGGTCGGAGCCATCAGCCGCGACAGTGTTGCCTTGCAGGCGATCCGAGCCATCAGCCGCGACAGTGTTGCCTTGCAGGCGGTCAGAGCCATCAGCCGCGACAGTGTTGCCTTGCAGGCGGTCCGAACCATCGGCAGCTACACGATTTTCGATCAGGCGATCCGAACCGCCTTCAGCCACACGATTCTCGATCAAACGATCCGAACCACCTTCAGCCACCCGGCTTTCAATCAGACGATCCGAGCCACCTTCAGCCACGACAGGCTGAACAGAGGTAGCGGCAAAAGCGTTAACTGCAAAAACCGAGAAAGCGATGCTGAGGAGGGTTTGGCGTTTCATGATCGTGTGCTCCGGGGTGTTGTTGGTTGGTATGGAGCTGATGTTACGCCCTGGAGTTTTTAAGAGAACTTCATTGAGTTAATGGTGACTATTGACGTAGTCAATGGTTGGAAGGAAGCAGGCCTAGCGCGAAATCAGCCCGTGATCGATCGCGTACTTGACCAGTGCCGCCGGCTTATCGATGTTGAGCTTGCGCCGAATGCTCAGGCGATGGGTTTCCACCGTGCGCACGCTGATGTCCAGTTCCCGCGCCATTTCCTTGTTGTTCAGCCCTTGCGCCATCTTCGACAGCACCTGGCTTTCACGGGGGGTCAGCTCGTTGTCGGTGTTTTTGTCGGCGATCAGCCGTTGGGCGATTTCGGCGCTGTAGAAGGTCCCGCCGCTGGAGATGGCTTCGATGGCGGCGATGATTTCCCGTGACGGGGCATTCTTCAGCACATAGCCACTGGCGCCCGAGCGCAGCGACTCGCTCACGTACTCATAGTTATCGTACATGCTCAACACCAATACCTTGAGCGCCGGGTACTGGCTGCGCAACACGCGGGTCAGTTCCAGGCCGTTCATGTCCGGCAGGCTGATGTCGACCAGCAGCAGGTCCGGCTGGCAGCGTCCGACCATCTCGATTGCCTGGGCGCCACTTTCGGCTTCGCCCACCACTTCCAGGGGGGCCATGACCGACAGCAGCGCCTTGATTCCGTCGCGGACCAGGGCGTGATCGTCGACCAGGGCGACGCGGATCGGGGAGGGCAGGTTCATTGAAGGCTTCACTCTTGTTGTTGGGGCATCAGCGTTTGCTGGTGGGCAATTTCATTGGCAGCAGAACATCCAGCTCACTGCGCCCGGGTGTCGAGATCAGTTCGAAGCGGCCACCAAAGTGTTCAACGCGTTCACGAATATTACGCAAGCCAATGCCGAGTTGACGACGTTCGACCTGGGCGACGTTGAAACCGACACCGTCGTCGACCACCGTCAACCGCACCGACTGTTCACAGCCGCGCAGGGTAATAGAGACATGCCTGGCCTGGGCGTGGCGTTCGATATTGGTCAGCCCTTCCTGGACGATGCGAAACAACGAGACCGCTGCACCGTCGACCAATTGGCAGTCGAACTCATTGTCGTCATAGGTCACGGTAAGGCCGCTGCGCTGTTCGAACTCAGCCGCCAGTTGACCGATTGCCGCCGACAGGCCGAGGGTGTCGAGCAACGATGAACGCAAGTCATGGGAGAGGCTGCGCACTTCGCCGATGGCATCCCCCAGGCGTGCGGTGGCATCTTTCAACGTGCCCAGGCCCTTGTCGAGGTGTTGTCCGCTTTCCAGCAAGTGGCTGGCCAGTTCGAACTGGAACTTGATCGAGACCAGCACCTGGCTGATGCCGTCGTGCAGCTCACGGGACACCCGCGAGCGCTCTTCCTCCTGCAGGCTGACGATACGTTGGGTCAGGCGCTGCAGTTTCTTGTCCGCCAGGCGATGCTCGCTGACATTGAGGGTCATGCCGGTGGCGAAGACAAACAGCACCGCCACCAGCGCCACGACGGCAATCGCCATCATGGTCTTGCGGATGCCCATGGCCACTTCGGCACGGGCTTGCTGGGTGGCGCGCTCGACATCCTCAAGGTAGATGCCGGTGCCGAGCATCCAGCCCCAGCGATCGAGCATCACCACGTAGGCCAGTTTGTCGGTCACCTGTCCGGAAGAGGGTTTGTTCCAGGCGTAGCGTTGAAAACCTTCGCCCGACTGCGCGCTTTTGAGCAGCGCCTGGATCACCGGCAGGCCGTGCGGGTCTTTCATGTCCCACAGGTATTTGCCCACCAGTTCCGACTGGCGCGCGTGCATCAGGCTGCGGCCTTCATGGTCGTAGACGAAGAAATAGCCGTTGATGCCAAAGCTGAGCTTGCGCAGTTCCTCCAGCACCTGTTGCTGAGCGCGTGCGTCGCCCTGGCCGTTGTCGTACAGCGGCTCGATCAGGCTTTTCGCCATTTCGACGTAGTTTTTCAGTTCCGCGCGCTTGCTCATCAGGATGCTGTCTTCGATCAGCTGCGCCTGTTGATCACCCAGTTGGCGATTGAGGGAAATCACCAGTGCGCAAATGACGGCAATGGCCAACACCAGCGGCAAAATGCCGAGCGCGACGATCTTGTGTTTGAGCTGCATGGTTACTCCTGCCCGCGCGGGGGGCCGGCATCATATGCCAATGTGGCGAGGGGATTCATCCCCGTTGGGCTGCGAAGCGGCCCCAGCATTTCATGGTTGAATCGCATCTGCAGGTTTTACGACTGCTACGCAGCCGAGCGGGGCGGTGCGACGTTTCGCTGAATCCCCTCGCCACAAAGGCACATCCCACAGAGAAATCAGGGGCGTCTACGTAGAACTACGTAGGCGCTGCGTACGTAGTAACGCGGATTTATTTGTGGACGCCATGCGCGGATATTGGGCCAGCTCCGCACAGCGGACACAATTATAAAAATTACCGCCGCAGTCACGAGCTGTCGGCAGGAGACCCTCTATGCCCCGTCTGGCTAAACACCTCGCCTGGTTTGCCGTGGCTGTCCTGGGAGCGATTGCGCTGAGTGTCGTGGCCCTGCGCCGCGGTGAAGCGATCAACGCCCTGTGGATCGTCGTTGCAGCCGTCGCCATCTACCTCGTTGCCTACCGCTACTACAGCCTGTTCATCGCCAACAAAGTGATGCAGCTGGACCCCAATCGCGCCACTCCCGCCGTACTCAACAACGATGGCCTGGACTTCGTGCCGACCAACAAGCACGTACTCTTCGGTCACCACTTCGCGGCCATCGCCGGCGCGGGGCCGCTGGTCGGTCCGGTACTGGCGGCGCAGATGGGCTACCTGCCCGGCACGCTGTGGCTGATTGCCGGCGTGGTGCTGGCCGGTGCCGTGCAGGACTTCATGGTCCTGTTCATGTCCACCCGCCGCAACGGCCGCTCCCTGGGCGACATGGTCCGCGAAGAAATGGGCCGCATCCCCGGCACCATCGCGCTGTTCGGCTGCTTCCTGATCATGATCATCATCCTTGCGGTGCTGGCGCTGATCGTGGTCAAGGCCCTGGCCGAAAGCCCGTGGGGCATGTTCACGGTCATGGCGACCATCCCGATCGCGATGTTCATGGGCATCTACATGCGCTACATCCGTCCGGGCCGCATCGGTGAAATCTCGATCATCGGCGTATTCCTGCTGCTGGGCTCGATCTGGCTGGGCGGGCAGATTGCCGCTGACCCGGTGTGGGCCAAGGCGTTTACCTTTACCGGTATCCAGATCACCTGGATGCTGATCGGCTACGGTTTCGTGGCTGCCGTCCTGCCGGTTTGGCTGATCCTGGCGCCCCGTGATTACCTCTCCACCTTCCTGAAAATCGGCACCATCGTCGCCTTGGCCATCGGCATCCTGGTGACCATGCCCGAGCTGAGAATGCCGGCACTGACCCAGTTCGTCGACGGCACGGGACCGGTGTGGAAGGGCGGTATGTTCCCGTTCCTGTTCATCACCATTGCCTGTGGCGCGGTATCGGGCTTCCACTCGCTGATCGCTTCCGGCACCACGCCGAAATTGCTGGCCAGCGAAGGTCATGCCCGTTACATCGGTTACGGCGGCATGCTGATGGAATCGTTCGTGGCGATCATGGCCATGGTCGCGGCCTCGGTGATCGATCCGGGCGTTTACTTCGCCATGAACAGCCCTGCGGCCATCGTGGGTTCCGATGCGGTTTCGGTTGCTCAGACCGTCAGCAGCTGGGGCTTTGCAATTACCCCGGAAGCGCTGCAAGCCGTGGCCAAGGACATCGGTGAAACCACCATCCTGGCCCGTGCCGGCGGTGCGCCGACCCTGGCGGTGGGTATCGCGCAGATCCTGCACCACGTCCTGCCGGGTGAAAACACCATGGCGTTCTGGTACCACTTCGCGATCCTGTTCGAAGCGTTGTTCATCCTGACCGCGGTGGACGCCGGTACCCGTGCCGGGCGTTTCATGCTGCAGGACCTGCTCGGCTCCTTCGTGCCAGCGCTCAAGCGCACCGAATCCTGGACTGCCAACCTGATCGCCACCGCCGGTTGCGTGGCCATGTGGGGTTACCTGCTGTACCAGGGCGTGATCGATCCACTGGGTGGCATCAACACCTTGTGGCCGCTGTTCGGTATCTCCAACCAGATGCTGGCCGGTATTGCGCTGATGCTCGGCACCGTGGTGCTGATCAAAATGAAGCGTCAACAGTATGTGTGGGTGACTCTGCTGCCAGCGGTATGGTTGCTGATCTGCACCACCACCGCCGGTTTCATCAAGCTGTTCGACGCCAACCCGGCCATTGGTTTCCTGGCCCTGGCGAAAAAATACAGCGACGCCCTGGCCAACGGTCAGGTGCTGGCGCCGGCCAAGAGCATTGACCAGATGCAGCACGTGATCTTCAACGCGTACACCAATGCGACGTTGACCGCGCTGTTCCTGTTCGTGGTATTCAGCATCCTGTTCTTTGCGCTCAAGGTCGGTATCGCCGCCTGGGGTACCAAGGAACGCACGGACAAGGAAGCGCCGTTCCAAGCGCTGCCGATGCCTGATCATGTTCAATGACCTGAGTCGCCTGGGCAAATACCTCGGTCAGGCCGCGCGCCTGATGGTGGGCATGCCGGACTACGACAACTACGTCGAGCACATGCAAAGCAAGCACCCGGACAAACCGGTGATGGACTACGAGGCGTTCTTTCGGGAACGCCAGGAGGCTCGTTACGGTAGCAAGTCCGGACCGAAGTGTTGTTGAATGAATGAATCAAGAAACCCGGCCTAAAAAGCCGGGTTTTTTGTTTGGGATTTCGCGTGTTGGATTGGGTTTACCTTTTTTTTGCGTACATATCCATTCCTGCGGTAACGGCCACTTATGGTTTCGCCCTTACGGCGAGTCACTTGGAAAAACGGAACGCCGCCCG
>NZ_JAAVXC010000071.1:18289-18438 GCF_013416725.1 Pseudomonas sp. SbOxS1
CTGCGCAGAACCTCCACTCGGCCTCTCGAGGGGGCAAGAAAATCAAAAGCCAAAGCAGAGCAAAAGCCAAAGCGAGGCGGCCTTAAAGCCGACCTGATTGCAGGGTCTGTCCGCGATGTGATCGTTCCCACGCTCTGCGTGGGAATGCC
>NZ_JAAVXC010000072.1:0-5145 GCF_013416725.1 Pseudomonas sp. SbOxS1
CCGAACGCCAGGGGCAAGAGCCCTTGGTTACTTGGGGCTCTTCCAAGTGACTCGCCGTAAGGGCGAAACCATAAGTGGCCGTTACCGCAGGAATGGATATGTACACCGAAAAAAACGCTGCAAAAACGCCTACAACCATGGTTATTTCTGCTTACACTTTTTCTCTCGAAAAGTACTTAACCATTTAAAATCAACACCTTAAACACTTGGCACGCCCTGTGCTCCTGCTATCTGCAACCCACCATCGTTGGGCTTTGCATCTGTGCCGACGTTTCACCCGTCGAGTCGATAGCCAGGAGGAATAACAAGAAATGTTGATCACCGGGATCAAAAGTCGGCCGGTCTACGACCGGTTGCAACCACTGCCGGGAGGCCTGCGGCACATCATTGCCGGGCAAGGCAGTGGCGGTCGCGCCATGTTGCGTTTGCTCGACGAGATGGCCGGGCTGGATCGGCCCGTGACCTTGCTGTACTCCCAGGAGTCGTTTTCCGGCCAGGACTTCCTGGCCCAATTGCAGCAGCGCCCAGGTCACGATTTGCGCGTGTATGCCAGCAACCAGGCATTGATCGACGCCCTCGATGACCTGCTCGGCGACGCCAGAATGGGCACCCGCCTCTACCTCGCCGGCTCCGAAAGTTTCCTGGGCACCGCCATGCAAGTGGCCACCCGCTTCGACCTCAATCGCGACGAAGTGCTGCGCGAGCACTCCGGCACGCTGGTGCGTCGGGTCTGGTGCGTGCACTGCGACACCTACACCGAAAACGTAACCCAACGCGTCTACGACTGCCCCGGTTGCAGCTTGACGCTGGTGGTGCGCGACCACTATTCCCGGCGCCTGGCGGCCTTCCAGGCGGTCAAGGCCGATGCCGAAGTACCGGGCGAACTGCCCCCAGCCGAGGAGCTCGATACATGAGCCAGAACAATGGGACGTTGAACCTGCGGGTGGCCCGCATCGAATCGGTGACCCCGCAGATCAAGCGCTTCACCCTGGTATCGCCAACCGGCGCGCACCTGCCGGCGTTCTCCGGTGGCAGCCACGTGGTGGTACTGATCGCCAACCCGAACAATACGCTGCGCAACCCCTACTCGCTGCTGAGTTCGCCCTATGACACCAGCAGCTACCAGATCGCCGTGCGCCGGGTGGAAAACGGCCGTGGGGGTTCGATCGCGCTGCACGACAGTGTCCGTGAAGGCGACCTGATCGAGGTCACGCCGCCGGTCAATCTGTTTCCGCTGATCAAGCAGGCACGCCTGCACCTGTTCATTGCCGGTGGCGTCGGTATCACGCCGGTGATCTCCCAGCTGGAAGAGTTGCGCCTGAGCAAAGTGCCTTTCGAACTGCATTACGCGGTGCGCGGCGATGAACACGCACAGCTCGGCAAAGAGTTGCAGGAGACCTATGGCAAGCAGGTCCACCTGTATCGCAAAGGCATCGAGGCACGCATGGACATCGGACGGATTCTCGCCAATCGCCCGCTCGGCAGTCACGTTTATGCATGCGGTCCGGACGCCATGATCGACGCCACCCTGGCGTGTGCCCGCGAGCTGGGCTGGACCGACAGCCACGTGCACTTCGAGCGCTTCCTCGAGCAAAGCAGCGGCGGCGAAGCCTTCAGCTTCACCCTGGGACGCAGTGGCGCAACCATCGAGGTTTCGCCCGACCAGACCATGCTCGAAGCGGTCGAGGCCGCGGGCTACAGCATGCCTTACCTGTGTCGTGGTGGCGCCTGTGGCCATTGCGAAACAGTGGTCCTGGAACTCGACGGCGAACTGCTGCACAGCGATGACTGGTTGTCGGACGAAGACAAGACCAGCCGCAAGAAAATCATGCCCTGCGTATCCCGCGCCAAATGCAATCGCCTGGTCATCGACCTCTGATCGACGGAAGACATAACAATGACTATCGAATTCAACCGCGACGAAACCTACCGCGACGACTACACCTTCGCCAACAGCCCGCAGACCATCGCCCGCGCGCCCTTCCCGTTCCCCGATGACGACTACATGTACTCGATGAACCTCGAGCCCCATGTTTCGGTCGGCGACGGCGCCTTCCGGGCGGCGTTCGATATCGACGAGCACTACATCAGCGAATGCCGGGACCGCGCCATCACCCTGGAGAAGGACCCGGGCATGCACTACGTCTCGGCGCCGCACATGATGGAGGCACAGTGGGACTTGCTGGAGCTGATCATGGAATCCTACGCCCGCGATTACCCGCAGTACTTCACCCTCTCCCGTGAAGGTCGCCAATGGCACTGGACCAACCGCCTGCTGGACATCGACGATCACTTCACCTTCGGCGACCCGGCGACCCTGCCGTATGAGCCGATGGAATACGTGACCCGCCAGGCCCAGGGCGATTGGGTACTGCAGGAAGAACGCGACGGTACGCTGTATTGGGGCGCCGGGATCGCCACCCAGCGCGCCGACTACTCACTGCGCTTCAACCTGGGCATGAGCTGGGAAGAATTCCACGGCCCGGTGCCGCTGGTGAAGGAAATCGGCATGCTCGACCGTGCCCTGAAATTCCTCCTGCGCCTGCGCACCGGCCACCCGGTGCGTCGCCTGAACTGGTCGCTGACGGTCAACCCGCGCCTTGAGGTCTCGGCCGAAAGCCTGCCCGAATGGGCACCGGACCGGACCATCGTGACGGCCGAAAATGCCGGCAAACTGGTGTACCTGCGCATCGAGTTGCAACCCCTGCACCGCCTGCCGCGCAGCAACGCCATTGTCTTTCCGATCCGCACCTACCTGCTCAGCCTCGAAGACATCGCCACCAACCCGGCATGGGCGCGGCGCATGCACCGGGTTCTGCGCGACCTGAATCAGCAACTGGTCGACTACAAGGGCTTCAGCCGCTATCGCGATGCGGCGGTCGAGTGGCTGTCGCAGTACGACGACGCAACCAAGGCCTGATGCGATCCCCTGTGGGAGCCAGCCTGCTGGCGATGGCGGTCTTGAGATCGCCATCGCCAGCAGGCTGGCTCCCACAGGTTCGAGGTATCCGTGAGTACTAATCCACTGCCATTGATAATGAGGAAATAACATGAGTGGCACATCCAACACGCGTGCAAGCAGCGCCGATCAGGACGCGGAACAACTGCGCGCCCTCGGCTACAGCTCGGATTTCAATCGCAGCATGAGCCTGTGGGAAAACTTTTCCCTGGGCTTTACCTACCTGTCGCCGGTCGTCGGCGTCTATACCCTGTTCGGCTTGTGCCTGGCCGCCGGCGGCCCGCCGATGTTCTGGTCCTACCTGCTGATCGGTGCCGGGCAAATGCTGGTTTGCCTGATTTTTGGCGAAGTGGTGTCGCAGTTCCCGATTTCCGGCGGCGTCTATCCCTGGGCCCGTCGCCTGGTGGGCAAGCGCTGGGCGTGGATGGTCGGCTGGGTCTATGCCTGGGCGTTATGCGCAACCATCGCCGGGGTCGCGGTGGGTGCCGGGCCCTACCTGGCAATCATGCTGGGCTTCAATCCCGGCCCGGATGCCAACATCGTTATCGCCCTGGCGATCATCCTGCTGTCCACCGCGCTGAATCTGGTGGGCACCAAGCTGCTGGCGCGGGTGGCGATGTTCGGCTTTCTCTGCGAACTGGTCGGCGCGATCCTGGTCGGGGGCTACCTGCTGATCTTCGAGCGTCACCAACCGATCAGCGTGCTGTTCAACACTTTCAACCTCGAGGTGAATGGCTCGTACCTGCCGGCCTTCCTCGCTGCGTCCCTGGCCGGCCTGTTCCAGTACTACGGCTTCGAGGCCTGCGGCGATGTCGCGGAAGAAACCCCGAACCCGGGCAAGCGCATTCCCAAGGCCATGCGCATGACCATCTACATAGGTGGCGCGGCGGCGATGTTCGCGTGCCTGGCGTTGATCCTGTCGGTGCCGGACATGGCCAAAGTACTGGCCGGCGAAGACACCGACCCGGTCGCCACGATCCTGGCCAATGCCTTCGGCCCAGTCGGTTCGCGCCTGGTGATGGCGGTGGTCATGGTGTCGTTCATCTCCTGCGTGTTGAGCTTGCAAGCGGCGGCCAGCCGCCTGTTGTTCGCCTATGCCCGGGACGAGATGATCGTCGGCAGTTCGCTGTTCAAGCACCTGTCGGCCAACCATGTGCCGTCGTTCGCGCTGCTGGTCAGCGGCCTGGTGCCGGCGGCGATCGTCTGCCTGGGGATGTTCATGGCCGATGCCGTGGCCACTATCGTCGGTTTCGCGGCGATCGGCATCTACGTCGCCTTCCAGTTGATCGTGGTCGCCGCGCTGATCGCCCGCGCCAAGGGCTGGCGCCCGAACGGCCAGTTCACCCTCGGGGCCTGGGGCCTTTGGGTGAACCTCGCCGCACTGGTCTATGGCGTGTGCGCCATCGTCAACATGGTCTGGCCGCGTTCGCCGGATGCAGCCTGGTACATCAACTACTCGATGATCCTGACCACGCTGGTGGTGATGGGTGCGGGCCTGGTCTACATGCTGCTGGGCAAGCCCTACGACAAGGGCACGGCGCCGGCGGGGGATGCGTGGAAGTTTTCCAAGCCATTGGCAAAGCCTGCTGACCTTGCCGGTGCTTCGGTAAACAGATCGGCGATCTGATAACAACAATCCCCTGTAGGAGATGGCTTGCCGGCGAAAGCGGTGTGTCAGCCGACATCATTGCTGGCATTGATGGCCCCTTCGCTGGCAAGCCAGCTCCTACAGGGAACCCGAACGAGGACAGACTCATGCAAACCCAACTCCTGATCAACGGCCAACTGCTCACCGGCGAAGGCCCCGCCCAACCGGTGTTCAACCCGGCGCTGGGCAGTGTGCTGGTAGAAATCAACGAAGCCAGCGAGGCCCAGGTCGATGCCGCCGTGCGCGCCGCCGATGCTGCGTTCGACAGCTGGTCGCACACACCGCCGAAAGAGCGCTCGCTGCTGCTGCTCAAACTCGCCGACGCCATCGAAGCCCACGGCGAAGAGCTGGCCAAGCTGGAATCGGACAACTGCGGCAAGCCCTACAGCGCCGCGCTCAATGACGAGATCCCGGCGATTGCCGACGTGTTCCGCTTCTTCGCCGGCGCCAGCCGCTGCATGAGCGGCTCGGCCGGGGGCGAATACCTGCCCGGCCACACCTCGATGATCCGCCGCGACCCGGTGGGGGTGATCGCCTC
>NZ_JAAVXC010000074.1:0-839 GCF_013416725.1 Pseudomonas sp. SbOxS1
TCCGTGCATTGCCACCCGCAGACCCTCGACGTGCTGCGCACCCGTGCCGAGCCATTGGGCATCGAGGTGGTGGTCGGTGACGAGCGCGAGCTGAGCGACGTGACGCCGTTCTTCGGCGCCCTGCTGCAATACCCGGCGAGCAACGGTGACGTCTTCGACTACCGCGAGCTGACCGAGCGTTTCCACGCCGCCAACGCGTTGGTGGCCGTGGCCGCCGACCTGCTGGCCCTGACCCTGCTGACCGCGCCGGGCGAATTCGGCGCCGACGTCGCCATTGGTTCCGCGCAACGCTTTGGCGTACCGCTGGGCTTCGGTGGCCCGCACGCGGCGTACTTCTCCACCAAGGATGCGTTCAAGCGTGACATGCCGGGCCGTCTGGTCGGTGTTTCGGTCGACCGTTTCGGCAAGCCGGCCCTGCGCCTGGCGATGCAGACCCGCGAGCAGCACATCCGTCGCGAGAAGGCCACCTCGAACATCTGCACCGCGCAAGTGCTGCTGGCCAACATCGCCAGCATGTACGCCGTGTACCACGGCCCGAAAGGCCTGACGCAAATTGCCAACCGCGTGCACCAGCTGACCGCGATCCTGGCCAAGGGCCTGACTGCCCTGGGCCTGAGCGTCGAGCAAGCGAGCTTCTTCGACACCCTGACCCTGGCCACTGGCGCGCAAACCGCCGCCCTGCATGACAAGGCACACGCCCAGCAGATCAACCTGCGCGTGGTGGATGCCGAGCGTCTGGGCCTGTCCCTCGACGAAACCAGCACCCAGGCCGACGTGGAAACCCTGTGGAGCCTGTTCGCCGACGGCAAGGCCCTGCCGGACTTCGCCGCCCTCGCCGC
>NZ_JAAVXC010000074.1:849-1007 GCF_013416725.1 Pseudomonas sp. SbOxS1
ATGCGCTACCTGCGCAAACTGGCGGACAAGGACCTGGCGCTGGACCGCACCATGATCCCGCTGGGTTCGTGCACCATGAAACTCAACGCCGCCAGCGAAATGATCCCGGTGACCTGGGCCGAATTCGGCGCCCTGCACCCGTTCGCCCCGGCCGAGCA
>NZ_JAAVXC010000075.1:0-7147 GCF_013416725.1 Pseudomonas sp. SbOxS1
TCGGCGAATACGTATCGATGCGGTAAGCCACCACTTCGCCGTCGGCCAGGCAGTGCACGTGGGAT
Source organism: Pseudomonas sp. SbOxS1 (assembly GCF_013416725.1). Classification (NCBI taxonomy): domain Bacteria; kingdom Pseudomonadati; phylum Pseudomonadota; class Gammaproteobacteria; order Pseudomonadales; family Pseudomonadaceae; genus Pseudomonas; species Pseudomonas sp. SbOxS1. The sequence goes on from NZ_JAAVXC010000075.1 coordinate 66, forward strand.
TGCTGCTTCAGGCCAACAGCGGTGCCGCTGTCGAAATGCACGCCGCCGTGCCACAGGCCATTGCGGCCCAGAGGGTAGTACCCGGCAGTAGCGTTGGCCAGGTGGGTCAGTTGCTGCAATGGGTCGCGCGTATCCTTGAATGGATGACACCAGTTTTTCAGCGGCGGCAAGCGTTCGGCTGCCGGGGGCGCCGCTGGCTGCGAGGACTGGGTGGTAGTGGTTGGCCAGACCTGGGGCATGGCACTGGGGGTGCTTGAGTCGTAGTGGCGTCCAAAAATCCAGTCGAGCAGCTTTGCCATGGTGGGTACGCTCCTTGTAACGAAAAGGGATCAGGCAGCGAAACGGTCAGCGCCAGAGTCGCTGGCACACGCACGGGTATTAAGGGGATTTTTATGAGCACCCGCGCGGGAGCCCTCGCAAGCTTTACGAAGTAGGGGCGAGGTGGAAATAGGACGTTTCTGATGGATGCGTAGGATGCTTCCGAGCGTTTGTGAGAAAGCGCTCACGTTACGTCGCGAAAGCCACAGCGCCTTGCGCCGTTGCATACGGTTACGCCAGAATCCGCCGGCTTGTGCACCCTGGGGCTGCTCGGTAACTTGATTCGTATCACTGATGGTCAGTGATCGGGTTTAGTAGCCCGGCCAAGGTTAAAGCGGTCGCATGAGCATCATCAGTCAGGTATCAGCCTGCACTTGATGGCAGCTGTGCGCATGGCGTCCTCGGGCGCGCCGGTTTTTGCTTACCCTTGCCGGTCTACTAACTTGCGCACAGCTGCCACCCTTTCGTGTAGTAGCGAGATGGTGCGGCCCAACTAATAAAGGGAAGCATTCATGATCAAGCCGACGCCGAATTCGCCGGATACCGATCCGGCAACGCATTCAGAAACCATCGATTCAAACCACCCACCATCAGAACGTATTCCCTCAGCCGCCGACATCCAGGCCACCCCGCGCAAGCTTTGCACCATGTTCATCGTCAACCCGGAACTCGATACCCAAACCCTGCTGGCCCATGCCTGTGAGTCGCTGGCTTCGGCCAATGTGATGACGCTGGATCTGGCGGATCATATGGAGGGGACGAGTCGCAATTCCCTGTTGGGGATTGCGCAAGTCATCATGCTGGGCGAACTGGCGGTGAATCGCGCGCTGGATCGGATTGATCGGGCTGAATAGAAGATCAAAAGATCGCAGCCTGCGGCAGCTCGGGGGAGCTCAAAAACTGGCGGCGCCCGGCAAGCCGGGCTCCTACAAGCATGTATGCCATTCGTCTATTCGACCGCACGCCAGCCCCTGGGCACCTTCAAACCTGTACGACCCGGAAATCCCGGGACAAGGTTATGAGGTGAAGTATGTCCAGCGAGTCGATCATCCAGGACAACAGGCAAGACCCGGACAAGACGCTCCCCGCTTCGGACGATCCGGGCAAATACGATCCCCTGACCCAGCCTGACCTCGAAGATGACGAGGGCGCGCAGGATTGGAGTGAGCCTGACAGGAAGCTTCCCGAGGCCGATGAGCAAACACCTCTGTCCGACGACAGGCGCTAGGAAAACGCACCCGGTGATAGCCCGTTGCACTGCCCAGGAGAACTGCCAATGACACTGTTCACTCCCTTGTCGGGGTCGCCCTCGGTACCTGCGAATGCCGACGCCGATGGCCAGTATCGCGAGCTCTACGACTTGCTCTTCAGCAACGGCCCGCAAGCAGGAGCGCTGGGCGAACAGTTCCTGCGCGAGCAACTGGCCCTGGCCGCCGAACTCCCCTGTGACCTGCCCGAAGCGCCAGAATAGCTGTCCTCATGGACGCAACAAAATTGTGCCGCTGTGGCGCGCGATTACGCCCACTACCTCGAAGAGCGCAAGCATGGTGGGCCACGTCGGTATTTCTCCAACAAGGCCCATGCATTGTTTTTCCTGCAGCGTGTGGCGCCGACCAAGGAAGTCGACGGCGCATGGCTGGCCGGTGTGCTCGAGCATTGGCAGGACCTGCGATACAACGGGTTGCTGAACACCTATCTGGAAGAGTTGGGCAATGGCGATCCCCGGCACAATCACGTGGTGATCTACCGCAAGCTGCTGGCCGAGCACGACTGTGGCGACAGGCAGGGACTGCTCGACGAACAATTTCGCCAGGGCGCGATTCAACTGACCTTGGGGCACTGCAGCGCGATGTTCATGCCGGAGGTGATTGGCTACAACCTCGGCTATGAGCAGCTGCCGCTGCACCTGCTGATCAGCGCCTATGAGCTGCGTGAACTGGGGATCGATCCGTACTATTTCACCCTGCACGTGACCATCGACAACGTCAGCAGCGGTCACGGGCGCAAGGCGATTGAAGCGCTGCTCGAGCTGATGCCCATGGAGCAGGGGCGGGATGAATTCTATCGACGTGTCGCCATCGGCTATCGACTCAATGACTTGGGACCGGGCTCGACGGCGGTGATTGCAAGTTTCGATCTGCAGCAGGAAGTCGTCGCCATGCTCGAGCGCAAACGCCGCTTCGGCCAGCACATGCATTCCGATTACTGCCAGGTCGAAGGCAAGACCGTCAATCAGTGGCTGGCGACCCCTGGCCATATCGAGGATTTTCTCGGCGCGCTGCAACGCAAGGGCTGGATCAAACGGCACTGCCCACCCGGGGAAAGCCGCTTCTGGCAATTGATCGAGGGCGACAAGGCGGCCATGTTCGGCGTGTTCAGTGGCTTTGAGAAACAATTGCTGCACGACTGGATTGCCGGTGACTGGCAAGCACCGCAGAGGCGGCCAGCGATACGCCGCGCGCCATTCGACGACGCTTGCGCCGATGAAATCGGGGCAGACGACACCGAGCTGAATGCGTTGCAAGAATCCCTGCACGACCAGTCACCGCGACAGCAACTGCAAATGCTGATCCCGTGGCTCTCGGCACAGCGTCATTGTCGGCCCGCTGGACTCTTCGCCACCCGGCGCTTTATCGAATACGTGGCCCGCTTGCGCTGATTTCAGGAGGTCATGCATGTCAGTCCAACAGATCGCTGATCGGACTTTGCTGGAGCTGGGCAGGCGGCTGGCTGGCGAGGGCTACCATTTCGTCACTCCGACGCCCTTGACCCATGAACGCGTGTGCCAGCGCTTTACACCACCCTTGGCCAAGGACCAACGTGATGTGTTCGGTTGGTCGTTGCCCTTTGAAAACACTCTGTTTTCCCAGGAGCAACTGGCTGATCTGCAAGAGGCGGCCATCGTCGAAAAGGAAGGCTCGCTGTGGCGTAGCACGGTGCGCTGGTCGAGCCTCGGGCATTTGTTGATTGCCCATTCGGCGTACCCGACCACGCAACCCGATTCGGTGTTTTTCGGACCGGACAGCTACCGCTTTGTCCAATTGATCGAAGCATACTTGCAGAAGTGCACCGGGCCCGTGCGGCGGGTGGTGGACATCGGCTGCGGAGCCGGCATCGGTGCGTTGGTCGTCGCCTGTGCCCGTCCGGAGGCAGCGGTACTGGCGGTGGATATCAATCCCCGGGCGTTGCGGTTGACGGCGGTGAATGCCGAGCTGGCCGACGCCGGCAATCTCAGCGCTTACTACAGTGATGTACTGGGCAGCGTCGAAGGGCAGTTCGACCTGATCATCGCCAACCCGCCCTACATGAATGACAGCCAGCATCGCGCGTATCGCCATGGTGGCGGCGCACTCGGGGAAGCCTTGTCGCAGCGCATCGTCCGCGAATCGCTGCCGCGCCTGGAAAAGGCCGGCAGCCTGCTGCTGTACACCGGGGTGGCGATGGTGGACGGGGCGGACCCTTTTCTCGAATCCATTCAGCCACTGCTGGGTGACGACGGGTTCAGCTGGACCTATCGGGAGCTGGACCCTGACGTGTTCGGTGAGGAACTGCTCAAGCCAGGTTATGAACGAGTGGAGCGCATTGCGGTGGTGGCGTTGACAGTGACCCGGCGGCGGTGATGCGATGCAGGTTCAATTACCGTCCGCCACTTTGCGTTCTATCTCGGCAACTTTTCGTTTGAGGTCCTCGGCTTCCTCCTCGGTGGTTTCGGGGGGAGAGGGCACAAGGGTCTCATCTTCCTCGGTGGGCGGGGTGTCGGCTGGGGTGATGCGGTCATCGTTGTTCATGGTGCTTGCCTCCAGTGTCTTCACGTTGGATCGGGACTAGGGTTGCGAGTTCGAGATTTATCGACCAATACCCCAGGGCTAGCCTTTGGACCAATATTCGCTCACCGCGCCATAGGTACCTTGCACCGGGTCCTGGTCCGGAAACGGCAGGGTTTCGATGCTCTGCAACTGCGCCGGGCTCGGCGCCTCACGGCAAATGTCGGCGTGCTGGCCAGGCGGATAGGCGCCGACCACCAGAAAGTCATCGCTCGAATCCAGGTTGCAATGACCGGTGCCGGCGGGCAACAGCAGCACATCCCCGGCACGCACTTGCAGCACATGACCATCGGGGCCGCCCAGCATCAAGCGCGCATGCCCGCTGGCCACCCCAAGCACTTCGTGGCCTTCGGTGTGGTAGTGGTGATAGTCATAAACGCCATAGCGCCATTGCGGCGGCCAGCCGTTGGCTTTGAAGGTTTGCTCGAACAGGGCCGCCGGATCGTCGCCCTGAACAGCGATGGCCCCAGGATAAATCAGCACCGGCAGGCGAGGGTTGTTGAGCACCCAGCCATTGCGTTCAAACATCAATTTTTGTGCGGTAGTACCTGCTTGCGAGCTGGTCATCTGAGATCTCCGTCCATGCCCGTCGATTTGAAGGCGACCTTTTGAAGTGTCTATTGGACAGAGACACTGGCTGGGCATGGGTGGTTCTAAAAACCGGGCGTACGAAGACCCGCACTAAACCCCTTTGGTAGACGGCAACAGGATCGTCAAAATACCCAGCAGCGGCAGGAACGAGCACAGCGTGTACACGTATTCGATGCCGTGGATGTCCGCCAGGTGCCCGAGCAGCGCCGCGCCAATGCCGCCAAAACCGAACATCAGGCCGAAGAACACCCCGGCGATCATGCCGACGTTGCCGGGTACCAGTTCCTGGGCGAAGACCACGATGGCAGAGAAGGCCGAGGCGAGGATGAAGCCGATGATCATGCTCAACACGCCCGTCCAGAACAGGTCGACATAGGGCAGGGCGAGAGTGAAGGGCGCAGCACCGAGGATCGAGAACCAGATCACCTGCTTGCGCCCGATCCGGTCACCGATCGGCCCGCCGAAGAAAGTGCCGGCCGCCACGGCGCCGAGAAACAGGAACAGGTACAGCTGCGAGCTGGCCACCGACAGGTCGAATTTCTCGATCAGGTAGAAGGTGAAATAGCTGGTGAAGCTGGCCATGTAGAAATACTTGGAGAACACCAGCAAGGCCAGGACCACCAGGGCAAAAGTCACGCGTTTTCTCGACAGGCCATGGGTCGCCTGGGTGCCTTGCTTGAGCTTGAACAGGTTCAGGTGGTTGCGGTACCAGCGGCTCAGGCCGTATTGCACGAGGATGGCGAACACCGCGAACAGGCCGAACCAGGCGACGTTACCCTGGCCGTAGGGGATGACGATGGCCGCTGCCAGCAGCGGACCAAAGGCGCTGCCAGCGTTCCCCCCTACCTGAAAGGTCGACTGGGCCAGGCCGTAGCGACCGCCCGAGGCCAGGCGCGCGACGCGGGACGTCTCCGGGTGGAAGGTCGACGAGCCAATGCCCACCAGGGCCGAGGCCACGAGAATCGCCCCGAAGCTGCCGACCATTGCCAGCATCAGGATGCCGATCAGGGTGCAGACCATACCGGCCGGCAACAGCCACGGCTTGGGGTGGCGGTCGGTGTAGTAACCGACCCAGGGTTGCAGCAGCGATGCAGTCAGTTGAAAGGTCAGGGTAATCAGGCCGACCTGGGTGAAGGTCAGGCCATAGGTGGCCTTGAGCATCGGGTAGATCGACGGCAGCACGGCCTGGATCAGGTCGTTGATCAGGTGTGCCAGGGCGCAGGCACCGATGACGCGCATCACCAGCGGGCTGGCCTGGCTGGCCGCCGAAGGGGAGGTTGAGAGGGGGGCAGTGGTACTGATGGACATGGGATCCTTCCAGGGAAAATCGTACGGCTGTGCTGGGTGCCAGGCTCGAAAGCGCTAGCCATTTCAGGCTTCAGCGCTATCCTAAGTGCCGTCCGATTGCCTGTCTCGCGCAATTCGGGAATCGACTATCGCAAAAAGGGCATCATGATCAAGTCGCTGGATGAATTCCTCCGGGAGATCGACGGACGAGCCTGCGCCGTGAGCAGCAGCGCCACCGACTACCCGGAAAACTGGGTGATCGAAGCGCATTCCCATCAAGCCCACCAACTGATTTACGCCATCGAAGGTGTGATGGTGGTGCACTCGGGATTGAGTCAGTGGACGGTGCCGCCCAGTCGCGGGATATGGATGCCGAGCCGGCACATTCACTCGATACGTTGCGTCGGCCCGTTGAAGATGCGCAGCCTGTTCGTGCGCCCCGACACGTTTGCGGACATGCCGGCCGAACCCAGGGCGGTGAGTATTTCGGCGTTGCTCAGTGAGTTGATCAAGGTCTCGGTCGATATCACCGCACCCTACGACGCGGACTCGCGCGAAGGCCGGGTCATGCGCCTGATCCTCGATGAACTGAGGATTTTGCCCACCTTGCCGCTGCACCTGCCCCAGCCCTCGGACCCACGGATCAAGCAGGTGTGTTTAGCGTTGCAACGCGATCCCGGTGATGGCTCGACCCTGGCGCACTGGAGCGCACGCCTGGACCTCGACGAGAAAACCATCCAGCGCCTGTTCCGCAAGGAAACCGGAATGACCTTCGGCCAATGGCGTCAGCAGGCGCGTTTGCTGCTGGCCCTGGAGCGCATCGCCGTCGGCGAGAAGATCATCGACATCGCCGGGGAGCTGGGATACGACAGCCCCAGTGCGTTTACCAGCATGTTCAAGAAGCAGTTCGGCAAGACACCCAGTCATTTTTTCAGGTAGGTGCTGAGGTGTACCTGTCGCACCGTGTTTCTTCGCTTTGTAGGAGCCAGGCTTGCCGACGAACCAGGCGCCGCGGTGTACCTGTTGCACCGCGTCATCGTTCTTCGCGGGCAAGCCTCGCTC
>NZ_JAAVXC010000076.1:0-15853 GCF_013416725.1 Pseudomonas sp. SbOxS1
AGGGATGGCCCATCGCGGCGACCCACGGAGCAATGCCGGAGAGAGGGCATGCCGAGCCTAAGCGAGGCACCAAGTGGTGGGGCAAAGCCTTTTGGTTCCTTTTTGGCGTTTGAAAAAGGGACTCGCCGTAAGGGCGAAACCATAAGTGGCCGTTACCGCAGCAATGGATATCCCCCCAATCCAGTCCTCAAATACATCCCAGCGGACACTTTCGATCGGACGGTTGCGAGTCTGGCAATCCCGGCCTATGGTCCAGACACAACATTGTCACGACCGGCGCGACAACCCGCCGCCGTCTTTTTGTCCATCCATTGTGCTAGCGCAACGAGGTGACGACATGCCCAACGACTCCCGCCCTGCCGTACTCGAGCTGATCGGTAACACCCCCCTGGTCCGCGTCAGCCGTTTCGATACCGGCCCCTGCACGCTGTTTCTCAAGCTCGAATCACAGAACCCCGGTGGTTCGATCAAGGACCGCATCGGCCTGGCGATGATCGACGCCGCCGAGCGCGACGGCCGCCTGCGACCCGGTGGCACCATCGTCGAAGCTACGGCCGGCAATACCGGCCTGGGCCTGGCACTGGTCGGTCGTGCCAAGGGCTATCGGGTGGTGCTGGTGGTGCCGGACAAGATGTCCACCGAGAAGGTCCTGCACCTCAAGGCCATGGGCGCCGAGGTGCACATCACCCGCTCCGATGTCGGCAAGGGTCACCCGGAGTATTACCAGGACGTTGCCGGGCGCCTGGCCAGTGAAATCCCCGACGCCTTCTTCGCCGACCAGTTCAACAACCCGGCCAACCCGCTGGCCCATGAGTGCAGTACCGCGCCGGAGATCTGGGCGCAGACCCAGCATGATGTCGATGCCATCGTGGTCGGCGTGGGTTCGGCCGGCACGCTGACCGGGCTGACCCGGTTCTTCAGCCGCGTGCAACCGGAACTGGAAATGGTCCTGGCCGACCCGGTCGGCTCGGTGATGGCCGAATACAGCCGCAGCGGCACCCTCCCCACCCCCGGCTCCTGGGCGGTGGAAGGCATCGGCGAAGACTTCATTCCGTCGATCGCCGACCTGTCCAGCGTGCGCCACGCCTACTCGATCAGCGACGAGGAAAGCTTCGACCATGCCCGCCAGTTGCTGCGTGCCGAGGGCATTCTCGGCGGTTCGTCGACCGGCACCCTGCTGGCGGCGGCATTGCGCTACTGCCGCGAGCAGACCCAACCGAAGCGGGTGGTCAGCTTCGTCTGCGACACCGGCACCCGCTACCTGTCGAAGGTCTACAACGACCAGTGGATGAACGATCAGGGGCTGCTGAAAAGCAAGCAGTACGGCGACCTGCGCGACCTGATCGCACGGCGCTTCGAGGACGGCCGGGTGATCAGCGTCGGCCCCGATGACACCCTGCTCACCGCGTTCCAGCGCATGCGCCTGGCGGATGTGTCGCAACTGCCGGTGCTGGTGAACGGTAAACAACTGGTCGGCGTGATCGACGAGTCCGACATCCTGCTGGGCGTGCATGAAGACGTTACGCACTTTCGCGCGACCGTATCCAGCGCCATGACCGACAAACTGCAAACCCTGTCCCCCGGCGCCTCGTTGGCGGACCTGGAGGCGGAACTGGGCCGTGGACTGGTGGCGATCATCCAGGATGCCTCGGGTTTCCACGGCCTGATCACCCGAACCGACATGCTCAATCACCTGCGGAGATCCCTGCCATGAGTCAGCACGATGAAAATGCCCCGCCTCGGGGCTTCGCCACCCGCGTGATCCATGCAGGGCAAACGCCGGACCCTTCGACCGGCGCGCTGATGCCGCCGATCTACGCCAACTCCACCTATCTGCAGCAGAGCCCCGGGGTACACAAGGGTCTCGACTACGGGCGTTCGCACAATCCGACACGTTGGGCGCTGGAACGCTGCGTGGCCGACCTCGAAGGCGGCACTCGGGGCTTTGCCTTCGCCTCGGGGCTGGCAACCATTTCCACGGTGCTGGAACTGGTAGACGCCGGTTCACACATCGTCTCGGGCAATGACCTGTACGGCGGCACGTTCCGCCTGTTCGACAAGGTCCGCCAACGCAGCGCCGGGCATCGCTTCAGCTTCGTCGACCTGACCGACCTCGCCGCCTTCGAAGCCGCCTTGCAGGACGACACGCGCATGGTCATGGTCGAGACGCCGAGCAACCCCCTGTTGCGTCTCACCGACCTTGCCGCCATCGCCCGCACCTGCCGCGATCGCGGCATCATCTGTGTGGCAGACAACACCTTTGCCAGCCCGTGGATACAACGCCCGCTGGAACTGGGCTTCGACATCGTGCTGCATTCGACCACCAAGTACCTCAATGGCCACTCTGACGTGATCGGCGGCATCGCCGTGGTCGGGCAAAATGCCGAACTGGCCGAGCGTCTGGGTTTCCTGCAGAACGCCGTGGGCGCCATCGCCGGACCGTTCGACGCCTTTCTCACCCTGCGCGGGGTCAAGACCCTGGCGCTGCGCATGGAACGCCACTGCAGCAATGCACTGGAACTGGCGCAATGGCTGGAACGCCAGCCGCAAGTCGCCCGCGTCTACTACCCGGGCCTGCCCTCGCACCCGCAGCATGAACTGGCGCGGCAGCAAATGCGCGGCTACGGCGGGATGATCTCCGTCGACCTGAACACTGACCTGGCCGGTTCCCGGCGCTTCCTGGAAAACGTACAGATTTTCGCCCTGGCCGAAAGCCTGGGCGGGGTGGAAAGCCTGATCGAACACCCGGCGATCATGACCCACGCCACCATCCCCGTGGAAACCCGCGCGCAGCTGGGCATCGGCGATGCGCTGGTGCGCCTGTCCGTGGGGGTTGAGGATATCGAAGACTTGCGCGCAGACTTGGCGCAGGCGCTGGCGCGAATATAGAAACCTGTAGGAGCGTTGTTCGCCTGTAGGAGCCAGGCTTGCCGGCGAAGAACGATGACGCGTTGCGACAGCTACACCGCGGTGTCCCGTTCGCCGGCAAGCCTGGCTCCTACAGCGCGAAGAACGATAACGCGGAACAACAGTTACACCGCAGCGTCCCGTTCGACACCAAACAATAATTTGAATTTTTCGGAACATCGACACATGTCCAACCACGACACTTCCCTGCAAGACGCCGCCGCGCCCGATGGCGTGTGTTACGGCTGCGGCAGCAGCAATCCCCAAGGGCTGCACATCAAGAGCTACTGGCATGAGGACGGCGTGCATGTCATGGCCGAGCACCTGCCGGATCCCATGTACTGCGGCTGGCCGGACCTGGTCTACGGCGGACTGATCGCCATGTTGGTCGATTGCCATTCCAACTGGGCGGTAATGGCCTATCACTACCGCGCGGAAAACCGCGACCCCGCCAGCCTGCCACGCATCAATTGCGTCACCGGCAACCTCGGCATCAAGTTCATCAAGCCGACACCCATGGGTATCCCGCTGACCCTGCGCGCGCGCGTGGAAGGTGAGGTCGGACGCAAGACCCGGGTCATCTGCGAAGTTTTCGCCGGGGACGTGCTGACCGCGGTGGGCGACTCCATCTTCGTACGGGTCGATACCACGCAACTGGCAGACAGCGCGCACGGGCGGTAGGTGTGCGGCCAGCACTCGATAAATGAGCTATACCCGCTAATCTCCACTTGCCGTTATTCACCACAGGAGTTTGGCCATGAAGCTCAGACATTCACTGGCGGCGCTAATCATTGGCGCCAGCCTGTTCGGCTGCGCCACCTCATCGAGGGAGAGCGTGTCGGTCACCCTGGTTGCCACCCGGCAGAACACCGGGCAGATCGGCAATGTCGCATTGTCCGAATGGGACCAGCAAACCGGACTCAGTTTCTTCATCAGCGGCGTTCCAAGCGGCGCCGCCCTGCCCCTGCGCCTCTACAGTTTCATCAACAAAGGCAGTTGCGAGCAACCCGGCCCCGTCGCGTACGCCATGAATGACAAGGTCAACACCGAACGCCAACCCATTCGCGGCTGGACCTTCTCCAGAAGCGTGCCCGTGGCCCTGCCTGAGTTGCTGGCCGGTGACTATCACATCGTCGTGCGAACCGCAGCGACTGACGGCAACGTCGATATTTTCTGCGGGAACATCAAGCAACAAGCCCCGGCGAAGTAGGCGCTTGTACCCGCTGGCCTCACACCGGCGAAATCGTTGCCAGCACGCCAATCAGAATGGTCAACACAAGAAAACCACCGAGGAAAATCGCCATCTTGCCCATAGAGCCTCCTACATTTCGAAAGTGCGGTGCACCGCGGCTACCGCTGCGCAACTTGCCGTCATTGTGGGGCTCGGGCTGATTGCATTACAGCGTCAGAAAGCGATGAAAAATACGGATCAGATGAAACAGACAGGGATACAAAAAAGCCCACTGGCCATCCCTGGCTCAGTGGGCTTTTTGCTCAGGCGTTCAGTTACAGCGCCATGTCCGCCGCAGCATTCTCTTTCGGTGCCTTGGCTTTCTCAGCCTCGACAGCCGGAGCAACAGCCTGGCCGATCGCAGGTGGCGGAGTCAGTTCCAGCACCTTGGCGGTGTAGGCCCATTCCTCGGCAACCTTTTCAGGGCTGGCGTTGAGCTGGGTGCCGTAGCTCGGCACAATTTGATGCAGCTTTTCCTGCCAGGCCGGGGTCGCGACCTTGTCCTTGAACACTTTCTGCAGCACGGTCAGCATGATCGGTGCGGCGGTCGAAGCGCCTGGGGACGCGCCCAGCAGGCCGGCGATGGTGCCGTCTTGCGAAGCGACGATTTCGGTGCCCAGTTTCAGCACGCCACCGGCGGCTTCGTCACGCTTGATGATCTGCACGCGCTGGCCGGCTTGCCACAGGCGCCAGTCCTCGGCCTTGGCATTCGGGAAGTATTCCTTCAGGGCGTTGAGGCGGTCTTCGTCCGACAGCATCAGTTGACCGGCAAGGTACTCGACCAGCGGGTATTCCTTGATGCCGACCTTGGTCATTGGCCACACGTTATGAGTGGTGGTGGTGGTCAGCAGGTCCAGGTACGAACCTTCCTTGAGGAACTTGGTGCTGAAGGTGGCGAATGGGCCAAACAGGATCACGCGCTTGCCGTCCAGGACACGGGTGTCCAGGTGCGGAACCGACATCGGCGGTGCGCCAACCGAAGCCTTGCCGTAGGCCTTGGCCAGGTGTTGCTCGGCGATGGTCGGGTTCTCGGTCACCAGGAACGAGCCGCCCACCGGGAAGCCTGCGTATTCCTTGGCTTCAGGAATGCCGGATTTCTGCAGCAGATGCAGGGCACCGCCGCCAGCGCCGATGAACACGAACTTGGCGTCGGTTTCGGACTTGCTGCCGTCTTTCAGGTTTTTGTAGCTGACGCGCCAGCTGCCGTCGGCGTTCTTGGTGATGTCCTGCACTTCGCTGGACAGCTTCAAGTCGAATTTCGGTGTGGTTTGCAGGTGAGCAACGAACTGGCGGGTGATTTCGCCAAAGTTCACGTCGGTACCGATCGGAGACCAGGTGGCCGCGATTTTCTGGTTCGGGTCACGCCCTTCCATCATCAGCGGGACCCACTTCTTGATCACGGCCGGGTCTTCGGAGTACTGCATGCCGGCGAACAGCGGGCTTGCCTGCAGGGCTTCGTAGCGCTTTTTCAGGAACTTGATGTTGTCATCGCCCCACACGAAACTCATGTGCGGTGTGGAGTTGATGAACGAACGCGGGTTCTTCAGCACGCCTTGCTGGACCTGCCAGGCCCAGAACTGACGGGAGATCTGGAACGCTTCGTTGATTTCAACGGCTTTCGGGATCGAGACATTGCCCTTGTCGTCTTCCGGGGTGTAGTTCAGCTCGGCCAGGGCGGAGTGACCGGTACCGGCGTTGTTCCAGCCGTTGGAGCTTTCCTGGGCGACGCCGTCCAGGCGCTCGATCATTTCCATCGAAGTGCCGGGTTCCAGCTCATTGAGCCACACACCGAGGGTTGCGCTCATGATGCCGCCGCCGATCAACAGCACGTCGACTTTCTTGGCCTCTTCGGCCTGGGCTGTCGTCATCCCCAACGACAAGGCCAGCCCCAGCAGGGCCGTGTTCACTTTCTTAAACATCTGTAGCACCTATGATAAAACGCCATCCGCCCTTCCATCTTCAATCGCGAGCCGTTTGTTTCACGGCATTCAGGCAAGTCTGCCGCGGGTTCTCGCACATGACGGCTGGAAGGTGGGCACACAAGGCCGACTGACTGCATCGACCCCAGTTATATGTCCCTACTGAACTGACTTTTTATCTTTTTTGGCTTCAGCTACTTGAGCGACAGTGATTCTGCTCGCCCGTCTCAAGGACAGGAAAACTGAATAGATCAAACCAAGTTGTTGCCAAGAATATCACGACAAGGCCAGCCCGCGGGTGATGGATCTGTTGGCGAAGGGCCTTGTAGGAGCCTGGCTTGCCGGCGAAGGCGTCCTTGAACATTGCGCTGGTCTTTCGGACGCCTTCGCCGGCAAGCCTGGCTCCTACAGGTGGTGACTATACTCACAGGTCATCAGATAAACATGTGGGGAACAGCCATGAGCGACAAAGACGATCTGCGCAAATATTCCTCCCAGGTGATCGACGGCGTGGAGGCCGCACCCGCCCGCGCCATGCTGCGTGCAGTGGGCTTTACCGACGAAGACTTCAAGAAACCGCAGATCGGCATCGCCTCCACCTGGGCGATGGTCACGCCCTGCAACATGCACATCGACAAACTCGCGATCGAAGCCGAAAAAGGTGCAAACGCCGCGGGTGCCAAAGGCGTGATTTTCAACACCATCACCATTTCCGACGGCATCGCCAACGGCACCGAAGGCATGAAATATTCACTGGTGTCCCGCGAGGTGATTGCCGACTCCATCGAAGTGGTGGTCGGTTGCGAAGGCTTTGACGGGCTGGTGACCGTGGGCGGTTGCGACAAGAACATGCCCGGCTGCCTGATCGGCATGGCGCGGCTCAATCGCCCTTCGATCTTCGTCTATGGCGGCACCATTCGACCGGGCGCCGGCCACACCGACATCATTTCCGTGTTCGAAGCCGTGGGCCAGCACGCGCGCGGTGACATCAGCGAGATCCAGGTCAAGCAGATCGAGGAAGTGGCGATTCCCGGCCCTGGTTCCTGTGGCGGCATGTACACCGCCAACACCATGGCCTCGGCCATCGAGGCGCTGGGCATGAGCCTGCCCGGCTCGAGCTCCCAGGACGCCGTGGGCAGCGACAAGGCTTCGGACAGCTTCCGCGCTGGCCAGCAAGTCATGGAATTGCTCAAGCTTGACCTCAAGCCCCGGGACATCATGACCCGCAAGGCCTTCGAAAACGCCATCCGCGTGGTGATCGCCCTCGCCGGCTCGACCAATGCCGTGCTGCATCTGTTGGCCATGGCCAATGCCGTGGATGTCGAGCTGACCCTGGATGACTTCGTCGAGCTGGGCAAGATTTCCCCGGTGGTGGCCGACCTGCGCCCCAGTGGCAAATACATGATGAGCGAACTGGTGGCCATTGGCGGCATCCAGCCCTTGATGAAGCGCATGCTCGCCGCCGGCATGCTGCACGGCGATGTGCTGACCGTGACCGGCAAGACCCTGGCGGAAAACCTCGAGAACGTGCCCGACTACCCTGCCGGCCAGGACGTGATCCTGCCCTTCGACCAGCCGATCAAGAAGGACTCGCACCTGGTGATCCTGCGCGGCAACCTCGCGCCCACCGGCGCCGTGGCCAAGATCACCGGCAAGGAAGGCCTGCGCTTCGAAGGCAAAGCCCGTGTGTACCACGGCGAGGAAGGCGCGCTGGCCGGCATCCTCAACGGCGAAGTGCAGGCCGGCGACGTGATCGTGATTCGCTACGAAGGACCCAAGGGCGGACCGGGCATGCGCGAAATGCTCTCGCCGACGTCGGCGGTGATGGGCAAGGGTTTGGGCAAGGACGTGGCGCTGATCACCGATGGCCGTTTTTCCGGTGGTTCCCATGGTTTCGTGGTCGGGCATATCACGCCGGAGGCGTTTGAAGGTGGGCCTATCGCGTTGATTGAAGATGGCGACCGGATCACCATCGATGCGCAAACCCGGCAGATCAACGTTGATGTGACCGATGCCGAGCTGGCCAGGCGCAAGGCCTCCTGGGTGCGGCCGGAGTCGAAGTACAAGCGCGGGGTGTTGGCCAAGTATGCGAAGACGGTATCCAGCGCTTCGGAGGGGGCGGTGACGGACAAGTACCTTTAATTTCAAGTTCTGCATTGGCTGAACTGGCCTCATCGCGGGCAAGCCCGCTCCCACAGTGATTGATGGTGTACACATAATTTGTGTTCACATCGGACCCTGTAGGAGCGGGCTTGCCCGCGAAGGGGCCCTATCGACCAGCGAATAATCAGCTGACCAAACTCAATCCTCAAAGCCGAAACCGATCCACCGACTGCGACAGTTTCCCCGCCAGACTGGACAACTCATCCGTCGTCAAAGCCGTCTGCCCAATCACCTTGCTGTTGCCTTCCGACATGCCGGCAATCATCTCCACCTGATGGGCGATTTCATTGCTGGCCAGACTCTGCTCGCCGATGGTGCGGCTGATGTCGTTGACCAGTTGCGTGGTGTTGAGCGTGGCCTCGAGGATCTCGCGGATGGCGCGCTCGACGTCGGCGGTCACGGCCATGCCTTTGTCGACCTGGGCCACGCCCTCCTCCATGCTGATCACCGCCTGGTGGGTATTTTGCTGGATGCGCGAGACCATGGCGGCGATTTCCTGGGTCGAGGCGCTGGTGCGGCCCGCCAGGCTTCGCACTTCGTCGGCCACCACGGCAAAACCACGCCCCTGCTCGCCTGCGCGGGCGGCCTCGATGGCGGCGTTGAGCGCCAACAGATTGGTCTGGTCGGCGATGCCCTTGATCACCTGGATGATGCTGAAAATCCCTTCGGATTCCTTGTCCAGCGTGCGGATCACCTGCGCCGACTGCTGCGCCGAACGGGCGATGCCGTCCATGTCGCTGACCACCTGATGGATCACCCGCCCGCCATCCTTGGCCAGCGCCTCGGCCTGGTTGGCCATGTCCAGCGCGCGTTCGGCATGCCGAGTGATCTCCTCGATGCTCGCGGTCATTTCGCTGGCAGCGGCGGCCATGGTGCTGGCGGCAGTGCTTTGCTGCTGGCTGCTGCCGGCCACCTGGTGACAGCCATCGCTCAGTCGCGTGCTCATGCCGCTGACGCCATGGGCATTGCTGCGCACCACTTCGATCATGCCGCGCAGATCACGCTGCATGGTCGCCAGGCTGCGAATCAGGGTGCTGGCTTCGTCCTTGTGCTCGGGCTCGACAATCGTCTCGCTCAGGTTGCCATGGGCGATACGCTCGGCGATGCGGCTGGCCGCCCGCAGCGGGCTCATGATGCTCAGGATCACCCAGCGGCCCTGGGCCAGCAGCAACAGCAGGCTGGCGATCAGCACGCCGCCCAGGGTCAGGTTGGCGTTACTGATGGCATGCGCGGTGCCTTGGCTAGTCTGCTGGGTGTTGAGTTCAATGCGCTCGCTGAGGGCCGCCATCTGCGCCTCCAGCTGGCTGAACGCGCTGTTGAAGGCGGCCAGTTGCTGTTGCGCGGCCTCGGGGTTTTCCAGCGCCAGGCCCACCATGCGCTCGGCGGCACTGATGTAGGTGTCGAGGCTCGGCTTGATCTGGTTCAGGGCGTCCTTGAGGGTGTCGTTCACCGCCAGCTTGAGGTTTTCACCCAGCACTTCACGAAAATGCGCGGCGTGCTCATCGATAGAGCCGCGTATCTCGGCCTTGCTGCTGGTGCTTTTGCCCAGCCCCACCAGCATCGCCGCCAGCACGTCGGCGCGCAAGGCGTCGTGCATCATGTCGGCTTCCAGATGATTGCGCAGCACGCTCATGCCGATATCGTTGTCTTGCACCGCATCCGCCAGCCGGGCCGTTCCCAGGTAAGCGACGAGGCTCATGATCAACGCGGCCAGCAACCCCGTCCCGATCAACAACAGTAAACGCAGTTTTATGGACACTCTGTGGTTCCTCTCCTGGCACGTATGTTGGTTGGCCAACGGCCACCGCGAATGGCATCTCAAGAGGTTATCGACGGGTTTTTGCGCGAGTTGAAGCCTGTCCCCACGGATTGCTGTTTTTTCGACATGCGGTAGGTAACGCGGCTTTCTCTGCCGTATGGCGCAGGGAAACCAAGAGCAGGCTGACGAATGCGCCGGCGACGGCGAGGGCCATGTCCTTTTGTGAATCCCACGGGTCGTTCTGCGCGCCGACGAAGGCTTTGGCCGTGTCGTCGCCCAGGTAGGCCCCACCGATCCATTCCACCAGTTCGTAGACGGCCGAGGTCGACAGGACGATGTTCAGGGCCATGAAAAACAGCCAGCGCCCGCGCAATGGCGTCAGCCGCAGCAGCACTTCGCGGATCGGCCAAGCCATCAACAGCCCGTAACTCAAGTGAACCAGGCGGTCGTAGTGGTTGCGGTGCAGGCCAAAACTCTTGTCGAAACTGACGCCGGTCAGGGTCGAACACCAGCGATCGTAAGGCACCAGGGAATAGGTGTAATGCGCGCCCAACTCATGAATGCACAAGAAAACGAACACCAGCGCAAGGGACGCCGCTGACAGGCGAAAATGGCGATAGAAAACCACCAACGTCCCCACCAGCAGCAGCGCCAGCAGGTTCTCCAGCGCCCAATCCACCCGGCTGCGCGGGGAATAGCCCAGTGCAATGACGATGAGTACAAACACTATCAGCAGCGTCAATTCGTATCGCGGATGTTCCTTGGGCTGCATGATTTGAACTCCCCGATACCCTTGAATTGCAGATTCCATACGGGCTTTTAACTTCGAGATACGCCTTCGCCGCAAGTTCGCTTTTTTCTGACCTTGCATGTTATGTTGTACGATGACTGACGAGCTGTTTCGTACTTGTCAATCCGATCTCCCACAACAACAAGGAATCCTCATGAAAAAAGCAAAAGTGCTGATTGGTTTTCTCTGCCTGTTCAGCGGCTACGTCGCCGCCACCCCGGCTTCCGGGGACAAGGACGTGGCGCAAGCCGTCGATCACTTGACCCAGGCGATGCTGCACAAGGACATTGCCGAGCTGAACGCGTTGACGGCCGAAAACCTCACCTACGGCCATTCCAGCGGCAAGATCCAGGACAAGCAGCAATTCATCGCCGATATCGAAACCGGCAAAAGTACCTTCAAGACCCTTGAGATGCAGAACCAGACCATCACCGTTTCCGGCGATGTTGCCTTGGTTCGCCACCACTTCTCGGCCCAGGCCCTCAAAGGCACCGAGGTGGTCCCGACGGAAATCGAGAACTTCCAGATCTGGCAAAAACAGAGCGGAAAATGGCTACTGGTAGGACGACAGGCGTTCAAGTTCTGATGTTCGGGTGATCCCGAAAAAAAATGGAACGGATTGGCGTCTACCCGCCCATCCGTCCCCTTTTGTGCTGCGTTGATAAACAGCTTGTCTCAGTGCCCGCGAATGTAATGTTCAAACTGTCGAATCAGGTCGGCCTGCTCGACAATGGCTTCCTTGACCAGATCGCCAATCGACAGCAAGCCGATCAACTCGCCATTCTCCACCACCGGCAAGTGTCGCAAATGGCTGTCCGTCATGACCGCCATGCAATGCTCGATGCTCTGTTGGCTATCGGCCGTGACCACCGGGGAGCTCATGATGGCCCTGACCGGCGTGCCGACTGACGAACGCCCCAGCAGCACCACCTTGCGCGCATAGTCACGCTCGCTGATCACCCCGACGACCTGGCCCTTTTCGATCACCGGCAACGCACCCACGTTCTTTTCGGCCATTTTTTGCACGGCCTCCAGCACCATGGCGTCCGGTGCGATGCTGTGCACCTGCTGGTTTTCCACGACCTTGAGCTTGAGCAACTGTGCGGCTGTCTTCATGTCCGTCTCCCGATGTGAATGGCGTACAACGTCAGGCCACCCCGACCTCCACCAGCCCTTCGTTCAGCCTCACCGGCCAGACCCGCAAACGCTGTTGCGGGTACTCCAGGCAACTGCCGTCCTCAAGACGAAAATGCTGCTTGTAAATGGGTGAGGCAACGACCAGGTCGCCCTTGATGCTGCCGACCAGTCCGCGGCCGATGACATTGGCCCCCGATTGCGGGTCGTGGTTGTCGATGGCGTAAAGGGTTTTGCCCTCCACGCCCGGCAGGTAGAACAGCGCCACCTGGGCACCGTCCAGCCACACCACCACACCGGAGTCATTCACCAGGTCCTGCTGGCTGCACACCGATTGCCAGACGACAGACGCACGGGCTTCAACGCGTTGGGTATTGGACGGGTTCATCAGACAGTCTCCTCGGTAACAGGGATCAGGTTGAGTTCAGCCGCCATGATCGGCCGGCGTTGACCACGCTCCTGGACAAAGTGGATGTCCGGGTCCGGGCGTTTATCGTTGACGAAGGTACGGAAGCGCTTGAGTTTTTCCGGGTCCTTGAGGGCGTTGGCCCACTCGCATTCGTAGCGATTGACCACCAGCTGCATCTGCGACTCGAGCTCGGCACCCAGGCCCAGGCTGTCGTGGATGATCACGTCCTTGAGGTAGTCCAGGCCGCCTTCCAGGCTTTCGCGCCAGACCGAAGTGCGCTGCAACTTGTCGGCGGTGCGGATGTAGAACATCAGGAAGCGGTCGATGTAGCGGATCAGGGTCGCGTCATCGAGGTCGGTGGCGAACAGCTCGGCATGGCGCGGGCGCATGCCGCCATTGCCGGCGATGTAGAGGTTCCAGCCTTTCTCGGTGGCGATCACGCCGACGTCCTTGCTTTGCGCCTCGGCGCATTCACGGGTGCAACCAGACACCGCGAACTTGAGCTTGTGCGGCGAACGCAGGCCCTTGTAGCGATCTTCGATGGTCAGGGCCATTTGCACGCTGTCCTGCACCCCATAGCGGCACCAGGTACTGCCGACGCAGGACTTCACCGTGCGGGTCGATTTGCCGTAGGCGTGGCCGGTTTCGAAACCAGCCTCAATCAGTTCGCTCCAGATGTCCGGCAACTGATGCAACTGCGCGCCAAACAGGTCGATGCGCTGGCCGCCGGTGATTTTGGTGTAGAGGTCGTATTTCTTCGCCACCACGCCAATGGCAATCAGCTTGTCGGCGGTGATCTCGCCACCGGGGATGCGCGGCACGACGGAATAGGTGCCGTTTTTCTGCATGTTGGCCATGAAGGTGTCGTTGGTGTCCTGCAGCGGCACCAGCGAAGGGTCCATGATCGGCTGGTTCCAGCACGACGCCAGGATTGAACCCACCGCCGGCTTGCACACATCGCACCCGGTGTGACCACGGCCATGCTTGGCCAGCAGTTCCTCGAAGGTGATCACCCCTTCTACCCGCACCAGCGCATACAGTTCCTGACGGGTGTAGGCGAAGTGTTCGCACAGGCTCTTGTCGACGCTGACCCCACGGGCAATCAATTCATGCTCGAAGACTTGCTTGAGCAACCCGGCGCAACCACCGCAACCGGTGCAGGCCTTGGTCTGCGACTTGAGCAGGCCGAGGTCGCTGCATCCGCCGTCGATGGCCGAGCAGATGGCGCCCTTGGTCACGTTGTGGCACGAGCAGACCGTGGCCGTTTCCGGCAAGGCGCCAGGGCCGAGGGTCGGCGCGCCTTCGGACGACGGCAGGATCAACGCCGCCGGTTCTGACGGCAAGGCGATCGCGTTCTGCATGTATTGCAGCAGCGTGTCGTAATAGCTGTTGTCGCCGATCAGCACGGCACCGAGCACGTGTTTGCCGCTGGCATCCACCACCAGGCGGCGGTAGCTGGCCGTCGTTTCGTCGATGAACTGATAGCTGCGCGCACCCGGCGTGTTGGCGTGGGCATCGCCGATGGAGCCGACGTCGACGCCCAGCAGCTTGAGCTTGGTCGACATGTCGGCGCCCTGGAACGGCTCGGCGGCGTCGTCACACAGGCGTGCTGCGACACTGCGCGCCATCTGGTAGCCCGGCGCGACCAGGCCGAACAGGCTGCCATTCCAGGAAGCACATTCACCGATGGCGTAGATGTTCGGGTCACAGCTCAGGCAGGTGTCGTCGATCACCACGCCACCGCGCGGGCCGATCTCCAGCGCGCATTGCCGGGCCAGCGCATCCTGGGCACGGATACCGGCGGAGAACACGATCAGGTCGGTCTCGAGGAACTCGTCGTTGGCAAAGTTCATCCGGTAGCGGTACTGCTCGCCGGCGCTGATCGATTGCGTGGCGCGGGACAGGTGCACACCGACGCCGAGGCGCTCGATCTGCGCCTTGAGCGCCAGCCCACCCAGATCATCCAGCTGCACCGGCATCAGGCGTGGGGCGAATTCCACCACGTGCGCTTCGAGGCCGAGGCTTTTCAGGGCGTTGGCGGCTTCAAGGCCCAGCAAACCACCGCCGACCACCACCCCGCGCCGGGCATTGGCCGCCGCGGCACGAATCGCATCGAGGTCTTCCAGGGTGCGATAGACCAGGCGCGAATCGCCTTCGGCGCCTTCGATCGGCGGCACGAACGGATAAGAGCCGGTGGCCAGGACCAGCTTGTCATAGGCAACGCAGCCTTGTGCGGTGATCACCTGGCGCCGGGCGCGGTCGATCTCCAGCACCGGCACCCCCAGGTGCAAAGTGACGCCGGGCGTCTCGTACAGCGCCGCGTCACTGAGTGCCAGCGACTCGGCGTCGCGACCGGAGAAGTATTCGGACAGATGCACGCGGTCGTAGGCACGCATCGGCTCTTCGCTGAAGACGTGCAGCCGATAGCGGTCAAGCGCGCCGCGCTCGATCAACTGCTCGACACAATGATGCCCGACCATGCCATTGCCGATCACGATCAGCGTTTGCAGCTTGTTCAAACTGGCTACATTGGAATTCATAAACGACACCTGCCCTAAGCCCATCACGGTGAAAAAAAGCAAAAAAAAACGCCTGAAACCTTGCGGTTCCAGGCGTCTTTGCCTGTTCTTTTGCGGTGTTGAAAACCAGACGGCCATGCCTGATCCACCGATATTGCCCACGACCTGTGCGGCCAGTCGATCTTCGTTGACCGAGAGGGCTGCCCATCTTTTTTGGATGGGCTTGAAGGTGTTAATGCAGTGTTTGTGCCAGTCGGCCGCAAGAACCCTTCATGGTGGTGGAAACATGAGTGTTTAGCCCTTGCTGCCCGCCAGATAGGCAGGTATTTGGCGAGATGGGTGTAGTTGCCAGCGGTTGATTTCGCAGGGGGCAATGGATCGGCAACCCGCTTCGCAGTGGTGCACTGCTGTCGGTCATCGCGCTTTAAAAGTGCGCAAAACCTGTGGGAGCGAGCCTGCTCGCGATGACAATTCCATGGTCAACATTGTCGTTGCCTGACAGTGCGCTATCGCGAGCAGGCTCGCGCCTACAGTGGATCGGGTTCAGCTGCGAGCGACGGGGCGGCCTTGAGGACGCCTTCGCCGGCAAGCCTGGCTCCTACGGGAAATCGCGCACATCCGAAATCAGGCCGGCTGGTAGGCCGCCTCGCTTTTGCTTTTGATCTGGCTTTTGATTTTCTTGCCACCTCACACCCTGAGCATGTCCGTCAACCATGTCCCCGCACATGTGTCCACCATGTGTCCGGTCCGTACACAAACGCCAAAAAGGAACCAAAAGGCTTTGCCCCACCACTCGGTGCCTCGCTAGGGCTCGGCATGCCATAACGAAGGCATTGCTCCGTGGGTCGCCGCGATGGGCCATCCTTGGCCCAGCGCGGCTAAACCGGCGTCCTGCCGGTTTACCCACTGCGCAATGCCTGCGTTCGGCCATCGTGGTTAACGGGGCACCCAAAATCTAAAGCCAAAGCGAGGCGGCCTTAAAGCCGACCTGACTTTTCCGGTTACCCCCAACCTGATCGTTC
>NZ_JAAVXC010000076.1:15879-16050 GCF_013416725.1 Pseudomonas sp. SbOxS1
GGAACGCGGAGCGTCCCTGGCGGCATTCCCACGCAGAGCGTGGGAACGATCACATCGCGGACAGACTTGGAATCAGGTCGGCTGTCAGGCCGCCTCGCTTTGGCTGTTGATTTGGCTTTTGATTTTCTTGCCCCATCGAGAGGCCGAGTGGAGGTTCTGCGCAGTGGGTAA
>NZ_JAAVXC010000077.1:0-1554 GCF_013416725.1 Pseudomonas sp. SbOxS1
CGTGCACTGCCTGGCCGACGGCGAAGTGGTGGCTTACCGCATCGATACGTATTCGCCGAAAACGACGTACTTCGTCAATGAAGAAGTTGAAAAACCCTTCTCGCGTAACTTCGTGCTGGTCCGCCATCGCCTGCAGCCGCCAGCGATCCAGGACAACACGGAGGCACCCCCGTGCCTGATCTTCTACAGCCTGTACCTGCACCTGCAGGATTGGGTGAAGTATGACGACGATCCGACCCTGGCGCGCCCGGGATTCTGGGGCGAAGTGCACCGGGTCAAGGCCACGGCGAACGATCCGCATCCTGACGATCCCGAACAACGCGGCGCGTACGTTTACTACCGCCCCCGGTCCGACAAGATCGCTGACTTCTTGCCCCGCGGCGCCGAGGTGATCATCAGCGGCGACGGCGACTACCGCCGCCTGGAAAATCACCTGGGCCCGGCCAGCCTGAGCAACGCCGATGGCTCGCTGCGCGGTTACCTTGCGTCCCGGTTCCTGCACTCGGTGGTGAACGGCGAGCATCGCATCGAAACGGCTAGAGATGCACTCAAGGTGCGCCCGGAAGCGAGCCTGCACCGCAAGGAAATCAGCGAGTTGCCCAAAGGCACGGTCGTCACCGTCAGCGGTGAAGGCGAATTTCGCAAACTGGAACGGGTCACGCAGTGGGTACAGTTCGCTGCGCTGCAAAGCGTGCTGGAACCGCTGGCGACAGATCGGATAATGGTCCTCGACACCCCCGTCGCGATCAAGGTCGGAGACTTGATCGGCCACCTCGGCCTGTATCAGGACTGTGACGCGGATCAGCCGGAACAGAAGCTGCACCTGGAAACGTTCAGCGGTGATGACGTCGAGGCGTTCATCGAAGCCAGCCGGGCTTGGGCGCAGCACCTGCCGGAAAAAGACAGGACCTGGCTGAAGCTCGCCAAGGGCACACCCGTGGTGGCGCCAGAAGGACATACCGCTGCGCAAATGCAGATGGCCAGTGATTCCAGCCCGCGCAGTGCGGCCGACCTGCTGATCCCCAAGAAGCTGCTTGATGACCTGCCGGCGGATCGAAAAATCCAGGTGCCTGCGAACCCGACCCGCAAAGCGCGCACCTGGTATCACCTGGAAAACCTGCTTCACGACGCCGACAACAATCTTCTCGATGGCTGGGTGTGTGAAGAGATTGGCGTAACGCCCTGGGTCAGTCCCTGGGCCTGGGAAGGCTATGACGTCATCATCGACTACAGCAGACCCAAACACTTGATGGCCTCTTTTCTCAGCGCCGTCGACCGTTTCACCGAAGCACAACACGAGCGTTATCGCCCCATTGCCGAAAAAGACGACAAGGGCCCGATGAAAAGCCGGTTGTACGCGATCATCGATCGCAACCGAGACGGCAAGATGACAGCCACTGAACTGCAAGCGGCCCTTAAGCTGCCGGCGTATGCGCAGTCGATTTCGCAGATGATCCTGTACAAGGAAAGCGAATGGTTTCAGCAGCCGAAGATCTGGGACGCCCTGGATGAGCTCCTCGGCCATAGCGGCTCGACGCCGCACTTGAACTGGCT
>NZ_JAAVXC010000078.1:0-707 GCF_013416725.1 Pseudomonas sp. SbOxS1
CTGGGTCATTGGTGCCCCCCCTATTCATCCTGGCCCAAATGCCAGATGGCAGGCTTTCATAAATGCACGGGCCGTTGGCAGGATAGCCCTGCACATCTTGGGCAGTAGCATCGAGGCAGTCGAATAGTTCCCGTTCATCCGCGTCCCACTTGGCCGCCAAGTCCGCGTCCTCAATTGGTTCGCCCCGCGCCCCGATCCACTCAATGGCCTGCCCGAGAAACAGGAATGGGAGCCCCCGAATATCTTCAATGTGTACATGGTAGATGCTCGGTGCCGAGTCCGACGCAGCGTTACTTTCCGGCCCGGAATAGCTTGCTGGTGGCGTAGCCAAAGCTTCCAATTCGGCACGCCCCACGAAAAGCCACCACTCCGGTATATCGGCGAGAGGATGCCATCGCCGTGGGATGACATTCGCTGGAGCGCGAAAGAAATTACTGAACCATCCCTGATAAGCGTGGGTATTCCACGCTTCAGCCGGCATGGCCTCAAAACGCCCGTCACTATGCTGCAAATAGGCTACCAGCCTGCCAAACGCACAGTGCTCGCGGATCTGCGCCGCGACCCCGTCAAAATGGGGGGATGCTCGAATGTCTTTGGCTTCCGCAGGCCAATCTGCTTGTCCGCGTCCTAGCAGATCAACAGCGCGGGCCATAAAAACATGCCTGGGCGCATCAAACGGCCATTTCTCCGGGGTCGACCAGAGCTTT
>NZ_JAAVXC010000079.1:0-553 GCF_013416725.1 Pseudomonas sp. SbOxS1
CACCCAAGCAATTTGCTTACTTCGAAAGAAGCATCAGATTGCGGTGTGTGAAGACGAAACGAACCGAAAGTTCGGAATCTCACAAAACACCGAGCTATCACATACCCAATTTGCTGAAGCGAGGCCAACTGGCCGCGACTCAGTACCCGAATTTCTTGACGACCATAGAGCGTTGGAACCACCTGATCCCATCCCGAACTCAGAAGTGAAACGATGCATCGCCGATGGTAGTGTGGGGTTTCCCCATGTGAGAGTAGGTCATCGTCAAGATTAAATTCCAAAACCCCTATCTGCGCATGCAGGTAGGGGTTTTGTTTTTATATAAGTACAAGCTTTGTATAAAGCTTGTACTGCTAATCAAGTCGTTTACCTGGTTAGTGATTCGGTTTTCTCAATCGAAAGAAGCAGGAATTAAGGTGTTGACAGCAGCGTGTAACGCTGTAGAATTCGCCTCCCGCTGATGAGAGATCTGAAGCGCAAGTGGTTGAAGTTGCTAAGGATTCCTTGAAAACTTCTGAAAAATATCACTTGACAGCAAATGAGGCTGCTGTAG